>JAFATA010000033.1 GCA_019244165.1 Pseudonocardiales bacterium | reverse complement strand
CGGGTGACCCTCCGTCACCGATTCGGACGTAAAGATGTATTTCATTAAGGTTGGAAGACTCCTTATTTTCTATTTCGGCGCGAGGCGCAGCCTCAGCCCAGGTATTTTGGCGAGGAGCGACAGCCGAAAGGGATCGTTCTTTAGTCTAGCAGGGTCCAGACCCTGCCCGTAATTTTTCTCTCTCCTAACTAACCAGAGACCGACTTACCTCGTAATCTCATTCATGCAGTACCTACGATACGCATTCCGCAAGCTGCGCAACAGCCCAATATTCACGGTGACGTCAATCCTGACCCTGACTCTGGGGATCGGAGCGACTACAGCAATTTTCTCTATCGTTTACGGCGTCTTGCTAAAGGCGTTGGAGTATCCCCAACCCGAGCAATTGGTCAACATCCAGGAGTGCATCCAGGCACCCGGGACAGGTTTCCCTGTCCTCCCGGTGAATGCCAATCACTTTCTATATTGGCGTAAACATAATCACTCGTTCTCGGGGCTGGCGGCTTTACTTCCGGAATCCATGCCCTTGGGGGGTGGCCAACCGGAGGAGATCGGCGTCGCACGGGAAACCGCCAATACGCGCTCAGCGGAGTCGCTGGCGATGCTGACCACCGAGCACCAGGCGGTGGTCGTCGCGCTGGGCCAGCTGCCGCCGCGGCAACGTGAGGTGCTGGTGCTGCGCTACTACGGGGGGATGAGCGAGGCGGAGATCGCGGCAGCCACCGGGGTCAGTCGCGGCACCGTGAAGTCCAGCTCCAGCCGCGCGCTGGACGCCTTGCAACGGATCCTGGAGCACTCCTAGGTATGAACGATCAGATGGATCGGCGGCTGTCCGCCGCGTTGCGGGCGCACGCCTCCGGGGTGGGGCTCGGGTCGGGCCGCCGGGGGCCGGCGCATGCCAAGCCCTCACCCTCAGCCTGGAGGGTGCTCGTCCTGGCGGTGCTGCTCGGAGCGCTGGCTGGCGCCTTGGCCGGCGTGATCAGCATCTGGTGACGGCGCCTAGGCTACCGTGGCGCCGTGACGCCCTCCCCCCTCGGCACGGCGCTGGCGCTGGGCCCATCGTCGCTAGGCCTGTCGTGGCTGGATCCCGACCAGCTGCTGCGGATGCTGGGCCCCTTCGTGCTGGTCGGACTAGGTCTGATCATTTTCGCCGAATGCGGGCTACTCATCGGATTCTTCCTGCCCGGCGACTCACTGTTGTTCACCGCCGGGCTGTTCGTCGCGGCCCGTCTCATCGCCTCTTCGATCTGGCTGGTATGCCTGCTGCTCACGGTGTGCGCCGTCGTGGGCAACCTGGTCGGCTACTACGTGGGTTACCGGGCGGGGCCGGCACTGTTCAACCGGCCGGACTCCCGTCTGTTTAAAAAGGAGTACGTGGACAAGACACACGCCTTTTTCGACAAGTATGGCGCGCGGGCGATCCTGCTTAGCCGTTTTATCCCTATCGTGCGGACCTTCATCACGGTGATTGCCGGGATAGGCCGCATGAATTTCCGCACGTACCTCACGTACTCAGTCCTCGGTGGTGTCGCCTGGGCCACCGGAGTAACTCTGCTGGGCTTTTGGCTCGGTCGGATTACACTCGTCAGAAATCACGTGGAGCTGATCCTGGTTGGCATCGTCGCGCTGTCGTTCATCCCCATCGGCATCGAGGCGATCAAGGCCCGCAGGCTGAACCGACGGGTGGGCACCTCCCGGTGAAGGCCGCCGGGCACCGCGCCAGCCGCGTCACCCGGCGGCTGGCCGTTGGGGCCGTGCTGGGCGCGCTGGCGGTGCTGGTCATCCTCGGGGTGCCCACCGGGAAGGCAGTCTTGTTCGCCGGCGTGCCCGGCCTGGCCCCCCCGCCGGGTGCGCCGCCGCTGCGGCTCCTCCCACACACCTGCCTGACCTGGCAGAAACCCGACGCCATCGACGCCAGGGAGGTGAGCTGCACCCAACCCCACCTGTTCGAGGTCACCGGGACGCTGGATCTCCAGGACTTCGGCTCCCAGGCCGCTTTCCCCGATCCGGCGCGTTGGCAGCAGCTGGTGGCGCAGCGCTGCACCCAGCGCAACGCCCAGATCCTGGCTCATCACTTTGACCCGTTCGGCCGCTTCACCGTAGGCGCGATCAAACCCAGCGAGGCCGGCTGGCGACGCGGGGACCGGACGCTGCGCTGCGGGGTGCAGTCCGCTGGCCGCACCGGAACGCTGTTCCTCACCACCGGCAGTGTGCTGGCAGCCGACCAGTCCGACGTGCATCCGCCCGGCACCTGCTTGGGCAACGACGGCAAAGCAGTGGGCGATCCCGTTCCGTGTGCGAGCCCCCATGCCATCGAGGTCATCGGGGTGGTTGACCTCAAGGGAGCCTTTCCCCAGGGATACCCCGACGAAGCCGCGCAGGACCGAGTGCTGAACACCGAATGCACCCGGCTGGCGAAGGACTTCTCCGGGGGGCCTGCGGTCGTCGCCAACAAGGGGCTCACGCTGTTCTGGGAGACGCTGCGCCCGGAGAGCTGGCAGGCCGGGAGCACCCAGGTGGACTGCCGGCTCGGTGCGTTCCTGCCCGACCGCTCCGGTTTCGCCCCAGTGACCGGCAGCGTGACAGGCCCGGTGGAGGTGGGCAACCGACCTGCCCCCCCTGCCCTGCGCACCCCGGGGCGGGTGTCCGCGGCCACACCTCCGGTCACCCAGGTCGATGTCCCCGCAACCCCGCCACGCTGAGCGGCCCCTGATCCGCACGGCATACTGCACAGGCATGGGCCTCCGAGTTTTCGTCACCAGCATCGTCAGCGTCGCCCTTGTGGGGACGCTCACTGTGGCCTGTTCCAGGCCAAGCGAAGGGCCGAGCGAACCCAAGCCGAGCGAACCCCGCCCCCCGTCGAGCCTGCCGTCGAGCCTGCCCAGCACGCCCGGGGAGCCGGCGCCGCCCGCGCCCGGGGTGAGCTGGTTGCGGGTGTCCCCCGAGCAGGGTGCCCCGGGGTCTGCGGTGTCGCTGGACGTGGCGTGCCTAGACAACCTGGGTGCGGTGCATTCGCCGGTTCTCGACATCGGTGCGCTGCGGGGAAACCCGAACGGCCACCAACCGTGGCATCTCTTCGGTTCGGGCACCGTCCGCTCGGGCGTCGCTCCCGGCCGGTACCAGATCTCCGCGACCTGCGGCGCCGCTGAGCTCTCTGCACCCTTCACCGTCCTGCCAGCACGGCAGTGAGGGTCCCGCTAGCCAGGGACACCGGCGGATAATCGGAGCTGGTGGACGGAGGTGGCGCGATGTTTGTCGATCGTGCCGACGCGGGGCGGCAGCTTAGCGAGCGGTTGCACCATCTGCGCGGCTCCGACGTGGTGGTCCTGGGCCTTCCCCGTGGTGGGGTCCGGGTCGCGGCAGAGGTGGCCGCCGCCCTCGACGCCCCGCTGGATGTGATCATGGTGCGCAAGCTGGGGGTACCGTCGCAGCCCGAGCTGGCCATGGGCGCTATCGGCGAGGGTGGCGTGCGCATCCTGCTGCCCGAGGTGATCCGCCGCGCCGCGGTCACCACCGAGGAGTTAGCCGCCGTGGAAGACCAGGAGCGCGCTGAGCTGCAGCGGCGGGCCCAACGGTTCCGTGGTGATCGGCCCCGCATCCCGCTCGCCGGGCGCAGCACGGTGGTGGTCGACGACGGCATCGCGACCGGATCTACCGCACGGGCCGCCTGCGCGGTGGTCCGGGCTCAGGGTGCGGCCCGCGTTGTCCTAGCCGTCCCGGTGGCGCCGCTGGATTGGGCCAGCCAGGGGCATGACGAAGCCGATGAGGTGATCGCCCTGGTCACCCCGCGGATGCTCTGGGCGATCGGCGGGTGGTACCGCGACTTTTCCCAAGACACCGACGAGGACGTCGTTGCCTGTCTCAGGGCCTGCTTTAGGGGATGAGGACGGCCGCACCGCTCACCCGGTCGGCCGCAAGATCGGTGAGGGCCGCGTCAGCCCGGTCCAGCGGGTAGGGGGTGGTGACCACGCGCAGCCGGTGTTCGGCGGCGAAACGCAGGAACTCCTGACCGTCCTGGCGAGTGTTGGCCGTGACGCTGCGGATCTGCCGTTCCAAGAACAGGTGCTGCTGGTAGTGCAGCACGGGGATGTCGGTGAGGTGGATGCCGGCCAGCGCCAAGGTGCCGCCCCGGTCGAGCGCGGCCAGCGCGCAGGGCACCAGCTCCCCGGCGGGAGCGAACAGGATCGCGGAGTCCACCGGCTCCGGTGGGGCGTCGGCGGCTGCGCCCACCGAGGTGGCGCCCAGCGCCAGGGCGAGCTCTCGGGCCTGGGCGCTGCGGGTCAGCACGTGCACGGTCGCGCCCTGGACCAGAGCGATCTGCGCGGTGAGGTGCGCGCTGGCCCCGAAGCCGTAGAGGGCCAGGCGGCCGCCCGGCGGCAGGTTCGCCCGAGCCAGCGCGCGCCACCCGATGATGCCCGCGCACAGCAGCGGCGCGAGGTCGGCGTCGGGGTAGCTCACGGGCAGCGGGTAGGCGTAGTCGGCGGGCACCGTGGTGAACTCGGCGTACCCGCCGTCGGCGTCCCATCCGGTGTGCTGCGAGTACGGGCACAGGTTCTCCGACCCGCGGGTGCAGTAGCGGCATTGCCCGCAGGTGTGGCGCAGCCAGGCGATGCCGACCCGCTGCCCTATCCCGAACGGGCCGGTGTCGGACCGGCCGTCGGCAGCCTTGACGACCTCACCGACCACCTCGTGGCCGGGCACCACACCCCGCCGGTGCACGGGGAGGTCGCCCTCGGCGACGTGCAGGTCGGTGCGGCACACCCCGCAGGCCAGCACCCGCACCAGTAGCTCATGCGCGCCCGGCCGGGGCAGCTGTTCGTGCGTCCGGCGCAGCGGCTGGCTACTTATCGCCCCTGGCCGGTGCACCCGCCACGCCTGCACCGTCCCATCATCGCGCATTCCGGCCCATCCCAGGCGCCGTCAGATCGTGTAATTCTCAACAAAATCGTTATTCACCCCATCGTGCCGACGGATGGTCAGCGTGTCCTCCGAGCATCCCGGCGTAGCGGGTTGGATTCTGGAGGAGGCCGGCCAGTGTATTACCGCTGCTCATGTCTGTATCGTTACAGGGGTCTTGGCCACCTTGAAAGGATAGGTGAACGCGAAGGTGTCTTTGCCAGTCGGGGTTCTGGTGAAAAACGGTTCGATCCCGTGGAGTGTTACGGGAGTTCGTGATTGCTGGTTGGGTGGATCGCACCACAACGCGGCCGATCGTCAGATCGCTGAGCGCATCTTGTTGGGAGCACCGTATCTGGCGCACGTGGTGCGCATCTACCGGGCGTTTCTGGATCGCGTGGTGCGGTATCTCGTGGGGGCGGGAGTGCGGCAGTTCCTGGATCTCGGATCGGGCCTGCCCGTCGCGGGCAACGTGCATGAGGTGGCGCAAGGTCTCAGCCCTGAGTGTCGCGTGGTATACGTCGATATAGACCCGAGGACTGTGGCTGAGGGCCGCAGTTTGTTGGCTGAGAGCCGGGATGTTGTTATGCTGTGCGCCGACTTGAGCCAGCCGGAGCAGGTGCTCGATGCCACCAGCCGATGTGGGCTGCTCGACCTGGGCGCGCCGGTCGCCGTGCTCGCGATTGAGGTGTTGCATTATGTTTCTGATGCCAACAATCCAGTCGAGTCCCTCGCGGCCTACATGGACGCGGTGTGCCCTGGTAGCTATCTGTCAGTCGCGCATAGCGACCACGATGGGACCCTCATGGCCGGCCTGGCAAATTTTCGTGGCCTTTGTCGGGCCCCGCTAACGTTCCGCAGCCTTACGCGGATTACAGGATTCTTCGATCGACTGGACCTCGTGGAGCCTGGGATTGTCCCGGTTCCGTTGTGGCGCCCGGAGCTCAACGAGAGCCTAAGTACGGACCCAGAAGGCTTTTCAACGTATTGCGGGCTTGGTCGGAAGTTGTGACTGGTTGCTGGCTGGTTACTGCTGGTTGGTTACTGCTGGTTGGTTACGCTGCCGCCAGTGGCCACCAGGGGCACCGTCCGCGGGTCGTTTCTTGACTCGTTCCAGATAACTCTGGGATAGTGGCTTGTGTCATGGCTGCCTCGGACGTGCGGCATCACCTGCGCCAGGCGAGGTTGCGGGTAACCGCACCCCGCCTGACGGTGCTGCAGTGGCTGGCCGGGCACCCGGCCCGGCTCGAGCGCCGGACCGGTGACAATCACCACCACGTAGTGTGTCACTCGTGCGGACGCACCGAACCCCAGCCCAGGACAGCGCGAATGACTACCGAATGACTACCGACAGAAGCCCTTACCACTCTAGGGAGGCATTACAGTGACCGGCACGCAGCCCAAGCCGACGACGACGGATGCCGGTATCCCGGTCGCGAGTGATGAGCACTCGCTCACCGTCAGTCCGGATGGACCGATCCTCCTCCAGGATCACTACCTCATCGAGCAGATGGCGCAGTTCAACCGCGAGCGCATTCCGGAGCGTCAGCCGCACGCGAAGGGCGGTGGCGCCTTCGGTCGATTCGAGGTGACCAACGACGTCAGCGCCTACACTAAAGCCGCGGTGTTCCAGCCGAACACTACGACCGATATGTTGATCCGATTCTCCACGGTGGCCGGCGAGCGCGGCAGCCCCGACACCTGGCGCGACCCCCGTGGTTTCGCGGTGAAGTTTTACACCACCGAGGGCAACTACGACATGGTCGGCAACAACACCCCGGTGTTCTTCGTCCGTGACCCGATGAAGTTCCAGCACTTCATCCGTTCGCAAAAGCGCCGCGCCGACACCAACCTGCGCGACAACGACATGCAGTGGGACTTCTGGACGCTCTCGCCGGAGTCGGCTCACCAGGTCACCTGGCTGATGGGGGACCGGGGCATCCCGAAGACCTGGCGGAACATGAACGGATACTCCAGCCACACCTACATGTGGGTCAACGCCGCCGGCGAGAAGTTCTGGGTCAAGTATCATTTCAAGACCGACCAGGGCATCGATTTCCTCACTCAGGAGGAGGCCGACCGCCTGGCCGGCGTGGACGGCGATTACCACACCCGCGATCTGTACCAGGCAATCGAGCGGGGTGAGTACCCGAGCTGGACCCTCAAGATGCAGATCATGCCGTTCGAGGACGCCAAGACCTACCGATTCAACCCCTTCGACCTGACCAAGGTGTGGCCACACAGCGACTACCCGCCCATCGAGGTTGGCCGGATGACGCTGGACCGCAACCCGACCGACTACCACACCGAGATCGAGCAGGCCGCCTTCCAGCCCAACAACCTGGTGCCTGGCATCGGGCCGAGTCCGGACAAGATGCTGCTGGCTCGGCTGTTCGCCTATGCCGACGCCCACCGGGCCCGCATCGGTACCAACTACCAGCAGATCCCGGTCAACACACCGAAAGTACCGGTGCACAGCTACAGCAAGGACGGCGCGATGCGCTACCACAACGTCACCGACCCGGTGTACGCGCCGAACTCCAAGGGCGGGCCGCAGGCCGACACCGCGCGCTACGGTGAGCCGGCTGGGTGGTACACCAGCGGGGAGATGGTGCACGCCGCCTATACGCTGCACGCGGAAGACGACGACTGGGGCCAGCCGGGCACCCTGGTCCGCAAGGTCCTGGACGACGCGGCCCGCGAGCGGCTGGTGAGTAACATCGTCGGTCATCTGCTCAAGGGTGTGACCGAGCCAGTCCTGCAGCGGGCCTTCGAGTACTGGCGCCACGTGGACAAGGACCTGGGTGACCGGGTCGAGCAGGGCGTCCGTGCCGGGCAGTCCTGATCCGCAAGACCCAGCCGGGAACACCGGCGAGGGCCCGGCACTCTGGGGGTGCCGGGCCTTCGCGCACCGGGGAGCCGGATCCGGCAGCGCGCCGTGCGCCCGCCGCGTCGTAAGGTCACCAGCCATGGGGCTCACCGTGGTCGGTATCGGGGGTTCGATGCGCGCGGACTCGCAGTCTGAGCGGGCGCTGAACGTGGTTCTCCAGGGTGCCCGCCTCGCCGGTGCGCAGACCCTCGCGATCACCGGCGCGGACCTGGTCCTGCCGTTCTATGACCCCGCGGTGCCGGCCCGCAGCGAGGTGGCGCACCGGCTGGTGCACGCGTTACGCAGGGCAGACGGCGTGGTGCTGGTCTCGCCGGGCTATCACGGCACCGTCTCCGGGTTGGTGAAAAACGCGCTGGACTACGTCGAGGACCTGCGCGCCGACTCCCGGCCCTACCTGGACGGGCGGGCGGTCGGGTGCGTGGCCATGGCGCTGGGCTGGCAAGCGGCGGTGACCACGCTGAGCGCGCTGCGCTCGATCGTGCACGCGCTGCACGGGTGGCCCACCCCGCTGGGCGCGGCGCTGAACTCCACCGAGGTGAGCTTTGACGACCATGGCGTCCCCTCTGATCCTGCGGTCGAGCGCACGTTGCGCACGATCGGGCAGCAGGTGGTGCAGTTCGCCCAAGAGCACTCCGCTGGGGCCCAGTGCGAGGACACAGGGCACGCACGAACACCGCGCCGGGGCTAGGCCAGGCTGGCCCTAGTCGATGCGCTCGGGCTGAGCGTTTCGGGGTGCAGGGCGGCCCGGACGTGCAGAAAGCCTCCCTCCAACCGGCCGCGTGGGCGCAACCCCGCCCGGCGCAACACCCGGGTCAGGGCGCTGTTGCCCACCTGCGACACCGCGGTGAGCTCGGTGATCTGATCGGCTCGGGCCAGCTCCACCAGTTTGCGGGCCAGCGCCGTGCCCACCCCCCGGCCCTGCCAGACGTCCTCCACCAGCAGTGCGACCGCAGCCGCGTCGGACCCGGTGCGGACCAGGTTCGCCAGCCCGATCGCGGCGCCACCATCGGTGGTCACCGCGAGCACGCTGGTGGATCCGTCGGCGCCGATCAGCTGCCGTAGCACGGCTGCGGTCAGCACCGGTCTGGTGGGCAGTGAGCGCAGTGCCCGGGTGTGCGGGGAGCAGCGCGCATGCAGCGCCGCGACCAGCGGCGCGTCCGCGGCCGTGGCGGCGCGCAGCACCACCTCGGCCCCGTCGGTCAGTTGCACGCTAGCTCGTGGTGGCGCAAGCCCACGCCCGCCGGAAGACCCAGCAAGCTCGAGCAGCGCTGCGGCCTGGGAGATCTCGGTGGCGGTGAACGGCCAGCCGCGTCGCAGCCGCACCCGCGTCGCCGCGTTGCCGAGCTCGGCGTGATGCGCGGCCGGCGGTGCGCCGTCCCCCGCCAGTTCAGCGCGCAGCAGAGCCGCCACCGCCCGCGCGGCGCTGCCCGGGTCGACCACAACGCAGTGCGCCAGCGCCAGCGCGGTGCTCACCGGATCGGCCAACGCCTGCGCGTCGGCCTGCACCACCACCGTGACGCAGAACCCGGCGGCCTCGATGGCTTCCACCAGCGCCGGCACCGCGAGCTGCAGCGGCAGGTGGACCAGCAGCTCGTCGGTCACCGCCCCGTCTTCGGCCGGTTCGCCCACCACGTGCAGGGAAACGATATTGGCCCCGCAGCCGCCGATCGCCGCGGCGAGCGCGCCCAGCTGGCCGGGCTGATCGGCCACGTCGACGTGCAGCCGCCACAGGGTCACGATGACCACCTCCTGACCTAGTTTCCGCCGTTCGCGTTACCACCGCGTTGATCGAGGGTAAAGTTCACCCAGGAGCACGTCGCGAACAAACCTCACCTCGATGGCGGCATGCCGGAGGTTCTCGGCCACGATCAGCGACCCGTGTCCGGCGTGATAGCGGTAGCACTGGTAGGGCTTGTCCAGCTCGGTGAACCGGGCGAGGTAGTTGTCGATCTGACGGATCGGGCAGCGCGGATCGTTCTCCCCGGCCAGCAGCAGCACCGGAGCGCGCACGTCGGCCGCGTAGCTGATCGGGGACGCCATCCGGTAGCGCTCGGGCCGCTCCTTGGGTGAGCCACCGAACAGCGCCCGGTCAAAGGCCCGCAGCGGTTCCATCTCGTCGGCGTAGGCGGCCACGAAGTCGGCCACCGGGCTGCCGGCTACCCCCGCCGCCCAGCGCCGCGGCTGGGTCCCGACGGCGAGCAGCGCCAGGTAGCCACCCCAGGACCAGCCCTCTACCACGCACCTCGCCGGGTCGGCGAACCCGCTGGAGATCGCCCAGTCGTGCACGGCCGCGACGTCCTCCAGCTCGGTCAGCCCCGGCCGGTTCTCGATCGCGTCCCGCCAGGCCGAGCCGTAGCCGGTCGATCCACGGTAGTTGACGTGGACCACCGCGAAGCCCGCGTCCAGCCAGAGCGCTCGGACCGCGGAGAAGCGGTCCTCATCCGCCGCGTGCGGTCCGCCGTGCAGCAGGAACACGGTGGGCAACGGACCCCGGGGGGCGCCAGCGGGGGTGGCCACCAGCGCGTGCACGGCTCCGTGTGGGGTCGCCACGAACTGGTCGGCCAGGGGTTGCGAGCCGGGGGCCGGCTCGCCCTGGGGCCGCAGCAGGGCACGGTCGGTGCCGTCCGGGTGCAGCGCGCGGATGGCGGGAGGCTGGTCGGCGCAGGACCAGGCGTACTCGACAGTGCCATCCGGCCGGACCGCCGCACCGCCGACCGTGCCGCGGGGAATGTCCAGCGCGCTCAGCTCGCCGGTGGCCAGCTGGTACCGGTGCAGCGTGGAGCGGGCCGCGTACTGGTGGGCGACGAGCAGCGCGGTGCCGTCGGGATACCAGTCGGCGGACAGCTCGCCGGGTAGCTCCAGGGCGATCTCGGTCTCGGTGTCCGCCGCGACATCCCAGATCAGCAGTTCCTCGCGGCCGCGCCGTTCGTGCCCGAGCAGCAGCCGGGGGTCGCCCTCCAGGGGGGCGAAGCCGAGCACTTCTAGGCCATTGCCGGCCCCGTCCCACTTCTCGGCGAGGCGCGAGCCTGCGGCCGGTCCCCCCACGTCGAGCACCCGGACCGCGGGGTGGCGGGAGTCACCGTGCTCGGAATGCATGATCGCGAGCAGCCGCTCGTCGCGGGACAGGGCACCCACCCCGGCGTCGTGCTCGCTGCGGTAGACGATGTGAGCCCTACCCTCCCGGGAGATCCACACTGTGGTGCCCTCCTCGGTGGAGGCACCGATCGCCGCGCTGTGCCGCCCGAGGTCCAGCCCGGCTGGGTAGCCGGGCGTGGTGCCTGGCACGGCCGGCTGCGGCTGCTCGTCAGCGGGCCGCCCGCTGAACGGCTCGGTCATCCAGCCGCCGAACTCGTCACCGCCGGTGTCGGCGAACCACCACACCTGCGCACCGTCGGGCGTCACGGTGGCGATGTGGGTGCCGTGCGGCCGGTCGGTGACTTGCCGGTGCGTTCCGGTGGCGCGGTCCCAGGCGTAGACCTCCCAGGTGCCTGAGGCGTTGGAGGTGTACAAGCAGCGGTCTGGGGCGTCGCGGGCCCACTGCGGCAGGCTGACCCGGGGTGCGGTGAACCGGGCCCGCCAGCGGGCCTCGGCGGCCGGGTCGTCGAACAGGGTGTCCGGAACTGTCGCGGAATGCGGCGCTGCGTTCACCCCTCGATAGTGTCGCATCGGCAGCTGCGGGGGGTGTCCCGGTTGGTTAGTGGGTGAGGCGTCGCGCGGTGTCCTTGAGGACCTCGGTGAGGACGCGTTGAGCGGCTGAGCCCATGCTGCTCAGCACGGCCTGCAGGCGTCGCGCGGTGTCGGGGTCGATTTTGCCGATCATCTGGGCTGTGGTGTTGGTGACGGCCAGCAGGACGCGTCGCAGGTCGTTAGGGTCCGTCGTGCGGCGGACCAGCCCGGCTTGGGTGAGCCGGTTGACCATCGCGCAGGTGGCCGGGGGTCGGGTACCCAGGGCCTCGGACAGCGCGATCAGCGTCATCGGAGACCTTGCGCTGATGATGTGCAGCGCGATCAGCTGGGAGAGGGTCAGCTCGCTGCCGGCCCAGGCGGCCGGGCGACTGGACACCATCTTCCGCAGGTAACCGGCAAGCCAGCGGGCGTCCTCAGCCGTCACCATCGAGGGTACGTCCGCGTCTTGAGCGTCCCGGCCTGCATACGTGACCTCCGTTGCTCACGTGTCCCCCATGGAACCAACGAAAGCGGTCGAACGCAAGAACTCGCTGGTGGTACCACTTTTGGTGTCGTGCTGCGGAGATCAAGAGCGATCTGGGCGTCACCACCTGCGTCCAGAAGATGTCGAACTCGGCGACAGGATGGCGCTGACGATGCCTCTCTCACCCAGGCGATCATCCGGAAACGCTGACGGGGGATCCCCCCGAAGGACTTCAAGCGCCGACCTCTAAGTTGACGTGGCGCGGTGCGGGTGACCCGCACCTGGTAGGCCGCTCGGGGGTCGCTTCGGCGGCGCAGCTGGCGGTCGTCTTGATCACCTCGTCATCCACCACTTTCCTCCACTCCGTCGCCATCGACAGCCAACTTCCCGTGTATTCTGTTCGCGCCACTCGCCGACTCCCCGTTCCGCATCTGCCGCAGGCGCCGTTCTGTGAGCAGATCAACCTCTTTTTCCCTGTTTTGGTTAATCTCCGCCTCACGCTGAAGATGATCGCGATCACGGTTTTCGCGTTCTTTGTGAGCGTCAGTTTCGGCGCGGTGCCGATCCTTCTCCCACCGGGCCACCTCGGTCGTCTCAGTCGCGCGAAGCGCGGCGGCGAACATACGGTCCGTGCCGCTCGAGAAGCGATCAATGGTCTTATCGTAGCTGGTGACACCGCCCATCATCTTGGTCAGTACCGGTAGACAGTCGATAATAATGAAAAATAGTGTCATGGTCCACCGCGCCCCGGACAAGAAGACGTTCTTGCCAGCTAGTTCGTCCAACGCCTGGAATCGTTCCAGCAGCCCGATCGGGCCCTGGTGCGTCCGCTGTTCCTGGACGTTGGCGTCAATGGCTCGTTTGAGCGCATCATGATACGAGTTTTGCGATGTGGTCAGCTGCTCCACCAGCTCCGTAATTCGGGCGTGCAGTTTGGTCAGCTGTGTCTGTCGCTGTTCGATCGGGTGTGTGGTGGCAAACTGCGACGCGACGCCGAGGCGGTCCAGACACTGGTGACCATAACCTACCTGACCAGTGAAGCCCGGTCCCTTCCCGCCGGCGCATTCTTTCTGTGCGTTGTCGTTGAGTGTACTGAGCTGGGCGGTGTCGTTGTTAATTGTTTTCTGTAGCTCGTCGGCTTCGGTCGTGAGTCGAGAAAGTTCGCTGGCGAGCGCGTCGGGATTACCGGAGACCGTGAGCAGCCTGCCATGGCACGCCGGGCCCGCCGGATCGGCTTTGGGTGCCTCAGTGCTGCCCGGCACTGAGTTGCACCGCACCAGTTGATCGCGGAGCTGGACCAGTTGCTGGGTCCGGCCGTCCTGAATGTGCTGCTCGACTGCGGTCTGGAATACACGCAGCACGATCGGTTCTGCGATGATCAGGCCAAAGAGAGCGGCGAGTATTAGCCGGGGCACAAATACGGCCATCCGGGTATGCCATTGTGATCCCGATGCGCTGGACACCAGCCACCGATCCAGGTTGAGGACCACCAAACCCCAGCCAAGTACGACGAACAGGGTCCATACCGAGAAGTGGCCGAGAACCTCCTGGAGTGCGAACAGCATTGACACCGTGGCGACCGCCGCAGTGCTGAGGACTATCCCGCCCAGCGCTGTGTACCGTGCCGTCTCGTGAGGCGTCCAGGCCAGCAGGTCCTCTTTGACCCCAGCCAAGACCCGCAGCCGACGACCGAGTTGATGGACCCTGGTCGGGGTAGGCGCGCGGTCTTCTTGCTCAACGCCATTCATCACGTCTTCTTCATGGTCATTCGGCAAGGTCGTCCTCATCCGGCATGGACCAGGTGTCATCGGACCCGTTGCCGCCAGCTATGGCCAGGTGACCCTGAGGAGAACCGGTGATTGTCCCAAAATACGAGTCAATCATGAGTTTAGCATCCACTGGAATGCGATCGAGATGGCCAGTTTCTTGCAGAATCTTGATTGCTTCATATAATTTCTTGCGCCGCTCATCTAATTCGAGGAACGTCCGGTCTGCGGCTTGCCAAGCCGTGGCGTCCCCGCGGCTCACTGCTAGCGCCAGCGCCTGCTGGGAATCCGTGAGCAGCGGAGTCAAATACTCGACGTCGGCTTGCTCGCCAGCACGTTGCAGCTCCCTGAGCTTCTGGTCCCAGAGCTCGTCTCTGACCCGATTCCGCGAGTAGCAGGGTGAAGTGATCTTCGGTTCTGGTTTGTGATCTTCTGGTGGCCATTTTCGGGGTATGGGCAGGTCGATGGCCCGAGTGTCGCCTCGGGTGTGCGGGTTCCGGGGTGGGTTGGGGTCGTGGG
>JAFATA010000051.1 GCA_019244165.1 Pseudonocardiales bacterium | reverse complement strand
CGTGCTGAGGGCCGGCGGCTCGATGGTCGCGGTGACCAAGTGGGTGGTGGTGGTGATCGGTGTTCATGGCTTCTCCTGACCTGACTATCACCAGACTGATATGACGCACTCACGATATATCGTGACAGCGTCTTAGTCAAGGAGTGTTCTGCGTGCCTGCGCGGAGAGCGAGAAGCGGATCTGTAGCGGGCCAGGATCAACGGTCCTCGCCTGTCCCGGCTTCGCACAACGCGACAGTCCCGCTGAACGTACGCACGATGGTGCTTTCAGCGGCTCGACCGCCGGCACCGTCAACTTGGTGGGCCTACACCGAACGGCGAGCAGCACTGGCCACCGGCCTACGCTCAGCGATGATGGTGAAATCGATGATCGGCGAACGTATCCGGGTGCTGCGCAGGGACGTCTACACCCAGAACGATCTCGCGGCCGTGGCGGACGTCAGCGTGGACGTGATCCGCAAACTCGAGCAGGGCCGCCGACACACCGCCTCCATCGGCACGCTGCAGCGCATCGCCCGCGCCTTAGGCGTCGAACTCGCCGCGCTGCTGGGCCCCACCCGGGTGGTATCAGCCACCGGGGCGGATCAGCCCCAGGTGATCGCCATCCGGGATGCCCTGACCAGCGTCGATGACCTGCTAGACGAGCTGGATGGCGCCGATTCCCCCGACCTGACCGAGCTGAGCCGCAGCGTCACCTACGCCTGGGGGCTGTACTGGGCAGGCCGCTTTGAGCCGCTGGCGGCGATGTTGCCTCGCCTGCTCGCCGAAGCCGCGGCCGCCATGCACGATGCCACCGTGCCCGAGGTGGGCCGGGCGGCTGACCTGGCCGCCCAGGTCCACGCGATCACGGCTGAGACGCTGGTGCGTCTCGATGCGCTCGATCTCGGGTACGTCGCGGCCCGGGAGGCGGTGCGGTTGGCCGAGGTCGCCTCGGATCCGCTGCGAGCCGCCGCTACCCGCAGCGGGCTCGGTCACGTCCTCATCCGTCAAGGCCGGTTCGTGGACTCCGAACGGGTCTATGTGGCCACTGCGGAAAGCCTCCAACCCAGGGGGGAGGTCAGCGCCGCGTACCTGTCGGTGTATGGCGGGGTGCTGCTGGGCGGGGCGACCGCCGCTGCCCGGCAAGGGCGGGCCGGGGCGGCCACGGACCTGTTGGCCGAGGCCGCTGGGGTAGCGCAGCGCACCGGGGTGGACCGCACTGACTACGAGATCGTGTTCGGACCCAGCAGTGTGGTGATGCAGTCCACCGACTGCGCCGTGGTCACCGAAGACTACGTGGCCGCCATGGAGATGGCCCGCAGGATGTCGCCGGATGCGGCCATGCCGCTGGCCTCCCGCTCCCGGCACCTGCTCGACGTCGCGCACACCCAGCTGCGGCTGGGCCACGCTCGGGCCGCGGAGTCCACGCTGCTGGCGATGGAGCGGGCGGCGCCGGAGTGGACCGTCTACCAAAAGCTGCCCCGGGTGCTCGTCGGTGAGCTGCTGACCCGCGGCCGCCCGTCACCCCGGCTGCGCGAGCTGGCCCGCCGCCTGAACACACCGCGGGCGCCACGACCGTCGTAGCATCGACCGTGCCCACGCGCGAGGGAGGCAGAAATGAGTCAAGCTCGTCTAACGGTGTCTGCGGTGACCGCTGCGGACGATGGTCCGCTGCTCTCCGCAAGTGATCGGGTTGCGGTCGGGCCGGTGACCGCTCCGCAGGTGGACAGCGGTGGTCTTTCGCCGGTAGGCGACCGGCCGTTCCTCCTGCGCTTCGTGGAGCCGATCCAGGCGGGCAAGCACGACAAGACGGGGGCGACCCCACCGCAGGAAACGACGAATCCGGACGGCCAAACCCACGGCAAAGAGGATTTCGGCCCGTCAGACTACGAGCCCTGATTCCTGATGCACTTTCCCTCCCCGGGGGTGCTGATTGTTACCCGCCGAGATGACGTGTCAGCGGATCACGTCGAGGACGCTATTGCCAAGCGGGGTGGGTGCCCCTACCGGGTCGATACCGCGGATTTTCCGCAACGGCTACAGCTCGGCGTCGAGCTGGCGGAGAGCGGTTGGCGTGGCGGGTTGGTGTCCTGCTCAGCGGGGCGAGTCAGCCTCGGCGACCTCGCCTCAGTGTATGTGCGCAGGCCGGGACCTTTTCAGTTCTCGTCGAGTTTGACTCCTGCCGAGCGGCGGCATGCTGGTCATGAGGCACGCTATGGTCTGGGAGGTGTGCTGATGAGCCTGGCCGTGCGGTGGTGCAACCACCCCGGAAAGTCAGCCGACGCCGCCTACAAACCAACTCAGCTGGCTGCTTTCCGGGACTGCGGGCTGAGAGTGCCACGAACGCTGATCACGAACAGGGCGGACGATGTACGATCCTTTGTCAAGCGAGTTGGCCACGTCGTCTGCAAGGCGATCGTTTCTGAGGTGGTCCGCACCACCGACGGGTCTCAGGTGGTGTACACGCATCTGTTGAGCAACGACGACCTCGCGGATCTGCGCGGAGTTCACCATACGGCTCATCTCTTCCAGGAGTACGTTCCGAAGGCGTTCGAGGTCCGGCTGACGGTGGTGGGCAACGAGTTCTTCGCGGCCAAAATCGATACTGGCTCCGCAACCTCCACGCAGGTCGACTGGCGCCGCGACTACGACTCGCACGTTTATGACGTTATCGACACCCCAGCAGAGATCCGTTCCGCAGTCACGGCGTACCTGACAAACGCCGGATTGGCGTTTGGCGCGTTTGACTTCGTGGTCACACCGGATCACGAATGGGTTGCCCTGGAGTGCAACCCGGAAGGACAATGGGGCTGGATCGAAGAAAACACCGGCCTCCCCATCGCGGATGCCATCGCAAGATACCTGCTCCAGAGGACGGAATAGTCGTGGAACCCGCTCGTGGTGTGGTCGACGAGAATGACATCCAACATCGGCTGGTAGCCCTTGCCGAGGAACTGCGCGCATCGGGTGATCTTCGCGGCGAGGTGTGGCGGGAGGTGTTCACCCGCGTCTGGCGGCACACGTTCGTCCCTCGTTTCTACGTCAAGGACGATCCGCAGGACTGGCGGACGCCCTGGCGCGTGGTCGATAGCACCCGGCCCGGGGACCGGAAGGAATGGCTCGAGGGGGTCTACAGCAACGAGACCCTGATCACCGAGCTGATGGACCAGCCAGTACCCAAGGAGCTCGGCGGCGGCACCGCCCAGGTGATCACCAGCTCGTCGACCCTGCCCGGGCTGATGGTCTCGATGCTGGACACCCTGGACGTGCGGGACGGCCACCACGTGCTGGAGATCGGCACCGGCTCCGGGTACAACGCCGCGCTGCTGTCCGCCCGGCTGGGCGATCAGCACGTCACCAGCGTGGACATCGGACCAGCCGTGGTGGACGCGGCCCGGTGCCGACTCGCCACGCACGGTTTCCACCCGCACCTGAGCACGTGCCATGGCGCGCAAGGCGTCCCCGAGCGCGCCCCCTTCGACCGGATCATCGCCACCTGCGGCGTCCCGCGAATCCCTGACGCCTGGGTGCAGCAAACCAGACCCGGGGGAATCATCCTGGCCAACCTCTCCGGGCCACTCATGGGCGGAGCGTTGGCGCGGTTGAGGGTCACCGACGACGGCACGGCCGTGGGGGGGTTCCAGCCGGGATTCGGCGCATTCATACCGCTGCGCGAGCACCCCGATCGGCCCTCCACACCCCCCCCCAGGCCCACGCTGGCCGACGACGGCGTTGAAACGGCCTCGCGGCTCTCGCCGCACCTGCTGCATCCGATCGGCTACTCAGGCCCCTGGGGTTTCGTCGTGCAGACCGTTCTTCCCGGCCTGCGCGTCCGCCGGATCTACCTGCTCGACGACGACCTCGCCACCGAACTCAGCACGCCGGACGGGTCATGGGCAGCGGTAGGCCACACCCCCCAGAACGGCTCTTACCGCACCATTCAGGGCGGCCCCCGGCGACTGTGGGACCTGCTGGAAACCACCCACCAGCGCTGGAGGGAGCTGGGCGAACCCGGCTGGGAACGCTTCGGCCTCACCGTCACCCCCCACCAGCAGCAGATCTGGCTCGACACACCGGACGGCGAGCAGCACTGGTCACTGGCCTACGCTCAGTCATGATGGCGAGATCGATGATCGGCGAAAACATCCGGGTGCTGCGCAGGGGCGTCTACACCCAGAACGACCTTGCGGCCGCAGCCGAGGTCAGCGTGGACGTGATCCGCAAACTCGAGCAGGGCCGCCGGCACACTGCATCCCTCGCCACCCTGCAACGCATCGCCGGTGCCCTGGGCGTCGAACTCGCCACGCTGCTGGGCCCCACTCGGGTGATATCGGCCACCGGGGCGGCCCAGCCCCAGGTGATCGCCATCCGGGATGCCCTGACCAGCGTCGATGACCTGCTCGGCGAACTCGACGGCGCCGACGCCCCCGACCTCACCGAGCTGAGCCGCAGCGTCACCTACGCCTGGGGGTTGTACTGGGCAGGCCGCTTTGAGCCGCTGGCGGCAATGTTGCCCCGCCTGCTCGCCGAAGCGGCGGCCGCCCCGCACAACGCCACCGCCCCCGAGGCGGGCCGGGCAGCGGACCTGGCCGCCCAGGTCCATGCGATCACGTCGCAGACACTACTGGGTTTCGATGCGCTCGACCTCGGGTACGTCGCGGCCCGGGAGGCGGTGCGGTTGGCCGAGGCCGCCTCGGATCCGCTGCAGGCCGCCGCTACCCGCTACAGGCTTGGTCGGGTGTTTATGCGTCAAGGCCGGTTTGTCGACGCCGAACGGGTCTGTGTGGCCACTGCGGAAAACCTGCAAAGGGGAGAGGCCAGCACCGCGCACCTGTCGGTGTACGGCGGGGTGCTGCTGCGCGGGGCGAGCGCCGCCGCCCGGCAGGGGCGGGCGGCGGCGGCCAGGGACTTGTTGGCCGAGGCAGCCACGGTGGCGGCGCGCACCGGGGTGGACCGCACCGACTACGAGATCGGGTTCGGGCCCAGCTATCTGGTGATGATGTCCACCGACTGCGCCGTGGTCACCGAGGATTACGTGGCCGCCGCGGAGCTGGCTCGCAGGATGCCGCCGGACGCGGCGATGCCGCTGGCCTCCCGTTCCCGGCATCTGCTCGACGTGGCGCACGCTCAGCTGCGGCTGGGCCACGCTCGGGCCGCAAGGTCCACGCTGCTGGCGATGGAGCGGGCGGCCCCGCAGTGGACCCGCTACCAAAAGTTGCCCCGGGTGCTGGTCGGTGAGCTGTTGACCCGGGGCCGTCCGTCAACCCAGCTCCGCGAGCTGGCGCGCCGCCTGAACCCACCGCGGACACCACAACCGTCCTGAACCCCTAGGGCAAGACGCCCGATTGCGAAGCGGCCGCAGGGGCCGATGGTGATCACATGGCGACGGATCCCTCGGAGGCCCCCTATATCCGCGACATCCCCGCCGGGGAGATCCGCACCGGCTCCACCCGGGGCGAGGCCTTTCGCGCCGTGATGCGGCTGCGCACCCCGCAGGGCGAGATCGCCACAGTGATCGTCACCAGGCAGGTCCTGGATTCGGGGTCATGGGTCTGGCTGACCTTCAGCGGGGCGATCACGACGACGGCGGTGATGACCGATGGGGAGACCGGGACGATGCGGGAGCTGCTCAGCAAGGCAACGGGGGGCGGGTGAGGAGGTTACTCGGCTCGTCCAGCCACACCGCCCAGGTTTCCGGTGTGACCGTGATACCGATCCGATCCCAGCCCGGTCGACCCCAGTCACACCATTGCTGGTAGTCGTGTTCGATTTCCCGCCACAGCGGTGTGGGCCCGCCCTCGCGCACCGTCCAGGTTCCGTTGCCCGCTGGGGTGAGGTCAACTTCGCAGCACGACCCATCCGCGGCGGCGAGCCGGACCGCGGTGGGCCGTCGGGTCTGCTGATCGAAGGCGTACCGCTGCCGGAGCTGGGTGCTCGACATCACCGCTCTGAGGAATAGCATGGCGCCAGCGGGTTCGGCGGGTGTTGTGGTCGTGCGTTGTCGGGTCAGGGCGAACTCAGGCTGCCACGGGGTGGGTGGCCTCTCGTCGGGGTTGTCGGGCTGGCGTATGGCCATAAACGCGGCGAACCGCGCGGCGAACCGGCCTTCGAGCCGATCATCTTTTCTTTCGAGCAAGACCAGGTTGCCGCCGCCGTGTGGTTTGAAGTCGACCAGCAGCTGCCCACCGAGGGTGAGTTGCTCATACCACGACCAGGGAACCCGACGTACGGCGCAGGTGGCGATAATTCGATCATACGGGGCGTGCGCTGGCCACCCCTGCGCGCCGTCCCCGACCGCGAGATGGGGATGCCGACCAATACGGGCCAGCCTGCGGCGGGCGGTGCTGACCAGTTCCGGGTCGATGTCCACGGAAAAGATATGGTCATCGCCCAGACGATGGGCCAGCAGGGCGACGTTGTAACCGGTGCCGGTCCCGATCTCCAGAATCCGCTGGCCCTCGCGGATATCGAGGGTTTCGAGCATCCTTACCATGAGATCGGGTTTGGTCGAGGACGACCGGCCCACCACGTCGCCGTCTTTGGTGGGCGCGACAGCGGTAACCAACGTGGTGGTCGAGTAGATTAGCTCCAGATGCTCGGCGGTATTCAGGCGCGTGTGGGTGAACGCACCGTAGAACTCTTCCGGTGGTTGGTAGACCGTGGGAACCAAGACGTGCCGTGGGGTTTCGGCGATCGCGGCATGCCATGCCGGGCTTCTGAGATCCCCACTGGCGCGGAGCTGGTCGGCCAGGCGCACCGCGTAGGATCTCCAGTCGCTCATGACGACCCCCTCCCGTCCCGGGCGAGCAAGTCGGCCACCGCCTCGGTGAGAGGAACCCCGGTTTTCGCCTCCAGCCACCCGTACTGGCCACCAGCGGGGTTGGACTCCAGAAAGTAGTAACGGCCGTCGCGGTCGACGCTGAAATCCATCGACGCCAGCAACAGCCCGCTTTCGGTCATGAACTGGCGAATGCCATGCTCCACGGCGTCAGGCAGCTCGATGACCTCATGCCGCAGCGCACGATAGTCGGTCCGAAAGTCAATGCGTTGCGGCCTGGCTCAAGGGATAGATGGCCACCGGGAAGATCCGATCGCCCACGATGACCACGCGGACGTCCATAGTCTTGTCGACGTAGTGCTGGACTTGGTGGGCGGTCAATGCGACCTGACCCAGGTCGGTGAGATCCTCATCGGTGATCAGCCGGGTGTGCCCCACCAGGCAGCGGCCCGCCTCATCAGGCACGTGGCAGGAAAACAGCTTCCGGACCACGGCGGGGGAATTGTTCGCGAAGGCCCACACCTGGTGGGAACTGTTGGAGACCACCGTCACCGGGACATTGAGACCGCACCGCGCCGCGAGGACGAGTTCTCTCGGTTTAGGCAATGCCGCCACCCGGTGCGGGTGGTTGACATGCCGGGCTTCAAGGGAGCAGATCACCCCGTCAAATCCGGCCCGGGCTTCGCCAACACCACCTCGTCGGCAGTGGGGTCCAGTTCCCGGGAGACGATCAAGGCGGTCAGGGCGCTACCACCCTTCGGTCACGTCCTTGCCGTCGTCGTCCCAACCCCACTGCTCCGAACGACCCTCATCGCCATCTAGCTCGAGGATCGAGCACCACTGCTTGCCCTGCTCGGACGTGACCCACAACTCCCCGTCGGCGCTCAGCGCAACCTGCCGGACCGGGTCGTACCGGTACACCGGCACCTCAGCCGCGAGTGCCGGCCGCAGGCCCCTGAGCCCCCACGGCCGCAACGTCCGTCTCGGAAAGGCCTCCCCAGCCACGATCCACCTCCATCCGGGGGTGCTCACCCAACTGTAGGCGCAGAGCCGTGAACTCGACACTAGCGATGTTTCTGGGCGGCGGAATGTCGGTCCTGTCGAGTTCACGGACGCCCGCCGCCACGGCGCCCACTACGACGCTCAGTCGTCTTCGTCTGGGCGTCGTTCGACCTGGAGAACACCGGCAATCGCGCTGAGGGCGGCAGCAGCGTGGGTAGCGCCGATGCCCACCAGGTCCAACGCGATACAGACCAAGCTCGACGACGCGGTATCGGAGGCATTCTCAGGCAAGGGGGTGGTGGTCAGCGAGGTGATCGACCAGCCCCGGTCGGTGCAGAGGGCGAGCAGGTCCCGGAGCACTCCGCGGTGCCCCTCATAGATCACGATGAAGCTAGCCGCGACCCGGCCGGTCCCCGCCAGCCACCGGCTCAACGCCGGGTATCCGAGCACGATCACGAAGTGCAGCGCGGTGACCGCGCAGGCCAGCATCGTCAGCCCGGCGGCAGCGGCCATCCCGATCGCGGCGCTCTCCCACACCGCCGCCGCGGTGGTCAGCCCCCGGACCGTGCCCCGGCGGGTGATGATCAGCCCCGCGCCGAGGAACCCGATCCCGGACACGATCTGGGCGGCGACCCGGGACGGGTCGAGCTGCACCGTTTGCGGCGATAACACGTCAGCGAAGCCGTACTTGCTCACCAGCAGGAACAACGCCGCCGACGTGCCTACGATCGTCTGCGTCCGCAGCCCGGCGGATTTGCCCCGCAGCTCCCGCTCCATCCCCACCACCGAGGACAAGCCGAACGCCAGCAGCAGCGCACCGAGCTGCCGCCAGGCCTGCGCGTAACCGGCCGCGAGCACCGCGGCATGGGCGACCACCTGCTCCACAGTGCCACCGAGCTGTGCGCAATCAACCGTGGCGTGCCACGTTACTGTTAGCGATGCTTGGTCGCTCATCTTGTGATCACGCGACGGTTGAGGGGAAGGGGCGTCCTTGTCGGACTTCGTCCATCTGCATGTGCACACCGAGTACTCCATGCTCGACGGGGCAGCCAAGCTCAAGCCGCTGTTCGCTGAGGTGGCGGCCTTGGGCATGCCCGCGGTGGCCATGACCGACCACGGCAACCTCTACGGCGCCTTCGACTTCTTCACCCAGGCCAAGGCCACCGGGATCAAGCCGATCATCGGGATCGAGGCGTACGTCGCGCCGGCCTCGCGATACCACAAGAAGCCGGTGCTCTGGGGTGAGGCCCGCGACCGCGGCGACGACGTCTCCGGCGGCGGCGCCTACACCCACATGACCCTGCTGGCCGAGACCGCCGCCGGGTTGCGCAACCTGTTCCGGCTCTCCAGCCTCGCCAGCCTCGAGGGCTACTACTACAAGCCGCGGATGGACCGCGAACTGCTCGCCCAGCACGCTGGGGGGATCATCGCCACCACCGGCTGCCCGTCCGGAGAGGTGCAGACGCGCCTGCGGCTGGGGCAACCCGAGCAGGCACTGGCCGCAGCCGCCGACTACCGCGACCTGTTCGGGCCGGAGAACTTCTTCCTCGAACTCATGGACCACGGCCTGAACATCGAGCGCCGGGTCCGCGACGGGCTGCTGGAGATCGGGCGCAAACTCAACCTCGCGCCGCTGGCCACCAACGACAGCCACTACGTGCGCCAAAACGACGCAACGGCGCACGAGGCCTTGCTGTGCGTCCAGTCCGGGAAAACCCTCAACGACCCCGACCGTTTCAAGTTCGACGGGGATGGCTACTACCTCAAGCCGGCCGAAGAAATGCGGGCGCTGTGGGATGAGCAGGTCTCGCAGGCCTGTGACACCTCGTTGCTGATCGCCGAACGCATCGGCGGCTACGACGAGGTATTCTGCTACATCGACCGGATGCCCCGGTTCCCGGTGCCCGACGGGCAGACCCAGGAAAGCTGGCTGCGCAGCGAAGTCTGCGCCGGGCTGGCCCGCCGTTTCCCGGCCGGGGTTCCCGAGAAGTACCAACAGCGGGCCGACTACGAGCTCGACATCATCAATCAGATGGGTTTTCCCGCCTACTTCCTCGTCGTCGCTGACTTGGTGCGCTACGCCACGGACAACGGCATCCGCGTGGGTCCCGGTCGCGGGTCGGCCACTGGTTGCCTGTGCGCCTATGCCCTGGGTATCACCGAACTCGACCCGCTGGAGCACAAACTGCTCTTTGAGCGGTTCCTCAACCCCGAACGCGTCTCGATGCCCGATATCGACCTGGACTTCGACGAGCGTCGCCGCGGCGAGGTCATCCGCTACGTCACCGAGCGCTGGGGTGAGGAAAAGGTCGCCCAGATCGTCACCTACGGCACGATCAAGGCCAAGGCGGCGATCAAAGACGCGTCCCGCGTCCTGGGCTATCCCTTCGCCATGGGTGACCGCATCACCAAGGCGATGCCACCCGCGGTGATGGGCAAGGACATCCCACTGTCCGCCACCTCCGATACCACGCATCCCCGCTACTCCGAAACGACCGAACTTCGGACACTGCTGGAGACCGACCCCGACGTGGCCAAGATTTTCGACACGGCCCGGGGGCTGGAAGGCCTGATCCGCCAGGCTGGAGTGCACGCCGCCGGTGTCATTCTCTCCTCGGAACCGCTGCTCGACGTGGTCCCCATCTGGCGACGTGAAAACGACGGCGCGATCATCACTCAGTGGGATTTCCCCTCGTGTGAGTCCATCGGCCTGCTCAAGATGGACTTCCTGGGGCTGCGTAACCTCACCGTCCTGGACGACGCCATCGCCAACATTAAGGCCAACCGGGACATCACCGTCGAGCTCGACCGCCTGGAGCTCACCGATACGGCCACCTTCGACTTACTCGCCAGCGGTGAGACGCTGGGGGTGTTCCAGCTCGACGGCGGGCCGATGCGGTCGCTGCTCAAGGCGATGGCACCGACGAAGTTCGAGGACATCGCCGCGGTGCTCGCCCTGTACCGACCGGGACCGATGGCGGCGAACGCCCACATCGACTATGCCGACCGCAAAAACGGGCGCAAGCCGGTCACCCCGATCCACCCGGAACTGGCCGAGCCGCTGGCCGACATTCTTGATGAGACCTACGGGCTGATCGTCTACCAGGAGCAGGTCATGGCGATCGCGCAACGGGTCGCCGGCTACAGCCTCGGCAAGGCCGACCTGCTGCGCCGGGCGATGGGCAAAAAGAAGAAAGAGATCCTGGACAAGGAGTTCGTCGGGTTCTCCCAAGGAATGCGTGAACGCGGCTATTCCGACGGAGCGATCACCACGCTGTGGAACATCCTGTTGCCCTTCGCCGGGTATGCCTTCAACAAGTCACACACGGCCGGGTATGGAATCGTGTCCTACTGGACCGCCTACCTGAAGGCCAACTACCCGGCCGAGTACATGGCGGCGCTGCTCACCTCGGTGGGCGATGACAAAGACAAGATGGCCGTGTACCTGGCCGAGTGCCGCACGAAAGGCATCAAGGTCCTCCCGCCCGACGTCAACTCCTCCGAGCTGAACTTCACCCCGGTCGGCACCGACATCCGCTTCGGGCTCGGCGCGGTCCGCAACGTCGGTGCCAACGTCGTCCGCAGCATCCTCGCGACCCGCGCCGCCAAGGGCCACTACACCAGCTTCGTCGATTTCCTCCACAAAGCCGACATCGTGGTGTGCAACAAACGCACCGTCGACAGTTTAATCAAGGCCGGCGCGTTCGACTCGCTCGGTCACACCCGACGCGGTCTCGCCGAGTGCCACGAGACCGCCATTGATGTCGCGGTCAGCAGGAAACGGGAAGAAGCCCGCGGCCAGTTCGATCTCTTCGGTTTCTGCGACGCTGACTCCACCTCGGCTCAGCTCCCGTTCGGTTTCGACGTTGCGATATCCGCCGAGGAGTGGCCCCACAAGACCCTTCTCACCTTCGAACGGGATATGCTGGGTTTGTACGTCTCCAGCCACCCGCTCGCCGGATCAGAGCAGATACTTCGGAAGGTGGCGGAGTGCCCGATCGCCGCACTGTACAGCGACGACTACGCCGACGGCTCGATGGTGGCCATCGCAGGGATGATCTCCACGCTGATCCGCAAGGTGACCAAAGACGGACGCAGCTGGGCGATGACCGTCCTCGAGGACCTGGAAGCCAGTATGGAGGTCCTGTTCTTCCCCAAGACCTACGAGGTGATCGGAGCGCAGCTCGCCGACGGCGCCGCGGTTGCCGTGAAGGGCAAGCTTGACCGGCGCGATGGCACCCCGCGCCTGGTCGGCATGGAACTGGTCCTGCTCAACCTCGAGGACAGCGCCCAGGAGAATCGCGTCGCTCCGGTCGTCCTCAGTGTTCCCACGGCCAAAGTCACCCCGGATCTCATCGCTGCGCTCAAGCACACCCTGCAAGCCCACCCCGGTCCCTGCCCGGTCCACATCAAGCTGCGCAGCTCGCGCGGCGAGTTGGTGCTGGCCATCAACGAGGACTACCGTGTGGAGCGCTCAGGGGCGTTCCTCGGCGACCTCAAGAGCCTGCTCGGAGCGGGCTGCCTAGCCTGAACGCGGAGGCCGTGCCCGGCCAGAACCGCAGCCCGCACCGCTAGCCACCGTGAGGATCTCGTGCCATAATCGAACACATGTTCGAGACACGCCCGTGTACCTTGCCTCCGCTGGGTTCTCACCGTGAGCTGTATCGTGCGCCCATGCCGCTGTCAGCTTGTGACGTAGCCGCCGCTCTCCGTGATCGGCTTCCCGGGCTGCCGACGAAGAAACTGCACAAGCTCCTCTACTACTGCCAGGGTCACCATCTGGCCACCTTCGGTGAGCCGCTGTTCAGCGAGACAATCTCCGCCTGGGACATGGGGCCCGTGGTGGGAGCCCTGTGGTACGCGGAGAAGCAGGGCAACATCTCGAAGGTTCATCGCGAGATGGACGAGGCTCAGCTGAACACTATCGGCTACGTGCTCAGCCGGTACGGTGCGTTGACCGGGCAGGATCTGGAGCACCTGACCCACAGCGAGGAGCCCTGGAAACTGGCCGACAGCGGACGTCGGCCCGGCGAGAGCGCCCGCATCAAGCCTGAGTGGATCAGGCAATACTTCAGGACCAGCGGTCGTGCGGGGAACGATGAGGATGACGCGTTGCTCGACTCGGCTGCTGTCACGCGGTGGTTGCAGGGCGCCGAGCAGCGACGCGAAGCTCCCGGCCGACCGCACAGTCGGGAGGAACTCGTGGCCAGGCTCGAAGAACTCGGAGTGAGGCTGAACCCGAGTGACTAGCCCCCGCCATGACTAGCCCCCGCCATGACTAGCAGAGTGCGTCCCTGGACGTTAGACAAATTCCCCGAGCGTTTTCGCGCCTGGCTAGAACTCGAGTCTCCCTCAGATAATCTGCGCCGTATTGTGGGGAACTGGGTTCTGACGCGCTACGACGACCCCTATCAAGGAGCCGAACGAGTGGAAGGCTTCCCGAATTTGTGGTTCGGTCAGATACCGAATTCGCGCGACGATTCTGGGCACGTTGTCACCTGTTCGTACTGGATCGAGGAGTCCAGCCGTACCGTGCGCTGTGACAACTTTGGCACGCTGAGTTTGCCGCTCTAAAGTCACAGCCACCCGACAGGTCCACGGCCGCCGCAGCGGTGCGGTAGCCAGGCGCGGGTGGTGGCCCAGCCGTGAACTCGACAGGGCCGAGGTTGGTGGGCCTGAAACGTCGGCCCTGTCGAGTTCACGGACAGCACCGTCCGGGTTCGGCGGGGCCAGCGGCGTGCCACCGCGGGCCGCGGGAACACCGGTCCCTAGGATCGTGTTGTGGGCAGCATGAGCAAGCGGATCAGAGACGTCATCATCATTGGCTCGGGTCCGGCTGGTTACACAGCCGCCCTCTACACCGCGCGCGCCCACCTGGAGCCGCTCGTGTTCGAGGGAAGCCAGTACGGCGGCGCCTTAATGACCACAACCGATGTGGAGAACTACCCGGGCTTCCGCGACGGGATCACGGGTCCGGATCTGATGGAGCAGTTCCGAACTCAAGCCGAGCGCTTCGGCACCGAACTGCAGCCCCAAGACGTCACATCGGTCGAGCTCGCCGGTGAGCACAAGCGGGTCACGGTCGAGGACACCACCCACCTGGCCCGGTCGGTGATCCTCGCGATGGGCGCCCAGCCCCGTTACCTGAATGTCCCCGGTGAGCAGAAACTGCTGGGCCACGGAGTCAGCTCGTGCGCCACCTGCGACGGTTTCTTCTTCCAGGACCAGGACATCGCCGTCATCGGCGGCGGGGACTCCGCGATGGAGGAGGCCACCTTCCTGACCCGGTTCGCGCGGTCGGTCACCGTGGTGCATCGACGCGACGAGTTCCGCGCCTCGAAGATCATGCTTGGGCGGGCCCGGAGCAATGAGAAGATCCGCTGGCGCACCGGGGTGACAGTCGAGGAGGTCCTCGGTGAGGGCGGTGTCGACGGCTTGCGCCTTTCCGACGGCTCCACCCTGGAGGTCAGCGGGATGTTCGTGGCGATCGGGCACGACCCGCGCAGTGAGCTGGTCCGCGATCAGGTGGACACCGATCCGGACGGCTACGTCCTGGTGCGTGCACCCACTACCGCCACCAGCGTGGACGGCGTGTTCGCCGCGGGCGATGTGGTGGACCGCACCTACCGGCAAGCCGTCACTGCCGCCGGCACCGGCTGCTCGGCCGCGATCGACGTCGAGCGCTGGCTCGCCGAGCACACCGAGGAGGCGCGGGCACAGCGAGCCCACGAGTTCGTCGGCGGCGGCTACGGCTCCAAATCCTGATCACCCCTAACACTCTGATCACCCAAGTCCCACACTCAGGAGATGAGATGGCAGACACGCCAACCGTGACTGTGACCGACGAATCGTTCGCCAAGGAGGTGCTCGGCAGCGACAAGCCGGTACTGGTGGATTTCTGGGCGACCTGGTGCGGCCCGTGCAAGCAAGTCGCGCCGGTCCTGGAAGAGATCGCTTCGGCGCACCCTGAAAAGATCACCGTCGCGAAGATGGACATCGACAAGAACACCCAGACTGCCCGGAAATACCAGATCATGTCCATCCCGACCATGATCCTGTTCTCGGACGGCGAGCCGGTGAAGAAAATCGTCGGCGCCAAGCCCAAGGCCGCGCTCCTGAAAGAGCTGGACGGCTACCTGGGCTGAGCGTCCCGCTGCGCCAAGTCGCGGTATTCGCCCGCAATCCGGGCGAATACCGCGCCAGCGTCGTCACCGAATACCGCGACGCCTTCGAGTTCCGCAAACCGGCGGTCGTAGGCCCCGACTTCCACTGGGTCGGTGATGAATGCGGTGCCCGATTCGGTGCCGACAATCACGGTGTGGGTGTCGTAGAGGTGAAAGGCATGCCGGGCGTGCATGGTCAGCGGCCGGTCCCACGGGATAACCCCGAGCCGGAGATTCCGGCGACGGGTGAGTTCGGCGAGGTGATCAAGCTGGGCTGCCATGATGGCGGGGCTGCCGATGTGCCAACGCAGCGCGCCTTCAGCGCGCAGCAGGGTGAAGGGCCGGTCGGTGTCGAGGATGGCTTGGCCTACGCGGCCGATCGATGGAGTGGCTGATCGGCTGCCGGTTTGCCCCGGCTGAGTCCCACGCGTGGGTCGAGGCCGGTAGCGGCCCGATCGGTGAGCCCGACCTGCCCGATCGGCCGTTCCACGTTACGGTCCGCGTCTGAACCCGCTCGTCTGGAGGTGAATGCGTGTCTGATACTGCCTTACTGGACGACGCAGTCGCCCACGCTGCCCGGGCCGTCTCCCGCGAGCACTACGTCAACCACCCCATCCTCTGCCGTGTCCCCCAAGCCACCGCCCAGAGCGCCATCGAACGCGCGACCTGCGGCGAGCCGGGATCCAGCCAGGCCAGACCGTCATGGAAATTGGTACCGGCACCGGCCTGACCGGGGCACTCCTCGCCGAGCTCGTCGGCCCCGACGGGCACGTCGTGTCGATCGACATCGACTCAGTCCTCACCCAGCGGGCCGCCACCCTGCACAGCGAACGCGGCGTCACCAACCTGGCGCTGCTCACTCGCGATGGGCACCTTGGTGCGGCCGAGCACGGCCCCTACGACGTCATCCTCAGCTGGGCCACCCCCACCCACGTCCCCCAGTCCTGGATCGGCCAGGCCAAACCCTGGGCGGTGATCTCCACACCGGTGTACGTCGCCGAAGTCGCCCGCTGCGTCGGCCACCTCCGCGCCGTCGTCACCGACGAGGGCGAACTCGATGAACCGCGGCTGGGCAAAGCCGGCTACGTCGACATGGGGGAGGAGATCAACACCAGCAGAACAGCGCTCCCTGGGCTGGCAGGACTTCCGCGCCTACTGCGCCGGCCGCGACGCTACCCACCCTCTCTCCAGCCTCACCGCCTACGGCACCGCTGGCTCCACCTGGGAATCGGGGATCGGGTTCTCTAGCGGCGAGGCCGCCGCCGCCCTCACCGCCGACGGTCAGTTCATCGCCGACCGGCCCGACTCCCCAGCCCTCACCACACTCCGCGACTACTTCGACGGCTGGGAGAAGGCCGGACGACCCGGCTTCGAAGCCCTCGAGCCCGTGCTGCGCCGTGTTGGCAGCGGATGGATTGTCCGGACAGTCCCGGTGGCAACGATGACCACAGCCTGACCCCCCGCCCGCACCAACCACCGAACAACCCGTCGGGTTCACCCGCGACCACGGGGGCATCCAAGCCCTGCACTGGCTGCGCGACACCGTCTACCGCGAGGACGACTGCACAACCTCGCCATCGGAAACATCACGTGACTGCGAAACGACCGTGGTGGTCGCGTCATGCGTAGGGACGAGGAATACCAGGGGAAGTAGCAACAATAGCAGACCTGCGGCGAGGAGGGCTGGCGCTCGTTCGCCCACGTGCCAGGCAAGTAAACCACCCACCATGCCGCCGATCGGGTATGTTCCCCAGGCAACCATTCGGTATGCCGCCTGTACTCGGCCGAGCAGCCTATCCGGTGCCAGCCGCTGGCGCGCGGTCACTGTGGCGACGTTCCACAGCACGACCGTCGCCCCGATTCCTAGGAAGGCCAGCGACGCGGCGAGCAGGTCCGGCGACGCGCCAAGCGCCAGGTAAGTCAGCGCACCGCCTATGACCGAGCAGACGAGAGCAGCGCGGAAGCCGACCTTGGCCAGGAACCAGGCGCTGAACAGAGCACCGGCGAGGCTGCCGACCGCGCCAATGCCTAAGACCAGGCCGTAAGTCCACAGTCCGCCACCAAGGGCGTAGCGGACCAGGAGGACCAGGGTGGCCTGCACTGCGCCGCCGGCGATGCCGAGCACTCCGACCGACACTGTGAGAATAGCGAGGGTCCGCTGCCGGACCAGCCAGCGCATTCCCTCCATCATCTCAGCTAGTACCCGGGAGCGTGTGGGGACGGCCCTGGGCCGGAAATCCCCGCCGATGCGACGCAGCAATAGCACCGAGGCGATGAAGGACACTCCGTCGGCCAGAAAGGGCAGAGCCGGAGAGACGGCGGCGGCTAGCCCGCCGAGTGGCTGTCCGGCGAACTGGTTCGCAGCGGTCTGGCCGCTGATGATCCGCGCGTTGCCCCGGTAGAGTTGGGCACCGCCGACCAGAGCGGGTGTTATGGCGATTGACGCGGTGTCGAAGAAGACCTCGCCTACGCCGAGAAGGAAGCCGGCGGCTGCCAGCAGTGCCACAGTGCACGTTCGTGTGAAGAGCATGACGCCAATTCCCGCTGTGCACACAGCGCGGATGAGGTCGACGACAATCATTACCTGGCGCCGGTCCCGAAAATCGACGAGGGTCCCGATGAGGGGAGCCGCTAGCCAGGGCAGCCGGTTCGCGGAGATGATGGCCGCAACGAGCAGATCGTTGCGGGTCAGCGCAGCGGCGACCAGCGGCAGGGCCGCTATCCTCAGCCCGTCCCCAAGGTTTGACACCGTCGAAGCGGTGAACAGAAACGTGAACGGGGAAACCCGTCGCGTCGGCACGATCGACTTCCTCCACCTGGGCCAATGTCGCTAAGTTGAGGCGCCTTTCGATGGCGGGTTCTGGAGCGTCTACAACTCGATTACCTCAGAATTTATTACCTCAGAATTTTCTTGGGTCTGGCTTTGTTTACGCCGAGCTAGCTGGCCTGCTAGCTGTTGCCAGTCTTGCGCATATTCCTGAGCTAGTTCAATAATGAGATCAATGCAGTGTTGCGGGAGTTGGCTGGCGATCTCGGGCCAGCTGGTCTCAACGTGGATATGCGCGTCGAGTGCTCTTAGGAAGGTGCGTCCAGCTTGGCTCGACCGTAGGGACGGATCACGCCGTAAGCTGTGCGCTCGAGCACGGCGGGGGTCCACGCCACCTTGCCGCCGAGCGTCATTGCCGACCTGCGCCAAGGGCAGCCGCGCAACCGGTTGTATGTTGTCTTCGTTGCTGACTGACGTGCGTCTGCGACAGCCCGAGGGTAACGGACCTTCGCCGCGGGTAAGGCGTGCGCGGACGTCTTTCACAGTCGACACCGATATTCCGGCTGCCCGCGCGACTTCACGTAGCGATTTTTCTGGTTGTTCGCGTAGCAGTTCGGCGGCGGATTCACGACCTGCGCTTGAGTCGCACAACCGAGTCCGTCCATCCCGGCCGACGCGTTCGGTCAACCGAGGAGCCTCCTCGGTTGACCGAACGCGTAGTCTAGCGATGGTCTTGTTATCTAGACCGACTTGGGCCGCTACCGAACGGTCTGACCACTGCGGCCAAGACTGGAGGATACGGAATGCGGCTGCTTTGCGCTCAGCAAGGGTGAGCGGCAACCCGTGCGTGATGTTGGATTGGATCACCAGAAGGTACGCCTCGTCGAGTCCGCCGCGGAAAAAGCGGACCTGAATCTCTTCAATCCCTTTCAGCTTGGCGGCGCAGACACGGTGCATGCCGTCGATCACGCTCATGGTTTCCCGGTGCACAAGAATTGGGGGCAGCGGCTCATCGATACGGCTGAGGAGCTGGACATGCTCGCGTACAACCCCGCCAACCCGAGCACCTTCTCGGGGTGGGGTGAGCGCGTCAAGGCGCACTGTGGCTGCTTCGGCGGCTAATAGCTCAGGGCCGATGAGGCCGCCGGGTCGCTGGCGTGCGTCCACCTCTTGCGTCTTAGCTTTTGGTAGCTGGCCGTTACTCCCCTGCTGGCCGGACTGCATGTCTTCTGCCCCTTCCAAGAACCACCGGACGGTACGATGTGTTCACGTAGCTGACCTAAGGTGCTGGGTAGCCCCGCGCGGCGGCGCGGAGCGGCGAGGCGTTCCCGCCGTGCCCCGCGCAGTCGGTCTCCGATGTTGCTGCACCTCATCATCTGGTACACCAAGGAATGGTTCACATAAATGGTTTGCGGGCAATACGCGAAAGTCCTGCGGGGCACACGCAAAAATCCTGCGTGTTTTCCGCAGGCGCTACGTGGTGCTCCAGATTTGAGTTGGACGCGGCGGATGGGGCTCTTGATGTACAGTCGACCACTGTGTGAGCTGGGGCGCGCTCCTCGTAGAGCGCTTTGCGCCCGAGGGCAGGAGGCAGCGGCGTGGACTCGGTAGGTAGCGCGGAGCGGCGGTCCATGTTACCCAAACTGGCAGCCTCGCGATGAGCGAGAGCGCGCTGAATAGGCGCACACCACGTACGTTCCAGACTGGGGGGCGTACGCCGCCTCTATCGAAGGTGTCGTCGTGGAGCCTGGACACCTCCCTATGGACGCGTTCAAAAAACAGTGTGAAGACTCTGCGCGGCGCTACGATGATAGCCCTCTGCCTCGTCGGCCTTGGGGTCTCTGTGGCGTCTCTGGTGATGCCATTTCCTCCCTGGGTCCCCCAACCAGACAAGATCAGTCTCGTTCTGTTTACCTCGTGCGGGTCTGCGTTCTTGCTAGGGGGACTACTCATTTCACTCTGGCGCCCCAAGAATAAAATCGGGGTGCTCATGATAGCAGCGAGCTTCGCCTGGTTTTCGGTGAACTTGTTTCGCGTCAACTCAAACCTTGCATTTACGGTTGCGGCGTTTAGCTATATCTTGTATTTGGCGATTATTGAACACATGTTTATTGTGTTCCCATATGGCTACATAAGGTCTGCCACGGACCGCACCTTAGTAATAGGGACTTATTGCTGGTGTCTTGGGCTCAATGCTTTGGGCATGCTAGTCTGGGACTCTTCCCACGACGACTGCTTTAATGGGGGTTGTCCGCGCAACCTTTTGGGGATTTATCGAGATCCTGCCTTAAATATGACAATTGGCCGCGTGTTGTGCGACGGTAGCTGTTTGCTCATGACTGGCACGCTTTTCTTGGTCGCGTTTCGGTGGCGACAGGCGACGGTGGCAACCCGGCGAATCATGACACCAGTGGCATTGGGTGCCATCCCGGTTGCCGCGGGCACGCTCATAGATCAAGGAATTCAATATGGGACCGCGTGGCCAAGTGACCTCTGGTCTCAGCCAGGCCAGTGGTTGCTGCTCGCTGTTCCCGCATCGGTTCTGCTAGGTTTGCTGCGGCTACGCTTGGGGCATGCGGCTTTGACTGAACTGGTGGTTCAGCTGAGCGCACTTTCCCAAGGGGAATCATTGGAACCGCTTCGTCAACTACTCAGAAAGACGCTGCACGATCCAACAGCCGATTTTGGGTATCGGTATTCGAAGAGCGCTCCGTTGCTCAACGCTGACGGTCACGTCATCGACCTGGTTATGGCGCGATCCAGGCAGGGGGTTCACGAGCTAGCAGACGCCGACGGAACAGTCTATGGCGTGTTGCTGTACGATCCGATCCTCGACGAGGACCCCAGGCTCGTGCGAGCAGTCGTCGAGGCAGTCAAGTTCACCGTACAGAACAAACGGTTGGAAGCTGAACGCCAAGCACGTTTGAAAGAAATACAGGCGTTAACGGTTCGGATGGTCACGGCCACGGACGCTGAACGGCGGCGCATTGAGCGTAACCTGCATGACGGTGGTCAGCAAACGCTGCTGGCGTTGGGATTTCTTCTCGCCCTGTGTCATAAAAAAGCCAGTGACGGTGATTTATCGACGCTTCTCGAGTTACTGAACAACGCCAGCAAAATGACCCGCAGTATGGTGGACGAGCTCCGAGACTTCTGTCGAGGTATGCATCCGACGATTCTGTCCGAAGCGGGCCTGGAAGCCGCTTTGGAGTCGCTCCGGCAACGAACCTCGCTTGACATGAGCCTCGATCTCTTATTGCCGGAACGGCTGCCAGCCTTGGCGGAGACCACGGCCTACTTCGTGGCTTCGGAAGCGCTTGCTAACGCGACAAAGCACGCGCACGCCAATGTCGTGACCATCCGTGCGTTGATGGAGGGTGCCGAGTTAGTTGTCGAGATCAAAGATGACGGTGTGGGTGGCGCAACCTTCCATGATGGGGGCGGCCTTCAGGGACTTGCCGATCGCGTCGCGGCAGTACACGGCCAATTCCAAGTGCACAGTCCGGAGGGTGACGGCACGCGAATGACGGTGAGGATTCCATGCGCATCATAGTTGCCGAAGATCATGTCTTCTTCCGTGAAGGATTGGTCAACGTTCTGACCGATTTCGGTCATGATGTCATAGCACAGTTCCCCGACACCGAGATGTTGGCGGAGCAGGTATGCGCCGACGTACCCGACCTTGTCATCCTCGATGTACGCATGCCACCGACTCACACCACCGAGGGGTTGAAAGCGGCCCAACAGATCCGTGCCAGCTTCCCCGAGATGGGCATCTTGGTCCTGTCTGCGCATGTAGAAACACAGTATCTAGGAAAGCTAATTGCCGACAGTCCCGGCTACATTGGGTATATACTCAAAGATCGAGTCGCAAACTTCGATGAATTCTTTCGCTTTACGAGAGACATCATAGAAGGCAAATCTGTCATTGATCAAACAGTGGTCAAGGACCTTCTGAATCGAGCGAATAACCGCGCCGCTTTGGCTCGTTTGACAGACCGGGAGAGGAAAGTCCTAGAGCTCATGGCCACTGGTCGCTCAAACAAGGCGATCGCGGGTCGTTTAAGCCTGAGTCGTAGATCAGTGGAGTCAGCCGTGAGCGATGTATTCAACAAATTGGATCTACCAGACCGAGAAGATGATCAGCGACGCGTACTTGCTGTGATCACCTACCTTCAGTCTTAGTGTTGGCACGATGCAGCCCGTTTTGTGTTTACTTGCCGCTCTCGGGTATGGGAGTGCCGGCTTCTGTGCTGGGGTCGGCGCGCGTAGAGGTGGCGTTGGACCGTTACTAGTGATAGTCCAGGTCGTCGCCGCGATAGCCGCCGCTGGTGCGGTGTTACTGTTCCCCGGGACTGGCCCATCGGATCAGGCGCTGGGCTGGGGCGCCCTCGCCGGGCTCGGCAGCGTGGTGGGCACTCTGGGGCTCTACAGCGGCTATGCGGTGGCTCCTCTCCGCGTGGCTGAGACCTGTTCGTCGGTCCTGTCCGCTGTCATCCCTGGGATCGTCGGGATTGCCTTGGGCGAGCAGTTGTCCCTATTTTCCAAGATCGGGCTGTGTGCCGCGATACCCGCGATTACCCTCGTGGTCTGGCAGCCTGACGCACCTGCGGGCCAGCGCAACTATGCTGGAGTCGGGTGCGGAATAGGCGCCGGAGTCGGCTTCGCCATGGTGTACATCGGCCTGGACTACGCTGGCACCGCCGCTGGTGCATGGCCCTTAGTCGCAAACAGCTCTGTCGCGCTGCTGCTGGTGGCGCCGCTGAGCCGTTACCTGCGCAAGTCTCCCGCAGACTGGCGCCTGGCCGGATTACCTGCGACCGCCGCTGGCGTAGCCGGTACTGCCGCTAACCTGCTGTTCCTTTTCGGCGCCGGCCACCGACAGCTCGCTATAGCCGTCGTACTCACGGCGCTTTACCCATCAGTCACCGTGATACTGGCCCGCATTTTCCTCGCTGAGCGGTGTAGCCGATCTCAAACCACTGGGCTAGTTATCGCTGTCGCCGCTATCGCCCTGACACTCACGAGGTGAGCGATGATCACTCCGGATACCGACCTACCTATCCCGCTGCTCGATTTCTCCCACTGGCGCCGTGGTAGTGCCGCGCAGCGCGCCGTGTTAGCCGATCAACTCGACGATGCCCTGTGCCGGTCAGGTTTCCTGTTGCTGACCGGCCATGGACTCAGCGACTTAGGCGAGCTGGTCCGCGCGGAAGCCCACCGATTTTTCACCCTCCCCTCGAAGATCAAAGCCCGATACGCCACGACGCTGGGTGGGCACGGATGGCTGCCACTGGGTGCGGAGGCCAACGCCTTCTATGGACACAGCCCCAGCTGCCCAGACCTGAAAGAAAGCCTGGCCTTCGGCCGTGAACTACCCACCGACACCCCGCACACCAATCAACCACGCCCCACGGCCAACGTCTGGCCCAGCGAGACACCCCAGCTACAGTCACTGTGCACCCGATACATCACGGCCTTATACCAGATCCACGCCGAACTCCTTGCGTGGTTCGCCACCGCCCTAGGCCTAGACCCCACCTGGTTCCACGAGCGTACCGACCGCGCTCCGCACGCCTTCAACATCAACCACTACCCGCCACTGCGGGACACCGGCCTCCCCGCCCCCGGACAGTTCCGGATCGGCGCACACACCGACTGGGGCACCCTCACCATTCTCGACCGTCAAGAAGGCCTCGGAGGGTTACAAATCCAGACACCCGAGGGCAACTGGATAGACGTCCCCGCTGCGCCCGGAGCCCTGACTATCAACATCGGTGATCTGATGGCCCGATGGACCGGGGACCGCTGGCGATCCACCCCCCATCGCGTCCTACCACCCCCCACCGACGCCCCCCACGAATACCTCATCTCACTGATCCTGTTCTGCAAACCCAACTCCGACACCGTCATCGCGCCACTACCGGGATCGATCGGCCACACCTACTATCCCCCCATCACCGCCGGTGATTACCTCCGTGAACGCATCACCCAAACAACGACCCATGGCGGACGAGATGCACCCGGATGAGCGCCCGCACGTCGTCGAACGGTGTCAGACCGAGCTCGGCGAGCTTGTCCTGCGCCGCTGCGGCAACCACCACGAGCTCATCAGCGACGGTATGTTCGTGATGGACACGCGGGACGGCCGCTCCGAGCGGGCGTTGCTCGAGCAGGCGCTGGCCGTTGCCCCGCCCAGGCCCCGTGTCGTCATCGGCGGGCTGGGTTTCGGGTTCTCGCTCGAGGCCGCCGTGGCGTCCGCAGCCCCGACTAGCATCGTCGTCGTCGAGGTCCACCGGCAGATCATCGAATGGAACCGGGCCCACCTGCCCGAGCGCACATCAAGGACGATGGCCGACCCCCGCGTCCGAGTCGTCTGTGCCGACGTCGGGGAATGGCTCGACCGCAACGACAGCCACCTGGACGTCGTCTGCCTGGATATCGACAACGGGCCAGGCTGGTTCATGCTACCCAGGAACGAGGCGATCTACAGCGACGCCAGGCTCGCCCGGATCGGCAAGCGGCTCGGCGACCGCGGTGTCCTCGCGGTCTGGAGCGCGGACCTCTCGCCTGCGTTCGAGGGCGCGCTTCGACGCAGCTTCGACGACGTGGCGACCCATGAGATCCCAGTAGCCCGAGGCGCGCCGGACATCGTCTACATCGCGCGGCGCCCACTGTGATAAGCGTCACAGTTATCGGCCAAGAAGATCCGACTCTTCTCCATTCTTCGGAATAACGCTATGTAGCGGAGTACTTGCGTAGCCTTGCCTATCAATGATCCCTTTGCTCTCTATGCGAACTTGGAGCCTGATCAAGAAAGTAAAAAGTCACTCTGCGTAAATAGTTGAGTTCTCAACAACCTCTTGCGGGGCCACGGTGTAGTTGATAAGCATCCGCGTTTGCTTCCGTCAACCAGCCAGTCACGGGTCTTGCTTGCACTTCGAAATTGTCCTAATTTCTGTCAAGGCGAGATTATCGCTGATCGCCCGGGAGGTGCGCACGGTGGACGTTGATTCCTTGCTTTCCACTGGCTCCGCCTTCACGGACGGACCTAACATCTTGGGGCGCGTCTACGAGACATACGACTTTCTGCTTGAGATCCTCGATTGGCCACTGGCCGACCCGACCGTCTCGGTGCCGCATCGGGTCTGTCCCGACTTCGTGTTGGACACGGTGAACCGGAGCCGTCTGGATCACCTGTTGTTTGGTTTAGCCAGAGGCCACGAAGTCGGGGGCCACGAAGTCGGGGGCCACGATGTCCAGCAAGACCAGTTCGCGAAGTTGCGGGAGGCGCACATCACCAGTGCGGGCCGACTGCTCGCCGCCGAGGCGGAGGTGATGGGTGATCGGCTACGCGTCCGAGTGGGCGACCACGACGTGGATCTGGTGGCTGCGCCGGGTCGTGATGCACCAGGGCACCGGGCGTTTTGCCAGCTGTACCGGGAGCACCTGTGCACCGGAAACGCCGCCCACCAGCTCACCGGGATCGACGCTACGGATGCGACCGTAGTGCGGGCGGCGGTCGAACTCCTCGACCGTGTGTTGCCTCGGCTTACCGCCGGGGTGCTCCAGCACGTAGCGTACTTGGCCCAGGTTATCGGCCCGGACGCCTTCGAAAGCGCATCGACCCGGCCCATCCCGAGCGCGGTCTTCGTGTCTGAGCACTGCTTCAGCTCCCCAGCGCGGCTCGCTGAGGCCCTGCTCCACGAGGCGGTTCACCACCGGTTCTACGATTTGCAGCTCACCCGCTCAATCTTCGTCCGGGGATACGACACCAGCACTGCGCCGACGATCGCGCCCGAGTGGCATGCCCGGTCTACGGTGACCGAGTGGCCGCTTGACCGCGGGCTCGCCGCTGCCCACGTCTACGTCCATCTGACTGCGTGGTTCCAGCTGTTGGTCGAGCACAGTCCGACCGCTGCACAGCGACAGGCGGCAGCGGAATCCTCGACAGAAGTTGCCTGCCGCGCCCACAGCCTCTTGGACAAAATCCGGGCCATTGCGCCGGGTCAGCTCGGCCTGATGGGCACTGCCTTCCTGGAGTGGCTCTCAGCTGTGCACAACCAACTCGCGCCGCGACTCCACGCGATGATCTGAACTGACCCGGACTACCGGAAGGAGCCTTCGTGCGTCTTATCCTACGCAAGCCGATCAAGAGCTGGGTACAGGTCACCCAGTCGTGCAACCTGCGCTGCAAGCAGTGTTATGGCGACTGCGGCTCGGCGCCCAGAGCCGACGAACTCAGCCTGGACGAATACGGCTCGCTCATCGAGGAGATGGCCGGCGAGGGTGTCATCGACGTCCTCGTGGAGGGAGGCGAGCCGCTGAACCGTCCTGACCTCGTTGCACTGCTCGCCCGGTTTACCCCGCACGTCATGACACGACTGCGTACCAACGCCACCCTACTCGATCCGGAGACCGCCCAGGCCCTCAGGAACGCTGGCGTGGGCGAGATTTTCGTCGATGTCATGGGCGCCAGCAGCGAGGTACACGACTGGCACGTCGGAGTGCAGGGCAGCTTTACGCAGTCGCTGGCCGGGGTGCGTAACGCGGTAGCAGCCGGTTTCCAGACTGCGATGCTGATGATTATGACTCGGCGGAACGTGCACGAGGTGCAACGTTTCGTCGACCTGGCGGCCGAACTCACTGTCAGGCGGGTAGGGATTCTTCGACTCTATCCACTCGGCCGCGCCCGAACACACTGGCGGGAACTTGGTCTGCCGTTACCGGAGCAGATGGCCGCGCTAGACGCCCTGGTCGTGCCGGACGGGATGCATCTGATGACGTCGTGGCACCCGAAGAACGGCAACTGCTGCTGGCAGAACGCGGGTGTCGACGCAACAGGGCGAGTCGTTGGATGCCCCTATCTACGAGACTACGTGGATTACGGCAACGTTCGTGAGGTCTCCTGGATGGACACCTGGAACCACCCCCTCTACCGGAAGATTCGGGGCGACGACGTCAAGAACGCCTGTCCTGAATGCGCTGCCACACAGGGCTCACACGGCGGGTGCCGCTCCACCGCCTATGCGTTTTCCGGTCGGTGGGACGCCCCCGACCCATTCTGCACCCACACGAACAGAGGTATCGATGTCGCGCAGCTTCCGACCCACCTCGAACAACTCCGCATCGAACCCCGATCCCCCGAGCCGGACCGAAGCCGGCTCCTTCCGCGCTAACCCGACATTGCGGCTCCGGCCAGTGGATGAGTGGAACTGCCTGCTCGTCTACACCCCCGAGGCCCCGGCGATCCACTACCTCAGTCCACTCGCCTGGGTGGTCTTCGAGTTGTGTGACGGCTCGCCCCGAGCTGACATCCAAGAGACGTATTTACGGCTCAACGCCGGTAAATAGTCGGAAATCGTGTGGCCGCATCCGCGTCGGGCGCGGTGGTTGCTGGGGTGCGACACGGCGTGCAGGGTGCGTGATTCCGGCGGTATGGGGGTGTTTCCTGTGATGCGTGACGGTTACGGCTGGGGCGATCGCGGCAGA
>JAFATA010000050.1 GCA_019244165.1 Pseudonocardiales bacterium | reverse complement strand
GCGGCTGCTCGGCCATGAGAACGTATCGACCACAGCGGCGTTTTACGCCTTCGCCACCGTGGACATGATGCGAGAAGCCGTCAACGCAGCCACCCCCGCGATCAACACATCATCCGAGCGACTCACCGAAGACAAGCTTCAAGCCCTCTACAGCCTCCGATAGCCCGCCGGATCGTTAAGCCGAGGAATCAGTCAGCCAACCCCACCAGCACAGGCCAGGACACGATCCCTCGGCTTAACGCAAGGCTCGGCATAATCGGAATGGTGAACTGTGCTCCCGGTCAGTGGATGGCCCTGTCTGGCGCGGAAGGCAGCAGCTTGACGGATCGCTGACTCTACGAACACGGTCTCTTTGCTGAGCGAGCATTCCCAGCCCACGATTCGTCCGCCGAATGCGTCGATCACGAATGCGGTATAGCCGAAATCGGTGACCATCGGCACGTAGGTGAAATCCGCCACCCACAACTCGTCGGGACACTCGGCCTTGAAGCGCCGTTTCACCAGGTCCGGAGCCCGCTCGGCGGCCGGGTCGGCGATGGTGGTGCGGACCTTCTTGGCCCGCCTCGCGCCGTGCCACCCGTTCTCACGCATCAGCCGCTCAATGGTGCAGCGGGCCACCGGCACACCCAGTCGCTGGAGATGAGCCCACATCTTCAGGCTCCCGTACAACGACTCCGGTGGCCGGCGGCCCCGCTCATCCGACATGTAGTAACCGGCCAGGACTTCGGTAATCGACACATCCCACAACGCGCGTTTCGACGGCGGCCGGACCACGTGTGCCCAATAGGTACGCGGGGCGATCGGCACGCCGAGAAAAGTTAATGCACGGCAGATCGGTACGACCCCGAAACCCTGGCGATGCTCGGTAATGAACTCGCAGATCAGCGGTATAGCGGGTCGCACTCCCGCGCAAAGAAACTCATCGCCGCCTTGAGCACCTCGATCGTGCGCTCCAGCTCCGCGCACTTGCGCTTGAGCTCACGGATCTCCCGCGCCGACTCGGTAGACAGCCCCGGCGCCTGCCCAGCATCGACCTCAGCCCGCCGCAGCCACTGGCGCAGCGTCTCCGCGCTCGTCCCCAACCGAGCCGAGACGGCCTTGATGGCCGCCCACTCCGACTCATAGTCCCCCACATGATCCTTGACCAGGCGAACCGCCTTCGCCCGGGTCTCCTTGTCGAACCTGCTCGGCATCGCGCCATCCTTCCCAACTTGGGAGGAGCGCACGAAACACGGGATGGTTCAACCAACGGCGTCCCCGCCTACGAACACATCGACCTGCGGGGCCTTCCCACCCAGCTGCGGTTGGAGATGCAGTACGCGCTGCAGCGCCGGTGCGACGAGCGGACCATCAAGACCCCACCGGGTGTCGTGCGCGGTGTCGTGCGCTTCCTGCTCAGCAGCCAGATCACCTCGTTGCTGGACTGCTCAGAGCACACCTGGACACACCGATTCCCCGCAGGGGGCGGAACCAGGATGACGCAGCGAGCACTGGTGATCTACGCCCGTCGCGCGGTCGAGGACCTTTTCCAGGGCCGTGGCTGGGAGGTCGAATACCCCCGCGAGACGTGGCGGCTGCGCAACCTGGGCCTCGATGGCCCCCGCGCCACCATCAGCTTCGAGAAGATCAACCAGCCGTGGCTGAAGGACCTGGCGAAACGGTGGACACGCTGGCGGCTGTCCACCGGGCTTGGGTCCCAGCACGCCTCCTATGGCGCAACAACCCTCACCCGCTTTTCGGCCTTCCTCACCAAGGTGGGTGCCCAGTCCCTGAGGCAGGTGGATCGGGCACTGCTCGAGCGCTACCTCGCCGACCTGCACCACGAGCTGGCCGGGCGGAGCAGCCACAGCCGCCACATCGGGCAGCTGGGCGCGTTCTTCGACGCGATCCGTCGACACGGCTGGGACACCAGCCTGCCGGCCAACGCCCTCTTCCACGCCGAGGACTATCCCCAGCACGGCCACCGCCCGCCACGCGCGTTAAGCGAACACGTCATGGTCCAGCTGGAAGACCCCGCCAACCTGGACCGGTGGGACAACCCGGCCTTTCGGCTGATCACCCTGATCCTGATGCGCTGCGGCCTGCGGATCTCCTCGGTGCTCACACTCGCCTACGACTGCATCACCCACGACGCCAACGGCGCGCCCTACCTGCGCTATCTCAACACCAAAATGAAACGGGAAGCGCTGGTACCCATCGACGAGACACTCGTCGAGCAGATCAACCACCAGCAGCAGCGAGTCCACCAACAATGGCCGAACGGCACACCGATCCTCTTCCCACGCCCCAAGACCAACCTCCGTGGCGACCGAATCATGGACAGCCAGTTCTACCGCGAGGGCCTCTCCCGCTGGCTACAACGGTGCGACGTGCGCGACGAACACGGCCGCCCCGTCCACCTCACACCCCATCAATGGCGGCATACGCTGGGAACCCGCTTAATCAACCGGGACGTCCCCCAAGAGGTGGTCCGCAAAATTCTGGACCACGATTCACCGGAAATGACGAGCCATTACGCCCGGCTGCACGACACCACCGTGCGCGAGCATTGGGAACGAGCACACAAGGTCAACACCCAAGGCGAAACGGTCACCCTCGACCCCGACGGGCCGCTCGCAGAGGCCACCTGGGCCACCCAGCGACTCGGCCGAGCCACCCAAGCCTTGCCGAACGGATACTGCGGCCTGCCGGTAGTGCAAACCTGCCCCCACGCCAACGCCTGCCTGACCTGCCCGATGTTCATCACCACCGCCGAGTTCCTCCCCCAGCACCGGACCCACCACCAGCAGGTCCACCAGATCATCACCGCCGCCCAAGCGCGCGGGCAGACCCGGGTCACCGAGATGAACCGTCAAGTCGCGGACAACCTCAAAAAGATCATCACCGCGCTAGAGAACGACAACGACGGCAGCGAGCAAGGCAAGGCGGCCGATGGGTCCTAACAACACCAGCTCACTGATCTCCGCCGCCCGCCGACGCCGGGAACTAACCCGCGCCAAGGCCATCCAGGCGATCCGCGAACTCGACCACGCCGGCACCCCGGTTACCTTCGAAGCCGTCGCTCGCACCGGCAGGGTCTCCCGCTCATGGCTGTATTCCCAACCCGACATACGAGCCGACATCGAACGCCTCCGCAACACCACCCAGCAGGCACCATCACCCCCCATCCCCGCCAGCCAGCGCGCCTCCGACCCCTCCCTGCGGCAGCGCCTGGCCGAAGCCACCGAGCGCAACCGCCAACTCACCCAGGACAACGCGCGCCTCCGCCGACAACTCGCACACGCCCTCGGCGACCAACGCACCTCACCCCCCAGCCGTTGACTCACTCCATCGGGGGACACAACCGGTCACTCTTCAATAACGAAATGACCCCTGCCAACCAGGCGGAGAACCACCCACGCGACCACGTTGGCGACACCGTCCTCAACACGGTCACGCAGGCCACAGCCCTGGTCAACAAAAAGGCTCTAGATAATCGGTAGGTCCTTCGCCAACTCAGCGATCGGTTTGGGCCGCTGACGGGCCAACTCAACCGCTCGACGGCGGAACTCAGCAGGGTGAGGTGCAGGCACGGCATGATCCTTCCTGGTGGCCGGGGCCACCTCAGGTCGGGTGTCCGTGCTACGGGGGGAAACTCAGGGCGGCAAGGGCACGGCTGATCGTCTCGTCGGCATCGGAGATGGACCCGGTGCGTTCCCGTAGCCGCTGGGTGATCACCTCGGGTGGTGCTGTGCAGTGCGATGAGTTCGGCGTGCGCGCTGCGGGCCAGTTCGGTGGCTGCTGGGGAGTACAGGCCCTGCTGGTAGGACACCGCAGCGGACTGGTGTGGCGCCAGACCGTGCAGCTCCTTGCGCACCCGGTCGCTGGACAGCACCATCATGCCCAGAGGTTCGGCCAGCGCATTGCTCAGTGTGGACTTACCGGTGCCGGGCAAGCCGCCGACGAGGACCAGCCGAACCTCGGTGGTGCGCAGGTGGCGCGTGGCGATGTCGGCGTAGTGTTGGGCTTGCTCGCGGGACTCGTCATGGACTGAGGCGTCGCCCTGCTCACTGCGCAGGCAGGCTACCTTCGCGCGGACCATCGCGCGGTAGGCGATGTAGTGGTGGCGCAGCGCCGCGGGGGCCGGGTCGCCAGCAAACTCGGCATACCAGTCCAGGAAGCGCGCGCCCAGCTGTGCGGCGCCGTGGTACTCCAGGTCCATGGCCAGGAAAGCGGCGTCATCGAGCCCGTCGAGGTAGCGCAGCTGGGTGGTCAGCCGCCGCTCCTCGGGCATCCGGCGCATCACCACCAGGTGCTCACAGGGGCGGCCGTCGACACCGGTGACCTCAGCCAAGCCGAGATACACATCCGGGGCCAGCCGCCGATTGAGCTCGACCTCCCGCCGACAAACCTCCAACCGCCGCTGCCGGGTACTGAAATCCAAAACGCGGTACGGACTGGCTTTTTGAGCTTGTAGGCCAGCTCCCCAATCAGGAACACCACCCCGATATGGGTCTCCCGCACCACGGCGAAGGGACCCGTTACGGGGAAATCGGTGCTCACGGTCGTGACGTTAGACAGCGGCCCCGGACGCCGCCCAGGTGCTTACAGCCCACCCCGCGGGGGACGCCTGGACCGTCGGTTGGTGACCAACGACCCTGCCGCCGGAGCTGCCATCACGCGCATCGTGACTGGTAGCAGAGTGACCAGGGAGGCGAGCATGAGTACCGTCCGCGCTCCCGGCGCACTGACCCGGCTGGCGCGACAGCATGGGCTGGTGCGCTCATCGTTGCGCCGCACCACCGACCGCATCGACGCCGCGGTGACCGCAGTGCTAGCGATCCTGGCATTGCTGGTCGTACCGCTGGCCACCACCATCGCGATGGCAAGCTACCACCACGAGCGGGCCGAGACGGCGACTACGGCCTCGCAACGCACGGCGGTGACCGCGGTCCTGCTCACCGACCCACCACCGAACCTCGGATGCATGATCGTCAATGCGGCAGCCATCGGGTTCGACCTGATGCTGGGCGGGTGGATGCTGCTGGGGGCACTGTGGTGGGCCGTCTGCCGCGTGCTGGGCCGGATCAACGCGGCTTGGTGGGACGTGCAATGGGCCCGCACCGAACCAGGGTGGAGCCATCGCCCCAGGCAATAGGAAATGAGCAAAGTGACGTGAGGAAGGAGCCGGAGATGCGTGTGCGCGACATCATGACCCGATCGGTGGTGACCACCACCCCACGAACACCGGTCAAGGACGCTGCGATCGTCCTGGCTGGACACGGGGTTACCTTGCTCCCCGTCGTCGAAGCGGACGACCGGCTGGTCGGCGTGCTCACCGAGGCCGACGTGGTCCGCGGACGGATCCCCCCGACCCGCGCCGCGGCGCATGGCACGGCAGCCAGGCCGGGGCAGCGCCGCCCGCTACCGTCGGCGACGTGATGAGCAGCCCCCCGCTGACCACGGACTCGCAGACCGACGCCGCGGAACTGGCAACCATGATGATCGACCGTGGGCTGCGCAGCGTGCCCGTGGTCGACCAGGACCGGCTCGTAGGCATTATCACTCGCCGGGATTTGGTGTGCGTCATCGCTCGAGATGATGCACTGATCGCCGCCGATGTCCGCAGGCGCCTGGAGTGTTACAGCGGCCCTGACCGGTGGACCGTGCACGCCTAGCACGGCGCGGTGACCATCACCGACCAGCACGAGGACCCCACCGACCACCACGTCGCCCTGGTGCTGGCCCAAGCCGTGCCGGGAGTAGCACACGCCAAGGTCGTGCACTCCACGTCCCAACCAGCCTGACCCCCGGCATGTCACCGTAGTCGCGCGGCTGACAGCCGCGAGTCCGGCATGTCGTTAGGTGGCTGTGCGGGTGGTTTCTGGCATGAGCAGCTCGGCTACCGGGCGTCTGGGGGTGGCCGGAACGGGTGATCCGAAGCCGATGCGCAAGATGGCCTGCGGGTTCAGCGTGGTTCTCAGTGCGCGGCGCAGCTCGGCACGGATGCGGGGCACTTCGATGGGTTGGGAGAGGAAGGATGCGGACAGGCCCAGGGTGGTGGCGGTCAGCAGCGTGTGCTGGAGTGCCTGGCCGCCTTGGAGATCGGCCAACGGACCCTCATGGAACGCGCAGAGGACGACCAGAAAAGGATCGGGCTCGACCGGCTGGGGGCCACCAGCGCTCACGGGGACGCCGTCTTGGTGGACGCCCTCGCGTCCGGTCCACGCTGCTAGCTCGGCTACGAAACCGGGGGCGGCCATCTGCTCGCGGTGAGCCCGTACTACCAGGTAGCGGAGCCTGGCGCGGTCCTCGCGGTCGGACAGCACGCACAACCACCCTCGTTCCGACTGGGCTGCCCGCACCAGTTGGGTGCGATGCTCGGCGGGAACGGGGGCGTCGATGAAGGGCCGGCGGTTGGTCCGCCGCATGCGCACCGCCTGGAGCAGCCGAGTGAGTTCCGGTGAGTGGCGTGCGTGCCCGCCATAACGAACCACGGCCAGCGCACCCGACCCGTCCACTCCAGCCCGGTAGCCGCTGGGCAGCAGCGTCACCAGGGGACGTATTCCCTGGCCCTGCAGCGCCAGCCTCAGGTTCAGCAGGGCCGCGCCGCAGGACAGCCGCAGTTCCCGATCGTCGGGGTCGGTGGCGGGCAGCCGCCGAGTGAGGTCTGCGTGCAGCTCAATCTGGTTGTCCAGGATCCGGAACCGCCACGGCTGACTGTTATGCACCGAGGGTGCCAGGGATGCCGCCTCCAGCACGCCCTGGACCGCGAGGGCCGACAGACCCAGCGTTGGAGTCACCGCGCTCATGATCACGAAACCTCCATCGTGTCGCTGTGGGCCAACCCAGCGCGCCGGGAGTTGCGCGTGACGTCACAATGCGGGTGGCCGGACGTGGCTGGACACGGACGAAGGTCCCCACCTACCAGGGCGCTCCGCCACCTGGTCAGGGCTCTTGGCAGTCGTCGAATACCCGTGCGAGGCTAGTCGGGAACAGGACGGCGTCATCCGCCGGACCGGAGCGAGGATGCCAGAACGACCACCGTCACCCTCCAGCGGCACTATCCCCAGGTCAGCCACGGCCGGGCTGTCCGGGTTGCGGTTGGACGAGTTACTCAAAGAGGTCCAGGACCGCCTCACGGAGATCATCAAAACCAGGGACCGACTGCAAGGCCTGCTCGACGCGGTCATCGTGGTGGGTACCGGACTCGAGCTCGATTCCACCTTGCAACGCATCGTGCAAGCCGCGGTGGAGCTGGTCGATGCCCGCTATGGCGCCCTGGGTGTGCTGGGCCCGCGCGGGGGTCTGTCCGAGTTCGTCTATGTGGGCATCAACGCCGAGGAGCGTGCCCGGATGGGCCACCTGCCCGAAGGGCGCGGGCTACTCGGACTGTTGATCAAGGACCCGCGGGTGATCCGGTTGCCCGACCTCGGCCAGCACCCGGTATCAGTCGGGTTCCCACCCCACCATCCGCCGATGCGCAGCTTCCTCGGCGCGCCGGTGCGGGTGCGGGATGAGGTGTTCGGCAACCTGTACCTGACCGAGAAGCGCAACGCCACGGAGTTCACCCCGGAGGACGAGGTGGTGCTGCAGGCACTGGCCGCGGCGGCCGGGGTCGCGGTGGAAAATGCCCGGCTGTTCGAACAGGCCCAGATGCGCCAACGCTGGCTGGAGGCCTCCTCCGAGATCAGAGCGGAACTCCTGGCCGGGGCTTCCGTCGAGGACGCGCTGCGGCTGGTCGCCCAGCGCACACTGGAACTCTCGGCCGCCGACAGCGTGCTGATCCTGCTCACCGACGACGACAACCGGGCTGAGTTCACCGTGCGCACCGGAGCCGGTGAACGATCTCACTCCCTGATCGGATCAACGATCCCCGCTACAGCACCAGCTCTCGAGGAGATCTTCCGATCTGGGATGACCAAGCTGGTCCCAGACCTGTCCGCAGTCCTCGAGGACGACCTGGGTGAACCGGCCGACACGTTCGGGTCAGCCCTGGCCGTGCCGTTGCGCTCGGCCGCCGGTATCAGCGGCGTGCTGATGGCCCTCCGGGACAAGGGCGCGGCCGTGTTCGAGCCGGAGCAGGTACCGGTGCTCGCCTCCTTCGCCGACCAGGCGGCGCTGGCCGTGGAGGCGGCTGAGGCACAGCGGGCACAGCGGCTGCTGGACGTGCTCGCCGATCGCGACCGGATCGCCCGAGACCTGCACGATCACGTGATCCAACGCCTGTATGCCTCCGGGATGAGCCTGCAGGGCACGCTCCGCTTGATCAGCAAGCCCGACGTACGAGGGCGGATCCAGAAGGTCGTGGAGCAACTCGACGAGACGATCCGGGACATCAGAACCTCCATCTTCGACCTGCACACCACGGGGGAGGACAAACCGGGCAGCCTGCGTCGCCGGCTGCTGGACGTGGCCACCGAGGTCTCGGCCGATGCCGGACTATCCCCCGCCGTGCGGATGTCCGGAGCCCTCGACACCCTGGTGCCCCCCACCATCGCCGAGCATGCCGAAGCGGTGGTCCGGGAAGGAGTCAGCAACGCCCTCCGGCATGCCAACGCCACCGCCGTCACGGTCACCATCGAAGCGGGTGACGACCTGGTCATCGAGGTGATCGATGACGGGGTTGGCATCCCCCAGGACGTGGCTCGCAGCGGACTGGCCAACGTGGAACAGCGCGCGGCGGCATGCCATGGCACGCTCACCGTCCTCGCCCCGCCACCCGGCGGTACCCGACTGACCTGGCGCGTACCGCTGCCCTGACAGCACCGTGCGCGACGACGCGGCGTGAGCACTCAACCCTCACTGGCCGCGTCCCTCCTTGTCCCGCAACTCAGCACTCCGTAATTCGGTGGCCAGCACCGCCACCTGTGTCCGACGCTGCATGCCCAGCTTGGCCAGCAGGTGCGAGACGTAGTTCTTCACGGTCTTCTCCGCGAGGAACATCCGGTCGGCGATCTGACGGTTGGTCAAGCCCTCACCGATGAACTCCAGCACCGCGCGTTCCTGCTGGGACAGCTCGCGCAACGGGTCGGCCTGTTCCTGCTCGCGCCGGAGGCGGTTCAACAGGGCGGTCGTCGCCCTGGCGTCCAGCAGCGACTGGCCTGAGGCCACCGTGCGGATCGCGCTCAGCAGGTCGGCACCGAGCACCTGCTTGAGCACGAACCCCGACGCGCCAGCCATGATCGCATTGAACAGCGCCTCGTCATCACCGAACGAGGTCAACATCAGACAGCGCAGCTCCGGGAGGCGCGAGGTGAACTCACGGCACAACTGGACACCGTCACCATCGGGCAGTCGCACGTCGAGCACGGCCACATCCGGAACGGCCGCCGGCGCCCTGACCAGGGCCTCCGCCACCGAAGCCGCCTCACCCACGACGTCAAGATCGGGCTCGGGCTCCAAAAGATCAGCGATACCACGCCGCACGATCTCGTGATCATCAACGAGGAACACCCGCGTGGCCATACCTACACCTCCGCCAGGTCATTCGGCACCGCCACCAGCGGCTGACTGACCTCGCCCAGCACGATACTGCCCAGCGACGAGGGCCGCAGACACCGAGCGGGGCGCGGGCCCACGGGCACGGTGCAACTCGTCGAGGACGGCTCCGCCAGTCGCGCGGTACGGACGAATGGCCCGTTCTCCGGGACCTAATGCCCCTCCCGACCGCGCTACTGGGGAGTGACACTCCAGGTTGTTGCGGCCGTTGCCCGGCTCGGACACCCGGAAGCGTATCATGACCCAGCTCACCGATCTGGCCGAGGTGGTCGAGCGTGCGCTGCGTGCTCCTTCGGTGCACAACACCCAGCCCTGGCTGTGGCGCATCCGCCCCGGAGTCGTCGAGCTGTACGCCGACTGGACCCGGCAGCTGGCAGCCACCGATCCTGACCGCCGTGACCTCATCCTGAGCTGCGGTGCTGCCCTGCACCACCTGCAGGTCTCCCTCGCCGCCCGGGGCCTGGCTGCCCGGGTGGAGCGGCTGCCCGATCCTGAGGATCCCGGCCACCTGGCCACCATCACCCTCCGACCAGGCACCGGGGACACTGCTGATGCCGCCTTATTCCCGGGCATCGATCGGCGGCGGACCGAACGGCGCCGGATGAGCCACCGCCCGGTGCCCACACGCCATCTCAGGACTCTCGCCGAGCAGGCATCCCGCGCTGGCGCGGTGCTGCTGCCAGTGAGTAGCCCGGCCATGCGGCAACGGCTCGCCACTGCCCTCACCGAAGCCGCACGCACCCAGGCGCACACCCCAGGCTACGGGGCCGAGCTGCAGCTGTGGACCCGCCGTCACGCCAGAGGCCGCGACGGCATCCCCGCCAACAACCTGCCCCCACACCTGGTCGGTCTGCTCAGTTCCCCCCCACTGCGCCACTTCCCAGCCGGCCAGCTCCGCCAACCCCGCCACCTGCCCGGGCAGGGTCCCGCCGATGACGCGGCAGAGCTGCTGGTCATCGCCACACCCGGCGATGAGCAGTCCGACCGGCTGCGCGCCGGGGAGGCAACCAGCGCGATCCTGCTCGCCGCAACCGGGCTCGGACTCGCCACCACACCCCTCAGCCAAGCCCTCGAGGTGCAGACCATCCGGCAGACGCTCCAGCAGGAGGTGCTGCACATCCCCGAGCACCCACAACTCATCCTCCGGATCGGCTGGCCCGCCACCACAGCCACCGAACTCCCCCTTACCCCCCGCCGTGACCTCCGCTCGGTCTTGCTGCGGTGAGGTCCGGTTATTCGGGCCAGTCGGAACCCTCGATGACCCGCACGAAATCGCGCCGCACGAAGCCGGGCGGGCAGCCGGCTGTCCGGGATTTCGATGCCGGCGATGCGTTCGGTGCCCGACGCACCCGACACCGGGCCCAGGTCTGCCCGATCAGAGCGCCGTGACGCGCGCGGGACCTTGGGCTATCCGTGAACTCGTGGTAACCAGCTGGCCTCGGCGCTGAACCCTAGGTGCAGGTACGCTGACGGTGAGATCCTTCACCCAGCACAAGGAAGGGTTGTTATGGGTGGCTTGACCGGATGGCACTTTCTGATCCTCCTCGTCGTGCTCGTCCTGTTGTTCGGCTCCAAACGACTGCCTGACATGGCCCGCGCGGTGGGCCAGTCCGCGCGAATCTTCAAGGGCGAAATGAAGGGGAACAAGGAGCAGCAACACACCTCCGACACGACCCAGCCGCCCACGGGGTAGCCACCGCACCGCGAGGAGTGGTCAATGCTCGATCTGAGTATCGAAAAGCTGTTTATCCTGGCAGTGGTGGCGCTGTTTGTGCTGGGTCCTGAGCGATTGCCCACCGCAGCGGTCTGGCTGGCCCGGACCCTGCGACAGATCAAAAATTACACCAACGACGCGAACCAGAAGATTCGTCGCGAGCTGGGCCCGGAGTTCGACGAGATCCGCGCCCCACTGGACGAGCTTCGTAGCGAGCTGTCAGGCTTGCGGACCTGGCGCAATCCCCGTTCCGCGCTGCTCCGCCACCTGCGCGACGACCCCATCCCGCCCTTCCCCTACCCGTCTTCCTTGGACGGCTGGGAACCCACTCCCCGATGGGAACCACCGCACCGTTGGGAATCACCTCCCGACCTGCAACCCACCAGCCCACCACCAAAACTCGCCGCAGGGGAACGACCGCCCATCGACCACGAAGCGACCTAGATCGCCGCGAACCCGTCGGGGGACTGATAGCCGCCGGTCAGCTCCGCGATGAGCCCGGCGAGCCGAATGGCGTTGTGGTCGTGGAGGAAGGGTGCGACCACCTGCATCCCGGCGGGCAGGCCGACCGGAGTACGCCCGATCGGCACCACGACCGAGGGGAGATCGACGAGGCCAACGAGGCCGGTCCAGGCAACGCTTTCCGGGTAGGGGCGCTGTTGCCCGTCCACGGTCAGGGTGCGGCTGTGGAAGGTACCTTCCTGGTGGTGCGGGAATGCCGTTGTCGGCATCACCGGGCACAGCAGGATGTCGTAGCTCGCGAACCAGGCGGCCCAGCGTTCCCGGTAACGGGAGCGCTGCTCGTCACGGCGCAACCATTCGCGGTGGGACCCGGCCATCTGCTCGGCGATGTCCTCGGGCAGGCAGGGCGGAGCCGCCGCCCAGAGCTGGGCGTTGAACAGCTCGACTTGAGCCGCCAGCTCGACGTCGGGGTGTGACTCCTCGATCCGCGCACCGGCGCTCGAGAGGCGCTCCACCGTGCTGCGCAGGAGATCGGCGTAGTCCCGTTCCAGCACCAAGGCGGGGTCGGCGAGCCAGAACCCGATCCGGAAGTCGGACAGGGTTGACCCCTGCGGCGGGGGGAGCTCGAGCCGCCACGCCGTCGAGTGCGGGGGCTCGGGCCCCGCCAGGACGTCGAGCAGCAGGGTGAGATCCGCGGCCGAGCGGGTGAGCGGACCGAACACGTTCATGTCGACGTCGGTGGTTCCGCCGCCGACGTGGTTGAGATACCCCCGCTGCGAGATCACCCCGTAGCTCGGTTTAAGCCCGAAGACGCCGCAGCAGTGGGCGGGGATACGGACCGAGCCGGCGATGTCGGTGCCCAGCTCGAAACTGGTGAAGCCGCAGGCCACCGCGGCCGCCGCTCCGCCGGAGGATCCGCCGGGCACTCGATCGGCCGCCCAGGGGTTACGGGTCGTTCCGAACAGTTCGTTGTAGGCCTGCACATCGGTGGACCAGCGCGGCAGGTTGGTCTTGCCGAATACGATCGCGCCGGCCCGTTTCAGCCGGGTCACCGCCGGAGCGTCCTGAGCAGGGAAATGATCGGCAAGTTCGACGGCACCGCCGGTCGAGCGGATCCCGGCGGTCTCGATCGCGTCCTTCACCGTAATCGGTAAGCCGTGCAACGGCCCGGCCAGCTCGCCCCGTGCCGTGGCCTCATCAGCGGCGGCCGCAGCGGCCCGCGCCCGCTCGACGTCGAGGGTGACCACGGCGTTGACCTCACCGTCAAGCCGGCCGATCCGATCCAGGTAGGACTCCAGCAGCTCGCGGCTGGACAGCTCCTTGGTGCGGATCGCCTCAGCGAGCCGCCCGGCGGGCCAGATCGCCTCGGTAGCCATCGCGACGATAAGTATCGCCGAGGACGCCTGCGGCCCGCAACGCGCCGTGGAACCGGCCGGCCGCCGGGAACTCGAGGCAAGGGGAGCAAGGCTCAACCGACGGCCGGCCGGGGCTTGAGCCGGCTTGAAGCCTGAAGCTACCTCACGCGGTGAAATTCGCAACCCAGTTTAAGGGTCACCGGCTGGGGGCTCGGGCCTGCTCGCTGACGGTTCGGGTCTGGCCGTCGGTGGTGGGTGTGAGGTGGCGGCCGTCAGCCGTCACCTCAGCAGCGGCGGGGGCGGCTACCTGCGCTGGTGGGGCAGGGCGAGCCGGGGTGGCCGGGGTGGGGGGTCGGGAGGGCATGAACAGGGCGATCAGGACGGCCACGACACCCAGAGCGGCGGCGAGCAGGAACAAGTCGTCCACTGCCCCGACGAATACCAGATGTTGGATTCGGTTGTAGAGAGCCCACACGCTGAACCACGGAGGCCCCGATGGGCCGGTCTGCGGGATGGGTAACCACTTCGGAGGCCCTAGTGGGCCGAGGGGTAGGAGGGGGCGGGGCCACGCCGGAACCCTCGTCGGAGTTCCCGGTGAGCCGGGGTGGAGGAGGGGGAGGGGAGTGTTCTTGGGCAGCAGTGCGGCGCGTCCAGCGAGCTGCTGGGCCTGCTGGATGGTCAGGACCGCGGTGAGCACCGCGATCCCGAGGGCAGCCGCGGCGTTGCGCACGACGTTGTTGAACACACTGGCGATGTTGCTCTGGGCCACCGGGACGGCTGCAAGACCGGAGGTAAAGATCGGCATCATGGCCACGCCCAAACCGACGCCGAGGACCACCAACAACCACATGACGTGCTCGCGGGGCGTGTCGAGGGCTAGCGTGCGCAGCCGGTAGGCGCCCACAGTTGTGATCACCAAGCCGGTGACCACCAGCCAGCGCGGCCCGATACGGTCATAGGCCCGCCCGGCGATCGGCATCAACACCCCCATCGCCAGCGCCTGGGGCAGCAGGGTGAGCCCGGAGTCGAACGCCCCCATCCCCTGGGCCTGCTGAAGGTATAACGGGATGTAGAACAGCGTCCCGAACAGCATCACCGTTAGTATCGTGAGCAACACCATCGAGAGCGTAAACTGCCCGACGCGGAATATCCGGATATCGATTAATGGGTTGGCGACCTCGAGCTCGATCACCACGAACAACGCCAGTAGCAGCGCGCTGAGCGTGAACAGACCCAGGATCCGGTAGGAGGACCAGTGCCAGTCCTCCCCCTTGGACAGCGCCAGCAGCAGCGCGAACAACCCCCCCGCGATGGTGACAAAACCCAGCATGTCGAACGACTGCCCGATCCGACGGGGGAAAGAGGGGAGCACCAGGACCCCGGCCACCGCGCCTAGGATCCCGACCGGCACGTTGATGTAGAAGATCAGCCGCCAGTCCACGTACTCCACCAGATACCCGCCCAACGTCGGACCAATCGCCGGAGCGAACACGACTCCCAGGCCATACAGGCCCATCGCGGCCCCGATCCGTTCCCTGGGCACGATCTGGAACAAGATCGACAGTGTGACCACCGGAAGGATGCCACCCGGGATCGCCTGCAAAATCCGGAAGGCCACCAGACTGTTCAAGTCCCAGGCCAGCCCGCACAACGCCGAGCCGGCAGCAAACATCAGCAGCGCCAGGTTGTACACCCGGCTGAACCCGAAGCGGTCGCCCAACCACCCGGTGGCCGGCACCACCACCCCCAACATCAGCGTGTACGCCGTAATGACCCACTGCACATCCTGAGTGGTCCCCCCGAACTCGTTCTGAATCGTCGGGATCGCCACGTTGACGATGCTGGTGTCCAGCACCGACATGAACATCCCCGCGACCAGCACCAGCAGCGGCAGACCCCAGCCCCCCGCCGCGACCGCGCCCCCGCGAGAGCCTGATCCACTATCTACCGGCCGAGCAACAGCCCCGTCAGGACTGACCCCCGACTCCCTTATCACAGGACGAGTCATGCCACCACTGTGCCATCAGAACGCCGCGTGCTCTACTGTGTACTACTAGTTCAACACGAAACATCTGGTGTTCCCTAGCGCACGAGAGGTGTGGACGTTGAGCAGCGTCAGCCAGGCTTGCCCCCCGGCACCCGCGGTCATGGACCACCGCAAGGTGCCCCGACGCCGCGGTGACGCACTCTACGCGGCGATCTTCGAAGCCACCCTCGACGAACTGAGCGCGGTGGGCTACGCCGAACTGAAGATGGAACGTGTGGCTAACCGAGCCCGGGCCAGTAAGGGATCCCTGTATCGGCGCTGGTCCCGCCGCGCCGAGCTGGTCGCCGACGCGGTCCGCTACGCCCTTCCCGACTGCCCCGAGCCACCCAACACCGGGAATGTGCGCGACGACATCCTCGGCTGCCTGCGAGCAGCCGCCACTTTGCTCAACGGTCCCTCCGGCGAGGCGGCACGCGGTCTGATGGCCGAGACCATCCGCGATCCCGACCTCATGGAGGCCATCCGGCTGCGCTTCGTTGATCCCGGCGTCGAGCTCTTTCTCACCGTGCTCCGGCGAGGCTCCGCCCGTGGCGAGGTCCGCGCCAGCGCGCTCACCCCCCGCATCGCCAGCGTCGGTCCCGACCTACTACGCCAATATTTCCTCGTGCACCACTCGCCGATTCCCGACCACGTGCTGATCGAGATCGTCGACGAGGTGATCCTTCCACTGGTCCTCGTTTAATCCACGAGCCAAAATCCACCGAGACAATCGACCGGAGTAATCCGCTCGCACGGCCAGACTCCCCAAGTTAAGGTACTGGGCGTAGCCTATCGCTAAGTCCACCACATCGACGGGGAGGTGTGAGTGTGGAAGGTCCTGTGACGGCGCCACCCGCGCCAGAAGATCGGACCGACGGTACCACGCCCAGCGCACCTGGACAGCGCAAACTCAAACGCTCCACCCGGATCGCCCTGATCGTGATCCTGATCGCGGCACTGATCGCCGGCGCCGGTTTCGGCACCAGTTACTTCCTCAACGCCCGCCGCTACGTCAGCACCGACAACGCCCAGATCGATGGTAACCAAATCCTGATCAATGCCCCCGCCGACGGCACCCTCGTCGATTGGCGGATCACCCAGGGCACCGTGATCCATAAGGACGAGCTGGTCGGCCGGATCAAGATGCGCGATGGGTTCGTCCAGCCCCTGATGAGCATCCGCGCCCCCTCCGACGGCACCGTCGCGGAGAACAACGGCGTGCCGGGTACGTTCGTCACCACCGGCACCCAACTCGCCGTCGCTTACGACCTGAGCAAGATCTACGTCACAGCCCGCGTCGATGAGACTGCCGTCAAACCGGTGCGCCCCGGCGAGCTGGTCGACATCTATGTCGACGCCTATCCGCATACCCGGTTCACCGGCCACGTCCTTGAGGTCCAAGGGGGATCCGCCAACGTGTTCTCACTGTTCCCGCAGAACAACACCCAGGGCAACTTCCAGAAGGTTACCCAGGTCATCCCGGTCAAGATCGGGATCGAGAACACCCAGAACCTGGAGCTTGTTCCCGGCATGAACGTCACCGTTTACGTCCACAAACCCTGACTGGGGTCCATCCGGGCGCCCTGAGACCGGGATCAGCTCCTGACCGGGATCAGCTGAGCGTCGACACCAGGGTTGATGGTCACAGTGCGCGACTGTACCAATCCACTGGGTCCACTGCGTCAATACGCATCTGATCCACCGGCCACGCGGCGCGGCACTCCGGGACATCCAGCGGCGCTCCCCTACCCTAGCCGATCAGAGTAGAAACCGTCCGGGACTACCTCATTTGATGTAGGGGAGCAGCACGACCTGGGGTATGCGGAAAATGATCCATGAAGGTGACGACCAACCCCTGAGCTTCCGGCATGCTGGCGAAGCAAGCCAGATCATACCTTGGACAACTACGACAACCACAAAGACAACCGTCAGGTAAGACCTGCTATTCGCCAGGGCGAGTGGCCAGTGACACCCCTGCCATCATCACAGCGGATACCACGAAAAACCGGGCAGTTGAGCAACGCGAAACACACGTCGATAGACATGCCCTTTGGTAACTATCGGATCGGCTTGGCGTAGTCAAGGAAGGCACCAGCCGGAGAAGGAACTAGCAGGGGAATTGCGATGCTGATGACAGCCGCCGCAAGGGGCGCCGCAGGGAGCGCTGCAGGGAGCGCCGTAAGGAGCTACGACTCCACTGACACCACGGGTCACATCGCCGACCTGCTAGCCCGAGCAAGCGACGGCGACCCAGCAGCCTGGGAAGAAGTGGTGCGCCGGTACGGCAAGCTCGTGTCTGCAACGGTGCGCTCGTTTCGGCTGCAGGACGCCGACGCGCTCGACGCGGTCCAGACGACGTGGCTGCGGCTGACCGAAAACGCCCACCGGGTGCAGTTCCCCGAACGGCTGGGCGGGTGGCTGGTCACCACCGCCCGCCATGAGTGCCTGCGCATCGTACGCCA
>JAFATA010000082.1 GCA_019244165.1 Pseudonocardiales bacterium | reverse complement strand
CCACACCGCACCGCGAGACCGGTTCTGTCAGACCTGGCGCATAGCATGGGCGAGGCCCTCTGGCGAAGGGAGTCACGTGGCTGACCGACTTGTCGTGCGCGGTGCGCGGGAGCACAACCTGCGCAACGTCGATCTCGACCTGCCCCGGGATAGCCTCATCGTGTTCACCGGGCTGTCCGGTTCCGGCAAGTCCAGCCTCGCCTTCGACACCATCTTCGCGGAGGGCCAGCGCCGGTACGTCGAGTCGCTGTCGGCCTACGCCCGCCAGTTCCTCGGCCAGATGGACAAGCCCGATGTCGACTTCATCGAGGGTCTGTCGCCCGCGGTGTCGATCGACCAGAAGTCCACCAGCCGCAACCCCCGCTCCACCGTCGGCACCATCACCGAAGTGCACGACTACCTGCGGCTGCTCTACGCCCGCGCGGGGGAGCCGCATTGCCCCCGGTGTGGCGAGCCGATCTCCCGGCAGACCCCGCAGCAGATCGTGGACCAGGTGCTCGCCCTGGCACCCGGCACCCGGTTCCAGGTGCTGGCGCCCGTGGTGCGCACCCGCAAGGGCGAGTTTGTCGACCTGTTCGCCGAGCTGCAGTCCCAGGGCTACTCCCGGGTGCTCGTCGACGGCACCGTGCACCCGCTGACCGAGGCACCCAAGCTCAAGAAGCAGGACAAACACGACATCTCGGTGGTGGTCGACCGGCTGTCGGTCAAGGACAGCGCCAAGCACCGGCTCACCGACTCGGTGGAGACCGCGTTGCGGCTGGCCGACGGCCTCGTCGTGCTCGACTTCGTGGACCGCGAGGCGCACGACCCGCACCGGCAACGCCGGTTCTCCGAGCGGATGGCTTGTCCGAACGGCCACCCCATCGGCGTCGATGACCTGGAGCCACGGTCGTTCTCGTTCAACTCGCCCTACGGCGCCTGCCCGGAGTGCACCGGAATCGGGATGCGCAAGGAAGTGGACCCCGAGCTGGTGGTGCCCGACGAACACCGGTCCCTGCAGGAGGGAGCGATCGCGCCGTGGGCCACCGGGCAGACCGCCGAGTACTTCCAGCGGCTGCTCGAAGCGCTGGCCGAGACCGTCGGTTTCCGGATGGACACCCCGTGGCGACGGCTGAGCGCCAAGGCCCAGAAGGCGGTGCTGCACGGCAGCGACGCGCAGGTGCACATCCATTACCGCAACCGCTATGGCCGTGAGCGCTCCTACTATGCTGCTTTCGAAGGCGTCATCCCGTTCCTGGAGCGCCGGATGAGCCACGCCGAGTCAGAATACGTGCGCGAGAAATACGACGGCTACATGCGGGACGTGCCCTGCCCGGCCTGTCATGGCACCCGGCTCAAACCCGAGATCCTCGCCGTCACCCTCTCACACACCACGGAGGGCAAGAAATCCATCGCCGACGTCTCCGCATTGTCGGTCCGCGACGCCGCGGCTTTCCTCAACGGCCTGCGTCTAGACACCAGACAGGCCATGATTGCCGGTGCGGTGCTCAAGGAGATCCAGGCCCGGCTGCGTTTCCTGCTCGACGTCGGGCTGGATTATCTGTCCCTGGACCGCGCCTCGGCCACGCTGTCCGGTGGTGAGGCCCAGCGGATCCGGTTGGCTACCCAGATCGGCTCTGGGTTGGTCGGTGTGCTGTACGTGCTGGACGAGCCGTCGATCGGCCTGCACCAGCGGGACAACCACCGGCTGCTGGCTACCCTCACCAGGCTGCGCGACCTGGGCAACACGCTGATCGTGGTGGAGCACGACGAGGACACCATCCGTACCTCCGACTGGGTGGTGGACATCGGTCCAGGCGCGGGAGAGCACGGCGGTCAGGTGGTGTACAGCGGCCCGTTCCCTGGATTGGAGCAGCACGACACCTCGATCACCGGTGCCTACCTGTCGGGTCGGCGGAGCATCCCGGTCCCGGCCAGCCGGCGTCCGGTGGACCGCTCGCGACGGTTGACCGTGCTCGGGGCGCGCGAGCACAACCTGCGCGGCATCGACGTGTCCTTCCCGCTGGGCTGCCTCATCTCGGTGACCGGGGTCTCCGGATCGGGCAAGTCGACGCTGGTCAACGACATCCTCGCGACCGTGCTGGCGAACCGGCTCAACGGCGCCCGTCAGGTACCCGGACGGCACACCCGGGTCACGGGGTTGGAGCATGTCGACAAGCTGGTGCGGGTCGACCAGTCGCCGATCGGGCGGACTCCGCGGTCCAACCCGGCCACCTACACCGGCGTGTTCGACCGGATCCGCCAGCTCTTCGCCGCCACCACCGAGGCGAAGGTCCGCGGTTACCAGCCGGGGCGGTTCTCCTTCAACGTCAAGGGCGGGCGGTGCGAGGCTTGCGCGGGCGACGGCACCATCAAGATCGAAATGAACTTCCTGCCCGACGTGTACGTGCCCTGCGAGGTGTGCCACGGTGCCCGGTACAACCGGGAAACCCTCGAGGTGCACTACAAGGGCAAGACCATCGCTGAGGTGCTCGATATGCCGATCGAGGAGGCGGCGGCGTTCTTCGAGCCGATCACGGCGATCCACCGGCACCTCAAGACGCTGGTGGACGTCGGGCTGGGCTACGTCCGGCTCGGGCAACCCGCGCCGACGCTGTCCGGTGGCGAAGCCCAGCGCGTCAAGCTGGCCAGTGAGCTGCAGAAACGCTCCACCGGCCGTACCGTCTACGTGCTGGACGAGCCCACCACCGGCCTGCACTTCGAGGACATCCGCAAACTGCTCGGCGTCATCAACGAGCTGGCCGACAAGGGCAATACCGTGATCGTCATCGAGCACAACCTCGATGTGATCAAGTCGTCGGACTGGGTGATCGACATGGGGCCCGAGGGCGGCGCGGCCGGTGGCACCGTGATCGCCGAGGGCACACCCGAGCAGGTCGCCACCATCGACACCAGCTACACCGGCCAGTTCCTGCGCGCCGTCGTCGAAGTGCAGCATGCCACCCCGCCACGGCGTCGCCAGGTCACCGCAGCCGCTGGCCGGTGAGCCGGATCACCCCGCCGCCACCCCGCAGGACGCCAAGCGATCGTCCAGGGCACGCACGGCGGCTGTCTTCGCCCATGATCACCGCTGCGCTAGCTGGCGCAAGACGGCGGCCCCACTGCTTGTGGGCTGCGGTTGGACGCCGCTGCTGAGCGCGGACGCACCGCCCATCCGTTTTCTTCACGGATGAAGCACGGTGTGAGTTCGATGAGATCGGGCTCACCGAGTTCGTGCCATTCTTTGAGTACGTTGGTGACCTCGTTATACGCTTCATCGGTGCCCGCCCTAAGTAGAACGCCGTTGCTCAGGCTGATGGCGATACTGTCGGGTGTGGCTGTTCCGATTCCCCAGCCTCGGGCACTACCCACGCTGGCGGGGTTCACCGTCGACGCGAGCAGAAAGGCGGTAAAGGCTCGCCAGCTCTCGCTACCCTGGTTGAAAAACTCGCTTTCTGGCTCGGTCTCCACAAGCTGGCGAAGTAGCCGCTCGGGCACGGTGGGTGGTTGGCCGTGAAACTGGTGGCCACTGATCCACCACGGTGGTCCGTCCGGCGATTTGCGCACCGCGTTGACGTAGCGAATCGGTAGTCCGAATTCAGTGATGATCTCGGACGTCATCTCAATGAAGTTGCCGGGATGCAGTTCTCCGTCGTGGATGTCACCGTTGACGGCGCAACGGACCACAGCGTTCGCCGCCGCGACGTCAGCGATCTTGACGGGAGTCACTATCATCGCTCCCGGCTTGGCTTGTGCGGCCCATGCGGCGGACAGGACATGGGGTGTCACCCAGCCCACGATTCGATCGAATGGCTCCCCGTTCGTCCAGCCCCAAAAGCCGTCCGAGGCGTGCAGCTCGATGTTGGTGTGCCGGGCCTGGTTATGCAGGGTGCGGGCACGGTTGATGAGGGCGGTATCGATGTCGATGGACACAACGTGACCGTCGGAGCCGACGATGCGAGATAACAGTGCTCCGGAGTAACCCGAGCCCGTGCCGATCTCCATGACTTGCATGCCAGGCCGAATGTCAAGTAAGCGCAGCATGGCGTGAATCGTGGTATCCGTGGTGATCTGTGGGACCAGCGCGCCGTCCTCAGTTGTGGTCCAAGCATCGTAGTCGACCGCAGCAGCGACCGCCGCAACACGATCTGTCACGTCATGCTCCGGTTCGCCAGAGTTTGCGGGGAGACAGTGATGAGCGGCCGATATGCCGCCGTCGTCAAGGGTTCGTCGATTGGTTTTCCTGTGGCGTCGACAAGCCACGCGTGTGTGGCCAGAGGCGGAGTACGGACACCCAGCTGCCATGTGACGCCACGGCGACGCGCAGCCAGGAGTACCACCGCTGTCAGGGATCGCTCCAAGCAGGCGACGCGGACTGGAATCAATGTCGCCGCAGCGTCGACGGCGTGCAGCATGCGCATCACTTCGTCAGGAGTTGCGTGGCGGCGGGTTGTGTCAGCTAACCAGCGGACAGCAGCCGTGACGTGGTTGAACCGCGCTACCCGGAGCATGAGACAAACGATCAGCCCAACGCATGCAGCACTCGCTGTTAAGGTCAGGCACGGCCGAACACTGGGCGCGGTGGCCATCGGCGTGCTCACGGCTCGGCCTTCACAAGACCGGTTCGCCGCAGCTTATCGATCAACACGTTGAGGTCGGCGCGAACGCGAGCTGGCTCGGTGTCGTACTGCGCAGCGACCGCATCTGCGGCAGCCTCCGGTCGTCCGCCGTGCTGATGAAGTGCGGTCCACATCTTTGCGGCAGTCGAACTGCAGCGGTAAAGCTTGCCGGAACGCTCGGAAAGTAGCACGAGTCCGCCGTCGTCCATCGGCGCTGCCCTGATGCCGACTTCAGGTCGATAACGCACGGCCGCCTCCTGTCGCGATAGGTATTGCATGTTAGTTAACCTCGATGGCTCGTAACCACAGCTCCATTCCGAGTACAGTGTCAAACGCGCCGAGCCGAATCGGTAACCCAGCTGCTCCTTTCCGTAGTTCGGCGCGCATGGATTCAACGTCGATCAAGCCCAACGAGCCAAGCTGCGAGGAAGTCAACACGTGGTCAATCGCATCCGCATTGCGGTGCAGTCCTCGATAGGACAGCGCGGTGTAATCGCCTTTCGTGCGTCGATTGACGACGCTGGCCGGTACCAGGCCGTCGACAGCATGCCGCAGCAGCGGTTTGGGCTGCTCTGGGGTTGTGCGAACTGACGCCGGAACCGACCAGCACGCCCGCACGACCCCGTCATCCAGGTATGGCGACTGTAAAGTGATGCCACATGTTGCGGCCACCGCCACCTCGGACCGGAGGCCGCGAGCATAAGCGTTTAGCGACAGCCATGCAGTTGCGTCGCCAATGCCGAACCTGCCCGGTACTGCTGGTGTAGTGTGCTCCTCCGCATGCCGTCGGAGATAACTGGCGACAAGATGGCGCGCTTCGGACGTCGCCAACGTGCCGGCACCACCGAGGTCAATCCATGAAATCAGCCGTGCCCACCCGATCGGACCAGAGTCGCCCTGGATCAGTCGGTCAGCTGCGCGCACGAATGCCTCACGGTAGGGTGTTCCGCGTAGCGCCATGGCAGCGCGAACGAGGGTGTGCGGAGCTTGGTTCCGCAGACGTGCCCAGCCGTTCGCATGACGCCACAGGGTACGCAGTGTGTGCGGACTAGCAAGATCCGCCAGGTACGAAGGAAGCGCAAACAGTACTCCGTCACCGCCGTCACCGCTGAGATGGACATCCGATCCGTCCTCGGCGAGACACCGCCGCCACCACCGCACCCATGCCCCGGCAACCAGGTGATCCGCAGGTTCATCGACGATCAACGGTCGATCAAGGTCTGAATACGGCAGGACGGCGTCCGGTATTTCTAACTGCTTATACGCCATGCCGGACACGGTGCCTGCTGCGTGGGCGGCAGCCGACGCATCCTCCACGCCATTGACGGTGAGGGTGAGCGCTCGAACTGGAGCCGGCGCGGCACGTGCGGCCAATAGGGCCACTGTTGAGGAGTCCAGACCGCCGCTGAGGTCTACGGTAGGCATCTCCGCTGCCGCCACCCGCACCGACACAGCTCGTCGCAGCGCTGCCCGAAGTGCCTGGCTGCCATCGGCCAGTCCAGCCCTTGGGACATCGAGATCGAGCCATCGCTTCGTCGTTGCCTTGCCATCAGGATTGACGTGGAGCAGCCAGCCGGGCCGAACCGTGCGGACGCCGTGCCAAGGCGACTGTGTCCACCACACGTCGGAGGCTGAGGGCACGAGCAACCGAGCAGCCAACCATTCACGATTGAGCGACCGGCCAACGAGTTCGGCGAGTGCCCCAGCATGCGAGCCAACAACAACCTGACCCTTGAAGCACCCATAGAACACGGGGCACTGGCCGGCGAGATCGCCAGCCGCCCACACGTCATCGGCTCGGACCGCGATCACCACACGGCTGCCGTCCACCTCAGCCAGCGCCGCCATGTCCCCACAAGCGATGCGCACAGCGATACCGGACAGCTCCGTATCGGACGTTGTGCAGCAGCCGACAACCAGGAGTGAGCAGCCAGGAACGTCGACTCGGTGGAGGCGAACCACGGCCCCGGCCTGGCCATGCCACAGCCAAAACCTGCCACTGCCAGCAGCGGTAATGTACCAGTTCGGGCTGACGACTGAACTTAGCCCCTGCGGCGTCCTATGGCCGACCACGCTGGCCAACCACCACATCATGGGCAGTGATCACCAGTATTTCGAGGTCTTCATGTCGGCTGTATCAAAATCGGCCGTTCCCCTGGTCAGCTCGACCACGTCGCCCATCTCATCTAGTGTGGACGGCTCATACTCAACCCGAGACTCAGAATCATGAGGGACCTCGCCGGTGGCCATATCTGGCCCCTTCCTTGCGCGCCCAACCAAAGCCGACGGTCATCCTGCCACGAGATGACGGGATGCACAAGATGCTACGCGGACTGTAGCCATTACCGCGTTGACGTGGCACTCCGGCGGAATCACCAGTACCAGACGTTGGCATCCCTGGCGCTACCAGTTGCGAACCGTTCGTGGCTCCATGCTGTCGTCGCCATCGATACCAGCTGCACCGGCCAGTTCCTGCGCACCGTCGTCGAGGTGCGACACGCTACGCCCCCGCGGCGGCGCCACGCCACCATCGTCGCTGGCCGGTGAGTCGGATCACTCCGCCGCCACCCCACACGACGCCAGGCGATCGTCCAAGGCGCGCACGGCGGCGGTATCAGCCCAGGGTCGCAGCTCGGCGCGGCCCCGCTGCAAGACCGTGACCAGCCTTGCTGAGCTGTTCGCTGCCGCGACCTCGCCGGCGTCGCCGAGCAGGCGGGCCGCCTCGTCGATCTCGCCGGACTGCACATACGCCCGCGCGAGGTCCACGGTGGTGAGAGCCACTATGCGGGTGTACGACCGGTCCAGGGTGGCGAGGGAACGCTGAGCATAGCCAGCAGCACGGGTGGCATCGCGCAGCTCCAGGTGACACTCACCGCAAAACGAGGTATGGAGCCCTTCGTCGTAGTTGTTGCTGTAACAGCCCGGTACGTACTCATCGGCTCTCCCGAGCGCGGTGTGCGCCGCGTCAAGCGCCACCAAGCAGGCGTCTCGTTGCCCGTCAGCGGCGTACACCCGCGCGGCCCCAGCGCCATATGTCCAGGCGCGCAACCGCATGTCGCCGGTACGGTCGGCCCACTGCCGGGCCGCCACAGCGTGGTCCATGCCGACGCGTGGCTTGCCCTGCCAGACCGCCAAGCGGCTCATCCCGACCAATACCCGGGCGACCTGCTCAACATTCTCGGCCTCATGGGCCAGCGCCCGGGCATCCTCGTAGAAATACCCCGCGCCGTCGAAATCGTTCAGGTCGACCGAGAACCAGCCGGCGTGTTGGGAGGCACGGCTCAGCGCCGAGAGCAGCCGGGGCCGAAGCGCTGCCGGGCAGTCCGGCAGCAGCGAACGAAGAAGGCTGCGTTGGGCGAGCACGGTATCCAGCACGCCGTGCGCACCGAGCGCGTCATCCTGCCGTTTACACCCCCACAGCACCGTTTCGAAGTGCTCGAGGGTGGGCGTGTCGAGCCGGCTGGGGTTGGTGAGCACCGCGGCGACGCGTGTCTGCTCGTCCGGGTCGGGGAAGTGGCCGACTGAGGCGGCCGTGGCCGCCCAGCCGAGGGTGCGGAGCGCGTTGCGACGCTTCATGGTGTGAGCCCAACTCGTCAGGAACTGAACGAGTTGATGGTAGGCACGCTCACGCTCACCAGGGGTGGCCAGCGTCGCGTCCTCACCCGCAGTCAGCAACCCCAGGCAGGCCATCAGCAGCGGGGCGAGCTCACCGGGCACCGTGACCCACACCGCGGGGTCTGCGGACACCACCACCTGGGCTCCCGGGTGCGCCGATGCGGCGGCCGCCGCGGGTGGGTGACCGGTGGTGAGCAGGATGCGGTCCACCGGGGTGAGGTGTTCCAGGTCGTCGGCGTCGACCAGATGGGCCGGGGTGCACCCGTGCCCGAACGTGATGGCCAGCTGAGTGAGGTAGTGCAGGCTGGGCGGACACCCGCCGTGCGGCCATGCCTCGAACTCGCTGATCCGATGGTCCGACAGCTTCATCCCAGGATGGGCGGTGTTGTACTGCTGGGCGAGCTTCCACTGGGGCCAGCCCAGGGCATGCCGCCACGCCACCCTGGGGCGCAGGTTGAACCGGCGGCCCATCTCGGCGGCGATCTGGGCGACGGTGCACCCGTAGCCGCGCATCCGCTCGCGCAGCGTGTCACGCTCTGCTTTCGCGGAGTTCTCCGCTTTTCTGGGCATCCTCGCCTACCCCCACCAGGTTGCCTGCCATCCCCAACCCCTTGCGAACCGTAGCCCAAGCCGGATGGCAGAGCGATCACTCAGCGGCCGGACTCGTCGGAAGTTTGCCCCGGCGCTCTGCTTGTTTGCGCAGGCCAGCGCGTCAGAGATCGGCGGGAGAAAATTCCCACTCGGGTCCCACCATGGCCCGATCAGACCCCGGGATCTCCAGAAAACGCACCCGGTCCGGCATGCACCATTGCCCCGCTGTTCCGCGGAACACCCAACCGCTCCGAGTGCGCCGAGTTCGACATTGAAGCTGTCCGTAGCCAGATGAACAGCCCTGTCGAACTCGGCGCATCCAGAACGCACCCGAGCGCTCCGCGCCTTGAGCGCACCGTCGTCGAGGTGCGGCCCGCCATGCCGCACCATGAGTAAGGAGCCTTGTCACACGGTTAAGATTGCCTGTGCTTCCCGATCTCCGCACTTACCCGTGTGACGACGTGGCAAGCCGCGTGGAACGTGCCCTAACGACTCGCTTCGATGCCTCTACGCAAGCCCGTGAACGCCGCTCCCTCGGCTTCCGCACCGACCGGAGCAGTTGGGTCCGCATCGAAATCCGTGACCTAGCTCGGTTCGACGGTCAAGGCTGGGGTATCGAATGTGCCTCGATCTTGCGGGGTGTTGCTATGCCACAGTGGCATCAGGGCCTCTCGTGGCTCGACCACGGCCGCCAGGTCATGTGGCGGACCGACGAAACCACTTACATCGCCGACCGTCCCATCAAGCCGGGCCGGATTTTGACTACCCGCCCAGAGTTACCCGAGTCGTGGTGGGCCACGTTCCACTCATCGCTGGACGCGCTGGGCCGATACACGACGACTCGCGTCGCAGTCAGCCAGGCAGGAGTCACCGAAACCATCTGCCAGGTCTTTTCCGACGTTGATACCACGGTCGAGGAGTGGACGGCGGCCCATGCCGACCTGGCATGGGCTAATCTGACCGCTCCGAACTGTTACTTCCTGGACTGGGAAGACTGGGGCACGGCCCCGCGTGGCTGGGACACAGCGTCCCCAACGACGAGCTGATCTGGACAGTCGTGCGGGCAAGCTCGCTCGGCTGTACCGCTGCGCGCAGCTCATCGACGCGCCAACACGATACGCCGGACCTCTGCTGGAACCCGCCCTGGCTGCCGCGGCCAAGCTACTCACCGATCTTCGGACGTGAGCACGGCTGTTTTAGGATCTCATAAGGTGTCCCGCATGCCTACGGCTGACCGGGCCAAATGGAACCATTTGGCGCCTCCCATGCCCCCACTGGCCGCCAAGTGGAACCTTTTGCACCTCCGAGTCCCCCTGCCGGCCCAAGCGATCTTGACATGACCGTGGGACGTGAGCAGGTCCGCGTAGCCAGAGGCCAGCTCTGGCGTCTAGTGAAAGTAGTCAAGATGACTGTCCGTCCGTATGTGATTCTGAGCTGCGCGATGTCGCTTGATGGATGTATCGACGACGTGAGCGACGAGCGGTTGCTGCTGTCCAACGAGGCGGATTTCGACCGGGTGGACGAGCTTCGTGCGTCCTGTGACGCGATCCTCGTCGGCGCCAATACCATCCGCCGCGACAATCCGCGCTTGCTCGTGAAATCCGATGCCAGGCGGCAGGCCCGCGAGGCACGCGGGGTGCCGCCGTACCCGGTCAAGGTGACGATCACCAGCACCATATTCGATCCTGACCTGAAATTCTTCACCAGTGGTGGCGAAAAGTTGGTGTACAGTCCTGGCTCCGCCGTCGGGCGCGTGCAGGCGCGGCTTGGTGACCGGGCAACGGTCGTCGGTGCGGGCGAGGAAGCCGTTGACTTCACCGCGATGCTGCACGATCTCGCGGGCCGAGGCATTCAGCGGCTCATGGTCGAAGGTGGCAGCACCATCCATACCCAGTTCCTGACGCAGGGCTTGGTCGATGAGCTACAACTTGCCATCGCGCCGTTCTTCGTCGGCCAGCCCGGGGCACCGCGCTTCGTCAACTCTGGTGCGTTCCCGCACGATGCGCAGCACCGGATGATCCTTCACGAGACGCGTCAGATCGGTGACATCGTGTTCCTGCGCTACCTGGCTCCGCTGCCGCTGGAGGGCATGACCTGCTAGCATGTCTGGTGCGACCAGCTTCCGCTCCGGCGGAAGCGGCAAGTGGAGTCCGCTCCCACCCGAACCGCCGCGAGGCGGCCGGGTCCGGTCCCGGAATCCCGAGGTGGATTCCGGCGTTGATGTCGTGTGTTGACAAACACACGCGGCGTCGATCGGTCGGATCTGCGGGCACCGCACGCGTGGTCGCGCCGTGGGCAGGACGACCGAGGAGGCCACATCACCGTCGAGACACGCATCAACGAACGCATCCGCGTTCCCGAGGTTAGGTTGGTTGGTCCGAATGGCGAGCAGGTCGGCATCGTCCGCATCGAGGACGCGCTGCGGCTAGCTCAGGAAGCCGACCTTGACCTAGTCGAGGTTGCGGCGCAGGCCCGCCCACCGGTCTGCAAGCTCATGGACTTCGGCAAGTTCAAGTACGAGACCGCGCAGAAAGCCCGTGAGTCCCGTCGCAACCAGCAGATGACGGTTATCAAAGAACAAAAGCTCCGTCCCAAGATCGACGCCCACGACTACGAGACGAAGAAGCGTCATGTTGTGCGGTTCCTCGACGCGGGGCACAAAGTGAAGGTCACCATCATGTTCCGGGGCCGCGAGCAGTCCCGGCCGGAGTTGGGTTTCCGGCTGCTGCAGCGGCTATCAGAGGACGTCGCGGAGCTGGGTTTTGTGGAGACCTCCGCTAAGCAGGACGGTCGGAACATGACGATGGTGCTGGCTCCACACCGCAACAAGCCACGTGGGGCCAAGGCCAACCGGAGTGCGACCACGCCGGCGGAAAAGCCAGCAGAGTAGAAAAGCCAGCAGAGTAACAGCCTGTGCAGTGATATTCGGTGGCCCGGACGGGCCACGGTGACATTGGTGAGGTGGCCCGCCCAGGCCACCTCATTCACCGCCGCCCCAGGTGGCAGGAGTTAAGGACGGACATGCCGAAGAACAAGACCCATCGAGGCACCGCGAAACGCGTGAAGCTTTCCGCTACCGGCACCCTGCTGCGCCAGCGCGCTGGCCGGCGCCACCTGCTAGAGAAGAAATCTTCCCGGGTCACCCGGCGCCTGGATGGAGTGGTCGAGGTGGCTCCGCAGGACAAAAAGCGGATCCGTAGGTTGCTCGGTCGCTGACCGTCCGCATATCCGGCCATATCCCGACCTCCTGACCCTGTTTGAAGACCCTGGGCGGCTACCCCGCCCCCGAGACCGACAGGACGAACCAGTGGCACGCGTCAAGCGAGCGGTCAACGCCCACAAAAAGCGCCGCACGACCCTGGAGGCCGCTAGCGGCTACCGCGGCCAGCGCTCCCGGCTCTATCGCAAGGCCAAGGAACAGATCCTCCACTCGATGCAGTACGCCTACCGCGACCGGCGGGCGCGCAAGGGTGACTTCCGGCAACTCTGGATCACCCGGATCAACGCCGCCGCGCGGCAGAACGGGATGACGTACAACCGGCTGATTCAGGGGTTGCGCATCGCCGAGATCGAAGTAGACCGCAAGAACCTTGCTGAGCTCGCCGTCTGCGACCCCACCGCGTTCACCGCGCTGGTTGAGGTCGCCAGAGCCAACCTGCCACGTAGTCAGGGGGAGGATGCCCCGCTGTCCCAGGACGCCCAGATATCCCAGGACGCGCCGTCCCAGGACAGCGACGCCGCCTGAGGCGCGGGCGGCCGGCCGCCTCGACATCCCATGGCCCAGCCGAGCGCTCCGTATACCGAACGGACCCCCCGGGTGGTGGCTGCGCGGGGGCTGCTCCGGCGGCGGGACCGCGAGCGCGCCGGGCGGTTCCTCGCGGAGGGCCCCCAAGCCGTGCGCGAGGCCCTGGGGTGCGGAGCGGTGCGAGAGCTGTTCGTCACCGAGCGCGCCGCTGCCCGGCATCCTGAGCTGCTCGGCCCGCCCGGTGTCCGGGTATCCCTGATCACCGAGCGGGCCGCCGCCAGGTTGTCGGAGACGGCTAGCCCGCAAGGCATCGTGGCGGTCTGTGCCGCGCTCACCCGGCCGGCGGCGGACGCGCTGCGGGGCACCCGGCTGGTCGCGGTGCTGGCTGGTGTCGCCGATCCGGGCAATGCCGGCACGGTCATCCGGGTAGCCGACGCGGCCGGGGCAGACGCAGTGCTCTTCACCGGGGACACCGTTGACCCGTACAACGGCAAATGCGTGCGAGCCTCCACCGGCAGCCTGTTCCACCTCCCGGTGGGAATGGAGCCCGACCCACGGCTGGCCGTCGCGGCGTGCCGGCAGGCCGGGTTGCAGGTTCTCGCGGCCGACGCCACCACCGGCCGAGACCTCGATGAGGTGCTCGACGCCGGAACCCTGAGGGCGCCGACCGCGTGGCTGTTCGGCAACGAGTCACACGGGCTGGACCGCGACTTGCTCGCCCTTGCCGACCACGCCGTCGCGGTCCCGCTGCACGGCCACGCCGAAAGCCTCAACCTGGCTGCCGCGGCGGCGGTCTGCCTGTATGCCAGCGCGCGGGCGCACCGCCGGCCGTCCTCCCCCGAACCGATCACCTAGGATCTGGCCAGAACTGACCGAGGAGTTCGCACCCTCATGTCTGGACCCAATAACCCCCCCAAAGACCCCTCCCACCCTAAGCAGGTCGCCATGCTGGCACCGGAAGCATTGGCGCAGGCCGTCGAGGATGCCGAGAGGGCCTTCGCCGAGGCTGGTGACCTCGAGGAACTGGCTGCGGTCAAACCCGCCCACCTCGGCGATCGCTCGCCGCTGCTGATTGCCCGGCGGGAGATCGGCGCGCTCCCACCCCACGCCCGTGCCGAGGCCGGCAAGCGGCTTAACGCCAGCCGCACGGCCGTGCAGGCGGCCTTCGATCAGCGCCGCGCCGCGCTGCAGGTCCAGCGGGACTCCACAACCCTGCGGGAGGAGGCCGTCGACGTCACGCTGCCGTGGGATCGGGTCCCCGCCGGCGCCCGACACCCGATCACCACGCTGTGCGAGCGCATCGCGGACGTGTTCCTCGCCATGGGCTACGAAGTCGCCGAGGGCCCGGAACTGGAGGCCGAGTGGTTCAACTTCGACGCGCTCAACTTCCCCCAGGACCACCCGGCACGCACCATGCAGGACACCTTCTACGCCGCACCCGAGGGATCCGGCATGGTCCTGCGCACGCACACCTCCCCGGTTCAGGTACGGGCCCTGCTGGAGCGGGAACTGCCGGTGTATGTGGTGTGCCCGGGGCGCACGTTCCGTAGCGACGCGCTGGACGCCACCCACACCCCCGTCTTCCATCAGGTCGAAGGCCTCGCGGTGGACCACGGCATCACCATGGCGCATCTGAAGGGCACCTTGGACGCGTTGGCCCGGGCGATGTTCGGTGAGACCTCCCGGACCCGGTTGCGGCCCTCGTTCTTCCCCTTCACCGAGCCCTCCGCCGAGGTCGATGTGTGGTTCCCGGAACGCAAAGGTGGCCCCGGATGGGTCGAATGGGGCGGCTGCGGGATGGTCAACCCGAATGTGCTGCGGGCCTGCGGAGTGGACACCTCGGCCTACTCCGGCTTCGCCTTCGGGATGGGCATCGAGCGCACCCTGCAGTTCCGCAACGGGATCGCCGACATGCGCGACATGGTCGAGGGCGATGTCCGGTTCACCTGCGCGTTCGGAACGGAGGCCTGAGCCACGTGCGTGTTCCCGTGTCCTGGCTGCGCGACCATGTCGCGCTCCCCGAGGGGAGTGAGGCCCCGACGACGGCGCAGATCGCCGACGCCTTCGTGCGGGCCGGCCTGGAAGTCGAGGCGGTGCACCAACTCGGCCCGGTCAGCGGGCCGCTCGTGGTGGGGCGGGTGTTGGAGATCGAGGAGCTGACCGGCTTTGCAAAGCCCATCCGGTACTGCCGCGTGGACGACGGCGAGCCGGCGCCGCGTGGGGTTATCTGCGGTGCCACCAACTTCCGCGCCGGGGATCTGGTGGTGCTGGCCCGGCCCGGTACGGTGCTCCCAGATGACGTCGCCATCGCGGCGCGCACCGCCTACGGCCGGACCTCCGAAGGCATGATCTGTTCGGCTGCCGAGCTGGGGCTCGGTGAGGACCACACCGGGATCATCGTGCTGCCGGCCGACGCCGCGGTGCCCGGGGACAGTGCCGTCCCGGTGCTGGGCCTGGATGACTCGGTGATCGAGTTGGCGATCACCCCCGATCGTGGCTACTGCTTGTCGGTGCGCGGCCTGGCTCGCGAGCTGGCCATCGCGTTCGACGCCCCTTACGGGGATCCCGGACTGCGTGAGGTGCTCTCCACCGGTGGCCTCAGCTGGCCGGTCCGCATCGAGGATGAGCAGGGCTGCCGCCGGTTCGTGACCCGCCAGGTGTCCGGTGTGGACCCGACCCTCCGGTCGCCCTGGTGGATGCGCCGCAGGTTGGGGCTGGCTGGGATGCGGTCGATCTCGCTGGCTGTCGACGTCACCAACTACGTGATGCTGGAGCTCGGTCAGCCGATGCACGCCTTCGACGCGGCAAAGCTGGATGGCGAGCTGCTGGTCCGCCGAGCGATCGAGGGCGAGAAGCTCACCACCCTGGACGGGGTCTGCCGGGAGCTGGATCCGGACGACATGGTGATCTGCGATGCCAGCGGCCCGGTGTCGCTGGCGGCTGTGATGGGCGGCGAGAGCACCGAGGTGGGCGCTGCGACCACCAGCCTGCTGCTGGAGGCGGCGAACTGGGACCCGGCTTCGGTGGCGCGCAGTGCCCGGCGGCACAAGGTGCCCAGCGAGGCGGCCCGGCGTTTCGAGCGCGGCGTGGATCCTGCCTTGCCACCGGTAGCTGTCGAGTTCGCCGCGACGCTGCTGAGCCGCTACGGCGGGGGGCGGATCGCGCCGGGCCGTACCGACGCTGGCACGCCGCCGGGACCGGTGCCGGTGGTGATGCCGATCGAGCTGCCGGATCGGGTGGCCGGGCGCGCCTACGAGCGTGGCGCCACGGTCCGCCGGCTCTCCCAGATCGGCTGCACGGTGCAGGTCCACGGTGCGGAGGGCACCGAGGGCGCCACCACGGTGACCGTCGTCCCACCGTCCTGGCGCCCCGACCTGGTCCAACCCGCTGACCTCGTCGAGGAGGTGCTGCGGCTGGAGGGTTACGACACCATCCCCGCCGAGTTCCCGCCGGTACCGCCCGGCCGGGGGCTCACCGCGGCGCAGCGCCGCCGCCGAGCGGTCTCCCGGACGCTGGCCGGGGCAGGGTACGTGGAGGTGCTGCCGAGCCCGTTCGTCTCAGCCACCACGTGGGACGCGTTCGGCCTGCCCGACGACGACCCCCGGCGGCACACCGTCACGCTGCTCAACCCGTTGGAGTCCGACCGCGACCAGCTGGCCACCACGCTGCTGCCCGGCCTGCTCGAGGCCTTGGTCCGCAACGTTGCCCGCGGGCAGCGCGACGTGGCGCTCTACGGGATGGCGCCGGTCGTGCAGCCGCACGTGGGCGCTCCGGCCATGCCGGACGTGGGGGTGCTCGGCCGTCCCAACCCTGCGGAGTTCGCCGCGCTGATCGGCGCGCTCCCCGGGCAGCCGCTGCACGTGGGTGCCGTGCTCGCCGGGCAGTGGGAACGCCTCGGCTGGTGGGGCACCGGCCGGGCAGTGACCTGGGCTGACGCGGTGCAGGCCGCGCGAGCGGTGGGGCACGCTGCTGGCGTCGAGTTCGGGGTGTGCGCGGCGCAGACCCCACCGTGGCATCCCGGCCGGTGTGCGCAGCTGCAGGTAGAGGGCCGCCCAGTGGGGCATGCCGGCGAGCTGCATCCTGCGGTGGTCACCGCGCTGGGCCTGCCGCCACGGACCTGCGCGATGGAGCTGGATCTCGATGCGCTGCCGCTGACTGACCGGCGGCCCGCACCCGTGATCTCGCCCTACCCGCCGGTGCTGCAGGACATCGCGGTGGTGGTGGACGCAGCGGTGCCGGTCGCCGAGCTCACGGCCACGCTGCGCCGTGGTGCCGGGGAGCTGCTGGAGGACGTGCGGCTGTTCGACGTCTACACCGGAGAGCAGATCGGGGTGGGCAAGAAGTCACTGGCCTTCGCGCTGCGCTTCCGCGCTCTGGATCGTACGCTCACCGTCGCCGAGGCCACCGCCGCCCGCGATGCGGCGGTGGCCGCCGCCATCCAGACCCACGGCGCCGCTCTACGCTCGTCATGATTGGTGGTCGTCGCCGGGGTGGTGTGAGGCCTGCGGAGGCACGCGTGGCGCTGGAACGCAAGATTGGTCAGATGCTGCTCGTCGGATTCCGGGGTATGAGCGTGGATGACGCGGGTCTCGTCGGCGAGCAGGTCCGTGCGGGCCACGTCGGCGGCGTCGTTCTGTTCGACGTCGATGTGCCGGGCGGCGAGCCAGTGCGCAACATCCGCTCACCTGAACAGGTGAGAATGCTGATCAACGGGCTTCAGCAGGAGGCCGGTGGGACGCTGCTCGTCGCCGTCGACCAGGAAGGCGGCCGCGTGACGCGGCTGAGGGAACGACACGGGTTTCCCCCCACCATGTCGCAGCGTGAGTTGGCTCAACGCGGAATACCAGCCACCCGCGAGCAGGCCGCGGTGACTGCCCGCACCCTCAGCCAATTGGGCATCAACGTCAACTTGGCGCCCGTCGTCGACCTCGACATCAACCCCGCCAGCCCGGCGATCGGAGCCTTCGGCCGTAGCTTCTCCGCTGACGCCCAGATCGCCAGCGAGCATGCCCGGGCGGTCATCGAGGCCCATCACGAGTACGGTGTGCTTACCGCCATCAAACACTTTCCCGGTCATGGCAGCGCGACCGCTGACTCACACCGCGGTTTTGTCGACGTCAGCGACACATGGTCGGACGCCGAACTTGGTCCCTACCGCGCGCTGATCCACGGCGGCCTGGTCGACATCGTCATGACCGCCCATGTGTTCAACCGCCACCTCGACCCCGAATGGCCGGCCAGCCTCTCACCACCGACAATCACCGGACTGCTTCGCCAGCGGCTCGGCTTCGGTGGCGTGGTGATGTCAGACGATATGCAGATGGGCGCTATCGATGAACACTACAGCCTGGAATCGGCGCTGCGGCAGGCTGTCGTCGCGGGCACCGACATCATCCTGTTCCCCAACAACAACCCTCGCACCTACGACCCGAACATCGCCCCTAAAGCAATCGACATCATCGCAGCTCTCGTCGAGAATGGCACCATGAGCCAGGCCCGGATCGACGAGTCAGTTAGACGTATTCAAGCGCTCAAAAAACGGCTCGCTCACTCGCCGCGCAGCTGCGGGTCTGTGGTAGCTAGTTGGTTCGGTGTCGCCCGCGATCGCTGGTGACTGACGGGGTGGCATCCGATTCTGGTTGGTCGGCGAGCACATCCAGCAGCAGGATTTCATCAAGCCGCTGGAGGCCCAGGTCCACTTTGCTATGCAGCGGGCAGGGGCGCCAGCGTGCGCCGAATATCGACCCAGGTCGGCGGCAGGACTGGCAGTGGCCCCAATGGTCGATCCGGTGGTCCCGGAGTATCCAGTACAGGGTGATCAGTGCCCGGTACTCCAGGGAGCCGATTCGACTCGTACCGCGAGGAGAGTCCATCTCGTCCAGCACGGACTTTTTCAGCTTGTCACACCACAGGCGGTTTGGCTGATCGCTGTGCGCGCTCACCGTGGGTCCTCCGCGTGGTGCCGCCGCCCCGTGATGCCGGGTGCTGGTGAACTCTGGGTGAGAGCGAGGACCGCCAGGGTCGCTGTCGCGTCCATCATGACGTAAACCTACCACGAAAATTTACGTAAAGCACTACAGATCGCCATACCCAGACTGGGTGACGTCAACGGTACGGAGCGCACCGCGTCAGGGCAGACTGTCGCCACGGCAGGAGCGCCCAACAACAGGAGGTGGGGACGGGTGGCCGACCGGGATGATCCCTTGGCGTTGCGCTGGCTGATCGGCGTCGAGCTGACGAACTTCCGCAAGCGAGCCGGCCGGAGGGCCACCGAAGCGGCGAAGGTGATCAACTGTTCTCCCGGCAAGATCGGTCACCTGGAAAGCGGCCGCAACCAGCAGCAACCAGCCGAGGTGACCGCGCTGCTCCGCTACTACGGCGCGGACCTGGCCGACATCGAACGACTGGCGTCGCTGGCCGGCGGGGCCGACCGGCCAACGTGGTGGGCACCGTGGACCGACGTGGTGCCGGACTGGCTGCGCACCTTCGTGGGCCTGGAGGGACTCGCCAGTACCGTGTCGGACTACGCGACGTTCGCCGTGCCGGCCCTGCTGCAGACCCACGAGTACTCCCTCGCGGCCACCGTCGGCGGCAGCCGGGTCCGGCCCGATCACGCCGAGCGGGTGGTGGGGCTGCGGATGGACCGGCAGCGGCGGCTGGACTCCGAGGGTGCTCCGCTGCGTCTGCTCGCCTTGATCGAGGAGTCGGTGCTGGACCGGCCGATCGGTGGTCCGGCGGTGCTGCGCCGCCAGCTCGAACACCTGATCTCCCAGGCGGACCGGGACAACGTGGAGATCCGCATGCTGCCCACGTCAGTCGGCCTGCACGACGGAGGTGTCGGGCCGTTCACGCTCCTGGACTTTGCCCAGGCGCAGTCCATCGCCTACATCGAGATCGTCGACGGCGCCCTCTACGTGCAGGATCAAGCCCAGGTGTCGGGGTACACTCGGACCGTCGCGAGCCTGCGGGAACTCGCGCTGTCCCCGGCCGACACCCGCGAGGCGATCCGCGCCCGCCTCACCGCGCTGACCTGATCCCGGAGGACGCCATGCCCACCGCACACCGCCGCGCCGGGTGGCGGAAGTCGACGTACTCAGCCATGCAGAGCGGATGCGTCGAGGTCAGCCCGACCGACGGCGGCATGGCGCTGCGGCACAGCAAGGTCCCCGGCAGCCCGGTGATCAGCTTTACCGGCGAACAGTGGGCCCGCTGGCTGGGTGAGGTGGTGTCTGACCACCTCACCAACACCAACGGCGCCGTCACCGTCGTCGTCCGGCCAGGCTCCTGGACCGTCCGTGACGCCTCGACGGGCACCGAACTGGTCTTCGACGAGCAGGAGTGGACCGCGTTCCGGCTGGGCGCCACGGATGGCGAGTTCGACCCATCAGTGCTTGTGGTGTAGCACCGCAACGGCACATCCGTGCTGTCTGACGTGTCGCTGAACGCACACAAACCGTGATCTCTTCAGTGGCTTGTCCCCGCCGAGTGCCGTTGCAGCGGTAGGGGGCGGCGCCTAGTGTTGAATGATCTTCCATGAGTGTGCATAATCATTCGGGTGTCGTTCAGGGTCGCGGTAGCGGGGGCGAGCGGGTATGCGGGGGGCGAGCTCCTTCGCCTGATGCTCGGCCACCCGCTGATCGAGATCGGTGAGCTCACGGCAGGCGGCAACGCCGGAAGCAAGCTCGGCGAGCATCACCCGAACCTTGTCCCGCTCGCCGAGCGCATCCTGTCCGACACGACGGCGGAGCGGTTGACCGGACACGACGCGGTGTTCCTGGCCCTGCCGCACGGCCACTCCGCCGCCTTGGCCGCCGAGCTACCCGAAGACACCGCGGTGATCGACTGCGGTGCTGACCACCGGCTCGTGGACCCGATGGCCTGGCGACGCTGGTATGGCGGCGATCACGCCGGGACCTGGCCCTACGGGCTTCCTGAGCTGCCAGGAGCGCGGGAGAAGCTGCGCGGAGCCCGCCGTGTGGCGGTGCCCGGCTGTTACCCGACGGTGGTCAGCCTTACCCTGATGCCGGCCCTGGCCGCCGGACTTGTCGCTCCTGACGTGGTGGTGACCGCGATGTCCGGCACGTCGGGGGCCGGGCGCACCCTCAAACCCCACCTGCTGGCCTCGGAAGTGCTGGGCTCGGCCAGTGTGTACGGGATGGCCGGCACGCACCGGCACCTCCCGGAGATCACCCAGAACCTCACCGGCGTCGCGGGCCGGTCGGTGACCGTGTCCTTCACCCCCGTGCTGGCGCCGATGCCGCGCGGGATCCTGGCGACCTGCACCGCCACCCTGCGCCCCGGCGTCGACGACGAGACCGCACGCAGCGCCTACCACGCCGCCTATGCCGCGGAGCCGTTCGTGCACCTGCTTGCGTCGGGTCGCTGGCCGTCCACCGGGGCCGTGCGGGGTTCCAACTCCGTGCAGGTGCAGGTAGCGGTGGACCCCGACGCTGGCCGGCTGGTCGCTGTCGGTGCGGTCGACAACCTCACCAAGGGCACCGCGGGAGCGGCGCTGCAGTGCTTCAACCTGGCGCTGGGGCTTCCCGAAACCATCGGTCTGCCAGCCTGGGGAATTGCCCCCTGACCGGGAGGACACCGCGATGAGCGTCACCGCAGCCGCCGGGTTCCGGGCGGCCGGGATACCCGCCGGCATCAAAACCAGTGGAACTCTGGACCTGGCCCTGGTGGTCAATGACGGACCTAGCCGGGTGGCCGCCGGGGTGTTCACCCGGAATCAGGTCAAGGCGGCGCCGGTGCTGTGGTCGGCGCAGGTACTCACCGGGCGGCGGCTGCGGGCCGTCGTGCTGAACTCCGGTGGAGCCAACGCCTGCACCGGCCCTGGCGGTTTCCAGGACACCCACCTCACCGCCGAGCGGGTCGCCACGGTGCTGGACTGTGGGGCGATCGAGGTCGCGGTGTGTTCGACCGGACTGATCGGTGAGCGGCTGCCCCTGCAGGCAGTGCTCTCCGGAGTCGACACGGCCGCAACGGCACTGGCCGCCACGCCGGAAGCAGGCCTGGCTGCGGCCACTGCGGTGCTCACCACCGACACCGTCCCCAAGCAAGCCGCCGTCGCTGGCGCTGGGTGGACGGTGGGCGGGTTCGCGAAGGGAGCCGGTATGACCGCGCCCAGCCTGGCCACCATGCTCTGCGTCCTCACCACCGACGCGGCCGTCGGGGAGTCCACCGTAGACGCTGCATTGCGGGCCGCCAGCGCCGAAACCTTCGAGCGGCTGGACATCGACGGCACCTGCTCGACCAACGACAGTGTGCTGCTGCTGGCCTCCGGCGCTTCGGGGGTCGAGCCAGACGGGGCGGAGTTCGCCGCCGCGGTGCAGCGGGTGTGCCACGAGTTGGTCAAGGGTTTGCAGTCTGATGCCGAGGGCGTCACCAAGGAGATCACGATCACGGTCCGCGGGGCGGCCGACGATGTCGACGCGCTCGCCGCGGCCCGCGCGGTCGCCCGGGACAACCTGGTCAAGACCGCCTTCTTCGGGTCTGACCCCAACTGGGGTCGGATCGCCGCCGCAGTGGGCGCCTCACCGGCCACTGTGCGAGCCGACGCGCTGGACATCCGGCTGGGCGGGGTGCTGCTCTGCCAGGGCGGCGTGGTGGTGGCGGACCGTTCTAAGGCTGACCTGTCCGGCCGGGAGATCACCGTGGAGATCGACCTGCACCTCGGTACGGCAGAGGCCACTGTGCTCACCACCGACCTTTCGCCCGGCTACGTCGAAGAGAACAGCGCCTACTCGTCATGACCCCCAGCATTGACACGGCCACCCAGAAGGCCGCCGTGCTTGCCGAGGCGCTGCCCTGGTTACAGCGCTTCCACGGGGCTACCGTCGTGATCAAATATGGCGGTAACGCGATGCTGGACGACCAGCTCAAACGGGCCTTCGCCCAGGACATGGTCTTTCTACGGCTGACCGGGCTGCGCCCCATCGTGGTCCATGGCGGGGGCCCACAGATCAACACCATGCTGCGCCGGCTGGGCATTGCGGGGGAGTTCCGCGGTGGGCTGCGGGTCACCACCCCGGAGACAATCGACGTGGTGCGTATGGTGCTGTTCGGCCAGGTGGGCCGCGAACTGGTCGGGCTGATCAACGCGCACGGTCCGTTTGCCGTCGGCATTTCCGGCGAGGACGCGCACCTGTTCACCGCCGCCCGGCGCACCGCCACCGTGGACGGCGAGCAGGTCGACGTGGGGCTGGTCGGCGATGTGGTTGCGGTGAACCCCGCGGCAGTGCTCGACATCGTCAACGCGGGCCGTATCCCGGTGGTATCCGGATTGGCCCCGGACGCTGACGGCGTGGTGCACAACATTAATTCCGACACCGCCGCGGCGGCGTTGGCCATCGCGCTGGGTGCCGAGAAGCTCGTCATGCTCACCGATGTCGAGGGTGTCTACGCCGACTGGCCGGACCGGTCCAGCCTGCTGTCCCACGTGACGGTGGCCCGGTTGGAGGAGCTGTTGCCCGCGTTGTCCGCCGGGATGGCGCCGAAGATGGAGGCCTGCCTGCGCGCCGTCCGCGGGGGGGTGCCCCAGGCCCATGTGATCGACGGTCGGGTAGCGCACTCAGTGCTGCTGGAGGTGTTCACCACCGAGGGGGTGGGGACGATGGTGCTGCCCACAGAGCCCCCAAAGGAGGGCTGATGTTGTCTACCGCGGATTTGCAGCGGCGCTGGCAGGCCGCGTTGATGCCCAACTACGGCACGCCGTCCCTGGCGCTAGCCCGGGGTGCCGGCGCGGAGGTATGGGATGTGGACGGTCGGCGTTACCTGGATCTGCTCGGCGGGATCGCGGTGAACGCGTTGGGCCACGCTCATCCGGCTGTGATCCGCGCCGTCACCGAGCAGATCAGCACTCTCGGGCAGGTCTCGAACCTGTACCTCAGCGAGCCGGCGATCACGCTTGCCGAGACTCTCCTGGACCTGCTCGGCGCCACCGGGTCAGGACGGGTGCTGTTGTGCAACTCCGGCGCGGAGGCCAACGAGACCGCATTCAAGATCGCCCGCCGCACCGGTCGGTCGAGGATCGTCTCCACCGAGGGTGCGTTCCACGGCCGCACCATGGGGGCACTGGCGCTCACCGGTCAGCCCACCAAGCGGGACCCCTTCGGGCCGATGCCGCCTGGTGTGGTCTTCGTGCCCTACGGCGACCCCGCGGCTCTGGAGTCGGCGATCGACGAGGACACTGCCGCCGTGTTCCTCGAGCCGGTGCAAGGCGAGAACGGCGTGGTGATCCCTCCTGAGGGCTACCTGTCGGCCGCTCGGGAGATCACCGCGGCACGGGGAGCGCTGCTGGTGCTGGATGAGGTCCAGACCGGTATCGGTCGGACCGGAACCTGGTTCGCTCACCAGTCCGCAGGCGTGCGGCCCGATGTGGTGACGCTCGCCAAGGGGCTCGGCGGAGGGCTCCCGATCGGCGCGTGTGTCGGCATCGGGCCCGCCGCGCACTTGTTGCAGCCAGGTCAGCACGGCAGCACTCTCGGCGGCAACCCGGTCTGCTGTGCAGCCGCGCTGGCCGTCCTGCAGACGATCGCCGCGGACGGATTGCTCGACCACGTCGCCCGGGTCGGTAAGGAACTCGCCACGGGGATGACCGCGCTGCACCATCCACTCCTCAGCTCGATCAGCGCGGCAGGCCTGCTCATCGGGATCGGGCTGAGCGCGCCGGTCTCCACCAAGGTCGCGACCGCCGCGCGAGACACCGGCTTCCTCGTCAACCCGGTCGTACCGGATCGGGTTCGGCTCGCCCCACCGCTGGTGCTCACCGAGGCGCAGGCGCGAGAGTTCCTCAGCGCCCTGCCCACGATCCTGGACGAGGCACGATAGCGATGCCGAGGCACTTCCTGCGCGATGATGATCTCACCCCGGCCGAGCAGCGGGAGATCCTCGACCTGGCTGACGAGTTCAAGGCTGATCCCTTCGGGCGCACCCCGCTGGCCGGCCCGCGATCCGTTGCGGTGATCTTCGAGAAGAACTCGACGCGAACCCGGCTGTCCTTCGAGATCGGCATTGCTCAACTCGGGGGCAACCCGGTGATCATCGACGCTCGCACGATGCAGCTGGGCCGCGGGGAGACCATCGAGGACACCTCACGGGTGCTGTCTCGCTACGCCGATGCCGTGGTGTGGCGTACCTCCGCGCAGCGCCGCATTGACGTCATGGCTAGTGTTTCCCGGGTGCCGGTGGTCAACGCGCTCACCGATCAGTTCCACCCCTGTCAGGTGCTTGCCGACCTGCAAACCATCCGGGAGCGGCACGGCCGCTTGGCCGGGCTCACCCTGGCCTACCTGGGTGATGGGGCGAACAACATGGCGCATTCCCTGCTCCTCGGCGGTACCACCGCCGGGCTGCACGTCCGGATCGCCGCTCCGTCAGGGTTCCAACCGATGCCCGACGTGCTGCTTGCGGCCAGGCACCGCGCTGGCCAGACCGGGGGGAGCGTCACCGTGCTCGCTGATCCCCGCGCGGCGGTCGAGGGGGCCGACATCCTGGTGACGGACACCTGGACCTCGATGGGTCAGGAGAGCCAGCGACGTGACCTCGCCCCGTTCCGGCCGCTGCAGATCAACGCCGAGCTGCTGGAGCACGCGTCCGGTGGCGGCAAGAGGATCACCGTGCTGCATTGCCTGCCCGCGCACCGCGGGGCCGAGATCACGGATGAGGTGCTCGACGGTCCGGTCAGCGCGGTGTGGGATGAGGTCGAGAACCGGCTGCACGCGCAGAAGGCGTTGCTGGCGTGGCTGCTGGCTCCGGAGCGAGCGGCATGACACTCACCCGCGCCAGCCGGCAAGCTCGCATCGTCGAGCTGGTGACCCAGCGCGCCGTGCGTAGCCAGTCTGAGCTGGTCACCCTCCTTGCTGCGCAGGGCGTCGAGGTCACCCAGGCCACGCTGTCCCGGGACCTCGACGAGCTCGGCGCGGTGAAGTTGCGCGGCGTGGACGGTGGCGCACCGGTGTATGTCATCCCCGAGGACGGCAGCCCGGTGCGCGGGGTGGCCGGTGGTACTGCCCGGCTCGCCCGGGTGCTCGCCGAGATGCTCGTCTCTGCCGACGCCAGTGCGAACCTCGCGGTGCTGCGCACACCTCCGGGGGCGGCGCACTTCGTGGCCAGCGCGCTGGACCGAGCGGCCCTGATTGATGTGGTCGGCACCATCGCGGGCGATGACACCATCCTGGTTGTCGCCCGGGAACCCCTCACCGGAGCGCAGCTCGCCCAGCGGATCAGGGCGCTCGCGCGCTCGTGAGCGCGAATCAGGGCTATCACGCTGTTTGCCACTCATGCGCTCGACTGAAAGGAGAGCAACAATGACTGAGCGGGTGGTGCTGGCTTACTCCGGTGGGCTGGACACCTCGGTGGCGATCGGGTGGATCGCCGAGGAGACCGGAGCTGAGGTTATCGCCGTTGCGGTCGATGTCGGCCAGGGCGGTGAGGATCTGGAGAGCATCCGCCAGCGGGCGCTCGCCTGCGGTGCCGTGGAGGCCGTCGTCATCGACGCCCGCGACGAGTACGCCGAGCAATACTGCCTGCCGGCGCTGCAGGTCAACGCGCTGTATATGGACCGCTACCCACTGGTGTCAGCGCTATCCCGGCCGCTGATCGTCAAGCATCTAGTGGCGGCCGCGAAACACCACGGTGCCTGCACTGTCGCGCACGGCTGCACCGGCAAGGGCAACGACCAGGCGCGGTTCGAAGTCGGCATCGGCGCGCTCGCCCCGGACCTGCGGGTGATCGCTCCGGTCCGGGACTACGCGTGGACCCGGGAGAAGGCGATCGCCTACGCCGAGGAGCGCGACCTACCGATCGACGTCACGAAGCGCTCGCCGTTCTCCATTGACCAGAACCTGTGGGGCCGGGCGGTCGAGACTGGGTTTCTCGAAGACCTGTGGAATGCCCCGACCAAGGATGTGTACTCCTACACCAGCGATCCGACCGAGTGGAAGGCACCGGAGGAGCTGGTGATCACTTTCGAGTCCGGTGTGCCGGTCGCGATCGACGGTGCCCCGGTGACGGTGTTGGAGGCGATCAAGTGTCTCAACGTGCGGGCCGGGGCGCACGGTGTCGGCCGGCTGGACATGGTCGAGGACCGGCTGGTCGGTATCAAGAGCCGTGAGGTCTACGAGGCGCCCGGCGCGATCGCCTTGATCACTGCGCACCAGGAGTTGGAGAACGTCACGGTCGAGCGTGACCTGGCCAGGTATAAGCGCACCGTGGAGCAGCGTTGGGCCGAGTTGGTCTACGACGGGCTGTGGTATTCCCCGCTCAAGCGGGCGCTGGACGCATTCGTCGCCGATTCTCAGCGCCAGGTCACCGGCGAGATCCGGATCGAGTTGGCCGGCGGCCGGGCCACGGTGACCGGTCGACGCAGCCCGCAGTCGCTCTATGACTTCAATCTCGCCACCTACGATGTAGGCGACACCTTCGACCAGTCCCTGGCCAAGGGGTTTGTTCAGCTGTGGGGGCTCCCCTCGAAGCTCGCCGCCCAGCGAGACCTGCTAGCCAGGGTCGAGCCATCAGCACAGCGAGGAGCCTTGTCGTGATGACACTCTGGGGTGGCCGGTTCAGCGAGAAACCGGCTGATGCGCTGGCGGCGCTGAGCGTCTCGACGCACTTCGACTGGCGGCTGGCGCGCTATGACATCCGTGGCTCCCGAGCGCATGCCCGGGTGCTGCACGGCGCTGGGCTGCTCAATGACGGTGAGCTGACCGCAATGCTCGACGCGCTGGATTGCCTCGACGCCGACGTCGACTCCGGCGCATTTGTCCCGGTACCCGAGGACGAGGACGTGCACACAGCACTGGAGCGTGGCTTGATCGAGCGCGCCGGGCCGGAGCTCGGTGGCCGGCTGCGCGCTGGCCGCTCCCGCAACGACCAGGTCGCGACGCTGCTGCGGATGTGGCTGCGCGACGCGGCCCGTCGCCTCGCCGCGGGCACCCTGGATGTGATCGACGCGCTGCTCGAGCAGGCGCAGGCGTATCCCGATGCCCCCATGCCGGGCCGGACCCACTTGCAGCACGCCCAACCGGTGTTGCTCGCCCACCATCTCGGGGCCCACGTGCAGGCCTTGCTGCGGGACGTCCAGCGGCTGCGGGACTGGGATGCTCGGGCCGCGGTTTCGCCCTACGGTTCGGGTGCACTGGCCGGTTCGTCGCTGGGCCTGGACCCGGTAGCGGTGGCCGCCGAACTCGGTTTCGATGCTCCGGTGGAGAACTCGATCGATGGCACGGCGTCGCGGGACTTCGCCGCCGAGGCTGCGTTTGTGCTCGCGATGCTGGCTGTCGATCTGTCCCGGATCGCTGAGGAGATCATCCTCTGGGCCACTGCCGAGTTTGGTTATCTTGACTTGGATGACGCCTACTCGACAGGCAGCTCGATCATGCCGCAGAAGAAGAACCCCGATGTGGCCGAGTTGGCCCGGGGCAAGGCTGGCCGGCTGATCGGCAACCTCACTGGTCTGCTTTCGACGCTCAAGGCGCAGCCGCTGGCTTACAACCGGGACCTGCAGGAGGACAAGGAGCCGCTGTTCGACTCCGTCGAGCAGCTCGAGCTGCTGCTGCCCGCGATGGCCGGGATGATCGGCACCCTGACCTTCCGGACCGAGCGGCTCGCCGAGCTAGCCCCGGCCGGGTTCACTCTCGCTACTGATCTCGCTGAGTGGCTGGTGCGCCAGGGCGTGCCGTTTCACGCCGCGCACCAGGCTGCCGGAGCGTGCGTGCGGCTGGCCGAATCCCGCGGGGTGGGGTTGGAAGAGCTGTCGGAGATGGAGCTTGCCGCTGTCCATCCTGAGCTCACCCTCGACGTTCGCCGGGTGCTCGATGTCGCCGGGTCGATCGGTTCCCGTGATGCCTACGGCGGGACCGCCCCCGACCGCGTCGCCGAGCAGTTGCAGCGCGCCCGGCACGCCGTCGGCGTGCACCGGGCCTGGACTGCGCAATGAGAGCAGACCGGGCAACCCTGTCGCGTGAGCAGCTCGCCGTGGATGTCCTGCCGGCCGCCCGGCTGTTGCTGGGCTGCCAGCTGGTCGCCGACCGGCCGGGCGGTCAGGTGGTGGTCCGTTTAGTCGAAGTGGAGGCCTATCGCGGTTCCGACGATCCGGCGGCGCACTCCTACCGGGGCCGCACCGCACGCAACTTCGTCATGTTCGGCCCGCCCGGGCATCTCTATGTGTATTTTGTCTACGGGATGCACTTCTGTGCCAACATTTCCTGCCTGCCTGACGGGGAGCCCGGTGCGGTGCTGCTACGCGCCGCTGAGGTTGTCTCCGATCTTGACGTCGCCCGGTTGCACCGGCCCACCGCGCGGTCCGACGCCGAGCTTGCTCGGGGCCCTGCCCGGCTGGCGACGTTGCTCGGGTTACGTCGCGAGCACAACAACCTGGACCTCACTGACCCCACGTCGCCGGTGCGGCTGCTGCCCGGCGAGCCGGTGCCTGCGGATCGGGTCCGCACCGGTCCGCGGGTTGGCGTCGTGGAAGCACGGGACCGTCCTTGGCGGTTCTGGGTGGACGGTAGCCCGGCGGTGTCGGCATACCGTCGGCACCGGGAACCGGCGTGACCCCCAGGGAATGATCCGTGCCTGATACCCCGTGGTGCCTCATGCCCCGTGCGGGATGATGCCCGAGTGGCAGAGCACATCCTCGACGAACTGACCTGGCGGGGACTGATCGCGCAGAGCACCGACCTCGAGGCGCTGCGCTGCGACTGCGACGCTGGGCCGCTCACGCTGTACTGCGGCTTCGACCCTACCGCGCCGAGTCTGCACCTGGGCAATCTGGTCCAGATTCTCACCTTGCGTCGTTTCCAGCGTGCCGGCCACCGACCACTAGCTCTCGTTGGCGGCGCTACCGGGCTGATCGGCGATCCCAAGCCGACCGCTGAGCGGATGCTCAACACCAAAGATGTCGTCGCAGGTTGGGTGGAGCGGATCCAAGCCCAGATCGAGCCGTATCTCGACTTCGGGGGAGCTGACGCCGCCCTCATGGTGGACAACCTGGATTGGACGCGGCCTCTCCTGGCGATCGATTTCCTTCGTGACGTCGGCAAGCACTTTCGGGTAAACCGGATGCTCACCAAGGAGGCGGTGAGTGCGCGGTTGCACTCTGAATCGGGCATCAGCTTTACCGAGTTCAGCTACCAGCTTCTTCAGGCGATGGACTATCTCGAGCTCTACCGGCGGTACGGCTGCACACTGCAGACCGGCGGTAGTGACCAGTGGGGCAACATCACCGCAGGTGTGGACCTGGTGCATCGGGTTGAGCAGCGCAGCGTACACGCGCTGGCTACACCGTTGATCACCAAGGCGGACGGCGCTAAGTTCGGCAAGACCGAGAGCGGCACCATCTGGCTAGATCCCGACCTGACCAGCCCGTATTCCTTCTACCAGTTCTGGATCAATACTGATGACCGGGATGTCATTGGTTACCTGAAAGTGTTCACTGATCTGTCACGAGACGTCATTGCGGATCTGGACCGCCACACCAGCGAGCACCCGCACGCCCGGCGGGCGCAGCGGGTACTGGCCACGGAGGTCACCACGCTGGTGCACGGCCCCGCTGAGGCCCGCCGTGCGGCTGCGGCCAGCCAGGCGTTGTTCGGCCAGGGAGAGCTGCGCGACTTGGACGCGCGCACGTTGGAGGCCGCCATGGCGGAGGCGCCCACCGGGCAGGTACTGCTGGCCGATCGGCCCACGATCGTCGATCTGCTGGTGATCAGTGGCCTCGCTGACAGCAAGGGTGCTGCGCGTCGGACGGTCCGCGAGGGTGGCGCATCGGTGAACAACGCCAAGATCAGGGATGAGGATTGGACGCCTGCGGAGTCTGATTTGTTACCCGGTGGCTGGTTGGTGCTCCGACGGGGTCGACGCCACACCGCGGGCGTACGCGTGCGGTGATGCCCTCCTCTGGACGCCTGGCACCTGCAGGACCCGCCGATTTGACTTTCCCTCGCGCTGGCCGTACCTTTCGCTTCGCCCCGCAGCGGAACGGGCGAAGCGCTCAGCGAGATGGTGCTGAGGCGTTAGGTCAGGGCCGCGAAGGGGCTTGACTCGGACGGCTGGTAAGCTGGAGGAGTCTGGTAAGCTGGAACAGTCGCCGGGCTCGTGCCGGACCTTTCAGGGACGACCAGTACGGGGCCGGGTAGCGTGGAGTGAGTCATCCCGGATCTAACTGCTATCTCGGCGGTTTGTGATGGTGTGTGTTTGTTCTTTGAGAACTCAACAGTGTGTCGTGATTTTGTTAGCGCCATGTTTGTTTGTGTTGTTTTTGGTGTGCTAGTGATCAGATGTGGTGTCTGCCCTTTTTGGTGGGGGTGGGTGCTGTGTTTCTG
>JAFATA010000065.1 GCA_019244165.1 Pseudonocardiales bacterium | reverse complement strand
CGACGGGATTCTTGCGGTTGTTCACGTCGCATCTGCAACACGAGACGAACCGAACGTTCACGAAGCTCGTTGGGGTACTTCCTGGGAGCGGGCACGACTCCATCCTCTCAAAGATCGGAGTCTCCACCGAACCCGGGATGGTTCAGTCACCTGGCCGTCACCTCCGTAGGTAGAGGGTTTGATCCTCCCGTAAGTAACGTTCGGTAACGATATCATAACTCAACATGACTCAAGCTCGACCGGCTTAGCCCGACAGCAGTGTTATGTTGACTGTTGATCGACATTTCCGGACGAGTCAGCTAACTATGCTCAATCTACTCACCGATCGGTTTGTTTGCTATGCTGCTCACCCTACGGTGGAAGCCATGTGGCACGTCAGGTTCTTGTCGGATACGCAACGTTACTATAGCTGTCGGGTTGTCGGCGAAGCTGGAGAGCGGAAACCGAGCCTAACTGTTGTTTCCATGGGTCGGGTTTCATGGTCATGACTCCGGGGCGCGCCAGGCCGTATGACCTTGGGCGACGAGCCGGGCGCGCCCACCAGGGACGCAGTCGTTCGCCTTGGTCACTGGGCCGCCCGGTAGCATTTCTCTGTCCCCTGAGCGGCAAGCCTCACCGATCAGCGGCCACCTTGTCCACGCTGGTAGCCATCACCCACATGGTTTACTACCCGCATGGGCTACGGGGGCAGACCCCGCCCGGTAGGCCACCCCCCCAGCTCGCGACCTACTACATCCCGGTAAGGGCGCGCGAGCAGCCTAGCGAACACATCCCGGACGAACGGATCACGCTGCAGTCGGTGCGGATGGATCAACTCGGCGCGGCGCAATCAAGGCGTCATCCTGGCGGCCCCGCAGCCACGCCGGGACATGCCCGCATCCCACCCAGTGGTAGCCCGCCCGACCGGGAACGGATTCCGCTCGGGATGCAGTCCCTCGGCGAAATATTACCTCGGCGAGGCGCATACCGTCGAGCTGCTCCACCGTGACGGCTGATCAAGTCGGCTGCTGCCTGGGTCCAGCGCGCACCAGAAGACTTCATAGAGAGTCGCTTAAGGAGATACCTGAACGTGGACCGTGATCCCCTCGAGACTGCCAATGGTCTTGGCGGCATGGAGGCAGAGCGAGTTGGTCTTCAAATTTTGTCAGGCAGCGTGTCACCGAGTTGCCGACCGAGATCTCTCCGAAGCTGCGCCAGCAACTGGGCCGACCTAGCTAGATGCTCGTCCGCGATAACCACAGATGAACGCCTTGCCGCCGGCCGGGCCAGCTATCCTGCGTCAGGAGGCAGCTCGACGTCGACGCGCGCCCGGACGGCGCTTGCCACACGGTCGACGAAGAGGCCGAGGTCCATTGTGGTGAGCGTGCGCTCACCACGGCGCCGCACGCTGACCGTGCCGCTTTGCGCCTCCCGGGCACCCAGAACGAGCATCAGGGGTACCTTCTGCTGCTGCGCGACGCGCACCCGCATCCCCAGCGTCTCATTGCGCGCGTCGAGCTCGACACTGACCTTGGCGTGATGGAGCGCATCGGCGACCTTGTGCGCGTACTCGACGTATTCAGGTGCCACCGGAATGATGGACACCTGCACCGGGGCCAGCCACAACGGGAATGCTCCGGCAGTGTGCTCGATATAGATTCCGAGGAAACGTTCGAGGGCGCCATAGATGACGCGGTGGATCACTACCGGCGTCTGACGCTGGCCGTGTTCGTCGGTGTAGACGCAGCCGAAACGCCGGGGCAGCTGAAAGTCGAGCTGAATGGTGCCCATCTGCCACGGGCGACCGAGGGCGTCCGACATCAAGATATCGATCTTCGGACCGTAGAAGGCGCCGCCGCCGTTTTCAACCTCGTAGTCCCCGCCGGTGCGGGCATCGAGGATTGACAGGAGTGTCGCCTCGGCGCTCTCCCAGGTTTCGGCGTCGCCGATGTAGCTCTCCGGTCGCGTGCCGAGCCGGAACTTGTAGTCCAAGTCGAAAATTTTGTAGAATCGATCCGCGATATCAAAGATCCGCTGGAACTCTTCGTGGATCTGATCGGGGGTGATGAAGATGTGCGCGTCGTCCTGCTGGAGTTTCTGGACCCGCAGCAACCCGTGCAGGGTACCTGATCGCTCATTCCGGTGCAGGGGGTCGCAGTCGCTCAGTCGCAACGGCAGGTCGCGGTAGCTGCGGGTCTTGAGGTTGAAGACAATCATCGCGCTCGGGCAGTTCATCGGCTTGAGCGCGTACGACGGCTCCTCGTCATCGTTGTCGATGATGAACATGTTGTCGCGATAGTGATCCCAGTGTCCTGATATCTCCCACAACCGCTTGTTGTTCACCAGCGGGGTCGAGATTTCCTGGTAGCCACGCTCCTCGTGTTCCTCGCGCCAGAACGCCAACAGGTTATTCAATACTCTAAGCCCCTTGGGTAGCCAGTACGGCATTCCCGGCGCGGTCGGGTCAAAATGGAAAAGCTCCAGATCCTTGCCGATCTTGCGGTGGTCGCGCTTCTCTGCCTCGGCGAGCAGGTGCAGGTAGTTGGCCAGCGATCCCTTCGATTCCCATGCCGTGCCGTAGATCCGCTGTAGTTGCGGGTTCTTCTCCGATCCCCTCCAGTACGCTGCCGCGGAGCGCATTAGCTTAAACGCGGGAATATGACGGGTTGACGGCAGGTGTGGCCCCCGACAGAGATCTTTCCAAGCAACTTGGCCGTTTGCTGGGTCGATATTGTCATAGATCGTCAGGGTGTCGGCTCCCACTTCGACGCTCATCATGTCGTCGTGGCTGGCCGTAGCTCCCTTCAAGCCGATGAGCTCGAGTTTATACGGCTCAGTCGCTAGTTCCTCGCGGGCCTGCTCGTCGGAAACCTCGCGGCGCGCGAAAAGCTGACGCGTCTGCACAATCGCGCGCATGCGTTCCTCGATCCGAACGAGATCCTCAGGCGCAAAAGGCCGGTCCACGTCAAAATCGTAGTAGAAGCCGTCCTTGATCGGAGGTCCTATCCCTAACCGGGCACTCGGAAACAGTTCCTGCACAGCTTGCGCCATCACATGCGCGCAGGAGTGCCGAATGATGGCCAGCCCGTCCTCAGAGGACGCCAGCACAGGCTCCACGAGGTTGCCGTCCTGGACCGGATGGCTCAGGTCCCTCAGCGTCCCGTCCACCCGAGCCGCGATCACCGACCGGTCACCGCCGAGCACATCTGCGGCAGTTGTTCCCTCGGTAACGTTCCGTGCCCTCGCCTCTCCTTCGTCATGACGGATCTGGACCCGGATCTCGGACACGGCAACCCTCTCTCCTGAGCAGGCCAGCTGCGGGATCCCCGATGCTACCGCGGGCCGCCGTCCTTGCCGGTGCCGACCGTCTACCCATCGCGGCTACGCAACAACACGGTGTGCACAGGCGCAGGGCGCAGGCGTAGGCGGATCCATAGGAATAAACTGAACCGACAAGGCTGATCATCGTTTGTGTGCGTTCGGCGACATATATTATGTCGCCGAACGCACACAAATCGTGATCTCTTCAGCGGTTTGTCCCCGCAAGCCCCGTTGCAGTGTCAGGTCGTCATGTGCCCGATAGCGCACCCGCTTGAGGTCGGCGAGTGCGGCGGGCAGCCAGGTCGCCGGTGGTGAAACGCACCTGGAGCGCGGTGCACCGCCACCGGCTGGCGTGATGGTCGGGGTGCTGCTCGAAGCGGGCGGCCAGCGCCCGGACTCCGGTGTTCAGCGTCACCAGCGCGACCGCCTCCAGCGCGCCAGCGGCGTGCTGGAGGACGAGCACCTTGCGCAGTCGTGGCTTCAGGTGCCCCGCCACCAGGCGCAGCGACACCAGGTAGGTCAGCAGATCAGGGCGCAGCACCGCGGACAGTTGCTGCGCCGGCCGCTGGCCACCGAGGATCTCCACCGCAGCCCGCAGCACCCGTTCGACCACGACGGCCGCAGCGGGATCGGGCACCGCGAGATCGGGCCCAATGGGATCGGACGCCGTGGGCGTCACGGCCGGTGGCGCACCGGTCGCTGGCGTGGCCGGCAGGATGTCCACCAACCGGCGCAGCACCGGCCGGTGCGGTGCCGATGGGCGCGGTGCCGGGATAGGCAGCTCGGTGATGCTCGTGGTCAACGAACCCTCCTCGTCTGGCGGGTCGCGCGGGTGCGCGAGCGCTGGGCGGCGGGGCCGAACACGCCGTGTGGGGATGGTTCCTGGCAGGGCGGGCCAGAAACCGTGGGCGCCGGATCGGAGGAGGGGCAACGATCCGGCGCTCGCGAAGTATCCGTGATGGGGAGGGGTTGTCGTTCTGAGTTTCGCCGGAGTGGGTGGTGATGTGCGCACCACCGGCGTACTGCGGTACGTGGCGGGCCCCTGGGAGTCGTCAACGTCGGCGGAGCCGACAATCCAACCACTGGGCGCTTGCCGGAGGTGGGCGCCAGCGCTGATCTACTCTCGGCGGTGCAGGTCGGGTGCTCGCAGAGAGGGAGCGTCGGTTCACTGATGAGGGTCTATATCCCCGCCACGCTCGCGATGCTGCGGACACTTGTGGCCTCTGGGGAGCTGCTCCCGGTCTCCGGTACTGCCTTCGCGGTAACCCCGATGCTGCGCGAGTCCTACGCGGCCGGAGACAGCGAGGAGTTGGAGTACGCGGCGATGAGCGAGGCGGCCCGGGCCTCGCTGCGGCTGCTGGCCGCCGAGCTGGACGGTGACGTGGCGGCGGTTCCGCGCCGGGTCGTGGTGGCCGCCGACGTCGAACGGGTGGCCTTGCGCCCCGACCTCGACGATGCCGCCGTCACGCTCACCGGCGCGGTACCGGTGTCGGCGGTCGCTGCTGTGCACGTCGATCTGGCCGAGGCGCAGGACGCGGTGCGCGCCGCGGCGGCCGTGGTGGACGCCGCCGACCTCGGTGATCCGGACGCCGAGTTCGCGCTCGGTGACGTAGAAGACCACGACATGGCCTGGTATGCCACCCAGGAGATCCCTTTCCTACTCGAGTTCTGGTGGGGCCACCCGTGAGTGGCGATGCGAGCCAGGGCTCGCATCGCCACTCACGGGTGGCCCCACCAAAGGGAGGTTCCGATGGACGCGATCACGTCCACCCCGTCCCCGCGTAACGAGCCGGTCCGTGACTACCCGCCGGGCAGCCCGCAACGCGAGTCACTGACCCTTACCCTCGCCGAGCTGAGCGCCCAGCGGACTGAGCTGACCATGACCATCGGCGGCGTGGCGCGGATGGGCCGCGGCCAGCCGTTCGACGTGGTGGCTCCACACCGGCACGCCCACGTGCTGGGCACCTGCGTGGCGGCCAGTGCCTCCGACGTCGCCGATGCCGTCCGCGCCGCGATGCAGGCCGCCCCGGCCTGGCGCGAGCTGCCCTTCGACGAGCGTGCCGCGATCTTGCTGCGCGCCGCGGAGCTGGCTGCCGGCCCGTGGCGGGACACGCTCAACGCCGCCACCATGCTTGGCCAGTCGAAGTCGCTGCAGCAGGCCGAGCTCGACGCGGCCTGCGAGCTGATCGACTTCTGGCGCTTCAACGTGCACTACGCCCGCCGGATCCTGGCTGAGCAGCCCAACTCGGTGCCCGGTGAGTGGAATCGCCTGGAGTACCGCTCACTGGAGGGGTTCGTCACCGCGATCACCCCGTTCAACTTCACCGCGATCGCCGGCAACCTGCCCACCGCGCCGGCGCTGATGGGCAACACGGTGGTGTGGAAACCCACCCCCACCCAGCAGCTCGCCGCGCACTACACCATGCGGCTGCTGCAGGCCGCCGGGCTGCCTCCCGGAGTGATCAACCTGGTGACCGGGGATGGAGCAGCGGTCAGCGAGGTGGCGCTGGCCGACCCGCACTTCGCCGGGTTGCACTTCACCGGGTCCACCACGACGTTCACCAAGCTCTGGCGCACCATCGCCGCTCATCTGGACAGCTACCGCGGCTACCCGCGCATCGTGGGGGAGACCGGCGGCAAGGGCTTCGTGGTGGCACATCCCTCGGCCGACCCAGCGGCGGTGACGACCGCGCTGGTGGCCGGGGCGTTCGAGTACCAGGGCCAGAAGTGCTCCGCGGCCTGCCGGGCCTACCTTCCCCGGTCGTTGTGGGACGGTGACCTGGCCGAGCAGCTCGTCGACACCACCCGGACGATCAGCTACGGCGACGTCGCCGACCTGTCGAGCTCCGGTGGTGCGGTGATCGACGCGCGGGCCTTCGCCAAGCACCGTGACCTGTTGGCGCGCCTGGCCACCGACCCGTCGATCGAGGTCCTCGCCGGCGGCGGGTGCGACGACTCCCAGGGGTGGTTCGTGCAGCCCACGGTGCTGCTCGGCGCTGATCCCAAGCATGAGGTGTTCGCCACGGAGTACTTCGGGCCGATCCTCGCGGTGCACGTCTACCCCGACGCGGACTATCCCGCGATCCTCGATGTGGTCGACTCCACCAGCCCGTACGCGCTGAGCGGTGCGGTGTTCGCCACCGACCGGGCGGCGATAGCGCAAGCCCAGGACGCGCTGCGCTTCGCCGCGGGCAACTTTTACGTCAACGACAAGCCTACCGGGGCAGTCGTGGGCCGCCAGCCCTTCGGCGGCTCCCGGGCATCGGGCACCAACGACAAGGCCGGCTCCCTGGCCAACCTGCTGCGCTGGACCAGCCCCCGGGCAATCAAGGAAACCTTCCTCCCGCCCACTCGGGTGCGGTGAGTGCGGCGAGTAGGACCCGGACCGACATGGCCCGGCGGTGGGGGGCACCCTCGAGTGAGTCCAGCGCGCATTCCGGGTCGGTGGGCGGGCCGAGGTGGGTGCAGCCTCGGGGGCAGTTCTCGATCGCCTCAGCCAGGTCCGCGAAGGCGCGCACGACGTCGTCGGGCCGCACGTGGGCCAGCCCGAAGGAGCGGATCCCCGGGGTGTCCACCACCCAGCCGCCCCCCGGCAGCGGCAGCGCCACGGCGGAGCTGGAGGTGTGCCGGCCCTTGCCCACCCCGCTGACCGCTCCCGTCGCCCGCAACGCCTCCGGCACCAGCCGGTTCACCAGCGTCGATTTGCCTACCCCGGAATGCCCGACCAGCACCGAGATCCGACCTGCGAGGGTCGCTCGTACCGCATCCACCCCCAGTTCCGGGGAGGTGAGCAGCACCGGAAGCTCCAGCGCGGCGTAGCGCTCCAGTACTGCGTCGGGCGTGGCGAGATCCCGCTTGGTCAGGCAGAGCACCGGTTCCAGGCCGCCGGCGTAGCCCGCCACCAGGCACCGGTCGATCAGCCCGGTGCGCGGTGGCGGGTCGGCCAGTGAGGCCACGATGAGCAGCTGCTCCGCGTTGGCCACCACGATCCGCTCCGTAGGATCGCTGTCATCGGCGGTGCGGCGCAGCACGCTGGACCGTTCTTGCACCCGGACGATCCGGGCCAGCCCCTCCGTTGCGCCACTGACCTCGCCGACCAGCCCGACCCGGTCGCCCACCACCACCGGGGTGCGACCGAGTTCGCGGGCCCGCATCGCGGTCACCCGCAGGCTCGGGTCGTCGTCGGGCGCGCAGGTCCACCGGCCGCGGTCCACCGCCACCACCATGGCGCCGATCGCGTCGGCGTGTTCGGGGCGGCGCTTGGTGCGGGGGCGGGAACCGTGCCGCCCTGGCCGGATCCGGATGTCGGACTCATCCAGGTTGTGGACACTGCGGGAACCCCCAAGGGAACTACTGTGGGGGCCGCCCCCGGGCCGGCTCAGCCGGCACCACCTGCCAGCATCGCCGACCAGCTCGCCGGGAACTCCGGCAGCGTCTTGGCCGTCGCGGCAATGTCATCGACGGCGACTCCCGGCACCACCAGGCCCAGGATCGCGCCCGCGGTGGCCATCCGGTGATCAGCGTAGGCACGCCAGGGGCGGCCGGGGTCCCCGCGTAGGGGCCGGGGATGAATCTCCAGACCGTCGGGGGTGTCCCGAACCTCGCCACCCAGTGCTGTGATCTCGGTGGCCAGCGCGGCCAGCCGGTCGGTCTCGTGCCCGCGCAGGTGGGCGATCCCCCGGAGCCGGGAGGGCCCGCTGGCCAGCGCCGCCAGCGCCGCCACCGTCGGGGTGAGCTCCCCGATATCGTGCAGGTCGGCATCCACCCCCTCGAGCCGAGCCGGACCGGAGACGGTCAACCCGTGCTCGTGGCGCTCCACGACGCATCCCATCTGGACCAGCAACGGGCGGATCGCATCGCCGGCCTGCGTGGTGCGCTCCGGCCAGCCCCGCACGGTGAGGCGCCCAGCGGTGACCGCGGCGGCCGCCAGGAACACGGTCGCGTTGGACAGGTCCGGCTCGACGTCATGTTCGCCGCCCGCGATCGGCCCGGGCGCCACCGTCCACCAGGTCGCGCCGTCGGTGTCCACCTTGACTCCCCGATCGGCCAGCATCTGCACGGTCATCTCGATATGCGGCCGGGAGGGGACCGGGGGGCCGTCGTGACGGACCGTGATGCCCCCGGCGTACCTGGCGGCGGAGAGCAACAGTCCGGAGACGAACTGCGAGGAACCCGACGCGTCGATCCGCACCTCGCCGCCGCGCCGACCGGGCACGCCGTGCAGCACGAAGGGCAACGCCTCTCCCTCGACCCGGCACCCCAGCGCACGCAGTGCACCCAGCACCCCGTTCATCGGTCGCTGCCGGGCGCGCTCGTCGCCGTCGAAGCGAACCGGGCCCTGCGCCAGCGCGGCCAGCGGCGGCACGAAGCGCATCACGGTGCCGGCCAGACCGCAGTCCACCGTGGCCCCCCCGCGCAGCCCGTCGTGCGCCCCCACCTCCAGCTCGTCGCCGTGACGCCTTACCGGCACCCCCAGCCCGCGCAGCGCACCGGCCATGAGATCGGTGTCCCGGCTGCGCAGCGCCCCCCGGAGGGTGCCGCCGGTACCGGCCAGCGCGGCCAGCACCAGCGCCCGGTTAGTGATCGACTTCGATCCTGGCACGGTGACGGTGGCGTGCACCGGCCCGGGCGCCAGCGGCGCGAGCCACGGCAGCTGGGTGGAGGTCGTCATGGCACCATCATGGCGTATCCGCTCAGCGCGCAGCGGACGTGCCACGATGGTCCTATGTGCGGCAGGTATGCCTTGACCAGGGACCCCGCGACGCTGGCCGTCGAGTTTGACACTGTTGAGTTCAACCCTGTTGAGTTCGGCGCTGTTGAGTTCGACCCTGCCCCGGCAACCGATGGCGTCCCACGGGGGGCTCGCTACAACATCGCGCCAAGCACACCGGTGCTCTCGGTCGTGACCCGACATCCGCGTGATCCGCAGGGAGTCGTGGACCGGGGTCGGACGGTGCGCAGCATCCGGGTGATGCGCTGGGGACTGGTGCCGCACTGGGCCAAGGACCCGAAGATCGGATCCCGGTTGATCAACGCTCGGGCCGAGAGCGCGGGGCGTAAGCCCGCGTTCCGTGATGCACTGGCCCGGCGGCGTTGCCTGCTCCCGGCCGACGGCTGGTATGAGTGGCAGCGGAGCAACTCGCCCAGTGGCAGTTTTCACAGTGGCAGTTTTCGCAGTGGCAGCTCTAAGCAGCCCTTCTTCATCACCCCGGCGGATGGCTCTGGGCTTGCCATGGCCGGGTTGTGGTCGACCTGGCGGCTACCGCCGGCGGAGCCGGCAATTCGGCTACCGGGACACACCGCGCCCCCGGTGGTGAGCTGCGCGGTGTTGACCACCGACGCGGTGGGCCCGCTCGCCGAGATCCACGACCGGATGCCGCTGATCCTGCCCGACCAGGCGTGGCGGGCCTGGCTGGACCCGGATTCCGACGATCCCGGCGGCCTGCTCGCCCCGCCGCCGGAGCAGCTGGTGCACGCGCTGGAGCTGCGGCCGGTATCCACTGCGGTGAACAATGTTCGGCACGATGGTCCTGAGCTGGTGGAACGGGTCGAGCCGGCACAGCCCGCGCTGCTGGACCTGGATCAGATCCAGTGACCGCGCTGAGCATTCCGACGCCACACGGCCCAGCCGAGGCCGAGTTGCACCGCTGCCCGCAAGCCGGCGCGGCGTTGCTGCTCGGGCACGGCGCGGGTGGCTCCACCAGCGCGCCCGACTTGGTGGCCAGCGCGAGGGCGGCGCTGGCCAGCGGGGTGCACGTGGCGCTGATTGCGCAGCCCTACCGGGTCGCTGGCCGGCGTGCCCCGGCACCGGCTAGGCAGCTGGACGAGGCGTGGCTGGCCGTCGCCAGATATCTCGCGGATGGTGTGTTCGCCGACCTCCCGCTGATCTTCGGGGGACGTTCCTCGGGGGCCAGAGTGGCCTGCCGCACCGCGGGGGCGGGGAGTGCCGTAGCGGTGCTGTGCCTGGCCTTCCCGGCGCACCCTCCAGGGCGGCCGGATCGCAGCCGGATGCCTGAACTGGACGGGGTGGACGTGCCGGTGCTTGTGGTGCAGGGCGAGCGAGATCCCTTCGGTCGCCCCGAACCCGCCGCCGGACGGGAGATCGCGCTGGTGCCCGGAGACCATTCGCTCAGGGCTGACCCTGCAACGGTGGGACGCGCGGTGACGCAGTGGCTTCGCCTGGTGAGTGCGGCACCCAGACCGTGATCAAGCCACGGAATGCGGGTGCCGGGTGGGGCGTTAACCGGGCCGTGATCTCGACAGTTCCGCGAGCCCGCCACTGGGTGGCGCGGCAGAACCGACCCCTATTAGCGGGCCGAACGCCCGGTTGGCGCGTACTCTCAAACATCAATGCACAGCTGGGCATGGGGGTGGTCGGAGTGAGGCCAGCCGACAGCGCCGAGCCCGACCAGCCTGGCCAGCTCGAGCCGCTGCCGTCTGAAGGCGTCGGGCAGGGCATCGAGTCTCCGGGCGCCGGGGACTCGGGCGTCCCGGAGACGCCAGAGCAGCGGACCGCGCGCTTCGAGCGGGACGCGATGCCCTTCCTGGACCAGCTTTACGCGGCGGCGCTTCGGATGACCCGCAATCCGGCCGACGCCGAGGACCTCGTGCAGGAGACCTACCTCAAGGCCTACGGTGCTTTCGAGTCCTTCCGCGTGGGGACCAACCTGAGGGCATGGCTGTACCGTATCCTCACCAACACCTACATCAACGGGTACCGCAAGCGGCAGCGCCAGCCAGTGGCGCAACCCTCTGAGGAGATCGCCGACTGGCAGCTCGCCCAGGCCGCGCAACACAGCTCCACGGGGCTGCGGTCGGCGGAGATGGAGGCGCTGGACCGGCTGCCCGATTCCGATGTCAAGGACGCCCTCAGCCAGCTGGCGGAGGAGTTCCGGATGGCTGTTTACCTGGCCGACGTCGAGGGCTTCGCGTACAAGGAGATCGCCGAGATCATGGGGACCCCGATCGGGACTGTGATGTCGCGGTTACACCGGGGGCGCAAGCAGCTGCGCGACATGCTCACCGGAGTGGCCCGTGAGCGGGGCTTCCTGCGCGATGCGGAGATCGCGTCATGAGTAGCGGAGACCCGCGCGACACCGACTGCCATGAGGTGCTCGAGCAGCTCTGGCTTCTCCTGGACAACGAGTGCGATCACGAGCGGCGTGAGCTGCTGCAGCGCCATCTGGACGACTGCGGCCCGTGTTTGGAGAGGTTCGGTCTCGAGGAGCATCTCAAGGCGTTGCTGGCTCGCAAGTGCGGTGGTGACCACGCGCCCGACGCGCTGAGGCAACGGTTGCTCCAGTCCATCCGGGAGATCATGAGCCAAGCGGTGTCGGGTGTGGAGGTGTCGAGCAGCACCGAAAGCCACGTCTGGCTCTCCACCGAGTGTTGATCTCAACGGGTGGGCCCGCCAGCGTCGGGGCGGGCCCACCGCGGGGCCTCAGGTGTTCGGGCGCTTGCCGTGGTTGGCGGCGTTCTTTTTCCGGTCACGCTTCTTGCGGCCTCGCTTGGACACGGCGTCTTCCCCTCTCTGCGTTGACTGATCACGGATGATGCGATTGCCCTCGGGAACGAGTGTGTCACGGTGCGCCATGATATCGCCGACCGTGGGCCGTTCACCGTGGTTGGATGACAGCGTCGAATCTTCAGGGCCGAGCCTTCAAGGAGGGCGATCTATGATTGAGGAGATCCGGGCCGAGATGGTGGCCAACGTGTGGAAGGTCGTGGTCGCGGAGGGCGACCCGGTGTCTGACGGTGACACGTTGGTGATCCTCGAGTCGATGAAGATGGAGATCCCCGTCCTGTCGGAGGTCGAGGGAACCGTCGCGAAACTGGCGGTCTCGGAGGGCGACGTGGTGCAGCAGGGCGACCTGATCGCCGTGGTGGTGTGACCTCGCCTTCGAGTGAGTGACAGCGGCGAGGTGGTGACCCGACATGGCGACGCTGAGCGAGCTGCTCGCCCAGCACACCCAGCTGCCCGGCGCCGCGGTCAGTCACCTCCAGCGGGTTGTCGCCGAATGGCAGTTGCTCGCTGATCTCGCCTTCGCCGATCTGCTGATGTGGGCCCCACTGGGCGCCGCCGACCCGGCGCCGGAGTTCCTCTGCGTGGCCCATGTCCGCCCCACCACCGGCCCCACTGCCCATCCCGAGGACGTGGTCGGCATCCGTGCTGGCGAGGCAGACTGCCTCCGGCTGCGCCAAGCGTTGCGGCAGGGCAGCATCCTGCGGGAGGAGCAGCCGCGCTGGCTGCTCGGCGTTCCGGTGCATCGCGAGGTGGTGCCGGTGCGGCTGGGTGAGGCACAGATCGCCGTCCTGGCCCGGGAGGCTAACCTCGCCGTGCCCCGGGTGCCCAGCCCACTGGAGATCGCGTACCTGGGAATCGCCACGGATCTGTGTCAGATGCTGGCCGACGGCACCTTTCCGGATGCCGAGAGCACCCAAGACCTCAACGGTGGCCTGCGGGCGGGGGATGGCTTACTCCGGCTCGACACTGCCGGAGCTGTGATCTACGCGAGTCCCAATGCGCTGTCGGCGTACCACCGGATGGGGTACGCCGCGGATCTCCGGGGCGAACACCTCGCCCCGCTGACTCGCAGGTTGATCTCTGATCCGTTCGACGCCGCGGAGGTCGCGCAGCGGATCCGCGCTGCGGTCCAGGGCAGCCCGAGCACCCGGATCGAGGCCGACGCCGCGGGCGCCACGATGTTGTTCCGTGCGCTGCCCCTGCGCCCGCGGGGAGCACCCGCTGGAGCGCTAGCGCTAGTCCGCGACGTGACCGAGCTACGCCGCCGGGACCGTGCGCTGCTCTCCAAGGACGCCACCATCAGAGAGATTCACCATCGGGTGAAGAACAACCTACAGACAGTGGCCGCGCTGCTGCGGTTGCAATCTCGCCGCACGGCCAATACCGAGGCCCGCCAAGCGCTGCAAGAGTCGGTGCGTAGGGTGGCCTCCATCGCCCTGGTGCACGAGACACTGTCGATGTCCCTCGATGAGCGGGTGAACATCGATGACGTCGTAGACCGGGTGCTCTCCATGGTCGCCGAGCTGTCGGCGCAGCAGAGCCAGGTCGTCGTGCGGCGGGAGGGCACCCTGGGGGTCCTGCCCGCCCAGCTCGCCACGCCGCTGGTCATGGCGCTCACTGAGCTGGTGCACAACGCCCTAGAGCACGCCTTCGAACCGGACAGAGGGGGCGAGGTGGTGCTTCGCGCCCAACGGTCCGCAGGGTCGCTCGAGGTGGTCGTCTCCGATGACGGCCGGGGACTACCGCCCGACTTCTCGCTGGCCCGGGCTGAGCGGCTGGGCTTACAGATCGTCCGAACTCTGGTTGGCTCCGAGCTACGAGGGTCCCTGGAACTGCAACGACGGCAACCCCACGGCACCGCAGCGGTGCTACGATTACCAGTGACAGTACTTCCATGACGTGCCTCACATGATCATACTCTGGCATGATGAGGCCGTCATACGATGGTGCCTCTCTGATGGTGCGCCTAGGTACCGGGCTGCCCAGTAACGACAGGCCTGGCACAGGGCAGTGCCAGGCCTGTCGCCTTGTCGTGCTATATACGCGGGTCAGGCGCCGTTACGGGCCCCGGTGCGAGCGTTGCGCCGCTTGAGGGCACGCCGCTCGTCCTCGCTCATACCGCCCCACACGCCAGCATCCTGTCCGGAGGCGAGTGCCCAATTGAGGCACTCAGCATTAACCGGGCAACGCCGACAGACGGCCTTCGCCTCGCTGATCTGCAACAGAGCGGGGCCGCTGGTTCCTACGGGGAAGAACAGCTCGGGGTCCTCGTCTCGGCAGGCCGCGCGGTGGCGCCAGTCCATGGTGCTTGCTCCTCGTCGATCGCGCTGGTGGACTCCTCAGTCCCAGCGCCGTCATCGTCTGTCATTTGGGCTTGTGAATGATTTCACAATCACCTCCGATGTCAAGAGCTATCGACGGGTGCAGCGCCAATTCACTCCGCTGGGTACCCCCCACTCGAACTGGCAACCGCATGTGAAACCGATTCAGCAAGCACCATTCGGACATCACTGCGCGTCACGATCATTTGATCACGACTGCTCGCTCCGCTCGATCATCGCGATAGGATCACCGCGATGCATCGACTAAGAAACCTGCCGGCCCGCCGGACCGGAGGCTCCTCGGCAGCTAGCCCTACGAGGTCTAACGAGACTGCCGGCCCGAACGGTTCGGGTCAGTTTTTACGTCGCACCACTGGGGCATGAGGGAGGGGGCAATGACAGAGGGGGGCAATGAAGGAGGGGGCATGAGCACCGCCGAGCCAGTCACGCCACGTCCTGTACGTGCTGCGGGCATGCTGGTGGGGCTGCAGGGCGTGGTTGGTGTCGCTCTCGCGGCCTGGCTGCTCGCCACGGTGGTGCGCGGATCCACTCCTCCGGTACTGGCTGGGGCCACTGCGGCCTGGCTGGCCGGCTTCGGGGGCATCCTGATCGTCGTGGGCGCGAAGCTGGTGCGGGGCCGGCGCGCGGCACGCACACCGGCTCTCGTCGCTCAGCTCCTGCTGCTCGGTGTCTGCTGGTACGCCGTAGGCCCCTCGTCCCAGCCGGCCTACGGGATACCGGCCGCGACGTTGTGCCTGCTCGTGCTGGTGCTGCTGGTGTGCCCGCCCGCGTTGCGGTGGGCCGCCCGCACCCATCGTCCTGCGCGCTGAGCGCCTGGCACCTAGTTGAGCTGGGCTAGTTGAGCTGGGCCCGCAGGCTGCGTGCGGCGTACTGGAGGACCTCCGCGTGTTGCGGCCACTGGGAGATCTGCGACTCGAGGAACTTGGCGCCATCGAGGAAGCGGCCTTGCTGACCGAGCGTCTGGCCCAGCTCCATGAGTTCCCGGGTACCCACCCCGGGGAGCACCAGGCGCATCCGCAACACCCATTCCAGGTCGGCGGGGCGGCCGAGGCTGCGGTAGATGATCCGCAGGTTCTGCAGGATACGGGCGAAAATCGCCCTTCTGGGTGCAGGCGTCAGCAGATGCCGCCCGAACGGAAGGTCTGGATCTGTCTGGTTTGCGGTGCGGAACAGGGCCTCGCAACCGGCGAGGTCAAGGAGCGCGCCGCCGTTGAACGCGTCGAGGTAGTGCTCGGTGGCCAGCGGCCGGACGAGGAAATGACCGGGCATGCTGACCCCCTCCAATGGCACCCCGGCGCGGCGCCCCACCTCCAGGCAGACGACCGACAACGTGATCGGAATGCCGAGCCTGCGCTCGAGCACCCGATTCAGCAGGGAGTTGCGCGGGTCGTAATAATTCGTGGTGTTGCCGGTGAAGTGTTCTTCGATGAACAGTCGGTGGATGAGCGCCTCGAGCGAGTCGAGCCCCTCGGCCAGCCTGTCCAGTTCGCGCAGCCAGGCATCGGCGTCCAGGTCAGGATCCGCGCCAGCGGCGATTGCGAGCGCGCCGACATCGAGTTCCGGCCCCGGCCCGCGCCCGGCCAGCAACGCGCTGAAATGTTCGACTGCGTTCACCCTGTAGTCGATCGTGCGCCTTACCGGCCCTGGTGTCGACACCCGCGCCGGTTATCCCCCGGACGGTCGTACGGGTCCTGACGCCCGCCGGATACCGTTCAGCGCTTCGGCGCCGGGGTGACCGCAGCCGTATCCGGTTGGCACACGGTGCCCGTGGCCGGCACGGTGCCCTGAGCCAGATATGCGTTCACGGCGTTGTTGACGCACGTACTGCCCCGGTTGTAGGCGGTGTGCCCGTCGCCGTTGTAGGTCAGCAGCACCGCAGAACTCAACTGGTTGGCCATATCCCGAGCCGCAGGGTACGGCGTAGCCGGATCGTGGATGGTCCCTACGACCAGGATCGGCGGCGAACTCGCGTAATGGATTGGGTGCGGCTGGCTGTCCGGTGGCACCGGCCAATACGCGCACTGCAGCTCACCCCAGGCGAACGTGGCCCCCAGCAGCGGGGAGGCCCGCTCGAACTCGCCGAGTTCGGCGCGGACGTCACCCACCGAGTGCACGTCCGGGGGGCGGTCGATGCAGTTGATCGCGACGTTGGCCGCGCTCTCATTGGAGTAATGCCCGGTTTTCGGGTTACGTTCGTAGTACAGATCGGACAGGACCAGAAGCCCGCGCCCGTCACCGGCCATCGCCTGAGCCAGGACCGTCCGGAGCAGTGACCATGACGTGGGGCTGTCGTACATGGTGAGCACCACGCCGGTTTCGGCCAGCGCCTCATCGAGCATCCGGGGGGTGCCCGTGGGCAGCGGGTGGCGGAGGGTCGAGGCGAAGAAATCCGCCAACTTCCCTTCTGCGGCGGCCGCGTTGGTGCCGAGCGGGCAGTCGGAATGGGTCACGCAGTCGGTGATGAACCGGTTGAACTCATCCTGGAAGCCGACGGCCTGCCCGAGGTCCTGCTGCTTGGTGGTCTGGTTCGGGGGCACCGGGCCATCCAGCACCGCTCGGGCGAGGTGGGTGGGGAACAGCTGCGCATAGACCGCGCCGAGGTAGGTGCCGTAGGAGGCTCCGAGGTAGTACATCTTCGCATCACCGAGCGCGGCGCGGAGGATGTCCATGTCGCGGGCCGCGTTCAGGGTGCCCACATACGGCAGCAGGGCGCCTGAGTGAGCCCGGCAGCCCGCATCGAAGGACTTGTCCCCGGACACCACCGCGTCCACCTCGGCCGGGGTGGTGGGGGTCGGGTCCAAGGCGAAGAAGTGGTCGAGCTGGGTGTCGGTGAGGCAGGTGACCGGCGCGCTCTGGCCCACCCCGCGCGGGTCGAAGCTGACAATGTCAAAGTCGGCTCGCAGCGGCGGCCCGAAATACGAAGGCTGGCCGAGCTGGGCGGGATAGTTTTGCTTGATGAACTCCACACCCGACCCACCCGGGCCGCCGGGATTGGTGATCAGCGAGCCGATCCGGTGCGCGGGGTCGGTGGCCCGCTTTCGGATCACCGCGAGCTGAATGGTCTGCCGGGCCGGGTTGGCGTAGTCCAGCGGTACCTGCAACGAGGCGCATTCGAAGATCGTGTCGCAGCTCGACCAGGTGAGCTTCTGGGTGTAGAAACGCTGGAGTGCGTCCGGTCCGTCGATGGCCGCCGGTTTCGTGGTGGGCCGGGAACAACTGGAGAGCACCAGAGCCAGCAAGGGAATCAGCACGGCGGCGCACGCGGCGATCGCCGCCCCACGAGGTCTCCCAGAAGATCGGGTCAACATTCTCCCATGATCGCATTGAACAGCGAATCGTAGGTTACCTGGTCTCCTCTCCTCACATACACCGCGCCCTCGGCCGGAGCCCCGAGGACACCCTCGTCGCCGAGTTCGACAGTTAGGGCTATCCCCGTGCCCCTCCACAGCTCTGTGGTCGAACTCGGCGACACGACACGCGCTCTACCCCGACGCCACTGAGGGGGCTGATCGTTAAAGATCTTGTTGTCTGGTCGGGGGAACGCCCGGAAATTGTCAGGGGTGGGGTTGATGATGGGGGCGTGCTCGACACCGGGCTGGACCCGAGGCAGACGATCACCGCCTGCCTGCAGCAGTGGCGCGCGGCGCTTGCGGGGTCCGACGACGCGGGGTTGCGGGATCACCTCCGAGAGGTCGAAGCTGTCTCGCGGATGCTGCATGCGCTGATGCTGGAGACCGTTGCGGAGCTGGACTCCCGCAATATCGCGGCCAGCACCGGGTTCGGCACCACCAAGCGCCTGCTGGCGGGGATGCTGCAGTTATCGGCCGCCGAGGCTGGCACTCGGGTCGCGCTCGCCGCCCAGCTCACCGCGCGCCGCACCTTGAGCGGTGAGGTGCTCCCCCCGCAGCTGCCGAACACTGCTGCGGCCCTGGCGGCGGGACAGATCGGGCTGGGGCAGGTTCGGGTGATTGTCGAGACGATGAACGCGATTCCCGCCGCGGTCGGTGCCGAGCAGCGCCAGGCCGCCGAAGCCGACCTGGCCCGCTATGCGCACTCGTTCACCCCGACATCGCTGCACAAGATCGGGCGGCACATCCTCGCGCACCTGGACCAGGACGGCCCCCAACCCCGGCAGGAGCCCGAACCCGCTCCTGCCGCGGGGGAACTGCGATTCCGGGAGCGCCGCGATGGGCGGCTGGGGTTCGAGGGCTTTCTGGAGTCTGAGCACGGTGGCGCGTTTCGTTCTCTGATTGAGCAGTTCGCCGCGCCCCGCCCGGCCGCTGAGGGGATCCCTGATCTGCGGACGGCTGCCCAGCGCAATGCTGACGCTTTG
>JAFATA010000058.1 GCA_019244165.1 Pseudonocardiales bacterium | reverse complement strand
CGACGGGATTCTTGCGGTTGTTCACGTCGCATCTGCAACACGAGACGAACCGAACGTTCACGAAGCTCGTTGGGGTACTTCCTGGGAGCGGGCACGACTCCATCCTCTCAAAGATCGGAGTCTCCACCGAACCCGGGATGGTTCAGTGTCACGAGGTTGGCCCGAGCAGTCGGGGTGCCAGTGTGAGCAGTCACCAGGAACCGTCTCGTCGCGTGCTGTCAACAAGTGGGCAGCCGGGATCTCTGACACGCTGGCGCTCGGCCTGCTCACCGAGGCCATCGGGCTTGGTCTACCCCTTGCCGCGCTACCGTTTCTCAACTCGGCGCAAGCAGCACACCCGGCCTTCGGTCGCAGCGTCAAAGAACTACGCGAAGCTGGAGTAGCCGTCCTCCTCGGGCCGGAGGGCTATGAACCACACGTGCCGCACCAAGGCTCGAAAGCGTGCACCAGAGTCGCCGAGTTCGACACCAGGGCTGCAGAGTGGGACCGAGGACAGCGCTAGTGTCGAACTCGACGACAGGAGGACACTGAGGATGCTTCCCCTTTGATTGGGTCTATGTGGTCTGGCGGGCCATGGCGCGCAGGACGTACTGGAGGATTCCGCCGTTGCGGTAGTATTCGGCCTCGCCGGGGGTGTCGATGCGCAGCACGGCGTCGAACTCCACGGGATCCGCTCCTTCACGGGTGGCCTTGACATGCACCGTGGATGGGATGGAGCCGTTGTTGAGTGCGGTGACACCGGAGATGTCGTAGGTCTCGGTGCCATCTAGGCCCAGTGACGACGCCGACTCGCCAGCGGGGTACTGCACCGGGAGTACGCCCATTCCGATCAGGTTGGAGCGGTGAATCCGTTCGAAGGACTCAGCGAGCACCGCGCGGACTCCGAGTAGCAGGGTGCCCTTGGCCGCCCAGTCCCGCGAGGAACCTGAGCCGTATTCCTTGCCGCCCAGGACGAGCAGGGGGATGCCGGCGGCCGCATAGCGCTGCGCGGCGTCGTAGATCGATACTGGGTCGGCGCCGGATGATGCGGTGAAGTCGCGGGTGTAGCCGCCGCTAATATCCTTGAGTAGCAGGTTGCGCAACCGGGTGTTGGCGAACGTGCCACGGATCATCACCTCGTGATTGCCCCGGCGAGATCCATAAGAGTTGAAGTCCTTGCGCTGCACACCCCGTTCGGCGAGATAGCGACCGGCAGGGGAGTCCGCCCTGATTGCCCCGGCGGGAGAGATGTGGTCAGTGGTCACCGAGTCCCCGAGCAGCGCTAACACCCGGACACCCGAGATGTCAACGACCGGCGCTGGTTGCAGCGTCATTCCGTCGAAATAAGGGGGCTTGCGAACGTAGGTGGACTCCGGATCCCAGGCGAAGGTCTCGCCTGCCGGCGTCGGCAGTGACTGCCAGCGAGCGTCGCCGGCGAAGACGTCGGTGTAGTCCTTGGCGAACATCTCATGGCTGATCGCGAGCTCGATCACTTTCTGGATTTCTGCTGGCGAGGGCCAGATATCGGCCAGATAGACCGGTCTGCCGTCGCGGTCGAGCCCCAGCGAGTCACTGGCGAAGTCGATGTCCATCGTTCCAGCCAGCGCGTAGGCGATCACTAACGGCGGTGAGGCGAGGTAGTTCATCGTGACGTCCGGGTTGATCCGACCCTCAAAGTTGCGATTACCGGACAGCACGCTGACCACCGCGAGGTCGCCGTCATGGACGGCCTGGGAGACTCCCTCGGGCAGCGGACCCGAGTTACCGATGCACGTGGTGCAGCCGTAGCCCACCAGGTGGTAGCCAAGCTTCTCCAAGTACGGCCACAGCCCGGCCTTCTCGTAGTAGTCGGTGACTACCTGGGAACCAGGCGCCATCGACGTCTTCACCCAGGGCTTGACGGTCAAACCCGCCTCAACGGCGTTGCGGGCCAGCAACGCCGCACCGATCATCACCGACGGGTTGGAGGTGTTGGTGCACGAGGTGATCGAAGCGATCACCACGGCACCATGGTCGATCTCATAGCCGGTGCCCTCGGCGAGCCGCACGGGTGTCGGGGAGCTAGGACGGCCCTGGGCACCGGCCGCAGCCGAGATCACCCGGCGGGGTTTGCCTGTGCCGTTGCCGCTGCTCACCGCGCTTGCATCGCTTGCCGGAAAGGAGTGGACGCCGGCCTGGTCCACCGTGGAGTCTGTCGCACCGGACTGGGTCGCACCGGCGTAGCCGACCAGCGCCTGACGAAACGCTGTTTTGGCCTCGGACAGTGAGATCCGATCCTGCGGGCGCTTGGGCCCGGCGATGGAGGGGACCACGGTGGACAGGTCCAGCTCGAGGTACTCGGAGTAGGTGGCCTCCCGGCGCGGATCGTGCCAGAGATCCTGCTCCTTGGCGTAGGCCTCGACCAGCGCGAGCTGCTCAGCGGGACGACCAGTGAGTTCCAGGTAGCGGACCGTCTCCTCGTCAATCGGGAAGATGGCGCACGTCGAACCGAATTCCGGGCTCATGTTGCCGATCGTGGCGCGGTTGGCCAGCGGTACCGCTGCCACACCCGCGCCGTAAAACTCGACGAACTTCCCGACCACACCGTGCTGGCGAAGCATCTCGGTCAGCGTGAGCACGACATCGGTGGCGGTGGCCCCCGGGGGGATGGATCCGGTGAGCTTGCAGCCAACTACCTGCGGGATAAGCATCGACACGGGTTGACCGAGCATGGCGGCCTCAGCCTCGATACCGCCCACGCCCCACCCCAGCACACCAAGCCCGTTGACCATCGTGGTGTGACTGTCGGTGCCTACCACGGTGTCTGGGTAAGCTTGACCGTTGCGGATCATCACGGTGCGGGCCAGGTGCTCGATGTTGACTTGGTGCACGATCCCGGTCCCCGGCGGAACCACCGTTAGCTCGCCGAAGGCGCCCTGCCCCCAGCGCAGGAACTGGTAACGTTCCCGGTTGCGCTGGTACTCGAGATCGACATTGCGCTCGAAGGCATCCGGACGGCCGTACACGTCGGCGATCACGGAGTGGTCGATCACCAGCTCGGCCGGCGCCAGCGGATTGACCGCCTGCGGATCACCGCCCAGGTCCGTGATCGCCTCGCGCATCGTGGCCAGGTCGACCAGGCACGGCACGCCGGTGAAGTCCTGCATGATGACTCGGGCGGGAGTGAACTGGATCTCGGTGGACGAGTGCGCCTGCGCGTCCCAGCGGGCGAGTGCCTCGATGTGCTCGGCCGTGACGTGCGCACCCCGCGGGCCTGACTCCCAGCGCAACAGATTCTCCAGCAACACCTTCAGGCTGTAGGGCAGGGCACGCCACTGGGTGCCGAGCCGCCGGTCCAGCTCGGCTAACCGGAACACCTCGTAGCACGCGGTCCCGACGGACAACGTGCCACGGGCACCGAAGCTGTTGGCACTCGCTGCTGCGTAGGTCACTGGCTCCTCCACTCACAAGGGCTAGGGTGATGCCCTCCACCGTGACTGTACGTCTGGCCACTTACCCACGGGATCAGCGGGCGAAGCCTTAACGGCAAGGTAAAGCGCCCGAGTGACCGCGGTAACTTGCTGGGCGCAGTCCTGGTAGGTGGCCCCCTGGGGGTGCAAGCTGAGCAGCACCATAATCATGTCGTGACCTGTGCCGATCGTGCCGCTGGTGTGCAGGGCGCGGCGGCTGAGGTCGATGTGCGGGCCACGGTCCACCTGCGCCCGGGTCGCACTGTCCCGGATGGCTGGTGTCTCCTCGGGCGCCGCCGGTGCCTTGCCCCTACCGGCCTTGTCCCTGTCGGTCTTGTCACCGTCGGTCTTGTCACCGTCGAGGAACTCAGGGCACTCCTTGCCGGGCGCCACCTCGGCGTAGCCCGACCATCCCTGCTTGATCGCCCACGGCTCGTCGACCGCGCTCGGGATCCCGAAGTACTGATCCCGCCCATCGGCCGCACACCGTGTCGCCCTGCGGAGATTCCCGACGATGAACTCCCTGACCGCCGGATCAGCCTCATGCAGCAGGTACCCGTAGATCCGGGCCACATCCAGGGCGCTGGTGGCCGTGTACCCCCAGACGCGCCGGTCGGCGGGAGGCTCGGTGTCGGTCAGGCCCAGCCGGTCGGCCATCCGGGACACGATCGTCTCCCACCCGTCACGGGCCCACAGCTCGCTGGCTGCTTCGTCGTCGCTGGAGCGCAGCATCGACTCCAGCAGCGCACGATCATCCGCTGGGATCTCGACGCCAGGTCCGCGAGAGTCGAAATAGTCCAGCGCGATGAGCAGCTTCACCAGCGACGCGGACCGGTACTGGGCGTGCGCATCGCGCTCGGCCCAGATCTCACCGCTCGTGCCGTCCATGACCACAAAGCTCACCGACGTGCCGGCGAGCGTGTCCCACGGTGACTCCGGTGCGCCCACGGCGGGTACCGCCAGGGCCGTCATCGCGGTGGCCGTGGCCAGGAGCACCCTGGTCGCCAGCCGGAACGATCTCCTCATGGCACCGGCCTCTGCTGCGCGGCGAACACGTTCCGACACTGGAGGAGCACGCAGTGTATTCCCGAGGAGTGCGGCCTCTTAACCAGGGGGCGACCCATACCCTGGGGGTGGTATCTGAGCGAAACCACGCCGGAGGTGGCAGGCCATGCGGGTGCCCTTGACCGTCGCTGACTTCCTTGATCGCGGCAAGACGGCGTTCGCCCAGTCTGTCGCGGTGGTGGACGAACCTGTCCAACCAGCCCCCCCGGTGCCGGCGTCAACCTACCGGGCGCTGGGCAGCAGGGTCCGCGCCTGGCAGGCCGGCCTGGACGCGCTCGGGGTAGGGGCGGGGGAGCGGGTGGCCGTGGTCAGCCACAACTGCTCCCGGATGCTCGAGCTGCTGCATGCCGTCCCGGCCAGCGGCCGCATCTGCGTGCCGGTGAACTTCCGGCTCCGCTCCGATGAGGTGGAGTACATCGTGTCGCATAGCGGCTCCTCGGTGCTGCTGGTCGACCCCGAGCTCGATGAAGCGCTCAAAACGGTGGCCGCGCCGCACCGTTTCGTGCTCGGCGGCGAGACCGAGGAGTGCCTGATGCGGTTCGGTGTCGAGCCGCGCCCGTGGCCCGAGCCGGACGAGGACGCCACGGCGACGATCAACTACACCTCGGGCACCACCGCGCGGCCCAAGGGAGTGCAGATGACCCACCGCAACATCTGGATCAACGCGGTCACCTTCGCACTGCACACCCGGGCCTGGGAACGCGACGTCTATCTGCATACCCTGCCGATGTTTCACTGCAACGGCTGGGGCATGCCCTTCGGCCTCGTCGGGCTGGGAGCCGAGCAGATCGTGCTCCGCAAAGTAGACGGTGCCGAGATCCTGCGCCGGGTCGCCCAGCACGGCGCGACGTTGATGTGTGGCGCCCCCCCGGTGTGGCACGCGGTGCTGGAGGCAGCCGCACAGTGGGATGGCGAGATCCCGGGGCGAGGGCGGGTGCGGCTGGTCTGCGCGGGTGCGCCCCCGCCGAGCAGAATGATTCAACGCCTCAGCGAGGAACTCGGTTGGGAGTTCATGCAAATCTACGGACTCACCGAGACCGCACCACTGCTGACCTTTAACCGCGCCAGCCGGGCCGATGACGATCTGCTTGCCACAGAACGCGCCCGCAGGCTATCCCGGGCCGGTGCCCCCGCGTTGGGCGTGCAACTGCGCACCTCCCCCTCCGGGGAGGTGCTAGCCCGTTCCAACGTCGTGATGGCCGGCTACTGGGACAGCCCCCAGGCCAGCAGCGAAGTACTTGTAGACGGGTGGTTCCACACCGGGGACGGCGGGTCGGTGGATGACCAGGGCTACCTGTGTATCACTGACCGGAAGAAGGATGTGATCATCACCGGTGGTGAGAACGTCTCATCCATCGAGGTAGAGGACTGCCTGTTCAGCCACCCGGCGGTGGCTGAGGCGGCGGTGATCGGGGTGCCCTCCGAGCGCTGGGGTGAGACGGTCAAGGCGCTCGTTGTGGTGGCTGCGGGAAAGCAGGTCACCGAGGCGGACATCATCACCTACTGCAAGGAGCGGCTGGCCGGCTACAAGGCACCGACGTCGGTGGAATTTCGGCAGTCGATTCCGCGCACCGCCACCGGGAAGGTCCAGAAGTTCAAGCTGCGCCAAGAGTACTGGGCGGGGCGGGAACGTGAAGTGAACTGACCGAGGAGGGGTCAGAAGGGCGGGGTCTGGTCTGGATCGGATGTCCGCACCACGTTCCGGTGCAGTTTCTCTGAGATGACCCTTGGAGGGCAACTCCTACCGGCGACGTAATTGCAGAGCGTGGAGCAGGAAGCTGTGGCGTCGTGACGGGCCGGATTGAAAAAGCAACTCGGCTGACCTCGGCGACACCGGACAACAAGTTGGGGACCGTAATTAGGTCACTCTGTCTCCTTGTGTCCGCGGCCTGGACAGTCGCTTCCGCTCGGCTCTGGAACGATTGCTTCTGATCAACTACATAGCGTGACAACTCCTTTTGCCTGTAACACGTGTGGTTGATGTTGCGATTGTTACTGGAGAGATCACTGGTGCGCATGAGGGTGGTCGTGGCATAGTGCGCGCCCGTGGCCTGTGTGACAAGACTTGGCGGACGTCGGGAGGGCTGGTGCCTGCAGGGGGCGCCGGGAAGGAGTGGGGTGTGAGCGTCCGGACTCGACGTCACCTCGCCGGCCGTGCAGTGGTCCCAGCGTTGCTCGTGGTGCTGGCGCTGGTGGGACAACCTGCCATTGCTGAGGCAGTGCCGCCAGCCCCGCCCAACCCCAGCGACGACGATCTCAAGTCCGGCCAGACTCACGTCGACACCACCGCCGCCCGGGTCGGGCAACTGGCCAACCGGGTCGCCCAGGCCGACGCCGCCCTGGTGGCCCTGGAATCCCAGGTCGAGCTCAAGCACGAGCAAGCGAACAAGGCGCTGATCGACCAGCAAGCCGCAGACACCGCCGCAGCTGCCGCGACGCGCGCGGCAGACAACACCCGCGCGGAGGCCAACGCGGCCGCCGCCCAGATCGTGGAGGCGCATCGGGATCTCGACCAGTTCGCTGCCGCGAGTTTCCGGCAGGGCAGCACGGTCGGATCACTCTCGGCCTTCCTCGGGTCGCGGAGTCCGAAGGACCTGCTCGCCAGGGCCGAGCTGCTGGATGCTGTGGGAGGGGCTCAGCTGCACGCGGTAGAGAACATGCGGCGAACCCGCGTCGAAGCGGCCAACAAGGATTCCCAGACCCGGGCGGCCCTTGCGGCGGCTCAGACCGCCAAGCAGGCCGCCGCCGACGCGAAGACCGCGCTGGAGGGCGCCTATCGGGTGGCCATCGACACGGAGACAGCGCAATCAGCGAAATCCAAAGCGTTGCGTGACTACAAGGCGGACCTTGAGCGCCAGCTCTACGAGGCGCAGAACGCCGTTGCCGGGTTGCGCGGGCAGCGGAAGCGCTACGAGGAGTGGCGCGCAGAACGGGATCGCGAACAGGCCGCCGCTGCTGCCGCTGCTGCCGCTGCCGCCGCCGTGAGGGCCGTCGCAGCCGAGCGAAGCGCCCCGGTGACCGGTGCCAAGTCTCGGCTCGTTGCCGTGGAGGTCCGTTCAGTCATCAACCGGGCGATGTCCCAGCTGGGTGTCCGCTACTCGTGGGGCGGCGGGAACGCCGAGGGACCCACGGTCGGCGTCCGGGACGGTGGCGTCGCTGACCGCTACGGCGACTACCACAAGGTCGGCTTCGACTGCTCCGGGTTGATGATCTACGTTTTCGCTCACACGCTCGGTTATGCGCTGCCGCACTACAGTGGCTTTCAGTACAACTCCGGCCATAAGGTACCGCTGGCCCAAAAGCAACCAGGCGACATGCTGTTCTGGGGTACGAACGGAAACATCCATCATGTGGCGCTGTATATCGGCGGGGAGCAGATGATTGAGGCCCCCTACTCGGGAGCCGCGGTTCGGATCGCACCGGTACGCTACGCCGAGATCATGCCCTACGCGGTCCGGGTACTGTAGATCACGAACATCTTCACAGCCGCCACACCGGCCGGGGAGTTGGGTCTGGCTGAATCCCTGGGCCAGACCCCGTGCGAGGAGGACACGTGAGCGATGCCGACGGCGGGGCGTCCCTGCCAGCATCCGGCCCGCCCAGCCACCCCGACCGACTGGCAACCCCAGCCCGGGACGCCCAACTGATCGAGCGGACCGTCTTTGAGGTCCAGCGGGTAATCGTGGGACAAGACCGGCTCATTGAGCGCATGCTCGTCGGCCTGCTGGCCCGCGGGCACCTCCTGCTCGAGGGAGTGCCGGGAGTGGCCAAGACCCTCGCTGTGGAGACCGTCGCCCGGGTGGTGGGCGGCTCGTTCTCCCGCATCCAGTTCACTCCCGATCTGGTCCCCGCTGACATCCTGGGCACTCGCATCTACCGGCAGGGGCGGGAGCGGTTCGACGTCGAGCTGGGGCCGGTGATGGCTAACTTCGTGCTCGCCGACGAGATCAACCGGGCACCAGCGAAAGTGCAGTCGGCGTTGCTAGAGGTGATGGCCGAACGACACGTGTCACTCGGCGGCACCACCTACCCGACGCCCCAGCCCTTCCTCGTGCTGGCCACCCAGAATCCTATCGAGAACGAAGGCGTCTACCCGCTTCCCGAGGCACAACGCGACCGGTTCCTGTTCAAGATCCAGGTGGAATACCCCACGGTCGAGGAGGAGCGGGAGATTATTTACCGGATGGGCGTGCACCCTCCCGAGCCGCACCGGGTATTGGATCCCGCTGAGCTGATCAGGCTACAAGAGATCGCGGGACGGGTGTTCGTGCACCATGCCTTGGTCGACTACGTGGTGCGGCTGGTGCTCGCTACTCGCGCGCCCGCCGAGCATGGCCTGTCCGACGTCGCTGGGTGGGTGGCCTACGGCGCCTCCCCGCGAGCGAGTCTGGGCATCGTTGCCGCGGCCCGCGCGTTGGCGTTGATCCGCGGGCGGGACTACGTGTTGCCGCAGGATGTGGTGGACGTCTCGGCCGATGTGCTCCGACACCGTCTGGTGCTCTCCTACGACGCGCTGGCCGACGGTGTGCCCGTGGAGCACATCGTCACCCGGGTATTGCAAACTGTGCCGATGCCCCAGGTTTCCGCCCGCCCCCAGAGCGTAGGCCCCGTTGCGAGCGGCCCGGGAACACCGGCCGGGGTGGTGGGCCAGCACTGACGAACCATGACGCGGCGGCGGATAGCCTGACCGAATGACGGCGTGGAGCGAATGGGGCGAGCGGCACCAGTGGGCGCCGCCAGCTTTGCGCGAGGGGCGCATGGAAACTGCGCTGCGCGCGCTGGAGCTGACGGTGCGGCGCCGGCTGGACGGTTTGCTGCAGGGCAATCACCTCGGCCTGATGCCAGGGCCCGGCACCGAGCCGGGCGAGGCCAGGCGTTACCAACTCGGCGACGACGTCCGGCGGATGGACTGGGCGGTCACCGCGCGTACCACCCAACCACACATCCGGGACACCGTTGCCGACCGGGAGTTGGAGACCTGGCTGGCCGTGGACCTGTCGGCCAGTCTCGATTTCGGTACCGCGCAGTGCGACAAGCGGGAGCTTGCGGTGGCCGCCTGTGCCGCCGTGGCGCACCTGACCCGCGGCGGCGGGAACCGGGTCGGTGCCGTGGTGAGCACCGGAGCGGATGTGCTGCGGATACCGGCCCGCAGTGGTCAGCCGCATGCCCGCGGGATGATTCGCCGGATCGCTGAGCTCCCGCGCGCCACCGAGGGCGTCCGCGGCGATCTCGCTGGAATCCTCGAGCAGCTGCGCCGCCCACCTCGTCGCCGCGGGTTGGTCGCGGTCATCTCGGATTTCCTGGGTCCACGGTCCGGGGACGTCTTCGACTGGGAGCGGCCGCTGCGTGGACTGTCCGCCCGGCACGAGCTGATCGCCATCGAAGTGCTCGACCCACGTGACCTCGAACTGCCCGACATGGGCACGGTGGTGCTCGCTGATCCAGAGACCGGGCGCCAGAAGGAGGTCGTGACCACGCCGCTGCTACGCCGTGAGTTCGCCGCCGCGGCGGCTGCTCATCGTGACGAGGTGGCCGCGGTGCTGCGGCGCTGCAGCACCGCGCGGCTGACCCTGCGCACCGACTCCGATTGGGTATCCGACATGGTGCGCTTCGCGGTGGCCCGCAAGCGGCACTGGTCGGGAGGCGTCGCGTGAGCCTCGGCGGGTTCACCAGTCCGCTGTGGTTCCTGTTGCTGGTGGTGGTCGCCGTGCTGGCGGTCGGCTACCTCTGGATGCAGCGCCGGCGGCGCCGGCAGGTGTTGCGCTTTGCCAACCTCGCCATGCTGGAGCGTCTCGCGCCTCGGCGTCAGGGCTGGCAACGGCACCTGCCGGTGACGTTACTGCTCGCAGCCCTGGTCCTGTTCACCGTCGCGCTAGCCGGCCCTACCGCGGAGCGCAAGGTGCCGCGCAACCGGGCCACCGTCATGTTGGTGATCGACGTGTCACTGTCCATGCGGGCCACTGACATCGAGCCGAGCAGGATAGCGGCGGCGCAGCGGGAGGCGAAGAGGTTCGCTCACGACCTCACCCCCGGAGTGAACCTGGGCCTGGTGTCCTTCGCCGGTTCGGCCACCGTCCTGGTGTCGCCGACCACCGAGCGGGTCTCGTTGCTCCGGGCAATCGACAATCTCAAGCTGGCCGAAGCCACCGGGACCGGTGAGGCGATCTTCGCTGCGCTATCCTCGATCGAGGCGTTCGGCGCCATGATCTCGGATGCGCAGGGGCCACCGCCAGCGCGCATCGTACTGCTCACCGACGGCAAGCAGACGGTGCCGACCCCCGATGGTGACGATCCGCGCGGCGCGTTCACCGCGGCCCGCGCCGCGGCCGCCGCCAAGGTCCCGATCTCGGCAATCTCCTTCGGCACCGCCTACGGCCAGGTGGAAATCAACGGTGAGCGCCAGCCAGTGCCCGCCGATGACGAATCGATCCGGCGCATCGCGGACCTCTCCGGAGGGCAGTTCTATGACGCCGGCAGCGCCGGCCAGCTCAGCGATGTCGTCAATGCCTTGGGTGAGCAGATCGGCTACGAGACCAAACGGACCGACGTGAGCAGGGCGTGGCTGATCGCTGGCACCCTCACCGCGGTACTCGCTACCGCCAGCGCGCTGGCTCTCGGGCAGCGGCTGCCCTAAGCTGCTGGCCTGCCACCTCCGGTACTGTCAGCCCGTGACTCGTTCCGTCCTCGTCACCGGCGGTAACCGCGGTATCGGACTGGCCATCGCCCGCGCCTTCGCCAAACGGGGTGATCGGGTTGCCGTGACACACCGCGGGTCTGGCGTACCCGAGGATGTGCTCGGAGTGCGCTGCGACGTCACCGACGGCGCGGCGGTGGAGGCGGCGTTCGCCGTGGCGGAGCAGGCGCACGGGCCGATCGAGGTGCTCGTCTCCAATGCCGGGATCACCGACGACACGTTGTTGCTCAGAATGACCGAGGAACAGTTCTCGCGGGTACTGGACACCAACCTCACCGGCGCCTACCGGGTGGCCAAGCGCGCCGCTAAAAGCATGCTGCGAGCCCGGTGGGGCCGGATGGTGTTTATCTCCTCGGTGGTGGCGTTGTCCGGGGCGCCCGGCCAGGTGAACTACGCGGCCAGCAAGGCCGGGCTGATCGGCATCGCCCGATCCATCGCGCGGGAGTTGGGATCCCGCTCGATCACCGCCAACGTCGTCGCGCCCGGCTATGTGGACACTGAGATGACCGCGGAGGTCAGCCAGGAGCGCCGGCAGGAGATCCTCGGCTCGATCCCGTTGCGCCGCCAAGCCACCCCTGAGGAGGTCGCTGCGGTCGTGACCTTCCTCGCCTCGGACGCGGCCGCCTACATCACCGGGGCGGTGATGCCGGTGGACGGCGGCCTAGGCATGGGCCATTGACTGGCGGCCTATTGACCGGCGGGGTCGATGCACTGTTGCTGTTGTCCTTCGGAGGCCCCGAGGGCCCCAGCGAGGTGCGCCCTTTCTTGGAGAACGTCACCCGCGGTAGGGATGTGCCTCCGCAGCGGTTGGATGCGGTGGCCCGGCACTACCTGCACTTTGGCGGAGTGTCACCGATCAACCGGTGTAATCGCGCCCTGATCACCGCGATCGAGCGGGCGCTCGCCACCGCCGGGCTTGACCTGCCGGTGTATTTCGGCAATCGCAACTGGCACCCGATGGTGGAGGACACCGTCGCCGCGATGACCGCCGACGGGGTGCGCAGAGCGTTGGTGTTCGTCACGTCGGCGTGGGGCGGTTACTCGGGTTGCCGGCAGTACCACGAGGACATCGCCCGGGCCCGGCATGCCGTCGGGCCTGGGGCACCGGAACTGATGAAGCTGAGACATTTCTTCGATCACCCGCTGTTCGTCGCAGCGTGCGCCGATGCGCTGCGCGCCGCCCGCGAGCAGGCTGGCCCCGCCGCCCGGGTGGTGTTCACGGCGCACTCGGTGCCCCTGGCCGCAGACGCCACGGCCGGGCTTTCCACCCAGGGCGCTCACCGCTACTCCCGGCAGGTCACCGAAACCGCCTGGTTGGTTGCCGCAGCGGTGGGAGTGTCCCGCTACGACGTCGTGTGGCAATCTCGGTCCGGGCCCCCACAGGTGCCGTGGCTGGAGCCAGACGTGATCGACCACCTTGACGCGCTGCACGCCCAGGGCATGCCTGGCGTCGTGGTAGCGCCGATCGGTTTTGTCTCTGACCACCTCGAGGTCGTGTGGGACCTTGATCACGAGGCCCGGCAGCACGCCGCCACGCTCGGGATGGACTTCGCCCGAGCCGCCACTCCGGGCGCCGATCCCCGCTTCGCCGAGATGGTGGTGGAGCTCATCACTGAGCACGTGCGCCACGCGTCCCCCCGCCGTTGCTCGCAGGTCCCGGCAGCCGGCCAGGGCGTCAACGGGAGTCCCTGCGCACCAGGCTGTTGCGAACCAGCGGGGGCGAATCCCATACAGACTACGGTTAACGGCGGTTAACGGCGCCCAGCGCGCGGGGTGAGGGCGCGGACGGCCTCGGCAACCGCTGAGCGCCGAGCCTCGCGCACCGCGGTGAACAGCGGTCGCAGCGCCGCGGACCGGGCTGAGGCCACCGACGCGGACAGCGCGCCGCTGAAGTTGTCAGTGTCCGCGGCGCGGAGGATAGCCTCCACCTCGTCGGCCTGCTCGAGCACGCGCAACGTGCGGGCCGGTGTGCCCTCGGGCCACGGCGGCCGGATCCGGCGCTCCAGAGCCTCGGCGATCTCAGCGCGGACGCCGGGGCGGTGCCGGGCAACATCGAGTTCCACCAGCGTGGTCGCCGCTTGGCGGACCGCGCCCCGCAGACCGTGCTCAGCATCGGACAGGGCAGGTTCGCCGATCAGGGGCAGGGGGCCGGGGGAGAACACCGTCCAGCTCAGCACGCCCTCAGCGACCGAACGCGGGACCACGGCCAGGTCGGCTTCGGTGAACACAGTGGCCTCACCACACTCCAGCGCCGCCGCGGCGAGCGGGCCGCCGGGCGGCAGACCCCGCACATCTCCGGCCACGGGTAACAAGAGCCGGCCACCGTCAGCACCGGCTCGCCGTGCAGTAGCCAGCAGGCCGACCACGGAGGTCGGCGGTTCTCCGGGTGCCGGCAGCTCAAGCTGTCGTGCGGTGGCCTCGTCGACGGCTACGACCTGGTGCAGACCTGCCCAGGTATGTAGGCCGTCGATCACGGCATCAGGGGCGGCGCAGCCGTGCAGCCAGGCTGAGGCCCACACCGTCAATGTCGCACTGGGACAGGGCACAGAGTAGGAGAGTAGAGCGCGGGCTCAGCGCACGCACATCCGGCGTGGCGGCACCGTGGGATCCCCTCCTCCGGTTACCGTCGGTGCCATGCGCTCACGGCGGGAGGTGCCGCAGTTGCCTGCCGAGACGGGCCTGGTGGTTGAGGACACCACGAGTGGTTTCTGTGGCGCGGTACTCCGGTGCGAACGCGATTGCGTGGAGCTTGAGGACGCTCGGGGTCGGGTCCGGACATTCCCCCTCCGGCACGCGGCTTTCCTGCTCGACGGCGACCCGGTCACGCTGGTCCGCCCGGTGCGCCCGGCCGCCGCGGGAGTTCCCCGGTCGGCGTCCGGGCCGGTCCGGGTGGCGGGGACGCGAGCCCGAACCGCCCGGGCCAGCCGGATCTGGGTAGAGGGTAAGCACGACGCTGAGCTCGTAGAACGGGTCTGGGGGCATGATCTGCGAGTGGATGGCGTGGTCGTGGAAGGCCTCGACGGGGTGGACCACCTGGCCGCCCGGGTCGCGGAGTTCGGCCCCGGCCCGGACCGCCGGCTTGGTGTGCTGGTCGATCACCTGGTTGCGGGCAGCAAGGAGAGCCGCCTGGTGAAGACGGTGCGCACGCCGCACGTGTTGGTGACCGGTCACCCCTACGTCGACATCTGGCAGGCGGTGCGGCCCGCGGCGCTGGGCATTCCAGGCTGGCCGGACGTGCCACGGGGGGTGCCGTGGAAGGACGGTGTGTGCCAGGCACTGGGTTGGGTGGACCGCAGTGGGCGTGCGGACCCCGCGCAGGGCTGGTGCCGAGTGCTGGGTGCCGTGGCGAGCTTTCGCGATCTTGAACCGGCTCTGCTGTGCGCCGTCGAGCAGCTCATCGACTTCGTCACGGCCGGATCGCAGTGACCCGGTCACGATCACAGCAGACGGTTGTCCAAAGATCTGCCAAGGCAGACTGTTGTCCAAAGATCTGCCAAGATAAACACATGGCCGCTGTGCTGTGGCTTGTAGCCGGATTTGTTCTGATCGCCGCCGAGGTGCTGTCCGGCGGCTTCGTGTTGATCATGCTTGGGGTGGGTGCGCTAGTGGCCGCGGGGTTCGCGGAGCTGGGCGCTCAACCATGGCTGGACGTCACCGCCTTTGCCGGCACCTCGCTGGCCTTGACCATCCTGGCCCGCCCGCTGCTCAAACGCCGGCTGTACACCGAGCACGTGCCGACTAACGTCGAGGCGCTGGTCGGCGATAAGGCGATCGTGGTCAGCACCGTTGACGCGCATGGCGGCAAGATCAAGCTGCGTGGAGAGCTGTGGTCTGCGCGTACGCTCGTCGAAACCGAGGTACTGGAGCCCGGCCGGACCGTGCGGGTGATGAACGTCTCCGGTGCCACCGCCGTCGTTTTGGGGGAGCCGTGATGAGCCTTGCCGCGATCGTGGTCTTGGTGGTCATCTTGCTGGCGATCGTCGTCACCGTCGTCAAGGCCGTGGTGGTGATCCCGCAGGCGTCCGCCGCGGTCGTCGAGCGACTCGGCCGCTACCGCAGCACGTTTATGCCGGGACTGCACTTCCTGGTGCCCTTCATCGACCGGATCCGGGCCCGGATCGACCTGCAGGAGCAGGTGGTCTCCTTCCCACCGCAGCCGGTCATCACTAAGGACAACCTGACCGTGTCCATCGACACCGTCGTGTACTTCCAGGTGACCAACCCGAAGGATGCGGTGTACGAAATCTCCAACTACATCACCGCGGTCGAGCAGTTGGCCACTACCACGCTGCGTAACGTCGTAGGCGGGATGAGTCTGGAGGACGCCTTGACCTCCCGGGACTACATCAACGGTCAGCTGTCGGGAGTGCTCGACGAGGCCACCGGCCGGTGGGGAATCCGGGTCAGTCGGGTCGAGCTCAAAGCGATCGATCCGCCACTGTCCATCCAGGACTCGATGGAGAAGCAGATGCGCGCGGACCGGGAGAAGCGCGCCACGATCCTTACCGCCGAGGGACAGCGCGAATCAGCGATCAAGACCGCGGAGGGTCAGAAGCAGGCCGCAATCCTCTCCGCTGAGGGTGCTAAGCAAGCTGCGATCCTCAACGCGGAAGCGGAACGACAGTCTCGCATCCTGCGCGCCCAAGGTGAACGCGCCGCGCGTTACCTGCAAGCGCAGGGCCAAGCCAAGGCGATCGAGAAGGTGTTTGCGGCGATCAAGGAGGGCCGGCCGACCCCGGAGTTGCTCGCCTACCAGTACCTGCAGACGCTGCCGCAGATGGCCAGGGGCGATGCGAACAAGGTCTGGGTCGTGCCCAGCGACTTTGGTAAGGCCCTGGAGGGGTTCACCAGGATGCTCGGTGCGCCGGGGGAGGACGGGGTGTTCCGGTATGAACCAAGCCGGGACTTCGTTTCCGCCAGCCGGCCCGAGGAGGACGACGATGCCGTCGCTGGGTGGTTTGACACCTCCAGCGACCCCCATATCGCGGCCTTGGTCCGGGCCGCCGAAGAGGTGGCCCGCAAGGAGGTACCGGGACCGGGAGTGGGCATGACCCCCTCGTCGGGCTCCTCGGCCCGACCGGCGTTCAGCGGTCAGTCCGGCGTTCCGCGGGCACAGCAGCCAGGGGAGTCGACCCGCCCACCGGAGGAGGAAACGTCCGGGCAACAGCCACCTGATGCCGGGCCGGCGGAACCCAACCCATAACCTTGATCTCGGCTTGGTGTTCGTCAACGCCGTCAGGTCGCGACTGCCACGTACTTGGTCTCCAGGAACTCCTCGATGCCCCCTGCACCGCCCTCGCGGCCCAGCCCCGAGTGCTTGATCCCACCAAAGGGTGCCGCCGGGTTGGACACCAGACCCTGGTTCAGTCCCACCATGCCGGCCTCGAGCCCCTCGCAAACCCGCAAGGCACGGTTGAGGTCGCGGGTGTAAACGTAGCTAACCAGCCCGAACGGGCTGTCGTTGGCTGCCGCCAGCACCTGCTGCTCGTCGGTGAACGAGGTGATCGGCGCGACCGGACCGAAGATCTCCGTACTGGTCAGCTCGGCATCCGAGGGCACGTTGACGAGCACGGTCGGGCGGTAGAAATACCCCGGACCATCCACCGGCTCGCCGCCGACGAGCACCTGGGCGCCGCGCGCGACCGCGTCGTCAACCAGGTGTTGCACCTTGTCTCGCGCCTTGGCGTCGATCAGCGGGCCGACCTGGACCCCCTCGTCGCTGCCGCGGCCGATGCGCAGTGAGCTCATCCGCTCGGCCAGCCGGTGGGAGAATTCCTCGACGAGGTCGGCGTGCACGTAAAAACGGTTGGCCGCAGTGCAGGCTTCGCCGATGTTGCGCATTTTCGCGACCATCGCCCCTTGGAGGGCAGCATCGAGGTCGGCGTCGGCGAAGACCAGAAATGGTGCGTTGCCGCCGAGTTCCATCGAGGTCCGCATGATCTGCTCGGCGCACTGCTCCAGCAGCAGGCGACCCACTTCCGTGGAGCCGGTGAAGGACAGCTTGCGGGCCCGGCCGTCTCGGATGAGCGGCTCCATCAGCTGACCGGGTCTGGAACTGGGAACGACGTTGAGCACCCCGTCGGGCAGCCCGCACTCGGCCAGGAGGTCGGCTATGGCGAGCATCGACAGCGGGGTCAGGCTGGCTGGCTTCAGCACCATGGTGCAGCCCGCCGCCACCGCCGGACCGATCTTGCGGGTGCCCATCGCGGCGGGGAAGTTCCAGGGGGTGATCAGGAGCGACGGGCCGACCGGCTGGCGCATCGTCAAGACTCGGCCCGCGCCATTGGGCGCGGTGGCAAAGCTGCCGTCGACCCGCACCGCCTCCTCGGCGAACCACCGGAAGAACTCAGCGGCATAGGCGATCTCACCCCGGGATTCGGTCAGGGGTTTGCCCATCTCCAAGGTCATCAGTAGGGCGAGGTCGTCCTGGCGCCGCATCATCATCTCGTAGGCGCGGCGCAGGATTTCGCCACGTTCCCGGGGTGGGTACCGTGCCCACCTGGCCTGTGCGGCGACGGCAGCGTCCAGCGCGGCCATCCCGTCCTGGGGGGTGGCGTCGGCCACAGCGCGCAGCACCTCGCCGGTGGACGGGTCCTCAACATCAAAGGTCTTTGCGCCGCTGCTTGGTTGCCATCGACCGTTGATGAACAGCTCCGCAGGGACGGCGTTGGTGACGGCGTGCTGCCGGTCGCCGGAACTCATCGCCGAACTCATCACAGCGACACACGCTACCGTGCCGAGATAACAGGTCCAGATAACAGGTTGGTTCAGGCGGGTTTGATGTTGGCGTTGAGGTGGAAGACGTTGCCCGGGTCGTACTTGGTCTTGATCCGGGCCAGCCGCCCGTACTTGATGGGGCCATAAGACGCCCGCACCCGATCTTCGTCATTGTCGGTCATGGAGTTCACGTAACCACCCGAGTCGTGGGCGAATGGCCGCAGCGCACTCCACAACGACCGGACCCAAGCCCGGTCGGCGCTCAGTATCTCGGGGGTGGCACCGATGCCGGCGATGATGATGACGTAGCGCGGTGCCCGCCGACCGCCGAAGGCCGTCTCGTCATCGCCGATCGCCGAATACGCTCCATCCAGGCGGAAAATCAGGCAGAAGCTCATCGGCGACCGCTTGGCAGGCATGTGATCCACGATCACCGAGATCACATCGTCGGTGAGTTCGTCAAGGTAGATCACTTCCTGGTAGCCGAGGAGTCCCCAGGGAGCGGTCTCGTCGAGAGTCCGCTGTAACGCGACAAACGGGATCGGGGTGACGAGCTCGAACAGCGGCGGCAGTGCCTCACGAATGGGCGCAACGAGCCGGGCGTGTTCGGCTGCGGAGGAGAACCCGACCACGATGAGCAGGTAACCGGGGGTGAAGTGGTACTGCGGGGGTACGAATGGTGCGGGCGGTGCGTTGAGCCCGATCGCGATCTGGGCGCCGGCCTCGACGGGCAAGCTGGGCACGACGTCACGGGCCAGCCGCAGCACCTGTTCGCCATTGTCCATCCCCCAGAAAAACAGTCCCAGGTGCACCTCCGGCCCCACCGGGTGCAGCTGGAACTCGAATGTTGTGACGATGCCAAAGTTGCCGCCTCCGCCGCGGACCGCCCAAAACAGATCAGTGTGCTCATCACGCGAGGCATGCACGTAGCGGCCGTCAGCGAGCACCACATCGACCGAGACCAGGTTGTCGATGGTCAATCCCGCCTTGTGAGTGAGCCAGCCGATGCCACCACCGAGTGTCAGGCCACCGACACCGGTGTGACTGATCACCCCGGCAGGCACCGCCAAGCCATGCACCTGGGTCGCCGCGTCCAGCTCCGCCACGGTAGTACCGCCGCCCGCCTGGGCCAGTCGAGCGTCAGCACAGATCGAGACCTGGCGCATCGAGCTGAGATCGATCATTAGTCCGCCGTCACAGACGCCGACCCCAGAGAAGGCGTGGCCGCCGCCACGCACCGAGATTTCCAATTCTTGTTCCTGGGCAAAGGTGAGCGCTGCCGCGACGTCGGCTGGCGACGTGCAGCGGGCGATCACTACCGGGCGGCGATCGATGTCGTTGTTCCACTGGATGCGCACGGTGTCATAGTCGGCGTCCTCCGGTGTGATCACCTTGCCGGCCAGCACCGTGCGGAATACTTCCAGATGATGAGACGAAACTTGCATCATGAAAAAGCTCCCAGGCCTCGGGTGAGCACCTGGCGCGCGCCGGTGCACCATAAGTTAGATCAGGTACTTCTTTTCCGACATCGAGCGATGCTTCGGCTCTCCATACCTTGCCCAGGCGTACCGCCACGGGCAATCAGTAACCGCACGTAAATCTGTCAGGTCGGCTACGTAGCCAGAAGTTGTTTTTCGAACACCGAGCCGAGCGCAACATCGACCCCCGACGCGGGCACCTACCGCGAGCGCGGCGACCCGAGTTGTCATAATGTCGCTTATCGGATCAAGGAGGCAGGGGTGTTCCACCATGGCGGCTTTTTGGTACCATGGTGGGCATGGCGCTCAACATCAAGGATCCAGAGACTGAACGGCTCGCTGCCGAGGTGGCGGCGCTGGCGGGCGAGACGAAGACCTCGGCGGTGCGGGGTGCCCTGCGAGAACGGCTCGAGCGGCTCCGTGCGTCGGCCGAGGATCCGGTGGAGCGGCTGCACCGCTTCTTGGTGGACGAGGCGTGGCCGCAGGTTCCCGTGGAGCTGCGTGGTGGCCTGACCAAGCACGAGCGCGAGGCCATCCTCGGCTACGGCTCGGAGGGTGTGTGATCGTCGACAGTTCGGCGCTGGTGGCGATCCTGCTGGCCGAGCCGGGTCACCAGGTGCTCGTGGACCATCTGGCGAGAGCGCCCGTCGTCGGTGTCGGTGCGCCGACGCTCGCGGAGACCGGCATCGTGCTCACGGCCCACCTGGGCGTCGTAGGCAGGTCGCTGCTGGCGCGGCTGCTCCATGAGGTCGGTGCTGAGACGGTCCCGTGCACAGCTGCGCACTGGCCCGTCGCGGTCGACGCCTTCACGCGTTACGGCAAGCGACGCCACCCCGCCGGCCTCAACTTCGGAGACTGCCTCACCTACGCGACCTGCCGGCTCGCTGGACGCCCGCTGCTGTGCGTCGGCGACGACTTCCCCCAGACGGATCTCGAGCTGGTTAATCCACCAGAGCACTCCCCTGCCAGGCTGGGCACGGTGATAACGCACCCGCTCCGGCCATCGTGATCATAAACTGGGGGATGTCGAGCTGCCCGCCTATTCGGAGTTATTCGTGGTGCGGGATAACACTCTGACCGCCTTGCGGTAGCGATAACCGGTAAGTCGTTTTCATGCGTCGACACACCCGTCGGTTTTCGAAGATGGTTTCTTTCGCAGCCAGTGCAACGTTTGCTTGTGTTTGGTAGGGGAGGCCGAGTCGGTTCCAGTGGAAGATGACGTGGTGGGCGGTTACGGAGCGAATTCCTCGCGTTAGCAGTCCTTCGCCCGACAGAATCTTGAGGGTTTCCCTGGATTGCTCAAAGATTGTCAGCCAGTCGGTAGCGAACTCGAGGGTCCCGCCGGTACGCAACGCGGTTTCCGGACCTGTATCCACGGCGATGAGCCGCTTAATGGCTGCTTTGAGTGTACGCCGTTGTTCTGGCTGTGCGCTGGTCTTGGTCGGCCGATGATCTGCCACTCTCGTCCAGATGTCTCCTTGTTCGTGCCAGTCCTGCCCGGCGGCTCTCATCAGGGCGGTGCAGAGGAGGACTGAGAGTTCCCGCCGCTTGCTCCGGTGGTTGGACGCGCTGTTGAGCGTGCCGCCACCGAGCGGCCTGAGGTACTCGAAAATGTAGCGGCTGTCCTGGTGGAACAGGTTGTGTGCGGCTGCCATCCCTTCCTCTCCGCCGAAGGCGTGCGTCTCAGGCTCGTAGGTATTCTCCACCCACCGTGACGCATAGCCGGAGCCCTGCATAGAGCGTGCCGCGTCCTCCAGGAGCCTTTTCGCCTCACCGGCTGCCCTGCTGCTCGTTGGCAGGTAGCGAAATCGCCACCACTGTTTTCGGGTGAAGAACCAGGACGTGAGGAGTCCGGTGGACTCCGCGGCCATCAGCGCTGGGCCAAGGTAGGCGATGGCATGGCGTTCGGCGACGTCACGGCTGTCGAATTCGATATTTATCTGATGCCATGGTGGCCGGTTGCCGTGTTGTGGGTCCTCGTGCCGCATGTTCCCCCCTTCGAGGAGTGGTCAATTGAGCAGCAGGCAGGTATCCCAGCGGGAGGTGGGGAACTCGTTGGCGGCCACGGAGAGCGCAAGGGCACGGCCCGTCGAGCCTTCGAGGAGCCCGATGGCTGCGCCAGGGGGTTCGGGGGTCAAGAGCAGCTCGGCGAGCTCGTGCAGGGGGGTGGTGAGGTCGGGGGTGTGCGCATCGGCGGCGATGCGCCAGGCCGTCTGGAACAAGCCGGCCAATCCGTGGCACAGACTGCCGTCGGTGATCCGCCTCAGTTGTTCGGGGTCGGTGAGACAGCCGATCAGCGCCTGTTCGGCCATGCGCTGACGGTCGGTGTCGAGGGTGGCTTGGCCAGCGAGCTGCTGGGCTCGGGCCAGCCCCGGAGTGCCGTAACACCAGGAGGGGCGCCTCGGCCTGGTTTGCCTTATTAGCCGCCCGAGCCGCGTTTCGTCGAGAGTGATCGTCTCCGGCCACCACGGGCCAGTGTCGTGGTCCTGTCGCCAGGTATCCAGCCATGAGCAGATCCGCGTGATGGCCTCCGTCTGGCCGTCCGCGACGATCCCGCACCGCATGGCTAGAGACAGCAGCGCCAGGGGGCCGCTGATGCCGTGCGCCATGCCGAAGTTCCCGTGCCCGCCGGCAAGGTCAGTGGAGCTACGGCCGGGAGGGGCCAGGTCGGTCCACCAGCCGGGAAGGTCCTCGGTACCGAGGGGTTCGGTGAGCCGGACGAGATATATCAGAACCTGCCGGATGAGATCACCGTCTGAATCGCGCCGCAGTAGGTGTGCTCCCAGGCCCGCCAGCCCGTTGATGAGATCGAACTCCGCCAGCACCGGGCGGTCCCCACGGTCGATACGCGCCTGCGCCTGATCGAGGCGGCGCCTGGTGACGGCGGCGACTCCGGCGTCCAGCGCCTGGAGAGCACGCTCATACTTTCCCGGCCGATCAGCGGCGGCGTAGGCCGCGAAGGCCAGGGCCGGGGCGCCGAAGAACAGTGTGGCGTTGGGGCCTGCGCTGATGTCGCCGTGTGCCGCGGCTGCCAGCCAGGCGTGCGCCACCTCCCAACCGCCGAGCCCGGCGACCGCGCGTTCGATGTGCAGCAGCGCCACCCCGACGGTGCCTTTGCCCAGGGACTGGGGATGCCCCCCTCGGGCCGATGTCGAGGAGGGGCAGGCCAGCCGAGCGGCTACGGCAGCGGCGGCGTGAGCATGGCGCTGGTCGCCGGCGATCGCCCGCTCCTTTCCTGGCGTGCCACCCACCCGAGCGCGGCAGCGCGGGCGAGCCGAAGACAGACCCGTTCAGAGCCCTGGTTGATCCCTACCATGCGGACGTGGTGCAGGTGCAGCAGATCGGGCAGCACCACTTCCGGGGCGGTCGCTCCGGAGGCGGTGAGCGTGTCACGGTAGGCGGCCAGCGCCGCGCGTCGCCTGGCCCACGCGGTCGCGATCTGCTCGCCGCCGGGTATCGCGCGCAGCGCGGCGAAGTGATCGTGCGGATCAGCGAGGTGGATCGCTTGGTTGCGAACATCCCGGGCGGGGGCTGAGGTCGGGGTCTTGCTGACATTCTCGATCAGCCAGCGCATGCCGTCGCCGATCATTCCGGTGAAGGAGGTGGCCAGGTCAACCAGGCTCGCGGCGACGATGGCGTGCTGGTGGGGGACGCCGCTGCGACCGGTATAGGTCAGCTGGGCGATGGCTGCGGCCGAGTCGGCAGCGAAGACGGCCTCTGCGGCGGCCAGCGCCGCACCGCCGCCGAAGCGCCCGGTCTCCGGGTAGTAGGTGTCCCACTGAACCTGCCCCACGAGCCCGAGGCACCGGAGTTCGGCTGCCCACTCCGCGGTACCAACGGCGGCCTTTCCGACGTCGTCGGTGCCGCCGAGCCGGATCCGCAGGCGCAGATGCTGTTCGGGGTCGGGGTAGCGCAGGAACCACCACTCTGGCTCACTGCCCCATGCGGACACCAGGTTGGGCAGGTGGTGAATGAGGATGGCGGTCTGCCGGCCTGGGTGGGCGTAGAGCTTCAGGTACAGCCACTCGCCACTGCCCGGGAGGTGCCCGTGCTCGCGGCTGATCGTATGGCCCGACCAGGCCCGTTGGGGAACGGGCCGGGCTATGGCGGCGAGCGGGATGACGATGTCGTGCGCCCGTCCGTCGATCCATATGTACACCGTATCCGGAACGCGGAACCGGCACCGCCAGGCCGTCAGGCCTTGCGCCCAGTCCGACCACGGGGCCGCCCAGCACGGGAGGCCGGCCGCGGAGAGCGCCCACGTGGCTGGAGACAGGATCGAGCGCCGGTAGCGAACTCTGGGCAGGAACGGCAACCGGCTGGCGGCCCCCCAGGAGAAGGGGGCACACGCCGCGAGATGCGCGGTGCTGATCTCGCACAGGAAACGCAGCAGCGGATGGGCGTGGTTGGTGAACTCCACGGCGCTGAAGACCGCCGGTTCCACCGGTCGCCGCTGGGATTGCGAGACCAGGTACAGCCGCTCTCCATCGGCACTCACCGCCAGGTCGTCCAGCGGCATCACATTGTCGCCGCAAGTGCGGTGTTCGGCTAGGGCCAGCAGGTGCGGCAGCACCGCAGGGCTGCGGGTGACGTTCTCGGTACGCGCGTGGACGGCAGGACACGACAGCTGAACAGATAGCGCGTTCTCGCTCACCGTGGGCAGTCCGGTGTAGGTGCTGAAGATCCGCTCACGATCGTCGGTGTCGAAGAGGTCGAGGAACCGTCCGGTCGTGGTCCCGGCCGCGCGGGACACCCCTGTAATCGCGAGTTCGAACTCGTGTCGATCGAGCGCGTCCAACGTTGACGCGTGAACACGGAACCGGAGTTCGGTGTGTGGCTGCGCCCGCGTAGTGGTGGCCTCACCGACCGCCAAGTCCGCGATCATCTTGTCGTCGAGGACGATCTCGGTGTGCTGCTGCAGCGCGGCATTCTGCGCCAATGCCAGCAGGGCGGCATCGCGCTTGGACAACCCCGGCCTAGGCGGTGGACTCACACGCGAGCCCCGGTACCCGACCGGAAAACCGAGCCCGCTCTCCACGTTGAGCAGCTCGCCGATCGGGACCAGGCTGCGGAGCCCGTAGCGGTCGAGGAACTTGCTGTGGTAGTCCTGCCAAGCCGGGGACCCCAAGGGATTCGGCGTCAGCCTGACTAGGGCCGCCGCAGCGCTCTCTGCTTCCCGGGCCACCACATGCGGCAGGACGACGCCGCAGTCAAGCCGGAGATCCACGGTGACCGGTCGCTCGGCGCTGATGATGGCCACCATCCTCCGGGCCACACCGGCTCTCAGGTCACGTCGCCGCTCGGGCCGCGAGGCCACGCGGTTATGGTGAATCAGATCAATGTGGATCTCGCGTAACGCCCTGAGCAGATCGGCAACTGCGGGCACCGTGTCGGCTCCGACCGCGGCCAACGTCTCGATGACATGCGCCAGCGGATCGGTCGTCGTCATCGGGGAACGGAGGCTGGTGATGAGGATGCCCTGCGCCACCAGCTCGGCCAGCATGCCCTCGATCATCGATCCCGGTGTCCCGGGGAACTCGGCCGTCAGCTTGTCGGCTAGCTCACCCAGGCGGATCGGCGATTGTGCGGCCTGGATGACGGTCTCGACGGCCTTGGTGTGCCGGACCGACACCTCCGCAGGTTCCGTTCGGCCCGACTCGGCGGGCTGCTGCTGGCAACCCACCACGAGCCTCCCGTCACGGACGAACGCCAGGTTGTTCAGCACCACCGGCAGCCGACGCCGCAGCTCCGGGACCCGTTCCAGGCGCGTGATCACGCCAACCAGCCACTCGGTATCCACTCGCGCTACGGCGTGGTGCTGCTCGCCGTAACGCAGCTGGAGTTCGGGACCGAACCGGGCCGGCGCCACCCCGGCGAACAGACCGAACGGCGTCGCCCGGCTCGTCATCCGCAGCAGGTACCGCAGGACCGACACCACCACGTGCCGCACCTGGCCAACCCCCTGCACCCGCCCCGCACACACCTCACCAACCCGCCGAGCGAGCACCGGACTGGCCACCTCAACCGCCGCCGCAATCGCCTCAGACGCCCAGACCTGTTGCAGCCAACCCCGCCACTGTGCCACCTGCTCATTCGTCATGCCGGTGCCGGTGAGGTCCGGCCAAGGCGGAACATCCACCCCGGACGGCAGAGTGGCTATCCGCACGAGCGCCGCATCGACGACCCTGTACAACCGCAACGCCCCTCAACCCGGGAAAGTCGGGCCCGGCGGCGGAGTCACTCTGCCGCCGGGGCCGTAAGTTTTAGGAATCAGATGATCGAGCTGATGGGTTACGGACAGGTGTCGCAGGCGGTTTCGCAGGTCTGTCCGCAGTTGTCGCTGGTGATCTGCATCAGCTCGTCGACGACGGGTGCGGATTCGACGATGCTGACGTCGAGGTCGAACTCCGAGTCCGCTGCCGGGATGCCCGGTACTGTCGCCGTCTGATCCGGTTGAATGTCCACAGATCCCTCCTTGGGTGATGGTGCCGATGTCGAGAGTTCTCTACTTTTGGTCAGGGTGCCCGCCGCCTGGTCCAGGAAATGACGATTCGCGTGTGCTTCTTGTCGATGACCCGCCCGGGGGGAAGGTCCGCGTCTGGGGTTGCTGCGGGATAGACCGCGATGCGTGCTCCTGGGCCATGGCGGTGCTCGCGGTCCCACGTCCGGATCAGCTCCACGTATTCCTCGGCGAGAACCTCAGCCTTTGCACCGTGGGCATACACACCGGTCTCGAACTTGCTCGTGTTGGGGATCGGTCGCTTGGTGCGGTAGGCGAAGCTGCCTTCGCTCAGGGCCGTCGGAGCGCCCCGACTCGCGGACCGAGCCACGAGGCCACGATCGATAGGACCGTCCTTCGCCGCGAGGAGGCCGAACACCGGCACTGCGGTTCCCAGCCACAGGTCCAGCTCGTCGACTTGGTCAAACACGACGCCCGACCACCGTTGCACCCGCGGCCCAAACAAGGCCTCCCGGATGCGGTTGGCGTCAACCGGCTGCTGCCCGTCACCCACCTGAAGGCCCACCTCGTCCCCGTCGAGCGCCACTCGGCGCTCGGTGTGGGCACCGGCGCCCTGCATCGGGACGAAGCCGCACAGCCGGTAGTCGCGGCTGACCAGGTGGTCCCCGTCGCGTTCGAAGGCCACCGAGCGGGTCAGGCCGCGCATCCGCAGCGGGACGACCATCCGTCCGCCCTCGGCGAGTTGGTCGGGCCACGC
>JAFATA010000049.1 GCA_019244165.1 Pseudonocardiales bacterium | reverse complement strand
TCGGCTGGACTTTGGGCTGGTGTTCCGCCGGGTGCGGGTGGAGACTCGTTGGAGCCAGCACCGGCTGGGTGTGCTGCTCGATGTGGACCAGGCCACTATCTGCAGGATCGAGAATGGTCGGCGGTCACTGACGGATGCGGCCACGGTGATCCGGGTCGCTAATGTGCTGGGGATCCCTGCGGGCAAGCTGGGGTTCCGCTGCGGGGTTAGTGTGGGGGCAGGCAGGGCCACGGGATGGACGAAGGGGAGTTGGGTGGAGCGCAGAGACTTCGTGGAGCGCGTCGCCGGGCTCACCCTGGGCCTGAGCGGGGTGGTCGGGCTGGACCTCGACCGGCTCATCGCCCTGCTACCCGACGCCGAACCCACCGGCACCCGCCACCTCGGCGTAGCTGATGTGGCGGCCATCGAGCAGGCCACCGCCGAGTTCCGACGTCAGGACTTCACCTACGGCAGCGCATCGACTCACGACTCCGCCGTCACGCAGCTGCGTGCCACCCTGCCGCTGGTGGGCGCCCAGATCGCCCCCGCCATGCGGCCCCGCCTGCTCCTGGCGACCGCGGACCTCGCGACCGAGGCGGGATGGATGAGCTTCGATGCCAAGCAGCACGATGCCGCCCGGCGGCTGTGGCTGATCGGTCTGGACCTCGCCCGCGCCGCCGAGCATCCCCAGGGCGCTGATCTCACGGTCTACCTGCTGGCCGACATGGCCCTGCAGGCGCTGCGTCTACAGCGCCCGGACGAGGCGTTGCGCCTGGTCCGTCTCGGTCACACTGCCACGGTCAGCCCGCATCCGGTCTCGGCGTCCACCCTCAGCCTGCTGGCCAACGTCGAGGCCCGCACCCTCGCCGTTCGCGGCGAGGCAGTGGGCTGTGACCGGGCGCTCGGTCAGGCGCTGGAGCACTTCAGTGCCATCGAGGCCGCTACCGCCCCACCGTGGACCTCCTACCTCGCTCACACCGGCATTTCCGGCGCCCAGGGCTCGGCGTGCTACCTGCTGGCCCTGCAAGGCCAGCAGCCACGTACCGCCAGCAGGGCGGTGCCCTTGCTGCGGTCGGCCGTGGACGGTTTCGGCCCCGACTACGCCTCACTCCGGGCGTTCTACCTGCCGGATCTCGCCGGGGCCCACGCGTTAGCCGGAGACATCGACACCGCGGTCAGTGTCGGTCACCAGGCCATCGACGCGGTCACCGCACTGCATTCCCCCGATTCGTACGGCCAGCTGCGCGCCCTGAACACCGCCCTGCAACCTTTGCATACCAGCCCCGGTGTCGCTGAGCTGCGCAGCCGGTTGGCTGCCACCGCCGCCTGAGGGGCTCCACCAGGGTTTCGTGATCTCCCGCTGCCCACAAAGTCAGGCGCGCAGCAGTGGTCCCGCTGGGGTAGGCCGCTAGTCAGGTGCTCCTTGCGCCGGTTGGTTGCTGGTGGGGGGTGGTGATCTCCTTGCGGTGCGCCCCGGTGGGGCTGTCGGGCGGTGGGTCCGAAAGGCAAGGGTGGGGTGTCCCTTGCGCGGAGCGGCCCACTGTCTGACAGGCTTGCCCGCGCTGTGAGGAGATCACCACCCCGTCCCCGCCTAACTGAATGTTCCCCACCATGTGGAGAGCGACGGTGTGCCCTGACCTTCCGGCAGTGGAGAGTGAACCGGCCCAGGGGTGGCCCTCCCTCTGGTTTGATCGTGCAGGATGAGATGATCATGATGTCGTCAGGTAGACGTCGGGGGAGCGTTGAGCGGCCGAGGCGTACTTGCTGGTGACGCGTAGGGCATCGTTGTGGGCGCCGTCCCGCGTGGTCACTCGCTGGCTGGCGAATGTTTGGGCTGCTGGTCGTGGGGCAGCAGTTCCAGCCGGATGTAAGAGGGTCCCAGCGGGACTACTCGGACCTCGGCCATGCCGAGGTCGTAGGCGATTGCCGGAGCGTGGGGGGAGAAGTCGTCGGGTGTCTGGCCCGGAAGCATGCGGATGTCCAGTCCCATCGGTGGCCCGGGAGTCACCGAAACCACCTCCGGAACGTGAAAAGTGCGGCTGCCGCCGATGCTGAAATCGTCGTGGACCAGCCCGAGCCCCGCGAGGATGTCCTCCACCCGCGAGGCAAGCCGTTCATACCCAGCTTGTTGCCGTCGCTCTAGATCTCGATTGTGACGCCATTCCAGCGGATGCCGTAGCCTGGACAGCAACGAGGTGTCGCTGGCGGCCGCGTCGCCTCCGCGGGTGCGGCGGTGCTTGATCACCACGTTCGGCCCGTGCGGCAACAGGCTCTGGTAACCGGTGTCTGACCACTGCACGAGATAGACGACGCCCCCGAGGTCGTGACGGACCTCCCGGATCTCGCCCTCACGCACTGGCTGGTGCGACTCCTGAGGAATGATCATGATCTCGTCGCCGATCTCGGCGGTCATCGGCACATCCTTACAGTCCGAGGTCGCGGTGGGGGTCCCCCACCATGGTCTTTGGATCGACCATGCGGTCGAAGACGACGACGCGCTGCTCGCTCGGCCGCGAGCGGGCGACGCGCAGGCCGGCCAGCACTGCCGCGACCGTGATCGCACCTGTTCCCTGGATGTCATCGTTGAAGACCCGCGCGGTGTCCCGGTACGTGTTCAGGATCCGCCGTGCGTTCGAGGCACCGAAGTCCTCGAAGTGGAGCAGCGCGTGGGGGAAGAGGTGCTCGGCCAGCAGCCGGTAATAGAGGACCTCGTTGCGATCATGCAGCGCCGCAAGGAACGTGTTGCGGGCCAGATCGTCCGGCTGGGCCTGGTACTGCTGGTAGGAGCGCTTCACTTGCTCCTCAAGCGCGAGAACACCCACTGGAAGCAGGCCGGTCAGTCCCAACGCAGCACGCTGCTCCGCGGTGAACGCGGTACCTCGGTTGAAGCGTGGGTCGCGGAGCAGGTCGCGTCCGCGAGGTACAGGCATGGTCACTTGTCCTCCCTTCGTAGATTGTGCGCGCTTGACCTCAACCATGCTTGAACTTCTAGGGTCGAAAGATGGTCGTTACTCCAGAGAAACCCACGCCCTGCGCGTGCTTTCAGCGATCATCCTCGGCGAGTTCGTTGACCTGCCCGCGTGGTTGGCTCGGGCACGTCGAACCTGACGCCAGCCAGGCCGACCAGAGAGAGGAGAACATCGTGTTGCTCGATGGGATCAACCACATTGCGTGGGTCTCCAAGGATGTCGCCCGCTTGGGCCGGTTTTACGCCGAGGTGTTCGACGCTGAGGTCGGGCCGACGCGCACTCACGGGCAAGACGGGAAAGAGACGATGACCATCATCCGCATCGGCCCGCACACCGAGCTGAACATCTTCGTGATCGAGGGCAACACCGAAGCCGAGCGTCAAACGCCCATGTGGGGACGGGGACGCATCGATCACTTTGGCCTGCAGGCCGCCTCACCCGAGGCATTCGCCACGATCCGGCAACGGCTGATCGATAAGGCAGCCAGCGATGGCACCATCACCGACTTCGGCGCGGTCCACAGCATCTTCTTCCGCGACCCCGACGGACTCGAAGGGGAAGTGCTGATCGCCAAGGCGTCAACCTGAGCTTTCGGCGCTGTGCAGCCATGAGACCGTCGGAGGTGAGCTGCAGCGACACGTCGTAGCGGTCGAGCGCGACGAGCAACTCAGTCCGCCCGGGTCCTTCGAGCGCGCAGGTCAGAGGGCGGTGGCGGTCAGGCGCTCGCGCAGCTCGGCGACGCCGGGGCTGGTGTGCAGGGGTCCCAGTGCGGTGTTCAGCGGCACGAAGAGCCGACAGTTCAACTTCGCCGTAGACGTGGCTGCGCCCGAGCCGGTCGAACTGCACGAGCACGATGCCTATGCATGGTCGTCGCTGACCGACAAACCTCCGGTGACGGACGCGGTGAAGGACATACTCGCCACATACCAGGGGCTGCGCACGGAATCCCGTCCCGAGATCCCGTAACTACCAGCGGCACCAGGCTGGCCCAGGTGCGGAAGCGGTGCGCGTCGATCAAGGGAGGTCGATCTCGATACCCGGGCCGATACGGCGGAAGCGGCCAGGATCAGCGCTTAACGCTGGCCCTCGCGGTCCTCGCCTGTGCCGGCGAGCAGGACCAACCATGAGCACGCCGGCACCCGGCGCGGCGCGACCCGGTTCAGTTCAGCCAGGGTTTGGTGTCGAGGTAGTGGCGGACTCGCTGGATGTAGCGCAGCGCGCCGGGGTCTTTCCACTGGCCTGACCAATGCCAGCCCACGCAGCCCCAGATGTCGCCGGGACCGTAACCGTTGCCGAGGTAGCTGACCCAGCCCTCGTAGCAGGCACGGGTACGGGCACCGTAATAGTCAACGTTGAACGCGGTGCTTTGCTGGGACAAGGGGTAGGAGCCGGGGAGGTAGGTGTGTTTGAGTTGCATAATCCCGAAGCTGGTCGGGCAGGGCGGCTTGGCGCCGCCGACACAGTCTTGGGGGTTCTCCGACATGTCGCTGGTGGTGCTCTGTAGCCAGTGGCTTTCCTGGACCGCGACCGCCCGCAGGATGTCGGCGTCCAGGCCCCACTTGCAAGCCCCCCAGGTGAGGATCTCACCGGTGGTTCCGGTGAAATTGCCGTCGATGCGGGGCACGAACTGGCGGTTGGCCTGTTCGGTGAAATCGTCCCAGACCGGCATGGACACCCGGCCAGGAACGAAATGGTTGGCTGAGGTGTTCGCAGGCCATGGCTCCGGCTGGCCACGCTGGACCTTCGCGGCGCATTCGGTGCCCGAGGGCAGCGCGGCGCCCACCGGAAGCGTGACGAAGTCTTTCTCCCCGCCACGTGAGGTGCATCCCCCTGCCAGCAACACGACGAGAAAAACGATGACCATGCCGCGTTGTAGCGAGACGGTTCCGATCCGGCCCACTGTTCCCCCACATCATCGTGCCCCCCGCAGGAACCTAGCAGGACGGACCAGAAGCGTCCCCTCCAGGCACCATGAGTACGATGACGATGGTGCCAGGGACCGGGAGGAGCGCACTCGCCGCAGCGATCGGGCTTGTGCTCACCGTCACCGGATGCACCGGCCGTGGCGAGGATTCCGCTTTCCCTGGACTCAAGGAGCGCTCTGTCCTTCCCGGAATCACGGTCGGCGTCATCCTGTCGGATCCCGCGGCCTCGGCGCGGTGGGAAGACGTCGACCGGCCGCTGTTGACCGACGCCTTGAGCGCCCAGGGATTGCAACCGGATGTGGAAAACAGCGAGGGCGACGCGACGATGTTCGCTGCGATCGCCGACAGTATGATCAGTAACGGGGTCAAGGTGCTGGTCATCGCCGCACCGAACAACCAGGTCGGCGCGCTGGTCGCGGCTAAGGCCCGGGCGGCCCACATCCCCACTATCGACTACGACTACGACCGGCTCAATGCCGGTGGTTCCTCCGACTACTCCGTCTCTTTCGATCCCGTCCGGGCCGGTGATCTGCAAGGCCGGGGTCTGGTGCGGGGCATCCGGGGGGCACGGGTGCACGGCGCCACCGTCATCGAGCTCGGCGGCCCGCAGACCGATCCCACCACGCCCCTGCTCGTTCAGGGAGCGCGCAACGTCCTGCAACCGCGCTACGACACCGGCGCATACCGGCTGGTGGCCAGCCAATCCGTCGAGGACAACCACCGCGCCGGCGCGGTATTCGAGCATCTCCTCACCGCAGGCGGTGGCCACGTCGACGGCGTGCTGGCGGCGGGCGACGGCGTGGCCGATGCGGTGATCGCCGTGCTGCGCAGGAAAGGGTTGAACGGGAAAGTCCGGGTGACCGGGCTGGGCGCCACCCCGGAAGCCCTCAAGGCGATCCTGCGCGGTGACCAGTTCATGACGGTGTTTCCCTCCGTCGACCAGCAGACCACGGAAACGGCGAAACTCGCCGGTGCCCTCGCGAGAAGCGACTATGCGGCCGCCGGCAGAATGGTGTCCATGACCCTGAGTGGATCCACCACGCACCACAAAATCCGCGCGATACTCATACCGCCAGTATTCATCACGGTGAACACGGTCAAGCAGGTCATCGACAGTCGCTTAATCGACTCGCACGACGTCTGTGATAGCGAACTAGCCCTACGCTGCGACCAGTTGGGCATTTCCCGATAAGGAAAGAGTATGGTTGACGGCGCGATCACTGAGGAGGCGTCCGCAGCGGATGTAGTCGGCCAGGGTTGGTACGCCGAATCGTTCGGCCGCTTAGCTCTTCGGCCGCTTGGCCAAAACCATAAGGTAGCCCACTTCCGGAATGATCAAGTCCATCCCGTCGAATCGACCAGTCACGTCATCGCCAAACATAGTCGTTTCAAGCTCCGGCTGTAGCCAGGAATAGCTCTTGGGAAGAGTCTGCTCGCTGATGTCCAGAATCTCTTCGAACCACAGTCCCGCATGCCGGAGCAAGGGTGGGTAGTCCTCGGCTCGCACCAGGGTCGACATGAAGTTGTTGAAAAGCCGGTCCACCACAGGCTGCTTTGCGGCGGGGATTGGTGCACGCTCGAACGAGTCGGTCAGGACTAGCCGGCCTCCCGGCCGGAGTGACTGGCAGATCTGCGTGAGCACCTGTCCACGATCCGGCATGTGCGGAATTGACTCAAGAGCGATGGCAGCGTCGAAGGACTCTGCCGGAAACGGCATCTCCATCGCGTTTGCCTGCTGGAACACCACTCGTTCAGCGAGCCCCGCTGATTCCGCAAGGGAGTTGGCGACTGCGATTTGCTCCTGGCTTATCGAGATTCCGGTCACTCGGGCACCGGTAAGTCTGGCTATCCGCACGCCAGGTCCGCCGACCCCACAACCGACATCGAGGACGTGACTTCCAGGACCGATCTGCAGTTTCTCGCTCATGAGATCGGTTAGCCGGTCGGCCGCTTCGCTGAAGGGAGCCTCACTGTCAGGGTTATCCCAGTATCCGACGTGCAGGCTCATACTATCGCCAAAAATGGACGCGGCGCACCGAGCAGCGAAACCATCATAAAGGCGCCCGACCTTGTCGGGCGTGGACATGAGGTTTGTTTTCTTCCGAGGCATGATGTTCCTTTCTATTCCTTATTCATTCTTGGTCGTTTATCCTGCTGGGTGTGACCGTGACCTGGGCACCTCCCCAATCGCACTCCGTATTGTGTACGTGTGATGCCCATAGGGTCTTCGAGCACGTCATTGTCAGTTTGGGGCTGATGGTGGTCCCTCCTGGTGGCGCTGGAGGATGACCACCGGGAACTGGCGGGTGGTCTCGGCTTGAAGTTCGGCAAGGAAGGGATACTTCGCCACGGCGTCTGCCCACAGCCGGTCGCGTTCCGGCCCCACCGCCGTTTGGGCGGTGACCGCCCAAACCTCGGTACCCACCTCCACTGTGACCTCGGGGTGTGCCACCAGGTTGTAGTACCAGTCAGGATGGGTGGGTGCACCATGACGAGAGCCGAACACGATCAAGCGGTCACCGTCGGTGTGGTAAATTAACGGGTTGACGCGAGTTTTGCCGCTCTTGGCTCCGACGCTGGTCAGCAACAATATCGGATACCATATTGGAATGCCCAACAGAGTGTCGATCTGTCCCGCGTTGGCGCGAAACTGGGCGATGGCCGAGGAGTTGAGAGCCGCAAAGTCGATCTTTTCGCTCATGCGAGCTCCTTCGGGTTCGCGCGGGACCAGGCTGTTGATTGGCGCGCTGACGATGGTGTTTGGGGTTGAGGACGTTGTTGTGCGTGGTTATGGAGTTGTGGGGCCGCGGAGGATGTTGGCGGTCATGGCGTGGGACTCAGCTTGTGCGAGAGGTTTGTGGATGCGCTCATAGTCTCAGGGCTGACGGTGGTCCCTCCTGGTGGCGCTGGAGGATGACCACCGGGATCTGGCGGGTGGTCTCGGCTTGATAATCGGCAAAGAAGGGATACTTCGCTACGGCGTCTGCCCACAGCCGGTCGCGTTCCTGCCCCACCGCCGTCCGGGCGGTGACCGCCCAGACGGCGGTACCCACCTCCACCGTGACCTCGGGGTGCGCCACCAGGTTGTGGTACCAGTCCGGGTGGGTGGGTGCGCCACCATAGGAAGCGAACACAATCAAGCGGTCACCGTCGGTGTGGTAAATTAACGGGTTGATCCGAGTTTTGCCGCTCTTAGCTCCGATGCTGGTCAGTAACAGCAGCGGCACATCGAAGCCGTCGACCTGCCCCGCGTTGGCGCGAAATTGGGCGATGACTGCGGGGTTGCGGGCTACGTAGTCGTTCGTTCCGCTAACGCTCATGTGGACTCCTCCGGGTTCGCACGCGACCAAGCTGTTGACTGGCGCGCTGACGTTCGTATTCGGGGCTGAGGGTGCTGTCGTACGTGGTTATGGAGTTGTGGCGCCGCGAAGGATGTTGGCGGTTAGGGCCTGGGACTCAGCGCTGGAGGATGACCACCGGGATCTGGCGGGTGGTCTCGGCTTGATGTTCGGCAAGGAAGGGATACTTCGTCACGGCGTCTGCCCACAGCCGGTCGCGTTCCTGCCCCACCGCCGTTTGGGCGGTGACCGCCCAAACCTCGGCGCCCACCTCCACCGTGACTTCGGGGTGTGCCACCAGGTTGTGGTACCAGTCAGGGTGGGTGGGTGCGCCGTGATGGGCAGCGAACACGATCAAGCGGTCACCGTCGGTGTGGTACATCACCGGGTTGACGCGAGTTTTGCCGCTCTTGGCTCCGACGGTGGTCAGCAACAGCAGCGGAGCGCCGAACGGATTGTTGGTCTTTCCCGCGTTGGCGCGAAACTTGGCGATGATCGAGGGGTTGATGGCTGTAAAATCAATCCGTTCGCTCATAACGGGCTCCCTTGGGTTCGCGCGGGATCAGGCTGTTGACTGGCGCGCTGACGATAGTATTCAGGATTAAGGGGCGCTGTCGTGCGTGGTTATGGAGTTGTGGGGCCACGGAGGATGTTAGTGGTCAGGGCGTGGGACTTAGCTTGAATGGCTTGCGCGAGAGGTTTGCGGATGCGCTCATAGTTGTGGAGCGCAAGCGGTGCGGGCATGTGGGGTAGGGCGAGAAGCTCGGCGAGCAGCGCGGCGTCTTCGAAACCGACACCGGCACCTTGCCCGAGTAGAGGGCTCATGGCGTGCGCGGCGTCGCCGATAATACCGATCCGGTTGCTGACCCAGTGTTCGACGATGACCTCGTTGATGTTGGCGTAATAGTGAAGTGGGTTATCCTGCATGGCCGTGACGATGGTGCGTGGTGGGCCTTCGACCGTGGGGAACAAGGCTGCGAGCTCGGCGAGGGTGAGATCGCGCCGGTTGTTCTCCTCTCCAGGCAGGATCACGACGACGTGGAGGGTCTTGCCGGCGTTCATGACGAAATAGACGAGCGCGGCGTCGTCAACATCGGCGCGGCTCATCACGGTGAGGTTGTCGGTGTTGGGAATGTGGAACCGTACGACCGCGCAGCCGGCGTAGGTGGCGTCGGGCCCGTGCAGGACGTGGCGCCGGGTCCAGGAGTTGATGCCGTCGGCCCCAATGACCGCGTCGAAGGTGCCGTGGGTGCCATCGTCGAAGTCAACCTCGACCCGGTCGCCGTGATTGACGACCGCGACGGGGATGACGCCGGTACGGACGAGGTCACGGACCGGATCAAGGAGGGCGAGCTGCAGTTCGGATCGTCCGATGATGAGCAAGCCGGTCTCGTCGAGGATGTGCAGGAGGTTGCCGTGGCCGTCGAACCACAGGCGAGCGCCCTGTGGATGGAGCGGCCAGCCGGATCGATCGGCATGACCGATCCGGTCGAGCGCCGCGAGATGACTGGGCCCTAGCCCGATAGCCCATCCGGCCTCGGTGATGATCGGTGCCCGCTCGACCAGGACGGGCTCGACGCCGCGGACGCGGAGGCCGGAGGCGAGGGCGAGTCCGGTCAAGCCGGCCCCGATGATTAAAATACGGTTGTCGCCCATCATGCTTGTCTTTCTAGCCTGGGTAGTGGGGGTCAGGGGATAGCCATGCCGCCGTCGACGGCGATGATCTGGCCGGTGACCCAGCTGGAGGCGGGATCGACCAGGGTGTGAATCCAGCGGGCGACTTCGTCGGGTTTGCCGGGGCGTCCCAGCGGCGGCAGGCTGTCGGCTAGCTTCCGCTGGAACTGAGCTAGTTGCTCAGCGGAAAGGGTGTCCACGATGGGCGTTTCGATCGGCCCTGGCGCCACGGCGTTGACCCGGATACGCCGGTCAGCAAGCTCAGCTGCCCACGACCGGGTGAGGTACTCGAGTGCAGCCTTGCTGGCACCGTAGAAGGCTCCCCCCGCCGAGAAGACTACCCGCATGGCGGGACGCTGGGCGGCTGCGCTGCTGACGTTGACGATTGACCCGGCCGTCTCGGTGAGATGGCTGATACACAGACTGGCCAGATGGGCGGGAGCGAACACATTGGTGTCAAAGAGCCGGGTGAGGTCATCGACTTTGACTGCATCCAACGGTATTGGCGTGAGTATTCCGGCGTTGTTGACCAGCGCGTCGAGCCGGCCGTGGCCGGCGACGACATGATTGACGGCCTGCTGGGCTTGGTCGGCGTCGGTGATGTCGGCGACGGTGTAGCTAATAGCTGGTCTCAGGGCGGCGACCTCCTTCAGCGGTGTTTCGCGCCGCCCGATCACCATGGCGTGCCAGCCGTGGTCGGCGAGCCGCACCGCAGTGGCCCGGCCGATGCCGGTTCCCCCTCCCGTGATCAACGCGACTGGTGACTCGGTCTTCGGTGCGTGGCCGGTCATGCCAGTGTCCTCCTTAACGAGTGGGAACATGGACTGATTGCGCTTTGACGCCGCAGATCTGGCGCCATGCGACGGGACTCATCGTATAAGCCTACCATTGGCGGTCTGTCTCTGTCGGACTCACTTCGTAGCCGGACTCACTTCGTACCGATAACCATCGACTCTGGACCCCATAGGTGCTCGACGTAGCAGTCACGGAATCCGGCATCGGACAACCAACCAATGCAGTCCGCTCCCGTGTAATCGAAGCCTCCCGAGCTTACCAGCAGCATCTGCAGGTTCATGAGCAGGCCGAGAGTGTTATGCCTGCGGTCGTCGTCGATGAGGAACTCGTAGATGACGACAGTCCCACCGTCGGGCAGCGCTTTGTGGGCTTTTTCTAGCAGCATCCGCTTGGTCGTCAAGTCCCAGTCGTGCAGCACATGCCCGAGCACGATCACGTCGGCGCTGGGTAGCGGATCGGTGAAGAAACTGCCGGCCATGAACTTCATCCGGTCGACGAGTCCGAACTGCTCTGCTGTTTCGGCGAAGATCGGGCCGACCGGCGGTAGGTCCAGGCCGACTCCGCTGAGGTGGGGATGGCGGCGCAGCACCCGGGACAGCAACGCTCCCTTTGCGCAGCCGACGTCGGCGACGCTCGAGTATTTCTCCCAGGGGAAGCGCTCCGCGAGCGCGTGGATGGCGCCCATAGCGCCAGAGGCCATCGCCTGCAGGAATTTCCGCAGCGGTTCCGGCTCAGCGTATAGAACGTCGAATAACTCACTCTTGTCGTCTCCTGCATGATTTTGTGGCAACCCGGTCTGCAAGGCGGGTTTCAGATTTCCCCACGATGGGTATGAGAGGTTGTTCATAAACTTGAGCAAATCACCCAAGTATTGTTCGGAATCTGATTCATCTAACACCGCGGCGCTGGCCGGTGTGTTGCGGTACAAGCCATTCTCTCGATCGAGCAACCTTAATGCGACCAACGCATCGAAGAAATCTCGCGCGCTGCGATCGTGTAGGCCAAGTTTTGCCCGAAGGGTCTCCGCGTCCAGTGGTTGCACCGCCAGTTCGGTGAACACGCCGAGTTCCACCGCAACGAGGAGCGCTTTCGCGTTCCAAAAGCCGAGCCCAAGTCGAAGGATCTGCTCCCGCGGAGTCATTCCCGCCTCGTTGGTTCCCGGCGGTGTTCGAATACCGGCCGTGTCGTGATAATCTTCGAAATGGGTGGCTTTCCCGTCGGCCAGTCGCCAGGAGTGGACAAACGGTACCCTGTGGGTTTGTTCGCTGTGAGCGACCCGCGTATGGTACGCTCCGATGACCATCACGCGGTCACCTGATTCGACAAACTCGTGGGGTGTTGGCCGAAGTTCGCTGAAGGGCGGGCGTGCTCGTGTCATAAAGTCCCGAACCTGCTCCCGTCCTTTCTTGGTTCCGCCGAGTCCATGGTCGTTCATCCCGTGGGGATGGGTCCACTCGATGGCGGGAGAGAACAGTTCCATAGCGGCGTCGATGTCACCGCGGGCGAACGCGGCGTATGATGCCCGGATGATCTCAGCGTTGGTAGACATTTTTTTCCTTTCCGGGGAAGGGCCACGGTTGGCCCGCTAATGCATCGAGTCAGTGCTTACCAAGCTGGGCAGATGAATTTCTAGCGTCCTACGAAGGCCGTCCTGCCAGCCTACCGCACAGTCCCCGATTAGTGATTTACGTAAGGTATTGTCAAAGGCGTGTGTCTCTCGTGTCTCGTCTTTTTGTATGTACGTGGCGACTGTCCTGCTGAGCTGCGCCAGGTAATCCATCATATCTGTGACTCCAACAACATCGTCGCCACCCCAATTTACGACACGTGCCGGCACTGTCGCCACACTCCACAGAAGGGGGACCTGCCGGGCGATGTCATCGGTATGGATCGGGTTACACCAGTTCTGCCCGGTCCGGGGAACCTCAATCGGCTGGCCGGCGAGAATTCTCTGCAAGAATAATATCGGCACGCCTCCGTGGCTATACGGTCCGTATGCGACGTTGAGCCGGGCAATCGTCGTAGGCAAGGACAGTGCCCTGGCCAGCGCACGTACCGCTCCCTCACTGGCGAGCTTGGCCACCGGATAGGTGGGAAACCACAACGCCTGCCCGCCAAGCGCGTCCGTCTCGGTGTAGCGGTGATCGAGGCCCTGATACGCGTAGACCGCGCCGGTCGAGACAAACAGAAAGGCTTCAGCGCGCCGGCAGTGCATCATCAGCCTGCCAATCGCTCCGCAGTTGATGTCGAGACTCGCCTCGAAGTCGCTACCGTTGCCCCTGTCGAACGCCGAGTGCATGACATATGTGAAGTCGTCCGGCAGACCGTCGAGGCTCTCGGTTCCCATATCCCAACGCCAGGTCTGTATCCCGTGTGAGCGCAGTTCCTGTCCCGCTGTGGCGTCGCCGAACCGGCCCACGCACCAGACCTCGTTGTCCTTCGCGAGAGCTTCGGCCACCGGGCGGGCAACCTGGCCTGTGGCACCAGTGATGAGGATTTTCTTCCCGGTGAGCACGGTTGCCTCTCCCGTCGTTCGTCTGCGCCTGTGGTCAGTTGCCTCTCAACGCCCGGTCTAGTTCTTTCCGCAGGGTGGCTTGGAAACCTGCCACATGTTGCGGGCCCATCAGTGTGTAGTGCTCACCTGCGACGTCGATATAACGGTTCGGGCCGCGGGTGAAGTTTTCCCATTCCATGAGTTGGTATTTCAGCCAGTCCTCTTTCGTGCCATGGAGCGGGTTGGCGTAGAAAACGCTGACCGATTTCACCGTGCCTGAGGGTTCATAGGTGCGGCCGAGCTCTACCATCGACTGCGCGAGGTTCACCCAGGCGGAAAATTTGGCGAGATCGATGTCGAGCTCGACAAGGCGTGCTTTCGGCGCCATATCGACGAGGTACTCAGCTATTTCATCCCTGGACAGATTCTCGTTTCGTAGTAGTTCTGGCAGTTTCGCCGCTTGGTCTTTGGTGACCATCGCCAGGAAGAACGCCAAGTTTACCGCACCCTCAACGAAATCAATTTCGTGCATGCGGCTCTGTATATGCGGCGGGAGATTGAAGATTCCCACGAACTCGACGCGCTCGCCGGCCAACTCGAGCATCTTAGCGATCTCAAACGCGATGATGCCGCCGTAGGAATAACCTGCGATCGCGTATGGCCCATGTGGTTGCTTGCCGCGAATAGCCTCTACATAACACTGCACCATCTCGTCGAAGGTATGGAAGTAGTCTTCGTTGACACCAAAACCGCGAGCCCGCAATGCATAGAAGGGTCGTTCGTTGAGGAAATATTTGGCGAGGTTAACGAAGACCAGGACTTCGCCGACGCCGGGGTGGACGCAGAACAGTGGTGTCTTGGTACCGGCCTGCTGAAGTGGTACAAGAGGGTCGTAGCAGGAGATTCCTTGATCAAGCGAGGTGAGTACACCAGCCAACTGGCGTACGGTGGGCGCCCGCAGTATTGCAACGATGGGCAGGTCAGCGATACTGAAACGGGATTCGACCTGCTTCTTCAGTTGCAGTATTTCCAGAGACGTCCCTCCGAGGTCGAAGAAGCTGGCAGTGGCGCTCACTGTCTCCGGCTCCAGGTCAAACATCTCGGCATAAATCTCGGCGAGCCCCACCTCGGCCGGGCCATCAGGCGTCGTGTACCCGCCGATCTGACGCAGCATCAAATCGGCCACTGATTGAGCGTAATCGGCAAAATTGCCCGCCTCGAGTCTGCTGCGTAGCACGGATCTCTGGATCTTTCCGAGACTGGTCTTCGGCACTTCGGATCTGGATAGCGGCAAGACGAGAGCTGGACGGAACCCCCAATGCATCACCACGGTACTACGGATCGCAACGAGTACTCGATGCAAGTCGGCTTCACTGTCGCAACTGGGGCTGGGAACGACCGTGATGACCAGTTCCTCGGTGTCGCTGCCGGCGGTTCGGGTGGGAAAGGCCGCGACATAGGACTTCTCTACGCCGTCAAGCTGCTCAAGGGCGGTTTCGATGTCGTGGCTGAAGTAGTTGACTCCATTGACGATGATGCTGTCCTTGCTTCGCCCCGAGAGGGTGAGTCGCCCGGCCTCAAGGAAACCTCGGTCACCGGTACAGAACCAACCGTCAGCCGTGAACGCGTTCGTGGTCGCACGGGAGTTGTTGTAATAGCCACCCGTGACCACGGGTCCACGCAGCTGGAGCTCACCAATTTGACAGTCCTCCAGCGGCATGCCGTTGTCATCAACGATGCGGAGCTCCAATCCGTCTATCGGCCGCCCTACCGAGGCGAACTCTTTTCCTGATTCGGCGTCAGGAAACTCCCGCGAAAAAATGCTTCCAGCGCAAGTCTCGGTCATTCCAAACGCCGGAACAATAGTATTTTTGTGCAGCCCGAAAGGTCTGAGAAGTTCGAGGTAATGCCGTCCTGTTGCGCACACGACGGCTTCGCCGCCTGAGATGATGTGCCGGATTGACTTGAGGCTCGCCGAGAAGCCATGTGGCTGTTTGTCGAGCAACGCGTTGATCTGACCGAGCAGGAAGTTCGGAGTGAATGTGAGGCGAACCTGGTAGGTCTCGATTAGCCGAAGAAACTGGAGAGGGTCGGTGAGGATGACCTGAGGTTCGACCTGGAGCTGTGTTGCTCCGATCGCCAGCGGCAACAGATGTCCCTCGATTGCGGCGATGTGGTCGAAAGATATCCAGTTCATCGTATTGTCGCCGGAAGTAAGTTCTAGCCGATCGGCCTTGCCGGCCAAGGCGGAGAGGAGGTTTCCATGACTGAGCATCACAGCCTTGGAGTTTCCGGTCGAGCCGGACGTGAGCATGAGTATGGCCAGATCGCTCGGGTCGGCACTATGGATGCGTGACTCAGGTTCGCCGTCCGATAGCTCGTCAAAAATCGCTATCTCCGTATGCTCGGAGGTAGGAATTTCGGCGTTGATATCGCTCGTGGTCAACCACGGCGGGCTGTCCAGTAGGTCGTTGACGTGCTTGATTTGGGCGGCCCAACGAGTTGTGTCAACCCTTATGGGTAACAGCGGGCAGGGTACGTAGCCGCCGAGCAGGCAGGCCCAGAAAGCAGGTATGAACTCAGCGGACCGTTCCAGCAGGAGCACGATATTCTTCCGGGCCGGCAGTTTTCGGGCGGACAGTCCGCCCAGTATTCGACGCGCACTGTCCAAGAGGGACCCGTAGTCCTGGAAAGTGGAGTTGTCGATCGTGTGGTTGTGCAGGTAGCGAACACCGGCATTCGGTGCAGTGTCGGCGACATGGACGAGTAGATCGGTTATACTTTTGAGCTCGCCCATCCGTTTCGACCAGGTGATGTTCGTGTCGGAGGAGCGTTGACGGGGCAGTTCGTCGGCTGTTCGCACGTAGTTCTGCCGCGTCGTAGAAGTATCCATCGGGTTCTCCTGGAAAAAATCTGTGAACTACCCGGCGGGGCGTGTTTATTTACCGGTCTGGTTGGGCTGGGTGTTGATGGCCCATCACCTCGCGGACACGATCTGCCGCCGCCCCAGCATGGCTCATGCGCTGGGGTGTGATTCGACTAACCGGAGGGAGGTACGGCAACAGGAGCAGCGGGGACGTAGTCCATGATCGGGTGCATCGCAACGAGGCCGGAGATGAGGACGATGAAGTCCTCGCGAGCCTTGAGCTGCTCCGTCGGGTCGACTAGTTCGCGAGCCCTTTCGAAGTAATCCCAAACTTCCTTGCTCGGGTCGTAGAAGAAACGCACGAACGAGATCACCACGTCGAGGAAGGAACGGTACCCGTCCTCGTACGACTGACGGATCGAGGCTTCCGAGTCTGGTTCGTCGAGAATATCGTTGGCAGCGCGCGCCGCCGCCGAGGCACTTCGCATGGCAAGCATGACGCCGGTGGAGAACAGTGGGTCGATGAACGCCGCCGCGTCGCCGGCTTGGATGAAGCCGGGACCGCTCATCCGTTCACAGGTATAGGACCAGTCCTTGGCTGTCCGAACTTGGGACACCTCGACGGCACCGGTCAGCAGACGTTTGACCTCCCGTGACTCGTCGATGCTCTGGTAGAGTACCGCTGCGGGTTTCAGGCCAGATGCGGTAAAGTCCTTGCTCGGCGCGACGAACCCGACGCTGCAGGTGTTGTCGCTGAAGGGGATCAGCCAAAGCCAGCCTGGTGGCCTGTTTTCGACCAGGATGTTGCCGGCCTCCTGTCCGTCATAGCGGCTGCCGCCTTGGAAGTATGTCCAGGCGGCCAGATTCTTCAGGTCTGAGTGCCAGCCGACCGCGTCGAAGCGTCGAGCCATGAGCTTGGCCTGGCCAGAGGCATCGATGATGAACGGGGCGTGAACGTCGATCACGTCGTCGGAGCGGCTGTAACGTACACCTGTGCAGCGGTCGCCCTCGAACAGGGCCTCGCGGACATTCGCCTCTTCGATCACAGTTGTACCCAGTCGTCGGGTATGAGCCAGCAGCAAGCTGTCGAACTCGGCTCGCTTGACCTGATAGGCGTAGGGGAAAGGAGAAACTTCATCGAAACGGACAGTCCATGGGTCTGGGTGGCTCCCCCAGATCAGTGATATCGCATACTTCCTGATCGCGCCCAATTCCTCCAAGATCTGAGCGGCGCCGAGTTCCTCGATGACCGGCATCATACCCGTAACGAGGGACTCGCCAATGTGGTATCGGGGAAATTTCTCCTTTTCTAGCAAGAGCACACTTCGTCCCCATTTTGACAGGAGCCCCGACGCTGTGACGCCGGCGGGGCCTCCGCCGATGACGATGACGTCGTATTGGTCGCGCACTTGAATGACCTCTCTAACGCGAGAACTGGACCTAGCCACGCAGCGGTTGTTACCGGGCGGAGCGTGAGCGGAGCCGGACTAGGTTGGCGTTGGCGACCGTGTGGCCCAGTTTGCCAGGTTGGCGGGCTTTCAGGTTGGCGATCAGGCGAGGTGTTCCTCGCTCGGGGTGCCCGCTTTGTGAGTGATATCGGCTTGGTGTCGGAAATGACTTGAAATATGTTTACCTAATGTCCTCATCACCTAACAGGTATTGTCAATGATTCTCTGGGTCGACGTCAGCGCGGGATCGGGGGTTGCGTGCACACTTCTTTGTTTATTCAGGATGGCAGCGGCCTGCGGGACTGTCAAGTTGAATCACGAGCTTTGCTTGAGTCCTACTTGAGAGATAACCGAGTCCTACTTGAGAGATAACCATTGTTCCTTATGACCAGCGAGGCTGGAAGGACACTACGCCCTCCGGGGAACTTGGCTCAAGTGTCAACGTGCTAGGGACCTAGCCCGGAAACTGGGGCTAGGACTTTGCCGGTGCCTTGATGAAGCTGTACGCCTCACGGGCCGGTCAGGAACGCGGTGACGGCTGTTCGGCCCGCCGGGGGGTTGCCGGTGTTTTGGGTGATGTGCCCCGAGCCGGGGATGACGACAAGGTGACCGTGTGGGGCGTAGGCGGCTTCGTGCTGGGTCCACGCCAAGGGGGTAATCAGGTCATGGTCGCCGGCCAGCAGCAGTGTGGGCACCGGCGGCAGGTCGGCCCCGGACGGGAAGCTTGCCACCGGGGTGGGCGGCCACTGCTCACACGTCGCCACGGTTCCGTTGCCGGCCGCGGTGGCCCGGTCGTAGGGGAACACCGCCGCGTCCGGCAGTGCGGCGACCGCCCTGGTGACAGCACCGGCCCGGCTGGGCACCGGGGTGTCAGCACCGCCCCACGGCCACACCCAGTCCGCACATACGGTCGCGGCGTGCAAACCCTGGCTGAACTGCTCGGCCGAGGCGGCCTGATCCCGAGCTTCGGCGGCGATGATCGCGTCGAATGCGGTGTTCTCACCCCGCGCCGCCTGGTGCACGGCGGCCGGTATCCCGCTCAGCTTGGGTGCACCGAGGGTCAGCCCACTGAGAGCGTTGAGCAACTGGGGGCCGTCGTGGCGGGCCCGGACCACCGCAGCGAGGTCCTGGGCCGGATCGGTGGGACACCGGGTTTGCACACACACCATCTGCAGCACTTGCGCGGTGCGGTTGAAGACCGCGATCCCCAGCGGGTCGAAGGTGTCGTGCGGGACGACCGAGTCCAGCACCAACCGCGACACCCGGTCGGGATGGATGATCGCGTAGCGTTCGGCGACGAAGGTGCCGTAGGAGGCGCCGTCGAGGGTGAGCGTGCGCACCCGTAACGCTTGGCGCAGCGTGTCCAGGTCAGCGACGGTATCGGCGGTGGTGTAGAACCGCCGCTTATCCCCGATGGATTGGGCACACGCTTGCACGGCGCTAGGCGGGGGCACGGCCAGGTCCGAGTCGCCCATCACCTGCTGCAGTTGTGGGCAGTGCAACGCGCCGGTGCCGGTGCCGCGCGAGGAGAACAGCACCAGCCGGTAGTTACGCAGGACCGCCGGGTCGAACTGATGGGCGATCACGGCGGTCAACCCCACCCCCGGCTCACCCGGGCCGCCGACCAGCCACACCAGCACACCGTGCGGCGCGGTGGCGTTGTCGGCCATCGCGACCTGCAGTGAGAGCTGCCCGGGTTGCTGGGGAGCCCCCCGCAGCCCGGCATGATCCAATGGTACGGTCAACGTCGCGCAGCTAAACGTGACACCCCCAGGACCCCGGAATACACCGCCCGCACCGCCACGGGACGCGGTAGCACCCAGCGCAGCCGCCTCGCACGGGTGGACGCCAGCCAGCGCCGGGGGCGGCTCGGACCCCGTTTTCCCAGGCTGAGCGGCACAACCACCCGCGCTGGCACCGATCAGCGCCGCTGCGAGCACCGCAGCGCACCTACCCGGTGCTGTACCCACTGGCTTACCTACCGAGGCGCGCAAGCCGCATCGCGGCTCGCACGGCCTGCTTGGTGGCGTGGTGACACTTCGCTTCGGCAGCCGCCGTGGGAAGTCGCTCGAAGTAGTAGACGTGCACGGGAACTTCCCGCGCTCCGAAAGTAGCCTTGAATCTTTTCAGCTCCTCAGTTTGATAGAGGCCGAAGTCGTAGCTCTGTCGTCCCTCGGCGCAGGCGGCCTCGATCGCGCAACGGTGGAGAAGTTCGTTCGCGCCGGTGCCGCGCGCCCGTTCCTTGTTCATCGCTCCCCGCCAGTAGGTGGCCCGCGGGCCCTTCGTCAGGACGAAAATGCCCGCGAGAGGTTCGCCTCCCCGCCACGCTATCCACACCGTGCAACGTTCGCCCATCCTCCGTGCCACGGTCGCAAACTTGCTCTGCGGCTCGCGGCGCTGCGCGCGCCAGCGCATCAATGATAACGGATGACCACGCTCCTGAGCCCATCTGTCGACGGACTCCCGATACAACACGTCGAAGACCGGAACGAGTCGCCCAGTGCTGTCCGACTCCACGACAACGCCCCGCCGCTCCGCTTTCCGGGCATGAGACCGTACCTTGCTCGTGAACCGCTCCGACCACACCGTGGAAAAACCACCGCGGAGATCGAGCACCTGCGCGGTCCGGGCGGTGGAGTAGAGGGTGCTCGGAGCCGTTGACGCCCATACCGGGGCGTCGTCCTCGCCCACCATGACACGGGTGCGCAGCCCGGGATGGCGTCGGATCTCCTCGATCAGCGCACTGGTCTGGCTGGGCGACGTCGTCCCCCCTTCGCTGAGGAAACCACTCGCATCAGCACCAAGACCCCATCCCTGCGGCGGTGATTCGAACAGCCCCAGGCGGGAAGGGGTTCCGGTTTTCCGTAGGCGAGGCAGGATCAGTTGTCGTCCGTCTTCTCCCCGGAACAGCAGGGTCGCGTCCGAGAAGCGACTGGAACTGCAGATGCAGTCAATCCACTCCGGTGTCTTCGAGAGTGCGATGCTCCCGTCACGGGCGACGAGGTCTTCCCAAGCGGGACGGGCATCTGCGCCTTCCGCCTCAAGGGACATGCGATACGCTTGAGAAAGCACCATTCATGCCTCACTGGTCCGTCGCGTCATGGTGGCCCGGAGCACGAGTGCATAAACGCCGAGCGCAGTGATCCCGCCTAGGGTGAGAACTGCCAGGTTGCTGAGCTGACTACCGCTGTGGACATGCTGGATCCACCACACCGCGGCGGTCACCGGCACTATCGCGACCGTGGCCACGAGCGCGCGGGCAAGGGTTCGGAGCTCGATGAACCGCTCGGGCCTGATCGCTCGGCGCAGCCGGGTCAGCACCATCCCGGCGGCGGCGAGCTCACCGGCCAGGATGGCCACCACCAGCCAGACGAGGCGCACCCCACTGGCTGGCACGAGCAGGGCCGCGGCGCCGACTGCTACTGTCACCCCGAAAGTCACCTCACTGGCCCGCCGCGGAACGCGGTCGTCCAGCCGCGCGTAGAGCGCCTGGCAACCGAGGTCAGACACCCCGCCGACCAGCTGGGCTACCGCCACGACCGCCAGACAGGTGGCGAGTGGGCCGATCAGGGCTGCATGCCGTAGTTCACCATTGGCGAGAACGTTCGCGGTCGGTCCGGAGAACACCACGAGCAACACCAGCAGCGGCAGGCTGGCGATCACGGCGTAGGACAGTCCTTGGCGCCATGCCGAGCCGAACGTGACGGAGTCCTCGTGATGGGCGGCGTGCGCCAGCCCGGGCAGCGCGGCCATCGACACCGCACGAGCACTGATGTAGGACAAGGAAAACAGCACAGAGTAGGACAGCTGCACGACGAACACCCCACCGGGCACCGAGCCGGCCAGCGCGAACAGCACGTACATCGCCGCTGCCGGACAGGCCGCCACGCCGACCGAACGCGCCAAGCGGCGGGTCACCGCGACTGCCTCGGGATCCTGCCGCCATCGGGTCAACGGGCGAGTCAACAGACCCACCCGGGCCGCACCGAACAACTGCAATGCCGCGTGCAGCGCGACAGCCGACGTACTGCCCACCCCTAGGACGATCACCAAGGCGAGTGGCACGCGATCGATGTCAAGGCCCGTCCCGTAATACCAGCCAGCCAGCACTACCGTCAGGATCAGGACGACGTTCTCCACGGCCGGTGCGGCCGAGGCGAGCGCGAAGCGCCCGCGCGCCCGTTGGGCGGCCATGCCGAGATAAGCCAGGCAGTTCAGCAGAACCTGCGGTGCGACCAGCAGGACCAGCAGCGTGGTCAGCCATAAACCCCGAGCTCGTTGCGCGGGATCGGAAATCCCGCGGCTCAGCGTCCACGCCACCGCCGGGGCGGCGATCATCAGCAATGCGGCGACCACGGACGAGACCGCGAGGAGCCACCCGGCTACCCGGCCGAGCACCTCCTGGGCCCGGGGCAGCCCCCCAGCGCCGAGGGCGCGGACCACGCCGGGCACCAGCACCATCGACAGCACCGGACCGGCGATCAACGTGAACACGATATTCGGCACAACATAGCCGGCCTGGAAGCAGTTGGCGAAGTAAGTGGCCCCCAGCACCGCGCCGATCAGGACCACCCGGAGCAGCCCCGTGGCCCTGCTGACCAGCGTCCAGCAGGCAACGGTGGCCGAGTTCCGCGCTGTGGTGGTGAGCGTTTCCCCCTCCAGCGCTGTCACCAAACCCACCAACCTGACATGATGGCTTCCCTCGTCATGTGATCCTCCGCCCCAGCCGCATTGCAGTTCGGATAGCCTGCTTGGCTGCGTTGTAGCACTTGTCTTCGGCAGCTGCCGTGGGAAGTCTCTCGAAGTAGTAGATGTGCACGGGAACTTCGCCTGCCCCAAAGGTAGCCTTGAACCTCTTCAGCTCGTCAGTTTGGGACAGGCCGAAGTCGTAGCTCTGTCGTTCGCTGGTGCATGCCGCCTCGATCGCGCAACGATGGAGAAGCTCGTTCGCGCCAGTGCCGCGCGAACGTTCCTTGTCCATCGCGCCCCGCCAGTAGGTGACTCGTGGGCCCCTCGTTAAGATGATAATGCCAGCGATAGGCTCGTCTTGCCGTCGGGCTATCCACACGGTGCATTGCTCGCCCAGCCTGCGTGCTACTGTCGCGAACTTGCCTCGGGGGTGCTGGCGCTGCGCAAGCCAGCGCATCAACGTTAACGGATAACCCCTCTCCCGAGCCCATCTGTCGACGGAGCTCCGGTACAGCACGTCGAAGACAGGGATCAGTCGCCCGGTGTTGTCCGACTCCACAACAACACCCCGTCGTTCTGCTTTCCGGGAGTTGGATCGCACCTTGCTCGTGAACCGCTTCGACCAGACTGTGGAAAAACCGTCGCGGAGATCGAGTACCTGGGCTGTCCGGGCGATGGAGTAAGTTGTGCTCGGAACCGCTGACGCCCATGCCCAGGCATCGTCCCTACCCACCACGATGCGGGTACGCAGACTGCACCGGCGTCGGATTTCCTGGATCAGCGCACAGGTCTCTCTGGGTGACACCGGCCCTCCTTCGCTGAGGAAACCGCTCGCATCGGCGCCAAGGTTCCAATGGCGCGGAGGTGACGCGAACAGTCCCAGCGGGGAGGGGGTACCGGTTTGTCGCACACGAGGAAGGATGAGTCGACGTCCATCTTCTCCCCGGAACAGCAAAGTCGCGTCCGAGAAGTGATCGGAACTGCATATGCAGTCGGCCCACTGCGGTGTCTTCGAAAGCGCGACGCTCTGGTCTTGATCGACCAGATCTTCCCAGGCTTGGCGGGCAGCTATGCCCTCTGCCTCAAGAGACACGCGGTAGGCTTGCGAAATCACCATGTGGCCAGCCTCTCTCGATGCTTGGTTCTCAAGGGGCCCAGTTCTTCGGAACGGACAAGGGTTCCTGACCGGGCCGCAGATCCGTAGGACGGCGTAGATCGGTGAGACAGCGCAGAGCGGTGAGATAGGGCGGGCGAGTCACTGGCAGGCACCGAGTCACTGGCAGGCACACCGGCAGGTGCACTGGCAGGTGCAACGCTACGCGCTGCAAGTCCCCCGAGCATGCTCTGTAATCGCAGTGGCGCCCGATGACGTTACCGAACGTGGCGTGACCACCTCATCAGGTGACAGCAACGACTTCACAACGTGCGAAAATCTCGCTCCAACCTTAGCTGATCACCCGATCGGTGGCCTGGGTTCGTTGTCGCTGCGGCCTGGGGAGGCCCGCTGTCAGGCCGTGCCAGCGGGCTGGGCTCCGCACGCCGACGGCGCGCCCTCTCACGAAGCAGCCCCGGTGTCACACGCGGAAGGGGATAAGGAGCGGTAACCGGTTGACTGGTGCTTCTCGTTATTACGTTCGCTCTGCTCGTACACCTGGGCTGGCGGGCCGGCGATGAGGGGGTCGGGCGTGCCGACCACGTCGGGGTCTTTGGTCGGATAGTCCAGAGTAGACAGGACCCAGCGGAGGGCCGCGAGCCGACCGCGTTTCTTGTCGTTGCTCTTCACAACCGTCCATGGCGCCGCTGGAGTGTCGGTGCGCTCGAACATGGCCTCCTTCGCCTGAGTGTAGGCGTCCCACCGCTCCAGGGCGGCCAGGTCGATAGGGCTGAGCTTCCACTGCCGGAGCGGGTCGATGAGCCGGATGGTGAACCGGGCCCGCTGTTCGGCCCGAGAGACTGAGAACCAGAACTTGACCAAGTGGATGCCCGAGTTGACCAACGCCTGCTCCAGTCCCGGGGTCTGTTCCATGAACTCTCGGTACTCACTGCTGGTGCAAAAGCTCATGACGCGTTCGACGACGGCGCGGTTGTACCAGGACCGGTCAAACAGCACAATTTCCCCCGCGGCGGGTAGGAGACTGAAATAGCGTTGAAAGTACCATTGCGTACGTTCTCGCTCGGTTGGTTTCTCCAGTGCCACTACCCGTGCCCCGCGCGGGTTCAAATGCTCGGTGAAACGTTTGATGGTGCCACCCTTGCCCGCCGCGTCACGACCATCGAAGAGCACCACGACCCGCTGCCCGCTGTCCTTGACCCAGGACTGCATCTTCAACAGCTCGATCTGCAGAGACCGTTTGGTGCGCTCGTACTCCTCACGGCTCATCCGCTCGGTGTACGGGTAGTCCTGCCGCCACGCGGTGCTCTCCCGCCCATCGGGGCCAAGGAGTATCGCCTCGTCATCGCCGATTTCCGCCACCGACAAGCCCTGCAGACCGTCCAGCAGGTCCACGGTCCGCAAGGCCTCCCGCAGCTCCTGCCGAGTCTGCTCGGAATGACCGGCTCCCCGAGGGGTACGGCGGAACTCGTTAACAACCTGCTCGGCTGACGTCATGGCCTACCCCATCGCCTACCCCATCGATCCCCATCGATCGCAGCCTTCGGGACACCTCACCGGCAACAACCCCGATCGGCTCAGCTCTTGAGCCAGGCGGTGTTCTTGCGTTTGCGCATTCGCTTCCACGCCGAGGGAAGGTCGTTCTCAACCTGGTCGGCGCGGGCAGCCTCGGCTGCATACAGCAGGCCGTAGGTGAAGCCGTTTCCACCCTCAAGGTGGGCTTGTGCGGCGAGGTGGCGCAGCACTGGCCGCGCTACAACGGTGTCTTGGTGCTCGCCCAGCAGGTCTTGGACGGACTTGAGGCGCTTGCGCAGCCGCGCGGCTGGCTTGCCCCGCGTGCGCTGGAGGGCCTCGATGGCGTAACGCAGCCGTTTGGCGGCCTTGCGAGTCTCGTGCAGGGCACGGTCCCGCTTTTCGCCAGCGGGCTGGCGCTGCGCCTCGACCATCCGCGATTCCACGCGGCGGTAGGCCCGCCGGGCGCTGCGCGGCAGCTCACGCTTGCCTTTGCGGCGGGCGCGGGCGGTGAGCGGTGGGCCGGTGAGCAACGCGTCGATCCGGTCGTGCAGGGCGAGGTAGCGGCCACTGTCCAGGGCAGTGAGGGCGACGTCGCGGGCTTGGGCCCTCCGGCGCTCAAAAGAACGGGTGAACGCGGCGTCGACCGGTCCCAGCTTGAGCTCATCGGGCACCTCGGTGAGCAACGCCGCGAACCGCTGGGCCATGACCTCAGCGTCTCTTGCCCCAGCCAGCTCGCCGGCCATCCACTTCAGCTCGGCCGTGAGCTTACGGGTCTGGCCCCGATCAATGACCCGGCCGAATGCCTGCAGTGCGCTGCGCATCCGGCGGGCGGCCACCCGCATCTGGTGGACCGCATCCGGGACATCCCGCCGCACCAGCGGGTCAGCGTGGCGCAGCCGCAGAGCCTGCGTGCTCAGGTAGGCCAGCAGCACCTCCCCCGCCGACCGGGGACGAGTACTCGGGGTGGCGTTATCGCGAGGCATCCGCTCACCCAGGAGCCGGCCCAGCTTCGAGGCCGAACCCGCACGCTGGGCCCCCGCCTTCAGCAGCCGGCGCTCGATCCGATCCAGCGACTTGCGCTGGCCATGCTCGCCGAGCTCGACCTCCACCTCGCGCCAGGTCACCGTTGTGGTCTGCGCCCCCATGGTCCGCGCCCGCACGTGGTCATCCACCAGTTCCGCGAGGGGACGACCGGCGGGATCGGCGAGCACCCAGCGGCGCCGGCGCGTGGTCAGCTCAGCAACCGGGGCTAGCGCAGCTCCGCGGGTGTACACCCGGGTCAGGGCTACCAGCTCGGCTGGCGGGCGACGCGGGGAGCTTTCCAGTGGCAGCCGCAGCTCCTCCCGGCTGTCCTTACCCGCCGGCAGCTTCAGGTGCCAGCCCGCGTCGGGTCCGCCCTCCCGACGCCGCAACGTCACCCCCGCACCTAACAGGCGCAGATCGGCGGTGTCGAAGTACACCGCCGCTAAGTTCTCCTCCTGCGGGCCGCTTGCCGTGCCGAACCCCAGCAACTCCGCCGGGTCGAGCAACTCCAGCCCGTCGACCGCCTCATACTTGCGTTCGATTTCCTGCATCGCCCGCGCGCCGTTTTCCTTCACCACAAGATCCGCTCCTTCACCACAAACTTCGGTGATACCCCCTTCGCGCGCTTCTCATACGTCTGCGTCGCCACGTCCCGGGCGGCCCTGGCGCCTGGCGGTTACGATCGTGCGTAGTTGCGTGGTGGCAGGAGCGTGCTCAGATGCTCGACAAGTCCCTCAACAAACCCGCTGCCGGTCGCGCTGAGCAGCCCCTCGCGCGCGGGGTCGCAGCCGCCGCACTGGTCGCCGGGGCGGTGATCCATCTCGTGGACCTACCCCCCAGCTCCATCTTGCCGGTACTCAACGCGCTGTTCATCGCCTCCGCGGTGGGCATGCTGCTCGGCGTAGTCCTGCTCGCGCGGCCAGCCCCCCGCTTGGGGTGGCTGATCGGTGGCGGCACGGCGTTTTTGACCTTCCTGGGCTACGTGGTGAGCCGCACCACCGGCCTACCCGGCATCGTGAGCGCCATCGGCGAATGGTTTTATCCGCTGGGCATACCCAGCTTGATCGTGGAGGGAATCGCATTCTGCCTCGCTGCCTGGGCGCTCCTCACCGGTCCACCTCGCCGCGGATGAACGCCTCCACAGCGGCGTAGGCGTCGGAGTCGGAGTACTGCTCGGGTGGTGATTTCATGAAGTACGACGACGCGGACACGATCGGGCCACCGATGCCCCGGTCCTTCGCGATTTTCGCCGCACGGACCGCATCGATGATCACGCCGGCGGAGTTGGGTGAGTCCCAGACTTCGAGCTTGTATTCGATGTTCAGCGGCACCTCGCCGAACGCCCGGCCCTCCAGCCGCACGTAAGCCCACTTGCGGTCGTCCAGCCACGGCACGTAGTCCGACGGTCCGATATGCACCGCGGCCTTCTCCATCTCATGCGGCACCTGGGACGTCACCGACTGCGTCTTGGAGATTTTTTTTGACTGTAGCCGCTTGCGCTCCAGCATGTTCATGAAATCCATGTTGCCGCCGAAGTTGAGCTGATACGTGCGCACCAGCTCCACTCCGCGGTCCTCGAACAGCTTGGCGAGCACCCGGTGCGTGATTGTCGCACCGACTTGGGACTTGATGTCGTCGCCGATGATCGGGACCCCGGCGCGGGTGAACTTGCCTGCCCACTCCGGATCGGAGGCGATGAATACCGGAAGGGCGTTGACGAACGCGACCCCAGCGTCCAGCGCGCATTGTGCATAGAAGCGGTCCGCCTCCTCCGAGCCCACCGGCAGGTACGACACCAGCACATCGGCGCCGGACTCGCGCAATGCCTCGACCACGTCCACCGGCTTCTCGTCGGACTCGGTAATGATGTCCCGGTAGTACTCGCCCAGACCATCCATCGTGTGCCCGCGGTACACCGTGACTCCCAGCGGTGGCACGTCGCAGATCGAGATGGTGTTGTTCTCGCTGGCGACGATGGCCTCGGACAAATCTCGCCCGACTTTCTTGGCATCCACGTCGAACGCGGCGGCGAACTGCAGATCACCGACGTGGTAGTCGCCGAACTGCACGTGCATCAGGCCGGGTACCCGGGTTGTAGGGTCGGCGTTGCGGTAGTAATGCACGCCCTGTACCAAAGAGGCAGCGCAGTTGCCGACGCCCACAATGGCGACCCGGATACTGGAACCGGTGTCGCGGCCTTCAGTCATGGTCCGCCCTTTCAGTGTCGTCGTGTGATGGTTCCGGATGCGCCTGTTCATGGGCGATCAGTTCGTTGAGCCAGCGCACCTCGCGCTCACTGGTTTCCAGCCCCATCCGGTGGAGCTCGAGGGTGTAACGGTCGATCTGACTACCGGTCCGGGCGAGTGCGGCCCGCAGTCCCTCTCGACGTTCCTCGACCCGGCGCCGCCTTCCCTCCAGGATGCGCATCCTCACTTCGGCCGGTGTCCGCGAGAAGAAGGCCAGGTGCACGCCGAACCCGTGGTCGTCCCAGGTCTGCGGGCCGGCGTCGGCCAGCAGGGTGGCGAAACGCTTCTTGCCATCGGCGGTGAGCCGGTACACCCGCCGGCTTCGGCAGGTCCAGGCCGTGCCCCGGCGTTCGCGCAGGTCCACTCCGGGCTCGTTGTCCTCCACGATGAAACCAGAGCGTTGCAACCGGCGTAGCGTGGGATACAGCGATCCGAACGAGCAGGCGCGGAACGCCCCCAGTAAACCAGTGAGCCGTTTGCGCAGTTCGTAGCCGTGCATCGGGTCGTCGTGCAGGACCCCGAGCACCGCCAGCTCCAGCACTCGGCACCTCCCACACTTCGATGGAGCACTCCACTATATCGGGCCGATACATCGCGAACACAGCGCCCGAACGCCCGAGCGTCGATGAGGTCAAGGTTGCGTACGCTGTTGAGCGTGCGGACCCAACGGCAGGTGGTGGACTACGCGTTGCGGCGACGTGCGCTGCTCGCGGAGGTCTACGCCGGCCGGGTTGGCCTCACGGAGGTGTGCGACGCGACCCCCTACCTGCTGCAGGCGGCGAAGTTCCACGGCGAGCCCAGCTCGGTCACCTGCCCCATGTGTCGCAAGGAGTCTTTGACGCTGGTCTCCTGGGTGTACGGTGACGCGCTTAAGCATGTGGCCGGGTCTGCCCGGACCGCCGACGAGCTGAGCCGGCTGGCGACGCTGTACGAGGAGTTCAGCGTGCACGTCGTCGAGGTGTGCCGGACGTGCAGCTGGAACCACCTTGTGCAGTCATACGTCCTGGGAACTAGCGGTGTGGGTGGCAGGCGGTCCCGCCGGAGGACTGCCGCAGAGTGACACCCAGTAACACAGTGACACCTAGTAACACACCTAGTAACACAGTGACACCCAGTAACACCCGGAGTCTGGGTGGGAGGTAAGGCCTGGCAGGACGTGTCGCTGTTCGAACCCCTCGCGACCCGAATACTGGTCTGGGAGGACAACGCGTGAGCGACCAGCGAGATCACAACAGCGGTCGACGCTCGTCGCCGGCTGAGCCGGCAGTCAGACTACCGCCGCCGGCCCCGCCGCGGGGGGAGTTCGAGCTGCTCACTCACCCCACCCCAAGACCGGTACGCCCCATCGGCCGGTATGGCGGTCGCCACGGCGAAGGGCACGGTGGCTGGTGGCCCAGCGGATGGCCCACGGGCGGATGGCCCAAGGGCGGCTGGCGCAGGAGTGAACGGCACGGCGGTGGAGGTGGAGGCGGCAGCGTGCCCCCCGGCTCACCGTGGGGCAGGGAAGACGAACCGGGATGGCCCGCCCGCTGGCGCCGGATGCGCAAGGCCGTGCTGGTCGGACTGCTGCTGGCCGTTCTCCTGCCGGTGTTGGCGTTCTTCGCCGGTTGGCTGTTTCTTTCCGTGCCGTCTGCTGCGGCGCTGGCGGCGCAACGCAAGCAGGTCACCACGATTGTGGCTAGCGACGGGACCACCGAAATCGGCCGCTACGTGCCCGAGGAAGGCAATCGGACGCCGGTCAGTCTTACGCGGGTTCCCCTGTATGTGCAGAATGCGGTACTGGCTGCTGAGGACCGCAGCTTCCGGTCCAATCCTGGGTTCGATATCGGGGGCATCGCCCGGGCGACGTGGAATCAGCTGACCGGTGGCAGTGGCGGTGGCTCCACGATCACCCAGCAGTACATCAAGGTGGCCACCGGTCACGACGAGTACAGCATGTTTCGGAAGTTCCGCGAGATGATCGTTGCGGCCAAGATGACCAAACAGGAGTCCAAGGATCGGATCTTGGAGGACTACCTCAACGCAATTTACTTCGGCCGCGGGGCCTACGGTATCCAGGCCGCCAGCCAGGCGTATTTCGGGCGCAACGTGCAGGATCTGACCGTCTCCCAGGCGGCGGTGCTGGCCGCCGCGATTCGGTCCCCGTCCCGCTTGGACCCGGCCAAGAACCTTCCGCAGGCACAGTCCCGATGGAACTTTGTGCTGGACGGCATGGTCGAGAAGGGCTGGCTGTCCCCAGTCGATCGGGCGCAGGCGCGGTACCCGGAGACGGTGGCGCCGAGCCAGGCTCCCGGCACGCCGACCGATGACCGGGAGCACATCGTCGAGCGAGTGATGGAGGAGCTGGACAAGCAAGGCGTCAGCCGTGAGCAGTTGGCCGTGGGCGGCGGCCGGATCACCACTACCATCGATCCCCGAGCCCAGCAGCTGGCCCGCGACACCGTGCGCACCACACTGCGCGGGCAGCCGAAGAACCTGCACTCCTCGCTGGTGGCGATCGATCCGCGCAGTGGCGGGGTGACTGCGTACTACGGCGGGTCGCATGGGGATGGTTTTGACCTGGCCGGGGGGCCGGCGTGGAACCCAGGATCGGCGTTCAAACCGTTCACCATGCTGGCCGCGCTGGAGCGGGACATCGGGATGAACTCCCTGTACGACGGGAACTCTCCGCTGGTTATCGACGGTCATTCCTACGCCAACTCGGAGAGTCGCAACTACCCGAAGCTGACCTTACGCGAGGCGATGACCCAGTCGGTGAATACCGCCTTCGTGCGGCTGGCCCAGGACGTGGGAGCGCAAGCGGTCCGGGAAGCCGCGATCCAGGCCGGAATCCCGGATCAGATCAACGGCAAGCGCGCGATGACCGAGCCGGACAGCGGGGCGCCTGCGCTGGGTATCACGCTCGGCCAGTACCCGGTGCACACCATCGACATGGCCGGTGCCTACGCGACCTTTGCCGCCGATGGGATACGGCGTGAGCCCTTCTTCGTCCGTGAGTACACCAACGCCCGGGGCATCGTCGAATACCACCACCTCGACAAGCCGCAGCCTGCCTTCGACCGGATGAACACCGAGCACAACTCGCAGTTAGCCCGCAATGTCACGGCGACGCTGACCGACGTTGCGCGCAGCTCGAAGATCCCGCTGGCGGGCGGACGGCAGGTAGCCGCCAAGACCGGCACCCACCAACGCGGCGACACTGGCACCAACTCCGCCGCTTGGACCGTCGGGTATACCCCGTCGATCTCCACCGCGGTGTGGGTGGGTGATCCGGCCAACTCGGCGATCAAGAACGCCAACGGTAGCGATATCTTCGGCCGGGGCCTGCCGGGCACAATCTGGCAGCGGTTCATGGACTCCTATTTGACGGGCACCCCGAAGGAGACCTTCCCCCCGTTCACCGTGATTGGTCCAGCCCCGCCACCTGTCGAGGACCAGCCGCCCTCATCGGCGACACGTACCCGCGAGCCGCGCAGCGTCACACCGTCCGCGCCCCCTGAATCGAACCCCGACTCAAACTCCGACTCAAACAACCCCGAACCAAACACTGACGGCTTTACGCCCACGCCGATCGAGCCTCCGGCGAAGCCGCCCAGAGCCAGACCCAGACCCAGACCCACCCCGCAGCGCCACGGCGACTGTTTCCCCTTCTGCGATGAACCGGGATCACCGGGCGAGGAGGGACCACCGAGCGGACCACCGAGTAACTGGGGAGGCTGAACCGGGGTGGTGCAGCGGGTGGTGCCCAGCTGGACCGATCCGGTACCCGAGCTGGCCAGCCGGCTCGTGGGTGGTCCGCTGGGTCGGCATGCAGTGCTGGGCCGGCACTGGTTCTGGACGCCGTTGCGGGTGGTGCTGCTGTTCGCGACGATCACCTTGGCAGTGGGTTGGCTGATCAAGGCGCCGTGCCTGCAGACCTACCGGGACAGCGCCGGTGTGCTGCAGGTGGACTGGCGCGACGGCCGCCAGTACCGGGCGATGTGTTACTCGGATACCGTCCCGCTCTACACCGTAGAGCGGCTGGACCGCCCGGGGCTGGCCGGTTTCCCGTATGCCACCTCGTGGGTTGAGCACCAGGATGAACCCGGTCAGCAGCTGCGCTACATGGAATACCCGGTGCTCATTGGCCTCTATCAATGGGCCGCCGCCAAGCTCGCGCAGACTTGGGTAGCCCTCGGTGACTCCGGCGCGGCCGGTTGGCTGCCCAGCTCGGCGCCCGCCGTCGTTGATTTCGACATCAGCGCGGTCGGGCTGAGCGCGGCGTGGTTGGTGACGGTCTGGGCGCTGGTGGGGCTGTCCCGGCGACGGCCGTGGGATGCCGCGCTGGCCGCGTTGTCGCCGTTGGTCGTGGTGCACGCGTTCACCAACTTTGACGCGTTGGCCACCGCGCTGGCCACCACCGGTCTGCTGGCGTGGGCTCGGCAACGCCCGGTGCTCGCCGGTGTGCTGCTCGGCCTGGGTACCGCCACCAAGTTCTATCCCGGGTTGTTGTTGTTCCCGATCCTGCTGCTGTGCCTGCGGGCCGGACGGCTGCGGGCCGGGCTACAGGCGACCGCCGCGGCGGCGCTGGCCTGGACGGTGGTCAACTTGCCGGTGGCGGTGCTGTTCCCGTCCGGATGGGCGGAGTTCTTCCGGTTCAACGCTCGACGCGGGGCTGACCCGGACACGCTGTACACCGTGGTGTCCGTCCTCACCGGCTGGCCCGGCTTCGACGGGGTGCTGCGGCCAGGCCAGGTCCCCATCGCGCTCAACCTGGTTAGCGTGACGCTGTTCCTGCTGGCCTGCGCGGCGATTGGCGTCCTCACCTGGGTGGCGCCGCGCCGTCCGCGGCTGGCGCAGGTGTGCTTCCTGGTGGTGTGCGCGTTCCTGCTCGTCAACAAGGGGTGGAGCCCGCAGTACTCCTTGTGGCTGCTACCCTTGGCGGCGCTGGCGATCCCCCGGTGGAAACCGGTACTGGGCTGGATGGCCCTGGACGCGCTGCTCTGGGCGCCCCGGATGGCCTACTACCTCGGAGCAGACCAGAATGGGTTGCCCATCGAGCCGTTCTTGGGCGCCGTGTTGGTCCGTGACGCGGCGGTGGTGCTGCTGGTGGTCCTAGTGCTTCGGGGCATTTGGTGGCCGGATCACGACCCGGTCCGTCTTGCTGGCGACGACGATCCGCATGGCGGCGTCCTTGACGGGGCCCCCGACGCCCGCGCCCCGGGCCAGCTGCATTGCGCTGGGTAGCCACATTCACCGGATCGCCGTCGCTAACGGGGGTCCCCGGTGCATTTTCGTAGCCTAGAGGGGTCGGGTGAGACCGATCTTCGCATCCGTACGGTACACGGTGAGTGCACAGTGTAACCACGATCTGCTGAAAATGCTGGTTATCGTTACGGAGAGGCGCTATGGTCGTTACTCTGACGACACGACCGGATACGGAGTGACACGGAGGCACCTATGGGAACACGAGCGAGGGTGACCACGGTTGCCGGGGCAGCCACGTTACTGTGCGCAGCGAGCACTTTCGGCGGGGGTTTGTCGGCCTTCGCTGCACCCTCCACAGTGTCCACTAAGACCCCCATTCCGGCGTCCACCACCGCCCCTGTTCTGGCGACAGCTCCCACGCCGGTGTTGGTGGGTGCCTGCGGGGAGACGGTGCGTGGCGTTCCCGGGCAGCGAGTGGGTGTCCGGAAAGCAAGTCTGTCGGTGGTGGACGTCGGTTCGGTTCCCTCGCAGGGCTCCAGCACCTTCGATGCCACCCCGGCCCTGCGGCAGCTGGAGGGACCACTGGCGCGGCTCTGCACCATCACCGCCGAACCGCTTTTTCCGATCACGGCTCCCGCGGCTCCCGTGACTGCAGTGATTGCCTCTGTTCTCGACCAGATCAAGAACCCGATCGGGCCGCTTCCCGGGCTGCTCCCGCCGTCATCGCCGAGCGCACCGAGCACGGCAGCGCCGGCTGGCCAGCCGCGACCTGATGTGGCGCCAGCGCCGGCACCGGCGCCAGCGTTGGCTTCCCCCGCTGTGGGTCCCTTCGCGGGTCCGGTGATGCCGAGCGACTTTCCTTTCGCGCTGGGTCGCTACAACAGCGGGTTTCCCCACTACAACTACGCTGATCTGCTGGTCGTCGGTCACCCCGGTGCGCTGGGACGGCTCTCGGCGGGCATGTTGACTGCGGATCTGTTCGGCACGCCACAGGTCAGTAACGGCTCGGGGTTCGGCAAGCGAAGCGCTGCGGCCAACGACGTGGCTGCGGCGGGCCGCGCGAGTGCGTTGCCCGCCAGTGGTGTGGAGCGGGTTGCCCTGCCCGTGCTGGTGGCAGTGATGATGTTGGCTGGTATCACCGCAGCCCTGCTGCGCGGTTGGGTTCTGGGGCGACGCTAACCATGAATGCCCGCTGAACGCCGACTGTCGAGTCTCGCTGATTGGCGAGCCCTGTGATGAGTCGGCAACAGGCCGCCCCGCGATTGTTCTCGCGGGGCGGCCTGTTGCTATTCTCGTGCCCGTTGCTGTGCCGCCAGGAGAGCCGCCAGGAAGTAGCCGCCAGGAGGTAGTACTGTTTGGCGCAGCCGGGTTCCTCCTGCCGCGGAAAGTCCGCGGCCGACCAGTCCACAGGAGGTGGGGTGGCCCCCATGCGCCGTTACGAGATGATGGTCATTCTCGATCCACAACTTGACGAACGCACCGTGGCACCGTCGCTGGACCGGTTCCTCGGCGTGGTGAAGACACAGGGCGGCCGCGTCAACAAGGTTGACGTCTGGGGTAAGCGCCGGCTGTCTTACGAGATCGACAAACGCACCGAGGGCATCTACGCCGTGGTCGACATGTCTTGCACGCCCGCCACCGTGGCCGAACTCGACCGGCAACTTTCGCTCAGCGAATCTGTGCTGCGGACCAAGGTGTTGCGGCGGGATCTCGGGAGGGACTGACGTGGCCGGCGAGACCGTTATCACGGTGATCGGAAACTTGACCGCAGATCCGGAGCTGCGGTTCACTCCCTCTGGTGCGGCGGTGGCCAACTTCACGGTGGCCTCCACGCCGCGCACCTTCGACCGCCAGAGCGGCGAGTGGAAGGACGGCGAGGCGCTATTCCTGCGATGCAATGTCTGGCGGCAAGCAGCGGAAAATACCGCTGAGTCGCTCACCCGAGGCATGCGGGTGATCGTCAGTGGGCGGCTGCGTCAGCGCTCCTTCGAGACTCGGGAGGGTGAGAAGCGCACCGTGATGGAGATGGAGGTCGACGAGGTCGGCCCGTCGTTGCGCTATGCCACCGCAAAGGTCAACAAGGTTACCCGTCAGGGCGCTGCATCGGGCAGTGGCGGCTATGGTGCTTCGGGCTCCTTCGGGCCGCCTCCCGACGACCCGTGGAGTTCGGCTCCGCCGGCCGGATCCAGCAACGGAGCCGGCGGTTACGACGACGAGCCCCCGTTTTGATCACTGCTTCCCGATCATATCCACCCTCAGGTGCGACCCACTAGATCAACTGGGAGTTCCCCGTCATGGCCAAGCCACCGGTGCGCAAACCGAAGAAGAAGATTTGCGTCTTCTGCAAGGACAAGGACGCCGCTATCGACTACAAGGACACTGGGCTGCTGCGGAAGTATATCTCCGACCGCGGCAAGATCAGGGCCCGCCGGGTCACCGGTAATTGCAGCCAGCATCAGCGAGACATCGCGGTCGCGGTGAAGAACGCGCGTGAGGTTGCGCTGCTGCCCTACACCTCGACCGCACGCTGAGACCGGGGAGAAGAGGCGACCACGTGAAAATCATCCTCACCGCTGAGGTCCCCCGGCTCGGGGTGCCTGGCGATCTGGTGCAGGTCAAGGATGGCTATGCCCGCAACTACCTGCTGCCCCGCCGGTTAGCGATCGCGGCTACCAAGGGCGCGCAGGCCCAGGTGGCCACCATCCGTCGTGCCCAGCAGGCCCGGCAGATCCGCGACCTCGACCACGCCCGGGAGGTCGCCAGCGCGCTGTCAGCTCTGGGCACCGTGTCGGTGACGGCCAAGGCCGCCAGACCCGGTGGGAAGCTGTTCGGCTCGGTCACCGTGGCTGATGTTGTCAACGCGGTCCGCTCCGCCGGTGGCCCCCCGCTGGACAAGCGAGCGGTCGACCTTGGCGGCCAGATCAAGTCCACCGGTGTTTACCAGCTGACCGTACGGCTGCACCCGGAAGTCTCAGTCACCCTCCCCGTCGAGGTCATCACCGCCGGCTGAGCCGGCAATCGGATACCGCCACCTGATCGTGTTGGACGGTGTGTCGAGCCACAGATGCTGCCCAGTTGGTGTGATCGTCAGGCCGTATCGGGTGCGGGGGGGGGTGCCCTGTTCGACCCACCAGTGGTAAGCGTTCTCCGCTTCGTCCCATAGTTTGCGGGGCCCGTGCTGGCGGACGTGCGCTTCGGTGGCGTGCGGGGTGACCTGGGCCGAAGCCGCTGACTCGGTGGCAACGTGGTAGAGCAGCACTTCGTATAGGCCATCGGCTTCGGAATAAACACTGCATTGCACGTCGGGCAGATGCAGGCCGACGCTGAAAGCTCCCTCCCCGGTCGCCACCTCGTGGGGGGGGACGTCAGTGGTGGACTCGAGGGCGGTGGTGGAGGTGTCCACCAGCTCGCCGAGCCGGGCAGCATGACCGAACGGGGTTCGTTGCTCGCGCAGCCGCATGAACATCGCGTTCCCGATGACTCGCCCGGTCGCGGTGCCCTCGTGCACACACAGGCGCACGAGGGCACCGTTGTGGTAAGCCGTTCCCCACGGCGTCAGGATCAGCCCGCCGGGCCGGGTTTGCTCGACCCACGCATACGGCAGGCTCCCGGCGATGACCGCCGCGGTGCTGATGATCCGGTCGTATGGTGCCCCACCCGGCCAGCCCTCAGCGCCGTCGGCGCAGACCACGGTCGGGGCATAGCCGGCGGCTTTGAGGTTGGCGCGGGCCCCTTCGGCGAGCGCGGGGTCAACCTCGATGCTGGTGACCCGTTGATCGCCCAAGCGGTGGGCTAGGAGTGCGGCGTTGTAGCCCGTGCCGGTGCCGATCTCTAACACCGTCTGTCCCGGTTGGACGTCCAACGCATCCAGCATGAGCAGGACCATGCTGGGTTGGGACGCCGAGCTGGTCGCCGCGTTGCTCCTTGCCGGCCAGACCGTAGCCCCGTCATCAAGCTGGGTGACGATCGGCTCGTCGGAGTAGACCGCCGATCGCCAGCGATCAGGCTCACCATCGCGGTCTAGTGGCTGAGGGCGGCCTTGCTCGTCATCGAACCAGACCCGGGCTGGGATGAACTTGGCTCGGTCCACCTCGCGGAAAGCTGCGGCCCAGTCTTCCGGCAGGGCGCCTGCGGCGGAGAGGGTCGCGGTGAGATCCTCAAGACTCACTTATCCTCCCGCTTGTCCGGCTTGTGGTGCCGCCCCTCTGGCTTGTCCGGATCTCCCGGCTGCTGGCTGCCGCTGCCCTGCGCCTTGTGCGGCGGGTGCTGCCGGTCCTCGTCGGTCTTGTCTTCTCGCTTACCCATCATGATCTCCTGTAGGTACTCCCGCACCCGACATCGTGCCCGCTGAACCTACCGGGGCACTGACGGCACCGACACGCCTGAGCGCCCCACCGGGCGCCGACACGCCGCCTAGGGCGCAAACAACCTCTGTCCACACCCATACACAGGGCGCTGACCAGGAGGAACGGCGAAATTCCGACCAAGTTTCCCCAGGTTGTCCCCAGTGCTCCCGTGCTGTGCCCGTGGTGGGAGGGCAATGCGTGCGGAGGGCATCCCCACGCTCTCCCCAGGCTGTCCTCAGGACTGCTTTGCCCACGGCGCCGGGTCTCCCTAGCCTCGCTCGGCACTGGGAGCAACGGGGCGCTCAGCTCGTCCGAGCGAATTCTGTCGGTGCCTTCGGGTAGAACTCATGTTCGACAGTGTTGGACTTGGGCAGGCGGGGAAGGGGAGGTACCCGGGATGTCGCTCGTCGATGACCGTGGGGTGCGGTGTGAGGACGGTGGGTCGGTCTTCGATCGGCAGCCGCCGCAGGACATCACCGCCGAGCAGTCAGCGCTCGGCGGGATGCTGCTGTCCAAGGACGCCATCGCCAGCGTGGTGGAGCTGTTGCGGATCGAGGACTTCTACCGGCCCGCCCACCAGGTCCTGTTCAGCTGCATTCTCGATCTGTACGGGCGCGGTGAGCCGGCTGACCCGGTCACGGTCTCCGCCGAGTTGGAACGCCGCGGTGAGCTACTCCGGGTAGGAGGGGCGCCCTACCTGCACACGCTCATCTCGATCGTGCCGACGGCGGCCAATGCCGGGTACTACGCCGAGATCGTCGCGGGCAAGGCGGTGTTGCGACGACTGGTGGAGGCCGGCACCCGCATCGTGCAGCTGGGCTACCACGGCGCCGACGGCGCCGACGTGGACGAGGTGGTGGACCGTGCCCAGGCCGCGGTCTATGACGTCACCGAGCGGCGGATGAGCGAGGACTACATCGCGCTGGAGGAACTGCTGCAGCCCACCATGGACGAGATCGATGCGATCGCGTCCCGGGGCGGTGCTTCGGCTGGCGTCCCGACCGGTTTCGTCGACCTCGACGCGGTGACCAACGGGCTGCATCCCGGTCAGATGGTGATCATTGCGGCACGTCCCGGGATCGGCAAGTCCACCCTGGGATTGGATCTTGCTCGGTCCTGCTCAGTCGCCCACGGCATGACGAGTGTGATTTTCTCGCTGGAGATGGGCCGCACCGAGATCGTGATGCGGCTGCTCTCCGCTGAGGCCCAGATCCGGCTGTCGGACATGCGATCCGGGCGGATGAGCGATGACGACTGGACCCGGCTGGCGCGGCGGATGGGCGAGATCAGCGAGGCTCCGCTGTTCATCGATGACTCGCCGAACATGACGATGATGGAGATTCGGGCCAAAGCGCGCCGGCTCAAGCAGCGCCACGACTTGCGCCTGATCGTGGTGGACTACATGCAGCTGATGACCTCAGGCAAGAAGTTCGAGTCCCGCCAGCAGGAGGTCAGCGAGTTCTCCCGGCATCTCAAGTTGCTGGCCAAGGAGCTCGAAGTCCCCGTGGTGACGATTTCCCAGCTCAACCGGGGTCCAGAGCAGCGCACTGACAAGAAGCCGATGCTGGCCGACCTTCGTGAATCCGGCAGTCTCGAGCAAGATGCGGATCTCGTGATGTTGATCCACCGGCCGGATGCCTGGGAACGGGACGACCCCCGGGCCGGGGAGGCCGACCTGATCTTGGCCAAGCACCGCAACGGGCCGACCGCGACCGTGACCGTCACCCACCAGTTGCACTACAGTCGCTTCAAGGACATGGCCCAGGGTTAACCGCTCCCGGGACACCCGATTCGCAGCCACTTGGGCACCCGGCTACCCTGCACCGCGATGCACTCACGAGCACAGATCATCCATCTCCAGGCGCTGCCTGGTCAGCTGCGGCAGGTCCTCCGGCACCTGTGTGAGACGATCCTGGTCCCCTTGTGCCTGTTCTACCTGCTGCTGACCTACACCAACCTCACCGGTGCGCTGCTTGCGGCCCTGGGCTGGGCGTTCGCCGGGATGGCGCGCCGGGTGGTGACCCGCTCGCCCATCCCTGCCGTGCTGTGGCTCAGCACCGTGTTGCTCGTGGTCCGCACCGTCATCGGGTACGCCACCGGGAGCGTCTTCCTGTATTTCCTGCAGCCCACGGTGCAAAACTTCCTGATCGCATTTGGGCTGCTGGCCACTGTGCGGCTGCGCCGGCCTCTGATCGCTCGGCTGGCTGACGATTTCTGCGCCTTTCCCACCGCTCTCACCAGCAATCTTCGAGTGCAGCGCTTCTTCCGGCGGGTGTCGCTGCTGTGGGCGCTGGTGTTCCTGACCAACGGAGCGGCGACGCTGTGGGTGCTTGCCCGCGCCACCCTTGGCAACTTCCTCATGGTGACCACCGCTGGATCGTTCACCCTGCTGGGAGCCGCTGCGGTGGTGTCGCTGCTGTGGTTCCGCCGGGAACTGCGCGGCGAGGGCATCAAGCTGCGGTTCGGCGTTGCGAGTACCTCGTGAGCCCGGCCCAGAAAAACCTTCAGCCCCAGCGCCCGGCCAACCGGTGGAACAGCTCCGGGACTGCGCCCTGCAGCCGGGCGGGTACGGTGAGCCAGCGGGGCACGAACACCTCCGCAGTGCCTACCTGAAGGGCCTGAAGCAGGGTCGATGCTACTGTGGCGGGGTCGGTCTGACGGGGGAACCGGCGGTCGTAGACAGCTCCGCGATGATCGAAGAACGGGGTGCGCACCGCGCCGGGCAGTAGTGTGGTGACGCCAATCCCTTCGCCCGCCACCTCGTGACGGACGCTGGCCGCGAAGGCCCGCAGCCCGGCCTTTGTCGCGGCGTACACCGCTTCGCCACCGACGCCCACCACCGCGATCGAGGACACGAAAACCAGGTGCCCGCGCCCCCGCTCCCGCATCCCGGGCAGCGCCGCGCGGGCCAGGCGCAGCGGGGCGAGCAGGTTCAGCGCGACCAGCGCGTCGATATCCGGCTCAGCCATCGCCGCCAGATCCCCGGCCCACCCCCGGCCCGCCGAGTTCACCAGCAAATCCACCCCCGCCGCAGCATCAGCTGCCCGGGACAGGCCCTCGGCGCTCGCCAGGTCGGCGACCAGAGCACAAGCCCCGGTGGCCTGCGCCAGCGCCTCCAGCCGCTCGCGGTCCCGGCCCAACACCGTCAGCTGGCAGCCGGCTGCGGCGAGCCCCTCCGCGATGGCCGCACCGATGCCCGACGAGCCACCGGTGACCAGGGCTTTCCATCCGGCGATCATCCCCAGGCGGCCCGGGGTGAGGAGCCAGTGCTCGGCTGCGTCGTCTCTTCTCGATCGTGGCGTAGTTGGGTGCCGCGCTGCGCCAGCAGCGTGACACTGCCGATCAGGACCACCGCCGCGATCACCTGGCCGGCGAGCACAGCAGCCGAGTGGTTCACCCGTTCCCCCAGCCAGCTCACCCCGATCGCCACGCCGACCAGCGGATCCACGATCGTGATGATGGCCAGCGCCGGGGCGATGAGGGTGCCCTGCTGGAAGGTGTTCTGACTGAGCAGGAACCCCATCGGGCCCACCGCGCAGACGACGTACAGCACCGGGTGCCCAAAGGGCTCGGTGAGCCCGCCGGCCCGGAACTCCTCGGTGACCACTTTCATCAGTCCTGCGGTGAGGCCGTACAGCACGCCGGTAGCCGCCGCCAACCCCGCCACTCGAACAGACCCGGGGAAGCGGGCGGCCACCGTGAGACACCCGACCACGATCACCCCCAGCGCGATGGCCAGCGACCACAGCGCCCAACCGTCATCCGTCAGTTGCTTGGCACTGCCGCTGGGCCGAGCGAGCACCAGGAAGGCGGACAGACCGGCCACGCACCCCAGCGAACCGAGCACTACCAGCCGGTCCACCTTGCGATGGGCTAGCAGCGCCGAAAACATCACGCCAAACAGCACGCCGCTCACCAGCAGTGGCTGCACCAGCACCAGCGGGCCAAACGCCAGGGCGGTAAGCTGCAGACTCAGGCCTACGACGACGGCCCCCACCCCCAGCACCCAGACCGGTCGGCGGATCAGATCCAGCAGCAGTCGCGGGTTGAGCGTGCCCGTGTTCGGCACCTGCTGGGTGGCGTACTGCTGGACCGCACTGGCCAGCCCGAAACTCGCCGCCCCGCCCACCGCGGCCGGCACCGCAGCGAAGAGCGTCGTCGACGTCGAGTTCGCCACGCCTCACCCCTGTGTTCTCTGGGCCCTTCGCGGGGCCCTTCTCTGGGCCGCTGGTTGCCCCTTCTGGAGACCCGGTGTACCGCTCACCAGGTCAGTGAAGGTCCGACGCAGCGCGTCAGCGAACTGGTCGGCGCCGCCGACCAGCCCGGTATCTGTGGTCACTCCGACACCGATCATGTCTCCCCAACTGAGAAAACCGACAGCCAGCCCGACGCCTTCCGCGAGCGGCAGCACCGGAAACACCGAGGCGACGTGAGCTCCCCACACATAATGCGCTTTTCGCGGTCCTGGCAATACCGATGTGATGAGATTGAAGAACCGCCGCCGGTAGATCGCGCGGACCAGCACGGCGTGCAGCGGGGCGGGCAGGCGGCCCAACCCGGCCATGACGGCCTCGGCGGCCAGGAGCTGACCAGACCGCTCCAGCCGGCTGAGTTCCTCCGCCACCGCGACGGCCCGCCGGCCCAGCGGCATCGGCCCGACTGGGAGGTCCAGGGTGAGTGCGGCCGTGCGGTTGCCCTGATAACTGCCCTGATAACGCGTCTGTCCGTCGTGACCGCCGCTGGCCCGCCGCAGCGCCTGGGTGGTGCGGGGGACCATCGCCCGCAGCCGGTCACCCACCGCGGTACCGGCCGGGTCGATGCGGTGCAGCGTCTCGCCGAGCAGGGCCAGCAGCAGCGCGGTCGTGCCCACCCCGTACTCCCGGGCGGTGGTCCGCACCGTAGTCGCGGACAGCTCCACCATGGCGTGATCTGGTGGGGCGTGGTCTGGTGGGGCGGGGGCGCTCGGGCCGGGTGCTCCGCCAGGCGGTGCGGGACCTGCGGTGGCCAGGCTCACCAGGCCCCGGAGCACCTGGCCGGCGTGGCTGGCCCGGGCTCGCCAGTCTGCGGCCAGGCGGTACCCGACGGGTGACGGCGCTGTGGCGTTGCGGGTTTGCGGCTGCTCCTGGTCGGAGAGCAGCCCGAGCAGGGTGGCGGTGATGGCCAGCCCGTCGCCCAGGCTGTGGTGCATCTTCGCCAGCAGCATGGTCCGCGCGGTGTCGGTGTCGTGCAGCACCTCCAGTTGCCACGGCGGCGCCTCCAGCGACACCGGCGTGCTAAAGAACTCTTGCAGTGCCGCCGAGGCGGGTATCCCGTGGGCGGTGCCGACCGTTCGGGCCCGCAGGTGAGCGCCGGGGTCGATGTCGTCGGCGAGCAGCCAGCGTGGCCGCCGACCCGGCCGCAGCTCCAGCCGGCGGTGCAGCATCGGGAGGGCGGGCACCCGCTCGGTGAAGCGCACTACCAGCTGGCGGGCAAGCTGTTCTGGCGGGGTGCTGTGCTGCTGCTGATCAACCAGCAGCAGCACAGCACCGATCTGTTGGGAAATCGTGGGGGTGGTGGCGTAGGCGAAGAAGGCGTCCGACGCAGCCAGGGGGCGGGCGCCATGGTGCCGCGGCAGCCCGGGGAGGGCGGCAATCTCGGCATCCAGGTTGAGGGCACCGATGTGGGCCAGCGCGCTGCGCTCGGCGCGGGCGAGCAGGGTGGGCTGCGCCGCCAGAGCGCGCAGGGCGGAGACCAGCTCCGCCGGCCCAGCACAGCGCCTTGCCAACCCGGCTTGGGCCATCAGCGCGGCGTTGGCGCTGCCGTGCCCGGCGATCGGCTCGAACATCAGCACCGCCCGCCCACAGGCCAGGGCCTCCAGCGCCGTCGCGCCCCCGGCGTTGGTCACCACGACGTCGGCGGCCGCGGTCAGTGCCGGCATCTCGGTGCACCAGCCCAGCACCACCAGCCGCTCCGCTGGCTCGCCGCGGGCCAGCAACCGGGCGCGCAGTGCGGTGTTGTGCCCGCAGGCCACTACGACGCAGACGTCCGGAGCGGCGGCCAGCCCGGCTGCGACCGCGCGCTCCACCGAGCCGAACCCGAGGGAACCGCAGGAGACCAGCACGATCAGGTCCTGCTCGGGCAGGCCCAGGCGCAGCCGGATTGCGATCTTGTCGGCCGGATCGGCCGGGCGGAACGCGGAGACGACGGGGGGCGCCCCGACCGCTCCCCGCGCGTCGGGTTGAGCCCGGTACATCGCCTGCAGGCTCGGCTCGCTCGCCACGTAGTGCAGGTCGATCTCGGGATAAACCCAGAAGGGGTGCGGCGCGAAATCCGAGATGATCGCCGCGACCGGCACGTCGAGACCGCCGCAGCGCCGGATCCAGTCCAGTCCCCCGGTGCCCAGCGGGTAGGTCGACACCACCAGGTCCGGCCGGTACTCCGTGATGATCGGTGCCAACCGGCGACCGCTCCACATCCCGACCACGCGGCAGGAGGACGCGGCGAACCAGCGGTGACGCCACAGCGAGCGGTAGAAGAAGTCGTAGAGCCAGGGGGTGGTGTCCACGTTGACCCGGTAGATCCAGCGGAACCCCGGGCCGACCCAGGCGCCCATCTCCACCAAGGTGTCCACCCGGCGGATCGTGCAACCGGGCCAGAGCTGCCGGGCCCGTTCCTCGACCGCCCGCGCGGTCGCGTTGTGACCCTCGCCGATGGTGGCGCTGACCACCAGCAGTCTCTGGGGTACTGGCGTGGCGTTCACCGTGGGTCGGATTCGGTGATCGCCGGACCCCACGCCAGCGCCAGCAGCAGCGCGGCGCGGGCGGTGGGGTCTTCCAGGACAGCCCCGAACAGCTCCCGCAGCTGGACCAGCCGGTATCGCACCGTCTGCGGGTGCACGTGCAGCTCGGCGGCCACCGCCTGGCGGTTGCCCATGTGCATCAGCCAGGACGTCAGGGTCCGCAGCAGCCGCTCGCGGGTGGACTCGGGCAACGCCGCGAGCGGGGCCAGGTACTGCTGGCGCAACGCAGCCAGCAGTACCTCATCCCGGTGCACCACCATCGCATCGAGGTGCTCGTCGACGAACAGGGGGTCGTCGGGCAGCACGCTGGCCTGTTTCAGGCGTACGGCGTGCTCGGCGAGGCTCACACTGGCCGGCAGCCGCTCCAGGGGCACGGTGGCGCCCACCACGGCCCCGGCCCCGCGCAGCGTGCTCGCCAGCCGTTTGCGCGCTCCCGGACCCTCGGGATCCGGCACGATCGCCACCAGCATCTGGGGGCGCCGCAGCCGCAGGCAGGAGTCGTCCAGCCGCTCCAGCAGCCCCCGCCCGACCTCGTGGTCCGGTGCGATCAGGACGACCGCGGCCTGCCGGGGAAGCGGCCACTCGGCCCGCAGTGCCGCCGCCCGCAGGGCCGCTGTGTCGCAGCGGTCCGACAGCAACAGTTCAGCCAACTCGTCGCGCAACTGCTCGCGGGCCTGCCCAGCAGCCCGCTGGGCCTGGGCGTAGCCCCGCCACGACGCTGAGGACAGTTGGTCCACGGCGGCGAATATGGCGGCGGCCAACCCGGCTAGCGCCTCGGCGGGAACGCCAAGCTCCAGGGCCGTGCCGGCCACGTGACGCCAGGCCACCGCCGCGCCGGTCCGGTAGGCGGCCAGCAGCGGGGTCACATCCCGTTGCTGCTGGTAGTGGATGCGCCCGATCTCCTCGAACAGGGAACGCTCCATCCCGGAGGCCAGCTGGGAAGCCGCCGCCGAGGGATCCTGCTCGGCCAGCGCAACCAGCCGGGTGATGAATCCCTCGGCGGCGCCGACGATCTCCTCGAGGCTCTCGGCGAGGAATCCCGCATAGTCCGGTTGCCGCTCGGTGAGCAGCTCACGGACCTCAGCCAGGATGGCCGGCAGCTGATCCACAATCGCGGGGACCAGCTCGGGTAGCCGTATGCGATCTTCCTCGGTGTCCATGGCCTGCTACCCCCCATCGTTGCGTCACACGATAGTCTGGGCACCCCCAGGAAACCCGACCATGTTTACCCATATGTGACAACTTCACATCCCGAGAACTGAGCGCTGGGAGGCAGAAATACCCCAGCGGGTGGCCTGAAGATAGGGTCATGGCGGCGATCCCTGATCCGGGTGTGCGCACCCGCGACCGTGAGCTGCGCCGTCAGCGTCACGCCGAGAACTTCCCGGTCGCGCTGCGGCTGCTGCCCCGGCGGCTGCGGGCCGATCTCATCGCGGTGTATGAGGTCGTCCGGGTCATCGACGATCTGGGGGATCAGGCCGTGGGAAAGCGGACGGCGCTGCTCGGGGAGTTCGCCGATGACCTCGCCACGATCTGGGACGGCGGCCCGAAAAACCGGTGCTGGCCCAAGCACCCGGTGCTGGCCCGGCTGGCGCCCGTAGTGGCAGCCCGCGGGTTGGACCGAGAACCGTTTGCACGGGTGATCCAAGCCAACCTGGTTGACCAGCGAGTCCACCGGTATGCGAGCTACGCTGAGCTCCGGGGCTATTGCACGCTCTCGGCGGAGCCGATCGGCCGGATCGTGCTGGCCATCTTTGGAGTGCACAACCCGGTCGCTACCGAGCTGTCCGACCGGGTCTGTACCGCTCTGCAGCTGATCGAGCACTGGCAAGACGTCGCGGAGGACCGCCGCGCCGGTCGGGTGTATCTCCCTCAGGAAGACCTCGCCGCTTTCGGGGTAGCCGAGGCCGAGCTCGACGCTCCAGAAAACGGCGCGGTCAGCTCCCCGGCGCTGCGCCAGCTGATGCTCTTCCAGATCACCCGGGCGGCGGAGCTGCTCGAGTCGGGTGCCCCGCTGGTCGGGCTGCTGCGCGGGTGGGCTCGACTGGCCGTGGCCGGCTACCTGGCCGGCGGGCGCGCCGCGCTCGACGCGCTCCGCCGGGCGCACGGCGAGGTCTTGACCGGCCCACCCCGGCCTCGCCGCCGCGACGTCCTGCGGCACCTGGGTTGGGTGTTCTTCAAGGGGGGCCAACCCCCGGGTTGGCCCCCCTTGAAGAACACCCAACCGGCGCGAGGAGGTGAGTGAGGTGGCCAGCGTCACACTCAGGGCGGATGAGGCCTTCGAGCTGTGTGAGACGATCACCAGGACGCGGGCGCGCAACTTTTACTACGGGATCCGGCTGCTGCGGGGCGACAAGCGTGCCGGGCTGTGTGCGGTGTACGCGCTGGCTCGGCGGATCGACGACATCGGCGACGGCGATCTATCCCGGCAGGACAAGCTAGACGCACTGGCTGAGGTGCGCCGCTCGCTGGCCGACCTGGCCCATCCCGGGGCCCATTGCGGGGACGACCCGGTGTTCACCGCGATCGCGGAACTGGCAGGGCGGCTGCCGCTGCCGCTGGGTGCCTTCGAGGAGCTGGTCGAAGGCGTGGAGATGGACGTGCGGGGGCGGCGCTACGCCGAGTTCGACGAGCTGGTCGAGTACTGCCGATGCGTGGCCGGCGCGGTGGGCCGGCTGTGCTTGGCGGTCTTCGGTGCCCGTACTCCGATTGCCGGCTCCGCCGGCGGAAGTCCGATTGCCGGCTCCGCCGGCGGTCCCGACCCGCGGGCCCCGGAGTACGCCGACACGCTGGGCATCGCCCTGCAGCAGATCAACATCCTGCGAGATATCCGGGAGGACTTCGGCAACGGCCGGGTCTATCTGCCCCAGCAGGAACTAGATCATTTCGGGGTGCACTTGGCTCTGGACGAGCACGGCAATCTGGTTGATGCGGGCGGGGCGCTCACCGCGCTGATCCAATACAGCGCGCAGCGGGCGCGCCAGTGGTATGAGCGCGGGCTTGCCCTCCTTCCGCTGCTCGACCGGCGCAGCGCGGCGTGCTGCACCGCGATGTGCGGGATCTACCGGCGGCTGTTGGACCGCATCACCGAGCGACCCAGCCTGGTGTTCGACCGGCGGCTGTCGCTGTCCGGGTGGCAGAAGGCGGAAGTGGCGATGCGAGCTCTCACTAGGGCGTCGGCATGACCCGGCGGGTCGCGGTGATCGGTGGTGGCTTGGCGGGCATCACCGCGGCGTTGCACTGCGCCGACGCGGGCTGCCAGGTCACCATGTTCGAGGCCCGGGGGCAGCTGGGCGGCCTGACCCACTCGTTTAGCCGCGGCGAGCTGCGGGTCGACAACGGTCAGCACGTGTTTCTGCGCTGCTGCTCGTCGTATCAGTTGCTGCTGCGCCGGCTCGGGGTAGCCGATCGTGTCCAGCTGCAGCCGAGGCTGGCCATCCCGGTCTGCTCGCCGGGGGAGCGCCGTCCGGTATGGCTGCGCCGCAGTTCCCTACCCGCACCGCTGCACCTGGCCGCCTCGCTGGTGCAGTACCGCCCGCTGAGCGTGCGGGAGCGGATGCACTTCGCGCTGGCCGCCGCCGCGTTACGGCGGGTCGACCCGGCTCATCCGGCAACCGACGGGCAGAACTTCGGCAGCTGGCTGCGTCGGCATGGGCAAACCGACCGCGCCATCGCCGCGCTGTGGGAGCTGGTCGGGGTGGCCACCTTGAACGCGCGGGCAGACCAGGCCTCGCTCAGCCTGGCCGCCACGGTGTTCCAGGAGGGTCTGCTCACCAAGGCTGCGGCCGCGGACATCGGCTGGTCGCGGGTGCCGCTGCGGGAGCTGCACGGCGATCCGGCGCTGTCCTGCCTGCGCACGGCGGGCGCGCAGGTACAGACCGGCGTCACGGTGCGGGCCATCGAGCCGAGCGGTAATCCGATGGCCGGCTGGCAGGTCGTTACCGATGATGCCCGCAGCAGCGTCGAGGCGGTAATTCTGGCTGTGCCGCCGGTCGCGGCCGAGGGGCTGTTGCCGCCCGGCAGCATCCCGCTGCCGCCCGGGTGGTCACAGCGGCTGGGCAGCGCCCCCATCGTCAACCTGCACATGGTGCTCGACCGCCCGGTGCTGGGGGAGCCGTTCATCGCCGGGGTGAACACCCCGGTGCAGTGGGTCTTCGACCGCACCACCCAATCCGGACTGGCCCAATCCGGACTGCAGAACGGGCAATACCTGGCGGTGTCGCTGTCCGCCGCAGATGACGTGGTGGACACGCCCACAGCGGCGTTGCGGGCGCAGTTCCTGCCGGAGCTGGGTGCGTTGCTGCCGGCCTTGCGCGAGGCGCAGGTGCTCGACTTCTTCGTCACCCGGGAGCGGCATGCGACGTTCCGCCCGGCTCCGGGCACTGCGGCGCTGCGACCACCGGCGGTGACCGCCACCCGGGGGCTGTTCCTGGCCGGCGCGTGGACCGCTACCGGTTGGCCGGCGACGATGGAGGGCGCCGTGCGCAGCGGGGCCGCGGCCGCCACCGCCCTGCTCGCCGAGAGTCCCACGGACATCACTGCGGAGGCGGCATTGTGACCGCCGACGTACTTCTTCCCGCGGAGGCGGCATTGTGACCGCCGACGCACTCCTGCCCGCGGAGGCCGCCCCCCGCGCGTTGCGTCGGGCCCGGGATGCGGTGGTGCCCGCCACCAGGGCTTTCCTCGCCAGGTTGGACGACACCAGCGCGGCGATCGCCGCCTACCATCTCGGGTGGACCGATGCCGCTGGCGCGCCGATCCGTAATGGTGGCGGGAAGGCCGTCCGTCCCGCCCTGGCCACCCTGTCGGCGCAGGCTGCCGGCGCTCCAGCCCAGGTGGGCATTCCCGGCGCGGTCGCCGTCGAGCTGGTGCACAACTTCTCGTTGGTGCACGACGACGTGATGGACGGCGACACCGAACGCCGGCACCGGCCTACGGTGTGGGCGGTATGGGGGTCCACCAGCGCGATCCTGACCGGCGACGCGCTGCTGGCGCTGGCCCAGGAAGTGCTGCTGGACAGCACCTCGCCGCATCGGGCCGCCGCCGCCCGGCTGCTCGCCGAGGCCACCCGCCACCTGATCCGGGGCCAGGTGCAGGACGTGGCGTTCGAGCGGCGCGAGGACGTCACCGTGGCGGAGTGCCTGGAGATGGTGTCGGGCAAGACCGGTGCCCTGCTGTCGGCCAGCGCGGCGATCGGCGCGGTGCTGGCCGGCGCCACACCGGAGGTGGTGGACGCGCTGTCCACCTTCGGTGCCCAGCTGGGTATCGCGTTCCAGCTGGTGGACGATCTGCTGGGGATCTGGGGAGACCCGGAGGTCACCGGCAAGCCAGTGTTCTCCGACCTGCGCTCGCACAAGAAGAGCCTGCCGGTCACCTACGCGCTCACCCACGGTGGTCGCCCCGGACGTGAGCTGGCCGCCTGGCTCGCCAGCGCCGATCCCACCGGGCCAGATCCCACCGGTGTGGCCCGAGCTGCTGAGCTCATCGATGCCGCGGGCGGGCGGGACTGGGCCGCCGCCGAGGCGCACCGCCGCATCAGCGCGGCCACCCACGCGCTGGCAAGCGTCCCGCTCCTTAGTGGCCCGCGCGAGGAACTGATCGCGATCGCCCACTTCATCGTCGCTAGGGAGGCCTGATGACCCAGACCAGTCCGGTTGACAGCCCGGCTAACACCCCACGGCGGTCGGCAGCGCAGGCGCTGGCCGCCGCGGTGGCGAACCTGCGCGAGCGTCAACACGCGGCGGGATGGTGGAAGGGGGAGCTGGCCACCAACGTGACCATGGACGCGGAGGACCTGCTGCTGCGGGAGTTCCTCGGTATCCGCAGCGCCGGCCAGACCGAGGAGGCAGCCCGCTGGATCCGCTCCCAGCAACGTGACGACGGCAGCTGGGCGAACTTCTCCGGTGGCCCCGGTGAGCTGTCCACCACCGTGGAGGCATGGGTGGCGCTGCGCCTGGCGGGTGATCGGCCCGAGGACCCCCACATGGCGAAGGCGGCGGAGTTCGTCCGGGCCCACGGGGGCCTGGAACGCAGCCGGGTGTTCACCCGCATCTGGCTGGCCTTCTTCGGGCTGTGGTCCTGGGATGAGCTGCCCAACCTGCCCCCGGAGCTGATCTTCCTGCCGTCCTGGTTCCCGTTGAACGTCTACGACTGGGCGTGCTGGGCCCGGCAGACGATCGTGCCGTTGACCATCGTCTGCACGCTGCGCCCGGTGCGGCCGCTGCCCTTCGGGGTGGACGAGCTGCGCGTCGGCGCACTGCGCCCCGAAGCGTCCCGGCGCCCGCCGTGGACCTGGGCCGGGTTCTTCCAGCGGACCGACCGGGTGCTGCACGCCTACGCGCGGCGGCCCCTGCGGCTGCTGCGGCGGGCGGCGATGCGCCGCGCCACGGAATGGATCCTGGCCCGGCAGGAGGCGGATGGCTGCTGGGGAGGCATCCAGCCACCCTGGGTGTACTCCCTGCTCGCGCTGCACCTGCTGGGCTACTCACTCGATCACCCGTCGGTGCGGGCCGGGATCGCGGGTCTGGAGGGGTTTGTCATCCTTGAAGACACCCCACAGGGGCGCGTGCGGCGCTTGGAGGCCTGCCAATCCCCGGTCTGGGACACCGGGCTGGCCCTCACCGCGCTGCTGGACGCGGGAGTGCCGGCCCAAGACCCCGCGGTGCGCCGAGCCGCCGACTGGCTGCTCGGCGAGGAAATCCGGGTGCATGGCGACTGGGCGGTCCGCCGGCCGGCACTCGCCCCGGGCGGCTGGGCCTTCGAGTTCCACAACGACACCTATCCCGACACCGACGACACCGCCGAGGTCGTGCTCGCGCTGCGGAGAGTCCCCCTGGCGGATCGCAGCGCGCTGGATCGCGGGGTGGCCTGGCTGATCGGCATGCAGTCCCGGGATGGCGGCTGGGGCGCCTTCGATGCGGACAACACCCGGACGCTGTGCACGAAGCTGCCGTTCTGTGACTTCGGCGAGGTGATCGACCCACCGTCAGCGGATGTGACGGCGCACATCGTCGAGGCCCTGGCCGCCGAGGGGCTGACCAACCACCCTGCCTGCCGGCGGGGTGTGCACTGGCTGCTCGCCGCGCAGGAGGCCGACGGGTCCTGGTTCGGACGGTGGGGCGCGAACTACGTCTACGGTACCGGCGCGGTGGTGCCCGCGCTGATCGCCGCCGGGGTGGGCGCCGACTCGCTGTGCGTGCGCCGGGCGTTGCGCTGGCTGACCGACCACCAGAACGACGACGGCGGGTGGGGCGAGGACCTGCGCTCCTATGCGGATCGGTCCTGGGCCGGCCGGGGCACCTCCACGGCGTCGCAGACCGCGTGGGCGCTGCTGGCGCTACTCGCCGCCCGCGAGCGGAGCGAGCAATCGGATACCGAGCGGAGCGAGCAATCAGATACCGAGCAGTCGGAGAGCGTTGAGCGCGGGGTGCGGTGGCTGTGTGACACCCAGCGTGAGGACGGGTCGTGGGACGAGCCGCAGTTCACCGGCACGGGGTTCCCCGGCGACTTCTATCTCAACTACCACCTGTACCGGATGGTGTTCCCGATCAGCGCGTTGGGCCGGTACCTGAAGGCCGCGCCGTGAGCCGGCCAGGGTTGTCCATGCCACTGCTGTGCACGCCGCTGCGCGTTGAGCAGGCCGTGCTCCGCGGGGCCGGGCGCAGCACCCGGCTGGTGCGCAGCGGGATGGGACCACGCCGCGCGGCCACCGCTGCGGCGCGGCTCTCCGGCAACGATCCGGTGCTCCTCGCCGGGCTCGGTGGCGCGCTGGCGCCCCACGTCCGCCCGGGTGACGTCGTGGTGGCCAGCGAGGTCCGGGGGTGGGATTCGGCGTCGTCGGGCCCCGTGGCGGTGCCCTCGGCGCCGCTGCTGGCCGGGGCGCTGCGACGGCTGGGGCTCACCGTGCATCTCGGACCGATCCAGTCCCTGCCTCGGATCGCCTGGCGCTCCACCGGCCTGGGCCGGGCACTCGAGCGTCCTGACCCACTCGCGGTGGACATGGAGTCAGCTCAACTCGCCGCTGCTGGCGGCCCGTTCGCCGCCCTCCGCGTCATCGTGGACACCCCGGCTCACCCGCTGTGGCGCCTCGGCACGCTGCGCCGGGGGGTGAGCGCCCTGCGGACGTTACGGGCCTGCCAGCCCGCGCTGGAGGACTGGGCGGCCGCGACGGGCAGCCGTGAGGTCCTGCTCGCCGCGCCGCGTTCGTTCTGCGCGGGCGTGGCCCGGGCGATCGACACCGTGCACGACGCGTTACGCCGCTACGGCGCCCCGGTGTACGTGCGCCGCCAGATCGTGCACAACGCGCACGTGGTGGGTGAGTTAAGCGCTCTGGGCGCGGTGTTCGTCGACGAGGTCGACCAAGTGCCGGCTGGCGGGGTCCTGGTGTTCTCCGCGCACGGGGTCTCTCCCACCGTGCGCGGAGACGCCATGGCTCGCGAGCTTACCGTCATCGACGCCACCTGCCCGCTGGTGACCAAGGTGCATAACGAGATCCGCCGCTACGCCCGGCGGGACAACACGGTGTTCCTCATCGGCCATCCCGACCACGAGGAGGTGCAGGGCAGCCGCGGTGAGGCACCGGAGAACGTGATCGTGGTGCCCGATGCCCACACCGCGCACCACGTCCAGCCGCGCGATTCCTCGCGGGTGGCCTACACCATGCAGACCACGCTGGCCGTGGACGAGGCGCAGGAGATCGCTGCCATCCTGCGTGATCGGTTCCCGGCGCTGAGCGCTCCGCGCACCGATGACATCTGCTACGCCACCACCAACCGCCAGCACGCGGTGCGCGAGATCGCCCGCCAGGTGGACCTGGTGCTGGTGGTCGGCTCGCCCAACTCGTCCAACTCGGTGCGCCTGGTGGAGGTCGCGCAGCGGGAGGGCGTGCCGGCGCACCTGATCGACGACGTCAGTAATATCGATCTTCGCTGGTTGGCGGGCACCAGGAGGCTGGGCATCACCGCGGGCGCCTCGGCGCCACCGCATCTGGTGGATCAGATCGTGCACTGCCTGGGCGGCCTTGGCCCGCTCAGTACGGACGAGCTCCGGCTGGTCGACGAGGACGTCACCTTCGCGCTACCCCGGGAGATGAACTGACCATGGCCATGCCCTTGCGCCAGTCCCTCCGGCTGGGCGGCTACCTGCTCAAGCAGAAGCTGCTGCGCCGGAAGCGTTTCGCCCTGCTGGTGGAGCTGGAGCCGCTGTTTGCGTGCAACCTCAAATGCGGTGGCTGCGGCAAGATCGCCCAGCCGGCTGCGTTGCTCAAGCAGCGGATGCCCGTGGAGCAGGCGGTCGCCGCCGTCGAGGAGTGCGGCGCGCCGATGGTCTCCATCGCCGGTGGGGAACCGCTGATGCACCCGCAGATCGACGAGCTGACCCGGCAACTGCTGGCCCGCCACAAGATCGTCTTCTTGTGCACCAACGCTCTGCTGCTGCCCAAGCACCTGCACAAGTTCACCCCCCACCCCGATTTCGCCTGGATGGTGCACATCGACGGGTTGCGCGAGCGGCACGACGCCTCGGTGCGCAAGGAGGGTGGCTTCGACGCCGCGGTCGAGGCGATCCGGCAGGCCAAGGACGCCGGTTTCCGGGTGATGACCAACACCACGTTCTTCAGTTCCGACACCCCGCAGGACGTCATCGAGGTGCTCGACTACCTCAACGACTCACTCGGGGTGGACAACATGCAGATCTCCCCGGCCTACGCCTACGGCAAGGCGCCTGACCAGGAGCACTGGCTGGGTGTGACGCAGACCCGTGAGCTGTTTGCGAAGGCGTTTAGCGAGGGGCGGCGCAAGCGCTGGCGGCTCAACCACTCCCCGGTCTTCCTGGATTTCCTGGAAGGCAAGCGGGAGCTGGCCTGCACCGCGTGGGGCATTCCGTCCTATTCCCTGCTGGGCTGGCAGCGTCCCTGCTACCTGCTCGACGACAGCTACGCGGCCAGCTACGCCGAGCTGCTGGAGGACACCGACTGGTCGGCGTTTGGCCGCGGGCGTGACCCGCGGTGCGCCAACTGCATGGCGCACTGCGGCTACGAGCCCACCGCGGTCATCGCCACGATGGGCTCGCTGCGGGAGTCCCTGCGCGCCACCCTCGGCGGGTGAGGGCCGGGAACACCAAGAACTCGGCGACTGCTCCTCGCGCGGCATAACCGATCTTGTCGGTGTCCGCATCTACTCTGTGTCATATGGGCGATAAGAGTTCGATTGAGTGGACCGAGGCCACGTGGAACCCGACGACGGGCTGCGACCGCATCTCGCGGGGCTGCGATCACTGCTATGCGTTGACCTTGGCGAAGCGGTTGAAGGCGATGGGCAACGCAAAGTACCAGGCTGACGGCGATCCGCGGACGTCGGGTCCGGGCTTCGGGGTGGCGGTGCACCCGGACACGCTGACCCTGCCGATGAGCTGGCGGCGGCCGCGCACCGTGTTCGTCAACTCGATGAGTGACCTTTTCCATGCTCGGGTCCCGGATGAGTTCATCTTTCGCGTTTTCGCGGTGATGCAAGCGACGTCTCGGCATACCTACCAGGTGTTGACAAAGCGCTCGCTGCGGCTGCGGCGCCTCGCGCCCCGGCTGCCTTGGCCCAAAAACGTGTGGATGGGCGTGAGCGTGGAGAACGACGACCACGTGCGCCGGGTTGACGACCTTCGCCACGTGCCGGCCGCTGTGCGCTTCGTCTCCGCCGAGCCGCTCCTTGGCCCGCTGTCGAGCCTGGAGCTCAAGGGCGTCGACTGGCTGATCGCGGGCGGGGAAAGCGGGCGCCAGGCTCGCCCGGTGGATGCCTCGTGGGTGACGGAGCTGCGGGACGCCTGCGCGAACGCGGAAGTCGCGTTTTTCTTCAAGCAGTGGGGTGGGCGTACGCCCAAGGCGGGCGGCCGGGATCTGGACGGGCGAACATGGGATGCCTTGCCATCGGCACGTTCCCGCTGGTCGCTGGATAATGAGGTCATGCAACCGCGGCATTCTGCTGTAGTTGACGGGCGGCTGTGAGAGACGATGGCAGAACGGCCATGGGGCTTTTGGACCGAAAGTAAGCTTGACATGCTTTCGGCGTACCTGCCGGCTTTCACCACCGCGAGCAAGAAGGCACCGAGCACGGTCTACCTGGACCTGTTCGCTGGCCAGGCTACGAATGTCAGCCGGGACATCGGCAGGCCGATCGAAGGCAGTCTGCTGCGCGCTTTGCAGACCAAGCCACCTTTCACTGTGGTGCGTGGGTTCGAGCTTCGGCACAAGCGGGCGCAAAGCCTCCAGGAGGCCTTCCGAGCCGAGTTTCCAAACCGTGATGTGGTCGTGCACGCCGGGGACGTGCACGATGCCCTGCAGCCGGCGCTGGCCGCTCTCACGGAGTACCGATGGTCACCAACGTTCGCCTTCATCGACCCGGACGGCGTTGAGGCCCGTTGGGAACTGCTGGAGGCGCTGGCCACGCACAAGGCGCGCACATCAACGAAGGTCGAGTTGTTCCTGCTCCTCGTCTCCCCGCAGATTGTGCGCGTCGTCAACAACAGCAACAACAGCAACAACAGCCTTGGCCCGGACGACCTACACCACCGCGAGCAGCGGGTCACTGATCTGTTTGGATCGACCGAATGGCGACCGATCCTCGATGGGCGCCAGTCGGGTGCGCTCGACGCGGAACGTACCCGCGACGAGCTGACCAATCTCATGCGTTGGCGGCTGGAGAAGACGCTGGGCTACGGCTTTACCCACACTCTGCGTTTGACCAACGTCTACGGCGTCCCGCTCTACGACATGATTTTCGCTACCGACCACGCGATCGGCGACAAAATCATGAGGTCGGTGTATCAGAAGGCCGCAGAGCGGTTCCCTGCGATGCGGCAGGAGGCGCGTGCCCGCCGCCGAGACCGCAAGGAACTGGAGTCCGGCTTCAACCCGTTCTTCACGCATGCGGAGCTGGCCCAACACACGCCATTACGCGCCATGAGTCCTATCAGCACGTTCCGCCGGTTCCGCCGTATGGCCAGGCCTAGTCCCTGTCGCTGTCGGATCCCCGGGCCGGTGAGTTCATCGGCTGCAAGGTCGGCGCCGATAGGCGCGGAGAGCGATGGAAGTTCGCCTCGGTGGAGCTGGCCACCCACTCCACTGGGATCGAGCCACTGTTCCGGCTGACCGACCCCTACCTGTCCGCGCACGTCCACCCGGCGGCACGCTCGGTCCTGGAGCAGGCGGGCCGCAGCGACCTCCTTGGGCACGTGATGATCCACGGTCGACTGCCCAGGGACTCGGGCCTGCCTGCCTCGCTCGTCGTGGTGCTGGCCACCGCCACCCAGATCGCGCCATCCGGGCATCTGGCGATGGCCGCTGCGGTTCAAACCTGCGTGGACGAGGCGGTGTCTAAAACGGTCAACCTACCCGCCACCGCGCGGGCGATTGACGTCTACCACATCTACCTGTCCGCCTGGGAGCTGGCTTGCAAGGGCATTACTGTCTATGTTGAGGGCTCCCGCCAGGCCCAGCCCAAGGCGCTGTGACTGACCAGCGGTGGATGGATCTCCCCGAGGGTGTGCCAGTGACCGAGTACGTGTTCGACACCAAGCACGACCGCTATCCGGTGGCGGTCCACGTGATCCTCACCGACACCAACGGCCGGGTGCTGCTCATGCGTCGCGCCGGCAGCGGATATGCTGATGGGCTGTTGGGTCTGCCGGCCGGTCACGTCGACCTCGGGGAAACCCCCACTGACTGCGCGATCCGGGAGGTCGGCGAAGAACTCGGCATTAAGCTCGATCCGGGCAAGTTGGACCCAGCCGGGGTGATGTTCCGCCGCTCCCTGGAACCACGGGTGGACATCTTTTTCACTACCAGCACTTGGCGTGGTATGCCGCAGATCCGCGAGCCCACCAAGTGCACCCAGCTCCTCTGGGCCGACATCGCCGAGCTTCCCCACGACACCCTAGATTTCGTCGGTCAGGCCATCGCCGACGCCCACCATGGTCGTCACTTCCACGAGTACGGTTGGGCAAGGGCAACCGTCGTGACCTCCCTCGAGGGTGATCTCCATGTCCGATGATCCATTTATGCCAGTGGCTCGACGGTTTCCACGTGACGCGTGGCCGCCCGTGGGGAGTGACGAGTTGCCCAGTGGTATGCGGCCGTTTGTCTTGCGGGGCGCGCAGCAGGTTCCCTCGGTGGTTACCGCTAGGCACCGGACAGCACCGCACCAGACGCCGCATACCGATGAAACCAACAGGGACGGCACGTCAGTGCCGGATACGTGGTATGAGCCAGACGACTGAGATGAGGATCGGTGTCCGGTGTCACGGGTGTTGATTGTCAGCGGTCGTGGTGATTGGTCGGCCGAACAGGTCGCCAAGCAACTGGAAGGGCGGGGGTGCGCCTACTCGTGGCTTGATCCGGCGGATTTCCCCCAACGGATGCAGGTCATGGCGAGACTGGGCCATACGAGACTGGGCCGTGGCTGGCAGGGCGAGGTCCAGACACCGGATGGGATCTTCTTCTGGGAGGACATTTCGGCTGTGTTCTACCGGCGTCCGCGAGATTTCGACATGCCGAGCGCAATGTCCGGCCCGGAACAGCGTTTCGCTCGCGCCCAAGCACGGGTTGGATTGGGCGGAGTGTTGACCAGCCTACCGGTGAAGTGGATTAATCACCCGTCGGCCTTGGCTGACTGTGAGTACAAACCCCGGCAACTCAGCCTCGCACAAGCTGTCGGTTTGCGCGTACCCGCAACTATAGTCACCAATGCGCCGGATGAGGTACGGCGGTTCGCGGCAGAACACGGGGACATCATCGTCAAGTCACTAGCGGAGCCGATCATCGCAGAAGCCGGATCACAGAAGGCGATCTGGACCCGACGTGTCGCGGCGCCAGAGATGGCTGATCTCATCGGTCTTGAGTTAACCACACACTTGTTCCAAGAGTGGGTTCCTAAGGCTTACGAGATCCGTCTGACCGTAGTGGGGGAACGTGACTTCGCTGTCGCCATCCATGCCCACTCCGCCGCCGCGCGTATAGACTGGCGCACCGACTACGATGCATTGACTTACGAGGTGATAGATTGCCCAGTGGGAATTGTCGACCGCGTGCGTGATTTCCTGTCTGCGGCAGGTCTTACCTACGGGGCGTTCGATTTCATTGTCGCCGCTGACACCGATGACCCTGCCTTTTTGGAGAATAATGCCGTCTTTTTAGAGAATAATGCCGTCTTTTTTGAGTGTAACGCGGCTGGGCAGTGGGGGTGGCTTGCACAGGAGTGCGGACTCCCGATCGCCGAAGCCATCGCCGACGAGCTGATCGGAGACGACCAGTGACGGACTGGCAGCCGCTCGCCACCGCGATGACCGAGAAACTTATCGCTACCGGAGAGTTGACCGACCCAGCGTGGCAACGAGCGTTCCTCGACACCCCGCGGCACATCTTCGTTCCCGATCACAGTCTGGCCGACGCCTACTCCCTGACTGCGCTCGTCACACAATGGCGCACCGCCGACGAGCTGGGTAACAAGCGCCCCACCTCCTCAGCAAGTGCGCCGGGCGCAGTCGCCGTTATGCTCGAACGGCTCAACGTGCAGGACCACCACCGGGTCCTGGAGATCGGCACCGGAACCGGCTACAACGCAGCGCTGCTGTGTCACCGACTCGGCTCGACTAATGTCTACTCCAATGATATTGATCCGGCGCTCATCGGCCAGGCTCGGCTCGCGCTCAACAGCCTCGGATACCAGCCCACACTGGTCGCCGCCGATGGCTACACCGGGCTCGCCGACGGTGCACTCTACGATCGCATCCTGGCCACCTGCGCGATCACCCACATTCCACCCGAGTGGATACGACAACTCGCCGATGACGGCCGTATCGTCGCCCCCATCGCCGGCAACTCGACCAAACCACTTCTCATTCTCGACAAGATAGCGCCAGACGAGGTGACCGGACACTTCGACAACAACAATATGGGCTTCATGCCACTACGGCACGACCTCCAGAGCCCCTTTGGGCCGGGTGAGACAGCCGGATCCAACGCGTCCGGAATGGCTCACTATGGCACTACCACAACAGATCCCCGTCGGGTTCACGAAGCCAGCCCTGAGCTGGCCCTGTTCTGCCAACTCCATGTGCCCGGCCTGCACCTGGGTTACGGCACGGACTCCCCACCCTCCACCGACCCCACCCGCGCGACCAGGATCATCGCCCACACCGCCGATGCCCTCGCCAACGTCTCCTTTCAGTCCGAGGACGGGAGGTGGCCCGTCATTCAACGCGGACCGTTCCGCATCTGGGACACCATCGAAACAGCCATAGCGTTGTGGGACCACCTTCACCACCCCGACGTCTCCCGACTCGGAGTCTCCGCGCTCGATGACATCAACCGCCAGTACGTGTGGCTGGACGATCCCGACGGGCCTTATTCCTGGCCGATGCCGCTGTGACGGCTTGCGATCCCGGTGAATCGTAGGGGCAGGGTGATGGGGCCGGCGATGCCGATGTGGGGACGTGAGGGTACGGGTCCGGCCAGCGTGATGTCGCCGAGCCGGGACGCCAGGATCGGCAGTGCTTCGCCCATCTCGGTGCGGGCCAGCCAGGCACCAAGACAGTGATGGATGCCGCCGCCGAAGGTGAGTTGCGCACTGCGCCGCGCGGTGATGTCGAACGGTGCGTCACCGAAGACGCCGGGATCGGTGTTGGCCGCGCCCAGGAGCAGCGCGATGTGGCTGCCGGCGGGGATGTCCACCCCCTGGAAGGTGAAGGTCTCGGTGGGCACCCGGCCGACCAGGGGAGTGGCGGGGGCCAGCCGCATCAGCTCCTCGACGGCGGAGCGGGCCCACTCGGGTTCTCGCGCGAGCAGTCGCCACTGCTCGGGGTGCTGGATGCAGGTGGTGATCGCCAGGCCGAGCTGGTTGCGGGTGGTGTCCTGGCCGGCGAAGATCAGCGTGCTGAGCAGGATGCGCAGCTCCTCGGCGCTCAGGCGTTCGCCGTCGACCTCTGCCGCGATCAGTGCGGAGATCAGGTCGTCGGCCGGGTTCTCGCGGCGCTGGGTGATCAGTTCGTCGCAGCAGGAGTACAGGCCAGCGACGGCGGCGTCGATGCGATCCTGTTCCGCTGCGGCGGCTGGACTGAACCCGAGCCCCATGTCGGTGGCCCAGCCGAGAAACGCGGGGAAGCGCTCGGCGGGAATGCCGAGTAGTTCGGCGATCACCGAGGCCGGGTATGGGTCGGCGAAGGCCGTCATGAACTCGCAGCCGCCGTCCTCGGCGAAGCCGTCGATCAGCTCGTGCGCCTTGGCCCGCATGAACGGGCGCAGCACCTCGACGCTGCGTTGGGTGAACGCCTTGCTCACCAGCCGGCGCTGGCGCTGGTGTGCCTCGCCCTCGAGGTTGAGCAGCATTCTGCGCTGCCAGTCGGCGAACAGCCCCGTGGTGACGCCGCGGGCGGCCAGCAGGTCCACGGTCCCGTGGCGCAGGCGGCGATCCCGGAGCAGCGCCATGCACTCCGGGTAGCGCAGCACCGCGATCCCGATCGGAGTGCGCGCCCACCAGGATGCCTCAGCGGCGGCGCGGACCTCGGGGGAGTCGACCCGGAACGCCGGGTCGAGGATGTCGAGGAACACAACATCGGTGCCGGATGTGGGCGTCATGACCTCCCTCGCGCCCCTCAAACCTGGTGTCTCTCGAACTCCGCCTGGGGCGCGACGGGAAGTCTACCGTCGCGGACACGCCTGGCGGGAACGCGCGACACACCGGTGTGCGGGAGGACCCACGGCGGTGCGGGCCGAGTTCGGCGGAATTGTCAGGGTGGCGCTCCATACTGCTCGCCGACCGATTGGAGTGAGCGGCGGGAGGATCCGGTGGCACAGCGGAATCGGGAGCGACGGGCTGCTGCGGCGCTGCGCCGGGCACGCCGTCGCGCCCAGGTGGGGTCGGGGAGCGCAGGGTGGGGGGCTGCGGGCAGGGTGGGTCCGGGTGAGGGGACGGCCCGGGCGAGACCGTCCGCGGAGACGATCTCGACCGTGTTGCTTAGCGCCGCGCGCGAACACTGGGCGGGTGATCCGCAGGCCGCCTCGCGCATTGGGGCCATGGTGGCCGATCGGTGCGCCGAGGCGCCCAGCCTGCTTGCGGCGGCAGCCCGGGGTGCGGTGACCCCGCTGGTCACGGCGGCCTGGGAGCGCGGCTGGTCCCCAGAGGACCTCTATCAGCTGGCTCGGCGGCGGCTGGATGTCGCGGGCCTGCGCTACCTCGTCGATGCCCTCGCTGAGGAGTCGCAGCGCTACGCCAAGGCCACCATCCCGCAGCGGTGGGGTGAGGACCTCCGGCAGATCGGAGCGGTGCTGTGGTGGGAGCCCACCCAGACCGGCGGGCATCTCCTGCAGTGGGCCACCCGGCACGGCGTCAGCCTGGCGGACGCGCTCACCACGGTGATCGAGGTGTCGGCAATGCTGCTGGCGCTGCCGGTGCTGCCGAGAATCGTGCCGCCGCCGGGGTCTGTGCCCGCCACCGCACCACCGCGCCGCGGAGTCGACCAGAAGATGCTGGCTCGGGTTCGTGCCCTGCTCGCCAAGGCCGAGTCGACCACCTTCCCCGAGGAGGCCGAGGCGCTGTCGGCCAAGGCACAGGAACTGATGAGCCGCTACTCGCTGGAACGGATTGCGGTAGACAGCGCTGGCAGCGCGGGGTCGGATCCGCCTCCGGCCGCCGCCCGCCGACTCTGGTTGGACAATCCCTACGTGGCAGCCAAGGCGCTGCTGGTGGGGGCGGTGGCCGAGGCGAACCGGTGCCGGACCGTCCTGTCGGAAAAGCTCGGATTCACCACCGTGCTCGGTGACGAGGTCGATCTGGAGATCGTGGAGCTGCTCAGCACGTCGCTGCTGGTCCAGGCGACCCGAGCGATGGTGGCAGCGGGCTCTCAGAGCACCCGCAGCGGGCGGTCCCGGACCCGCTCGTACCGCCAGTCGTTCCTGATCGCCTACGCCACCCGCATCGGCGAACGGCTGAACACCGCGCGGAACGTGGGCAGTGCCGCGGTGGCCGATCGCGCTCGGCTGCTGCCGGTACTGGCCGCTCGGGAGCGGGCCGTGGACGACCTGTTCGAGTCGATGTTCCCCCAGTCGGTGTCCCGTTTCTACAGCGTCGGCAACGCCGCCGGGTGGCACGCTGGCCGCGCGGCCGCGGACCTCGCCATCCTTGACACCCGAGACACCCGACGTGCCGTGGCCTCAGGAGGAAACTGACACCCCGCGCTGACAAGGTAAAGCGCACCGACGATCACCACGGCCTGAGTCCCCACCGCGATCAGCAGGTCGCGTTTCCAGATCGACTGCGCACTGAAAGTGCATCGTGGAACCTCCCCGGGCTCGCCTCAATGCCGTGGCAGTTCCGTCGTGTCATTCGGGTGGGTGTGACCAGTCTCGCTGGTGGGCTTCGTCGATGAGTGTTTGGACGATCTGGTGTTCGGGGACGGTTTTGATGACTGTGCCGCGGACGAAGATTTGGCCTTTGCCGTTGCCGGCGGAGACGCCGAGGTCGGCTTCGCGGGCTTCGCCGGGGCCGTTGACCACGCAGCCCATGACGGCGATGCGTAGGGGGAGGGGGAAGTCCTCGAAGGCTGTGGTGACCTGTTCGGCGAGGGTGTGGACGTCGACCTGGGCGCGTCCGCAGGAGGGGCAGGAGACAATCTCCAGGCGGCGGGGTCGTAGGCCGAGGGATTCCAGGATCTGGTGGCCGACTTTGACTTCCTCGACGGGTGGGGCGGAGAGCGAGACCCGGATGGTGTCGCCGATCCCCTCAGCCAGCAGGACACCGAAGGCGATCGCGGATTTGATGGTGCCCTGGGCGAGGGGTCCGGCTTCGGTGACACCGAGGTGCAGGGGGTAGTCGCAGCGGGTGGCCAGCTGGCGGTAGGCGGCGATCACGACGAGGGGGTCGTGGTGTTTGACGGAGATCTTGAGATCGCGGAAGTCGTGTTCTTCGAACAGGGAGCATTCCCAGAGGGCGGACTCGACCAGTGCCTCGGGAGTGGCGTGGCCGTGTTGGGCTAGGAGTCGGGGGTCCAGGGAGCCGGCGTTGACGCCGATGCGAATCGGCACGCCAGATGCGTGGGCGGCGTGGGCGATCTGTTTGATTTTGTCGTCGAATTTTTTGATGTTGCCGGGGTTGACGCGGACTGCGGCGCAGCCGGCGGCCAGCGCGGCGAAGACGTATCGGGGTTGGAAGTGGATATCAGCGATGACGGGGATCGGGGATTTGGTGGCGAGGGCGGGCAGGGCGTCGGCGTCGTCCTGGCTGGGGACGGCGACTCGCACGATCTGGCAGCCGGCTGCGGTGAGCTCGGCGATCTGCTGCAGGGTGGCGTCAATGTTGGAGGTTCGGGTGGTGGTCATGGACTGCACCGAGACGGGCGCCCCGCCGCCGACGGGCACGCCGCCGACCATGACCTGGCGGGAGGCCCGGCGCGGCAGGGCCGGCGGGCTTGGCGGTCTGGGCATGCCCAGTTCAACAGGTGTCATCACATCTCCTGGGAGGCTCGTGATTGGCGCACCGCTGGGGGCAGGGTGAAGTGCACGGTCTCGCGGGTGGTCTCGCGTTCGATCACGGTGAGCGGCCCGAGCTGCCTCAGGGCGGCGATGACGGCCTCGACCAGCCGGGGCGGGGCGGAGGCGCCAGCGGTCAGCCCGACCACGCGAAGGCCCTCCAGCCACTCTGGGCGGATGTCACCGGGGTCGTCGATGAGATAGCTGGGCCTACCGTGGCGACGGGCGAGCTCGACTAGGCGCAGCGAGTTGGAGGAGTTCGGTGAGCCGACCACGAGCACCAGGTCCGATGCCTCGGTGATCGCCGTGAGCGCGTCTTGACGGTTGGTGGTGGCATAGCAGATATCGTCGGAGGCCGGCTCGTGCAGCGCGGGGAACCGGGCCCGCAGGGCGGCGATGATCTCGGTGGTCTCGTCCACAGCGAGGGTGGTCTGGGTGAGATACGAGACCCGCGTCGGGTCGGCGACCTCCAGCTGCGCGACCTCGCTGGCGGTCTGGACCAGGACGGTCTGGTCTGGGGCCTCACCCAGGGTGCCCTCCACCTCCTCGTGTCCGGCGTGGCCGATCAGCACCACGGTGTCCCCCCGGGCGGCGAACCGGCGGGCCTCGGTGTGCACCTTGGTCACCAGCGGGCACGTCGCGTCGATCACCGCGAGTCCTCGGTCGGCGGCCTCGGTGCGCACTGCGGGTGACACTCCATGGGCAGAGAACACCACGGTGGCTCCGTCGGGAACGGCGTCCAGCTCGTTGACGAACACTGCGCCGCGGGCCTGGAGATCGGTCACCACGTGGGTGTTGTGCACGATCTGCTTGCGGACGTAGATCGGGCCGCCCTGCGCCTGAAGCAACTGCTCCACGATCGCAATGGCGCGTTCGACCCCGGCGCAGAACGACCGCGGTGAGGCGAGCAGAACGGTGCGGGCTTCAGCGGTCCGGGCTTCAGCGGTCCGGGCTTCAGCGGTGTGCCTCGCGGTGACTGACATCTGCGTGCCTCCTGGAGACTCGACCAGCAGTTCAGTTGTCGCGGTGGGTGGCCTGCCGGGCTAGCGCGCCCAACTCCTGGGCGGCTCGCAGGATCGGGCTTGCTGATTCCAGATCACGCATCGCCTGCGCCAGCAGCTCATCCACCTGGGTCTGACTCCAGGTGCGGCCACCCGCGATGTCGATCAGGTCCGCAGCGTGGGCCAGGTCGGTGTCGGACAGCGGCGCCTCGCGCTGGTAAAGCTCGGCCAGTTCGGGCCCGGCTGGAGTACCTGAGGTCAGGGCTGCCACCACCGGAAGGGACTTCTTGCGGCTGAGCAGGTCCGAATAGACGGGCTTGCCGGTCACGGCTGGGTCTCCCCAGATCCCGAGCAGGTCGTCCACGTGCTGGAACGCCAGGCCGAGGTGCGCGCCGAAGCGGCGGAAATGCTTGACCTGCCCCGGGCTACCCCCGCCGAAGGTGGCGCCTACCGCGCAGGCACACTCGATCAGGGCCCCGGTCTTTCGCTGGGCCATGCTGATGCACTCGGCCAGCGTGACCTCCGTGCGCTGTTCGAGGTCCACGTCTGCGCGTTGGCCCTCGACCAGATCCTGGATCGCGGCGCTGAGCATTCGGGTCGTGTCCGTGGCGGCCGGGTGCCCACTGGCCGCGAGCACGTCCAAGGCCAAGGTCAGCAACGCGTCGCCAGCGAGGATCGCCGCATTGAGGCCGAACACGCTCCACACCGTGGGGCGGTGGCGGCGGGTGCGGTCACCGTCCATCACGTCGTCGTGCACCAGGGAGAAGTTGTGCGCCAGCTCCAGTGCGGCGGCGGCCGGCACCGCCGTGGCCGCAACCCCCCCAACGGCTTGGGCGCTGAGCAGGACCAGCGTGGGGCGGATCGCTTTGCCTCCGGTGCTCTTTTCTGGAGCCTGGGGCAGCTGGCCGTGCTCGTTCCACCAGCCAAAGTGGTAGCCGGCGATGTGCCGCATCGACGGGGACAGCGTGTTGACCGCCGCGCGCAGGGCAGGTTCGACGGTAACCCGACTCCACGCGAGTATCTCGCGCGTTGACCGGGGCCCGGTTGCGTCAACAGTCTTCACCTCAATAGTGGTCATGATCCTGTCCGCTGCTCATGCCGGCTGATTTCGACGTTTTCGAGGATGCCGAGCGCGTCGGGAACCAGGACAGCCACGGAGTAATAGGCGCTGACCAGGTAGGAGATGATAGCCTTGTGGTTGATTCCCATGAAGCGGACGTTCAGTCCGGGTTGGACTTCGTTGGGGATGCCGGTCTGACGCAGGCCGATCACGCCTTCGTCGTCCACACCAGTACGGAGTATGAGGATGGAGCTGGTGCGAGTCTTGGTGATGGGAATCTTGTTGCAGGGGAAAATGGGTACGCCGCGCCAGGACATCACCATATGGCCGTCGATATCGACGTTCTGCGGATAGATGCCTCGGCGGTTGCATTCTCGACCGAAGGCGGCGATGGTGCGGGGATGGGCCAGGAAGAACTTCGGCTTCCTTCTTCGGGTGAGTAGTTCGTCAAGGTCGTTGGGGGTGGGGGGGCCAGTGCGGGTGCTGATACGTTGTTTGAGGTCGACGCCCGGCAACAGTCCGAACTCGCGGTTGTTCATCATCTCATGTTCTTGCCGTTCCCGCAGGGCCTCGATGGTCAACCGCAGCTGCTGTTCGACCTGGTTCATCGGGTTGTTGTACAGATCCGCCACCCGGGTGTGCACTCGCAGCACAGTCTGCGCCACGCTCAGCTCGTATTCTCGGGGTGCGATCTCGTAATCGACGAAAGTCGCCGCTAACTTTGGCTCCCCGGCATGGCCCGAGGCCAGCTCAATGTCAGCCTCGCCGCGTCTGTTCTGCGGCCGCCTGCTCTGAGTTCGGAACCGTTCGAGGTGATCTCGCAAGGCCTCGGACTGGCCGAGTGCCTCCTCGAACGCCTGCCGGGGCAGGGTCAGCACCGTGCAGGCGGTCAGCGCCCGGACGCTGTAGCCCCAGGTGTCGTGAGACTCTACCCACTCCTGGTCGCCGAAGTAGTCCCCATCGGCCAAGGCGTCCAACGTAGCCGGCTCGCCGAACTCTCCGGGACCGACCTTGGTGACCTTGCCGTGGGCGATGAGGAACAGCTGATCAGCTGGCCGGCCCGCCTCCACCAGCGTGTCACCCACCGCGAACTCCCGCTGCGTGCACTGGCCCGCCAGCGCGCCCAGCATCTCGGCGTCGTCAAAACCCCGCAGTACCGGTAACTCACCCAGTCCTTTCGGGATGACTCGCACCTGCGCACCCGCCGTGGTGAACGTCACCCGCCCGCCGCTCACCAGATACGTCAACCGGCGGTTTACCCGGTACGTTCCGCCCGGCACCTCCACCCACGGCAATGCCCGCAACAGCCACCGCGGCGTGATCCCCTGCATCTGCGGTACGGACTTGGTTGTCGTGGCCAGCGTGCGGGCCGCAGCGGTGCTCAGGCTCAACCGTGGCTGCTCGGCACCATCGACGTCTGGATCCGTCCTGGTCACCATGCACCTCACCAATCTCGGTAGCGGTCAGATCCGGTCGGCGGTGATGAGCAGGTAGTGGAAACTGCCTTCGCGGTACGCCGTCAGGAACGGCTCTTCGATCCCGGTGGCCACCGAGGAGCGCGCCCGAAGTTCCCAGTACGGAATGGTGTAGGAGGTCAGATCGACGACGTTAATCGGGACAAGATTGTTGGCCGCCAGCGCTTTGAAGTAGTCACTCCTCGGGTGAATGTTGCAGATATAGTGCTCGTCGATCCGACTGACCGCTTTGGACCGTCCCCCTGTCACGTCGTTGTAGCAGCCGGTGATGCAGACGTAACGACCGCCGTGCTCCAGCAGGCGAGAAAACTCGTCGAATAGTGAAAACAGGTCCACGTACATGGTGGTCTCGTTGGTCCAGATACCCCGGAACGATCCCGCCTTGAAACCAGTGTCCAGCATGTTGGCGAAGTGGAACTTCACCTGGTCGGCCACGCCCCGTTGCTGGGCCTGGTTGTTGGCGAACTCGACTTGGTATTCCGAGATCGTCACGCCGTCCACCTGGCAACCGAAGCGTTGGTGGGCCATGAAGCTGGTACCGCCCCGGCCGGACCCGGCATCCATCACGCGGTCACCGGGCGAGATGTCGCCGAGGTGGTCGAGGAGCAATTCCGCCTGCAGCGTCTCCAGCCGGTGCAGTTCGGTGATGATCCGATCGTCGCGGGTGTCCTGCGGGCCTTCTAGCACGGACGGCTCGTACTCGCCGATCCCGTAGTGGTGGTGGTAGAGGCCGTCGATATCACCGAGCCGCAGGTTGACCGGATCCTGCTGGTTGTTGTTCCAATACGCCGCAACGGACCTTTGGTAGTCGGTGTGCAGGACGTTGGTGACGGTTGGGGTAGTCGTAGCCATGGAGACCTCCTTCTGTGGTGTGCATCAGCTCGTTATGGATCTCGACACTGTGCTCGATCGCGTCCTGCGGGGTGCACTTCTCCTCTCCCGTGCACCACGAAGGAATCCGGGCCGCTGAGGTACCCAGTCCGGTGGGGCCGCTGACGAGCCGGGTGGCCACCACGCCCGCTAGGTCATGGGTAGCCGTGGGCGCGGCCACACGAGACAGCACAGACACCGGTTCTCCTTCGTTGGTGATTCCTAGGCTGGAGTCCGCGCACCGCTCAGCAGGTCAATAAGCGCAGCTGAGGTGCCCAGCCCGGTGGGAACACCGAACCGCCGGGTCGGTGTTCGATAGCGTCGCCGCAATGCCGCTTCAGGATATCGGCCGGTCAACATATGCCAGTCGAGAATGCCAGCCATCCCGTCCTGCATTCCCACGACATAGTCCTCCAGTGTCTTGCGGGCATCGGCATCCAGGGCGAACTCGTCGGCGAGGACGGGCAGCTCGGTAGCGACGATGTGCTGGAACTGCGACACTCGGGCGGTCATCAGGTCGTTGACGACCGAGACCGCCTGCCGGCGATCGATGTCGAGAAACTTCTGCAGCACCAGCACACAGTTGTGTAGCTCGCCTTCGAACTCGATTTCCTTCTGGTAGGAGAAGATGTCGTTGGTGAGACAGGCGTAGTCTTGGGCTGAGCTCTCCAGCCCCCGCATTGCTCGGGTGCGCAGCAGCTCGGTCGGGATCTTCCCGGCCTGCGTGATGCGCGCCAGACTCATCGTCAGGTCTGAGCCGAACACCTTGCGTCGCATCTCGACATAGTCGACCGGATCGGGAATCCGGTGCTGGATGTGGTTCGCCAGCTCCCACAACCAGCTCGCGGTCATGCCCTCCACACCCTGCCGGAACTGGCTCCGCTGATCGATACTCATCGGGGACGCCGTGCGTATCCACAGGTCGGCCAGGCCCGTTTCCACCGGGTTGACCGGCGGGGGCGTGGCCCCGCAATCCAGCGGCATGAACGCCGACAGCCTAGCGTTGAACACCTTCGCACCCGCCATGTCCCGGGTCCTCCCGAAGACCGCCGGGACGTAGTCGTCGGCGTAGGTCCCCCAGGTCAGCCAGCCCGAGGACACATCGAGCTCGGGACCGGACGCATCCGGATGGATCCTCGCCGTGCAAACGGCGAAGTCGAACAACCGGAGGTTCTCCTCATCCCAGATCCCGATATCGCCGGGAAGTGACTCCAGCAACCCCATCTTCCGCGACCAGTCGACGATATGCTGGCGTGACCGCTCCAGGTTGACGTTGACCCGCGCGGAGTAGGGCATGTAGAAATTCGGGAGAGTCGTGGGACCCACTTTTTCGTACGGCACGTGCGTGTAGCTTTTAAACCTTCGCAAGCCGAGGGCACCGGGTGACAGCATGATCTGTGCTGCTGAGGTGCCCCATCCGGTGGGTCCGCCGAGTAGTCGCTCCGCTACCAATGGCTGGCGATGCGACGCGTCGTTCATGTAACGGCTCGACCGCATGTGCCACTCATGGCAACCTGATTGCCAATCCTGCAGGCCCTTGACGTAGAGCAGGACGCTCTCGCGTTCCAACAGGTTCAGACCGTGCTCTTCGAAGAGCGAAGGTAACTCTGTGAGGGCGGTGTTCTCGAACTGTTGCAGGCGAGAGGTCAGGATGTCGTTTGTCAGGTCTGCGGCACGTTGCGGACTGACGTCCAAAAATCGTTCCAGTACCAGAACGCAATTGTTGGTCTCGCCTTCCTGTTGGGTTTCGCGCTGATAGGAGAACAGGTCGTTACGCAGATGCGCTCCGTCGGCGAAGGTGTCCTTGAGGACTTGTACCGGCCGAGCGTCCGCGACCCTGGTTGGGATCTCGACGAACGCGGCGTGCTCCACGAGGTCGGCCGACCAGGGTGCCCCACCGACCTTGCGGCGTACCTCGATGTACTCGATCGGGTTCGGGATCCGGCCACCACTGATGTTGGCAAGTTCCCACATCGACTCTCCGAGCAGGTTTTTGTTGCTTTCGAAGAATCGTGCCCGCCATTCCCGGGACCGGTAGGGGACCGTCCGCGCCCACAGGTCGATCAGGCCACGCTCGACCGGGTTCGTCGGCTCCGGCGGGGCGACGAGATCTACCGGCATGAACGCGGGCAGCCTGTCGAGATACTCCTTGGCGCCAGCTTGGTCGTGACTGCGCTTGTAGATCTCGAGAAAGTGATCGTCGAAATAGAATACCCAGACATACCAGTCGGTGACCAGGTCAAGCTCGCGGCTCGGCGCGTCGGGATGGGTGTATGCGCAGAGTAACGCGAAGTCCATGGAGTCGAACATGGACTCGTCCCAGATCGCCGAACCCGGTTCGTCCTGCGGGGCGTCCAGAATTCCCATCTCCCGGGCCCACGCCTTGGTGTGCGCCCGCGCCGTGTCCAGGTGGGGGTTTAATCGAGCGGGATACGGCATGTAGAAGTCTGGCAGCTCATAGGGCCGCATGGTCTGCGTCTCGCCTTCCCGACGTCAGTCGTGCCGCCCGATTTCGACGTTTTCCAGGATGCCGAGCGCGTCCGGGACGAGAACGGCCGCCGAGTAGTAGGCGGTGACCAGGTACTCAATAATTCCCTTTTCGTTGACGCCCATGAAGCGAGCATTCAAGCTGGGCTGGACCTCATCGGGAATCCCGGTCTGGTGCAGGCCGATCACGCCTTGCTTCTCCATGCCGGTGCGGAGCAGCAGGATCGAGCTGGCGCGGGTTTCGCTGATGGGAATCTTGTTGCAGGGCAGGAGGGGAATGCCGCGCCAGGCCGGCATCATGTGACCGTGCAGGTCGATGCTCTGCGGGTAGATGCCCCGGTTGCTGCATTCCCGACCGAAGGCGGCGATGGTGCGCGGATGGGCCAAAAAGACCGTCGGGTCCTTCCACACGGTGGACACCAGTTCGTCCATGTCATCGGGGGTGGGCGGCCCGGTGCGTGTGCTGATGCGCTGACTGAAGTCAGCGTTGTTCAACAACCCGAAGTCAAGGTTGTTCATCAGCTCGTCTTCCTGGCGTTCCCGCAGGGCCTCGATGGTCAGCCGCAGCTGCTGCTCGACCTGGTTCATCGGGTTGTTGAACAGATCCGCCACCCGGGTGTGCACCCGGAGCACGGTCTGCGCCACGCTGAGCTCATATTCTCGGGGCTCGGTCTCGTAATCAACGAAGGTCGTCGTCAAGTCCGGTTCACCGACATGGCCCGCAGTCAACTCGATCAATGCTTCGCCGTGTACGTTCGTCGGCTTTTCGGGGCGGCTCCGGAACTGTTCGACATGCTCCCGCAACGCCTCGGAGCGCCCGACCACCTCCTCCAGCGCCTGCCGGGACAGCACCATGACCGTGCACGGCGTCACCGCCCTGATCGTGAAGGGCCAGGTGTCCTGGCCTTCCACCCACTCTTTATCACCGAAGAAATCACCGTCGGTCAACCCGTCCAACCTTGTCGGATCGCCATACTCCCCCCGGCCGATCTTGTCGGCCTTGCCGTGGGCGATCACGAATATCTGATCCGCCGGCTGGCCCTCCTGCACGATCGTGTTGCCGGCGGCGAACTCCCGCTGGGTGAACCGGCCCGCCAACTCGGCCAGTACCTCGTCATCGGTAAAATCGCGCAGCACTGCAAACTCACGCAACTCCTCGGAAATAACCCGAACCTCCGCCCCCCTCGTGTCAAACGTCACCCGACCATCGCCCACCACATAACTCAACCGGCGGTTCACCCGGAACGTCCCGCCCGAGGCCTCCACCCACGGCAGCACCCGCAACAGCCACCGCGACGAGATTCCCTGCATCTGTGGCACGGACTTGGTTGTCGTCGCCAAATTACGAGCCGCCGCCGTACTCAAACTCAACTGCGGTACCTGATCATTTGCAGGCTGTACCGTCTCCGTCTGCACCGACTCTGTCACAGCGCACACCGCCAATCGTGATCCGTAGGAACTACAGAAAAACGTCTGGAATCTCAATGAAGACAGAACGCGCGCGTTTCAGCTCATGTCGTCTTGGCTATGAGAAGCGATCCCCCCGACTTGCTTCGCTGGCTGCCCCATCATGTTCGTCCACGTGTGGCTGACACTGCACTGGACGACTTATTCGACGATGCCATCAAAATAGCGGCTGATCGGCTCGGCGGACAAGAGCGTTCCCCCGAACGTCACAGTCCGCTCATGTCGCGTGAGTGCCTCCGGGGCCGATCAGGGCAGCGGGCCAGCCAAGATGCGGCTGCCAGGCGTGACACCCAGGCCCTGCGGCGAGTAGGAAGGCAGCATGCTACCGCCGGTTCTGGAGACCTACGTGGTGTGGCACCCGGACGACCACGCGGGGGCCCGGGCGGCGCACCAGTTGGTGGAGCATGTCCACGGTACGCTGTTCACCGGGCTGATCGGGGGCGCCATCGAGGTCTACGTGCGGCACCACGGGTGGCGCGGGACCGGGGACGCGCCCCGACCGATTCCCGTCCCGGGCTCACCTCCACCGAACGGGGTAGCCCAAGCTCAGTACGTCGCAGTCGTCCCGGTACTCGGCGTAGCACTCGCCCGAGCGGTCCAGCCGGGCCGCGGAGCGTGGTTCGATTACCTCACCGCGCTCGCGGCCGCCCACGAAACCTCTGCCCGGCGGGTGCGGATCTTCCCGCTGCTGCTGGCGGACTCAGCGGCACTGCGCGGCAGCACTCTGGATCGGATCCTGGGCCGGTACCAGCGACTCGGTGGCAGCCTGCCCGCGACCGGTGAGGGGCCCGACACCGGCTGGCGGCGCGACCTCATCCAGGGACTGGCCCAGTTCACGGGGCAGGCGGGAAGCCGGCTGCAGGTGTTCATCAGCCACACCCGGCAGGGGATCGAGGACGGCGCAGGCGTCGCCGAGCTCACCCAGACCGTGCGCGCGGTGATCGCCGGCACCCGCCTGGCCGAGTTCTTTGACCCCCGCGACCTGCAGGCCGGCCAGCAATGGCGGCAGGCGCTTCGCGAGAACGCCGGCCGCAGCGCGCTGCTGGCCCTGCGCACCGATCTGTACGCCAGCCGCGGTGCCTGCCAGTGGGAGGTGCTCGCCGCCAAGGAGGAGGGGGCGCCGGTGGTCATCCTGGACGCGCTCGAGCGCGGCGAGGAGCGGGGCTCCTTCCTGATGGACCACGTGCCACGGGTCCCCGTCCGTCGCGGAGAACGCGGCTGGTCCGAGGGTGATGTGGCGGCCGGGCTCGCGGTGCTCGTCGATGAATGCCTGAAGCGCGCGCTGTGGGAGCGGCAGCGCGAGCTGGCCCTGGGACGGTCCGATCTCGACGTGGTGTGGTGGGCGCCGCATGCCCCCGAGCCGCTCACCCTGGCCCGATGGCTGGTCCAGCAGCTTCAGCAGCGCGGCGTGGGAGCCTTGGCGGGCACCGGCCCGCTGCGGATCTTGCATCCGGACCCTCCGCTCGGTGCGCCCGAGCGGCTCGTTCTTGATCAGCTTGCTCGCCTCAGTGGGATCACCAGGGAGCTTGACGTGATGACTCCGCGGTTGCTCGCCGCCCGCGGTGGCTGAGAGAGGAGTACCTGACGAGCACACTGTTGGGCCCCGATGCGCTGCGTGAGCTCCGGGTGGGTGTCTCGGTCTCCGAGAGCGCCGACCTGGGCCGGCTTGGCCTACTCGAGACGCATTTCCGGCTCGCGCTTGGTGAGATCGCCCGGGCACTTTTGCTGGGGGGGGGTTGCTGGCCTACGGCGGTCATCTGCAGCCCGAGGGCTACACCCCGTTCCTGGTGCACGAGATCGAGCGATGGAACCGGCGTGATCAGCCACTGTTGGTCTGCCTGGCCTACTCGGTGCACCGCGGGATGGCGCTGCCGGACCTTGAGCCCGAACTTGCTTGATCTTGACAGTGGTGTTAGGGGGCTGGCCTGGGCCGATGAGCTGTGAGTGGCGGTGTACGGGTGGCGGTTGCTGGCTACTGGAGGGTGAGTGGCACGGGGGCGCCGAGTAGTTCGAAGGCGCGGCGCTGGA
>JAFATA010000072.1 GCA_019244165.1 Pseudonocardiales bacterium | reverse complement strand
GCGGCTGGGGGGGCTGGGGCGGCGGCTGGAGCCGTTGGAGCGGCTGGGGCGGCGGCTGGGGCGGCTGGGGAGGCTGCTAGCTAGTCACTCGCTGCTGACTAATCACCTCAATAACAGATATACATGTGGGCGGTGACCCCCACCTCGATCTCAACCGAGGTGGGGGTCACCGCCTACGCCAACCTAGCCGCTGGCCAGAAGGGGCTAGGCGCGACGCGATGAGCCAGCCAAGACGGACGAGCCAGGACGGAAGAGAGAGTGGAGTAGTTGTGTGGGGGGTGATGCGGTCGTTAATGGGCCCGGCGCAGGCAGATGGCGCAGAGGGCGCCGGAGGGTTGGTGCCGATGGCTCCGGCAGCGAGTGTGCGGGAGGTGTTTCGCCGGTTTTGGCCTGATGCTCGGCCGTTTTGGCGGTGGTTGTGGCTAAGCTTGGTGTTGGTTGTGGTGACACCGCTGGTGGACGCCGGGGCAATCTTGCTGTTCCGGGTGTTGGTCGATCGGGTGTTGGCTCCGCGGGATTTCTCGGCTTTCCTGCCGGTGGCAGCGGGGTTTGTGGCAATCACCCTGGTCGTGGGGGCCTTGGGCTTCGCCAGCCAGTACCTGGGGACATGGATCGGGGAAAACTTCCTGCATCGGATGCGGACAAGGGTGTTCGCGCATCTCCACACGCTGTCGGTGGGTTTTTTTGATCGTCGCCGGTTAGGTGATGTCCTGTCCCGGTTGACCGGCGATGTGGCCGCGATCGAGAGTGTGGTCCTCTCGGGGGTCATCGGGATTCTCGCCAATCTGATGAAGATCGTGGTGTTCACGGTGGTGTTGTTCTACCTGGACACCCGCCTGGCGCTGGCCGCACTGATCGCCATCCCGGTGTTCTGGATCATCGCCCGCTCCTTCGCCCGCCGGATCAAAATCGCCTCGCGGGAAGTCCGGGCCCGGGTCGGGTCGATCACCGTGGTCGCCGAGGAAAGCCTGGGCAACGCCACCCTGATCCAAGCCTATGGCCGGCAAAACGCCGAAGTACAGCGCTTTGCGGCCCAAAGCCTCGGCAGCGTGCGCGCTGAGTTGGCCGCCACCCGCATCGGCGCGATGTTCACCCCCCTGGTGGACCTGATCCAGGTCCTCGGGGTCCTCACCATCCTGGGCGTCGGCATCTGGGAGCTCACCGCCGGGCACATCACGCTGGGGGGGCTACTGGCCTTCTTAGTGTTCCTCGCTCAGCTCTACCAGCCCGTTCAAGGCCTCGGCTCGCTGGCCACCTCCCTGTTTGGTGCCGCCGCCGCCGCCGAACGCATCATCGAGCTCCTCGACGAATGCCCCACCGTGCCAACCCCCGTCCACCCCACCGCCCTACCCAGCCCCCCCTGCGGCCGCCTCACCCTCGAGCACGTCACCTTCACCTACCCGCACAGCTCCACCCCCGCCCTCACCGACGTCACCTTCACCGTGCCGTCTGGACACACCACCGCCATCGTCGGTGCCAGCGGCGCCGGTAAAACCACCCTGCTCAAACTTCTGCTCCGCTTCTATGACCCCACCCACGGAACCATCACCCTGGACGGCATCGACCTACGCGCTCTTGACCCCCACGCCCTACGCAGCCACATCGCTGTCGTCCTCCAAGAAACCCTCCTCCTCGATGGCACCATCGCCGAAAACATCATGGCCGGACGGCCGGGCGCCACCCACGACGAACTCCTCGCCGCCGCCCACGCCGCCGACGCCCACGACTTCATCACTGCCTTCCCCGAGGGCTACCACACCCGCGTCGGCCAACGCGGCCGACTCCTCTCCGGCGGCCAACGCCAACGCATCGCCATCGCCCGCGCCCTCATCCGCGACGCCCCCCTGCTGCTCCTCGACGAACCCACCACCAGCCTCGACGCCGACACCACCCGCCGCATCCTCACCCCCTTGCGCCGACTCATGACCGGCCGCACCACTATCATCATTTCCCACAATCTCCTCACCGTCGCCGAGGCGGACCACATCATCTACCTGCACAACGGCCGCATCACCGAAACCGGCACCCACACCCAACTCCTCGCCAACAATCACCACTACGCCCACCTTTACCATCTCCACCACCCTTCTACGCTCGCCAGCACCACAGTCCCATCCGTAAGGAATGGAGCAGCGACATGAGAATCGTGTGCATCGGCGGTGGCCCAGCCGGGTTGTACTTCGCTATTTCGGCGAAACTGCGTGACGCCAGCCACGACATCACCGTCATCGAACGGGACCCTCCGGGCGCCACCTACGGCTGGGGAGTGGTGTACTGGGACAATCTGCTGAGCATGTTATTCCACAACGATCCCCCGAGTGCCCGGGCGGTGCGCGCTCAATCTGCCTTATGGCAGGACCAAGTGATCCTGCGCAACGAGCAGGCAGCCTACCTGTCGGGGTACGGCTTCAGTGTGGGCCGCGCCACCCTGCTCGAGATCCTCGGGCAGCGTGCCACCGAGCTCGGGATCGACACCCAGTACCGCCATGACGTCGAAGACCCCTCCGAGCTGGCCGACGCCGACCTCGTGGTGATCAGCGATGGCGCGAACAGCCGGATGCGGCAACGCCACAGCGAGCACTTCGGCCCCCACGTGGACGTCGGCAGCAACCCCTACATCTGGCTGGGCACCGACAAGGTCTTCGACAACTTCACCTTCGCCTTCGAGCAGACTCCAGCCGGGTGGATCTGGTTTCACGCCTACCCCTCCAGCGCCGAGATCAGCACCTGCATCGTGGAATGCACCCAGCAGACCTGGCAGGCACTCGGGTTCGACTCGCTGAGCAACGAAGACGGCGTCCAACTCCTGGAGAAGATCTTCGAACGCCCCTTGGAAGGCCACACGCTGATCAGCCAATCCCGCGGCGAGCCGGCGCGGTGGCTGCACTTCACCCACGTGACGAACAAGAGCTGGTACCACGACAACCTGGTACTCGTCGGCGACGCCGCCCACACCACCCACTTCACCCTCGGGTCCGGCACCAGGCTAGCGATGATCGACGCAGTCATGCTCGCCCATAGCCTCTACGAACACGACGAGCCGTCCACCGCGCTGGCCGACTACGACCGACGAGGCCGTGCCGCGCTCCGACCCATCCAAGCCGCGGCACACACCAGCATGGCATGGTTCGAACAGGCTGACCGCCACCTCGACCGGGAAGACGCCGTGGGCTTCGCCTACTCCCTGGCATCACGCCAAAGCGCCCAACCACCGTGGCGCCTCCCGATGCACCGGGCCACCCAAATCCCCGCCGTGCGCACGGCGCTGCGGGGGTTGAGCACCGCCCGACGGCGTTATTCCGCATTCCGGCGGAAAGAATCGGCCGCCGACTCTCTCACGAAGAGTCAGCGCATAGCACACGGCTCCTGACAAACCGCTGCACCTTGCCCCTGATCTCCGATCTGCCCCACGCGCTACGCGATAACCAGCAGTTCGCGCAGCGCCTAGCCGGTCGTTGCCCGGCGGTGTTCCTCGACTACGACGGGACCCTGACACCTCTGGTGGACCGACCCGAAGATGCCGTCATCTCGGAGAGCATGCGAGAGACGGTGCGCAGGCTCGCCGAACGCGTCACGGTGTGCGTGGTCAGCGGTCGGGATCGACCCATCATCACCCAATGGATGGGCATTGACGACCTGATAGTAGCGGGCAGTCACGGCTTCGACATCGGAGGTCGCCGAGACGCTACCGTCCGGTACGAGGCGGTGACCGGTTTCGACGAGCTGCTCTCCACCGTCACCGACCGGCTGCGCGCCGAAGTCGAGCCCATCCCGGGCGCCCTCGTCGAACCCAAACGGTTCTCGGTCGCGGTGCACCACCGGCTGGTTGCCCCTGCGGAGCACCGGTACGTCAAGGCGGTTGTGGACGCGCTGCTGGCCAACTATCCCGACCAGCTCACCGTGACTGGTGGCAAAATGGTCTTTGAGATCCGACCAAAGGTCGACTGGGACAAGGGCAAGGCCGTTGACTACCTGCGCCACGCCCTGCACGTCGACGGCGAAGAGTTCGTGTCGCTGTATCTCGGCGACGACATCACCGATGAGGACGCCTTCCGCGCTCTCCGGCACTCCTCTGCCGGAGGGCTTCCGGGATGGGGCATCGGAGTCGTCGTCGCAAACCTCGACGACCCGGAGCAGGCTGGCCGGAGCACCGCTGCGGACTTCGTACTGGAGTCGACCGGGGAGGTGCAGCAGTTCCTGAACACACTGGCACGCTGACCATTGGGGTGGACATCGGTGGCACGAAGGTCGCGGCCGGCGTCGTGGATGAGCGCGGGACGATCATCGCCGCAACGCACCGGGACACTCCCGCCGACGATGTGTCGCGGATCGAGAACGCGATAGCCAGCGTGGTCGGCGAGCTTACCAGCACTTATGACGTCAAGGCGGTCGGCGTCGGGGCGGCGGGCTTCATCAACGCGCAGCGTTCGACGGTGATGTTCTCCCCCAATCTCGCCTGGCGCGACGAGCCGCTCCAGGCGTCACTGCAACGCCGGCTGGCGCTACCCGTCGTGGTCGAGAACGATGCCAACGCCGCCGCCTGGGCAGAAGTGCGGTTCGGTGCTGGGCGCGGTGTGGAGTACGTGGTGGCCGTCACGGTGGGAACCGGTATCGGGGGTGGCATCGTGGTGAACGGGCAGTTGCTGCGTGGCCAGTTCGGTGCGGCCGCAGAGTTTGGTCACGTCATCGTCGTGCCGGGCGGGCGGCGCTGCAGATGCGGTTTACAGGGGTGCTGGGAGCAGTACGCGAGCGGCCGGGCGCTGGTGCGGGAAGCCCACCAGCTGGTCCACGCCTCGCCCGGGATGGCTGAGGGACTGTTGCGCCTGGCCGGCGGTCAACCCGAGAACATCACCGGCGAAATGGTCACCCAGGCTGCTCAAACCGGTGATGTGGCGGCGTTGCGGTGCTTCGAGGTGATCGGGACGTGGCTGGGGCGAGGGCTGGCCGGGTTGGCTGCGGTTCTGGACCCTGGCTTGTTCGTCATCGGGGGTGGTGTGTCCACGGCCGGCGAAGTGCTGCGCGCGCCGGCAGCGGCCGCCTTCGCTGCATCCTTGACCGGTCAGGGGCACCGGCCGATGGCCCCGCTGCGGATCGCGGAACTGGGTGCCGAGGCCGGCCTCGTCGGCGCCGCCGACCTGGCTCGCTGCCCGCCATAGTCCCCGTTGCCCGGCATCGGATATCCCTGACCCGCTTCGACCCGCTTGGTATGCGCCGAATAGCCTTCCGGTATGCGTGGCACGGAGCGGGTGACGGTGACGCTGCCGGTCGAGCAGGCCGAACAGCTCCGACGGCTGGCGGGTGAAGGCGAGACGGCGAGCATCTCCGCCTATGTCAGCAAGGCCGTCCGGGCGCAACTAGACAAGGACGCCGCGTTGGATCGCCTGAGGCGTCTGTACGCCGAGCGAGGTGTCACCGTGGGCGCCGAGCACCATGCGTGGGCACGCGACCTCCTCGGGCTAGCGGGAACCGACGCGCAGTCCGCTTCATGAGCGCGCTCGGTGGGGTGGTTCTGGATTCCACCGCGCTGCTCGCGTTCGCCTCGGGCCGCCCCTACGTCGCGGCGGTGGTGTGGCATGCGGTAGAGCAGGCGGTGGTGCTGGTGGTGCCGGCGGCATCGCTAGCGGACGCCCAGGCACGGCTGCCACCCGCAGACCTCGAGGTGATCAAGGTACTCGGTGACCTGCCGGTCACGGTCGTCGTGGACCTCACCCGCACCGAGGCCCGAGCGGTAGCGGCCGTGCTAGCCAAGGCCGGTAAGCCAGACTGCCTGGCCGCCGGCCATGCCGCATGGACCGCGCAACACCGGGGGATGCGGGTGCTGACCAGCACCCCGGCGCTGCTGCGCGCGCTGGCCACAGACATCGAGATCGACGAAATCCCCTAACAACGTGTCGGTAGCATCCCCGAGCACCGGCAGCACCCCGGTGCTGCTGGTGCCTCCAAGGGCGGACCTCGGCCGGTCGGGGCTGTGCTGCAGGGACTCATGGCAGGACGGGCTGAGCGGCGAGCAGTTGCGGGCTCGGCTGGTGGAGCTGATGGTGATCTTCGCCGCACTCGACGGGGACCGGAGTCGATGGCGAGCGGCTCGGCGCGGTGGGCGTTATCCCCGCTGGACTGTCAGACACGCCTGCTAGCAGCCGATCCTGCGCACAACGGCGATGTGACACGAGGGTAGCGCTCCTCTTGTGGCCTGACTACGGGGAGATCCAGCGTGAAGGGTTGTCTGTGGCTCCTGGGTTGATGCCCGAGAAGAGCACCACGGGGGTTCGCCGACCGTCGTCCTGGCCACGGTGCAGGAGGCGGGTGGGAGGTGATGGCCGGCTTGCATGAAAGATGGGTTGTGTCGAGTTGCCTTACGGGAGGTCAGCATGGACGAGAACGATGATGATCTGGTGGTTGCAGTTGAACACCTTACGCAGGTTCAGGATCGCTACGACGCGGAGTATTCAGACGGTGGTAGTACGGGAAAGAGCGACGGGCCTCGTCCCGAGGGCGACGGCTTGAACTTCCCTGAGCAGCGATAGGGTTGTGTTTGCTTGGCTTGCGTGATTTTGTGGTCTAGTCGTCGCAGAAGTCTTGGTCGCACTCGATGCCCTGAGGAGTTTAGATGGAGCACCGGCTTCTGCGGGCTATCGAGAAGGCGCTTGGTTGGTCGGATGCCAACCCTATTGGCACGGTCGTCTGCCTCACGGAATTCGCCCCGAAGCTGGAGGAACATGATGATGAGGTCGTCGTCCTTGCTGCTGGTCGGCGGGTCAGGCTGAAAGCACGAGCGCTGCCGGCCTTGCGTCTGCTCCTGAGCGGGCACCCCGTGTCGGTGGACCAGGCAAGTAGCCAGACGGGCCTCAACGTGCGCCACCTGGCTAAGGTACTCATCGAGGAGGGGATTTGCGCCCAGGCGAGTCCCGAATTGCTCTCGGACTATACCGATCTGGTCACCGACGCGGGTTGTTAGAGCAAGCGCTACAGCTTGGCGTCACAGCACTTGACATTGCCTACAATTACTTCGGTTTCAAGTCGCATCACACTCTGGCCAGAATCGCAGGAGATCTCCTGCCTTTATTCACCATCTCGACCAAACTGGGCTTCTTCCCGACCAGCAATGACGACGACACGCAACACTGTCTGGACCCCAAACGGCTGCGGCAGGCTCTGGAAGAGACCACCGAGAACCTACAGCGACTGCCCAACGTCGTGCTCCTGCACAATCCCGAGCATTCGCTGCGCACCCTTGCCGACAACACCGCTCAAGCCTGCCTCGCGGAGGCTTTTCTGGCCCTTCAAGAAGCAACTGACTGCCGACTGTGCCACGCATGGGGCATCTCAACGTGGGACCCCCGCCCCCTTGTTCCTGTGCTGCGATCGTTGGAAGAATCATCTTTACCACGGCCTACCGTGGCGATGGTCCGCACTGGCGTGTTGGTCAGCGCCAGGGTACTCGACGCGGCTGAGTATCTGTACAACCAACTCGGTGTGCACGATGCAGGCCGCTGGGGTATGAGTCCCTTCGGTGGCGGTGTCCACGCCCAGGTGTGGCGCCGCGTTGACTGTCGAGCCCTGCTAATGCCTGATCAGGACTGCTCCAACCTTCAGGCAGCCTTCCGTCTGGCCTTTGCCTTACCCACTATCGCTCAAGTGGCCGTGAGCACCAATCGTTCAGATCACCTACGCGCCCTGGTCGAGGCGACATCGCTCAAAGTCGATACAGATAAGCTCCTACGCTATCGGCGAATACTGCAAGAACGCCAAGCCACACCGGCCGGAGAACACGACACGTGAGGCCTCGCCCGCTAGACGCCAATCACGAAGCTCGCTCGTCTCCCATGCGCGTACCGGCCCCCGTATAAAGATCACACCGTGGCAAGCTCTGAAACCAGACTGTTCGCAGCATCAACAAGAGGCTGCTCAAGCCTGGGATGATCACCGAATTTCCAGGTCATGCGGAGCAGTTCCACACACGTGAACAGCTGGGCTAGCTTGCCAGAGCGCGTTGCGAGGTCTCTGTTGAACTCTGTTTGGATGCGCTCGGCCACCGGCGGAACCAGGAGAGAGTAGGCCCACAGAGTGGCAGCATCCAAGCCGCGCGGCCCCACCCCCCATCCTTCCCAGTCCAAGATGTGCAGATCTGAAGCCGTTACGTTGGCCCAGTGCAGATCGGCGTGAGCGGTAGTCCATTCCTCGATCAGGGGATCAACACGCTCGCCAGCAAACTCGGCAATCCGTCGGTTGACCAGATCCTGCCGAACACCCACCCGCGTTGTCTTGTGTAAGCCAAGTGCTGAGAGCGAACGAGTAAGCTGCGCCCACCACTCATCGGCTAGCTCAGGGTCGGTGTCGATCTGCGGCGTAGCGCTGACCAGCGGACTGCTGACCAACGTCAGTTCGTCAGTGCGCCAGACCAGGCCCTGTTCTTCATCCAACCAACGAAGCGAACGCAACAAGCGAGGCTTCGCGACACCACGCAGCACTGAGGCGCACTCCTCACCAGTCCAGATGCGTTCGTTAAGCTGATCACTCGGTCGATAAGAAACCCGCAGCCACGTGGCCTGATCAGTACGGAAACCCGACGTTTGTCGTTCTCCGGGCGCACCTGGTCCGCGCGCCCATCTCGCCACGGAGGCCGCGATGAGGGAGGCCGTGATGACGGCGGGGACGAAGGAGGTTGCCCGCACCCCGATCCTGACGAGAAGTAGCACCACTCCTCCGCGACACGCGCACTCAAAAAAGACACACGGTGGCGATCCTGATGTGGGCTGTGGGCGATGTGGTTTTTTGGGTGGTTGTTATCACTGCGATGTGCCTCCCGGAGTTCATCGCTGAACGTCGGTATCTGGCGGCCCAGAAAGCGCGCCGGGCCAGGGTGCGACCCCCACAGCCAGTACAGGGGTGACAAGGCATACTGGGTAACAAGGCGCGCTCCCCCGCGCTCGACCGGGAACGGGTCGACCAGGGAGCTGGGCATGACGCTCGGGTGGATCGGCGCCCATGGCGGTGAGGGCATCACCGCCGGCCGGGGGGTACGCGCCCGGGCGGTGTGGGTAGATCTCAACCTGGCGTTCCCGCTGCCCACCGACCACCGCCAGCGGGTTGTCGCCGACGGTCTCGACCTCACCGGTCGCGTTCCCGGCATGCTGAAGCGCTGGGTCCGTGGCTCCCGCGGCGAGTGGTATGGCGTGGTGTGGGTTCGAATCAGCGACGGCGCCGGAGACGTCCGGATGACGCTAGAGGACCAGCTGGTCCCTGCGGCCGCCCTCAGTCCGCGTCCGGTTTCCCCCCGGGGTATCACCCACGCACCCTCCGCACGATGACGCTCATCGCGAGCAGTCCAGCCCCGGCCGCTGCCAGTTTTACCCATCGCTCTGGCGGCATCTGGCGGGCCGACTCGCGAGCCCGTTCGACGGCGCGGAGAGCCTGTTGGACGAGTTCACTACTGCCCGCGGGCAGCTGGGCCTGTACGTCGTTGTACCACTCCCTCACCCGCCCACTTAGCTCGCTACCGCGGTCGACAGCCTGCTGGGTCAGTTCGAGACCACGTTCGATGGCCTCGTCTTTCACCGCGGCGCCCCGTTCCTTGACCCGGGCTGACACATCAGCCTTATGGGCTAAGGCCTCCACGGTTTCACCCAGACCGCTCCGCAGCTCCTCGATCTCTTCCTGAAGTCGTTCTTCGTCGAGTCGTTGCCGCTCGCTGCTGCTCATCGCTGCATGCTCTCCTTCACCGTTCCGACGTCACGCTTTGCGCTCCCCAGGGCCTGCTCGGGCACCGGTGGCCCCGCCTGGCGCACCTGTGTGATCCCGACCCCGGCGACCACCCCAGCGAGCACCAGCAGCGCCCCCCCGATAATCAACGCAGCCAGCCACGCCGCCAGCACATTTGCCAGCCCTAGGACTGCCGCCGCCACCAGCGTGCCGAGCCCCAACACCGCCACCAGCGCCCCGGCACCACCGATCCCGATCCCCGCTCCGGCCCGGGCGCCCTTACGTTTCATCTCGGCGGTAGCCAGTGCCATCTCATCCCGCACCAGCGCCGACACCTGGGCGGACAGCCGCTCTACCAGCTCCCCTACGGAGACATCAGCGCCGCTGACCTGTCCCTGCTCGCGAATCGTCATCCCTTACTCCTTAGCTTCCTTCACTACATCAACTCTGCAAGACGTGACATACCCGGCGATTGGGCTGTTTATGCGTGTGATCGTCACCTTTTCGGCGGCTCGGGCCCACTCGTGTGGGTGGTGCGCGCGGCCAGCTCCAAGTCGGCGACCAGTTCCTCGAGCATCTCGGCTTGGCGCTCCTGGGGACCACGCAGCACCGCGGAGGGATGGATGGTGGCCACCAGCGGCAGACCCTCGTACTCGAGTACCTCGCCGCGGTGGTGCGTCAGCCGAAACGGCGCACCGAGCAGCGCTTTGGCCGCCGTCGCCCCCAATGTCACCAGCAGTCGCGGGTGTATCAGAGCCAGTTCGGCCTGCAGCCACGGCAGGCAGGCCCGCACGTGTTCGACTCCAGGGGTGCGGTGCAGGCGGACCTTGCCCTCGCGCCGAAACCGGAAATGCTTGACCACATTGGTGACATAGGCATCGGCCCGGTCCACCCCGGCCCGATCCAGGGCTTGGTTCAGCACCCGTCCGGCCGGCCCGACGAACGGTTCCCCCGCGAGATCCTCCCGATCCCCGGGTTGCTCGCCGACCAGCATCATGGAAGCACCGGGGCGCCCGGAGCCGAAGACGGTCTGCGTCGCGTCGACGTAGAGCTCGCAGGCGGTGCACCCCGCCGCTTGCCGACGCAACTCGGTCAGATCTGGCATACCGGCGAGTACCCACGCTCCGCAGCGGGTATGCCTGCCCGCCGAGGGGCGCAACGCAGGAAATGCCGACCATCGATGGGGTGCGCCAGGAGGCAGCGATGAAAGCAGTGACATGGCACGGCAAGCGCGACATCCGCGTCGACACGGTGCCTGACCCGAAGATCGAACGCCCGACGGATGTGATCGTGCGTATCACGACGACCGGCATCTGCGGATCCGACCTGCACCTGTACGAGACGCTCGGCCCGTTTATGGGGGAGGGCGACATCCTCGGGCACGAGCCGATGGGGATCGTCGAGGAGGTCGGCAACGGCGTCACCGAGATCCGCCCCGGGCAACGCGTGGTGATCCCGTTCAATATCTCCTGCGGAACATGCTTCATGTGCGGGCAAGGGTTGCATTCCCAGTGCGAGACGACACAGGTGCGGGAGCAGGGCATGGGTGCCGCACTGTTCGGCTACACCAAGCTCTATGGGCAGGTGCCCGGCGGCCAGGCCGAGTACCTGCGGGTCCCCTTTGGCAACACCCTGCCGATCGCGGTCCCTGACGGCCCGCCCGATGAGCGATTCGTCTACCTTTCCGACGTGCTGCCCACCGCATGGCAGGCGGTTGAGTACGCCGGGATCCCCGCCGACGGCAGCGTTGTGGTGCTGGGCCTGGGACCCATCGGGGACATGTCCGTGCGTATCGCCCGGCATCGGGGCGCCGGGCAGGTGATCGGCGTCGACCTGGTCTCCGAGCGCCTGGCCCGGGCTCGTGCCCACGGCGCTGAGCCGCTTGACCTGCGCGAGCACCAGGATGATCTCGCGGAGGTGGTTCGCGGGATGACAGGTGGTCGCGGGCCCGACGCAGTGATCGACGCTGTCGGGATGGAAGCACATGGGTCGCCTAGTGTCGAGATCGCCCAGCAAGTGACCAGCGCGCTGCCCAAGTCGGTAGCGGCGACGCTGATGCAGCGGGCCGGGGTGGACCGGCTCAACGCGCTCTATTCGGCGATCGATATCGTTCGTCGGGGCGGCACGATCTCGGTGGTCGGGGTCTACGGCGGCATGGCTGACCCACTGCCGATGATGACAATCTTTGACAAGCAGCTTCAAGTGCGGATGGGACAGGCCAACGTCAAGCGATGGGTCGGGGACATTCTGCCGTTGCTCACCGATGACGACCCGCTCAGCACCGAAGGTTTCGCTACCCATACGCTACCCCTGAGCACGGCGCCTCAGGCATGCGAGATGTTCCAGAAGAAGAAGGACGGAGCGGTCAAGATCCTTCTCCAACCGTAGCAGCGTCCTTCTCAACGGGGGCGGACCCGACTCCTCGACCATGGGTCCCCGAACGGGTGGTACTTCTCCTCCCGGACGGCTGACAAACCCGGCAAACCCCGGTCGACCAGAGCACTGGGCCATCAACCCTCGAACTGCGGAAATGCCCGCATCTGTGGCGTTGAGTGATGCCGTGATGACCGTACCCCTATCTGGCTGACCCTACAGCCACCCCCTTGCATCACCCATCGAAATCCGTACGGTCAATGTTGTCCTGCGCGAAGGAGCCACCTTGGTGCGGGAATCCGGACTCGGCGCGCAGAGCCCTGTCCCTCGGGACCGGATACCGCACTCTCACCCCGAATCGGGACAGGGGCGCAGGTCGGCGATCGAGTGATGCAGAACCCGAAACCGGGGCGATTTTTCTGGCCCTCAGTCGTGTGCGCGTTTCACGGAGAACAGACATGACGAGGACCTCCCGATTACTCGCACGCATCGCTATCGCCGCAGCCACCGCGACGATTCCACTGGCATTCGCAGCACCCGCCCAGGCGGGCCCGGCGCGGGCGGATCTGTGGGATATCTTGGCTCGGTGCGAAAGCGGCGGTAACTGGAACGCCAACACCGGCAATGGGTATTACGGCGGGCTACAGTTCAGCAGCAGTACGTGGCATTCCTTCGGCGGGGGAGCCTACGCGGCCACCGCTGACCACGCCACCCGCTCGCAGCAGATCGCCATTGCCGAGAAGGTGCTCCGCGCGCAGGGTTGGAAGGCCTGGCCAACCTGCTCCAGAAGGGCCGGGGTGTCCTGACGACCGGTCACACCACACGCCCGGCCCCCGCCACCGCAACCGGCGGGGGCCGGGTCCACTTCTGGGCACACGGCCGCGCCTACTGGCACCCGGGCAGGTCCGACGGCACAGTTACCCCAATGAGCAGTACCCTCACCGACCCCCGTACGGACCGGGCGTTCTTCGGGCATCCCCGCGGGCTGGCCAACCTGTTCGGTCTCGAGATGTGGGAGCGTTTCTCCTTCTACGGGATGCAAGCCTCGCTCACGCTGTACCTGTATTACGAAACGACGGGGGCCAACCCCGGGCTCGGACTGCCGAAAGCCACCGCCACCAGCCTGATCGGCGCTTACGGCGGGTTGGTCTACGTCTCGACCATCGTCGGGTGTTGGATCGCCGACCGGGTGCTCGGCGCCGAACGGACGCTGTTCGCCAGCGCGTTGCTGGTGATGATCGGGCACCTCGCGCTGGCGGTGCTGCCGGGCTTTGCGGGCCTCGGGGTGGGCCTGGCGTGTGTCGCTCTGGGCAGCGGCGGGGTCAAGGGCAACGCCAGCACCGTCGTCGGAACCCTGTATTCGGAACACGACGAGCGTCGGGACGCCGGTTTTTCCCTTTTCTACATGGGGATCAACCTCGGCGCGCTGATCGGCCCGCTGCTCACCGGGCTCACCCGGACCACGCTCGGTTTCCACTACGCCTTCGGGGTGGCCGCCCTCGGCATGGCCGCCGGCCTGATCCAGTACACAATCGGGCGCCGCAACCTGGGTGCCGAGGCCAAGACCGTCCCTGACCCCCTGCCCCGCTCCCGGTGGACCACGGCCGCTGGCGCCGCCGGGGTGGTCGTGACCATGGCGATCCTCCTGGTGTTGACCGGAGTGATCACGACCGCCAACCTGGCCAACGTCGTGGCCCTCGTGTGCGGGGTGGCCGCGGTGGCCTACTTCGCCGTCATCCTGCTCAGCCCAAAGATCACGATGGTGGAGCGCAGCCGGGTGGTGTCGTTCATTCCCCTATTCATCACCAACGCGGTGTTCTGGTCGCTGTATCAGCAGCAGTTCACGGTGGTGGAGATTTACGGCAATGCACGGACGGACCGGAACCTGTTCAGCTGGGAAATACCCACGGAATGGGTGACGTCGTTCAACCCGATATTCATCATTCTGCTCGCGCCCGCCTTCGCGCTACTGTGGGTCAAGCTGGGTGCCCGCCAGCCCTCGACACCCATCAAGTTCGCGCTCGGCACCATCGTCATGGGCCTGGCTTTCCTGCTGTTCCTGCCGTGGGCCAGCGGCGTGGGACCGACCACCCCGCTGCTGGCCCTCGCCGCCATCCTGCTCGTCTTCACGATCGCGGAGCTGCTGATCTCACCAGTCGGGTTGTCGCTGGCTACCAAGATTTCCCCGAGGGCGTTTCGCAGCCAGACGATGGCGCTGCTCTTCCTGTCCGTCGCCCTAGGCACGGCGATGTCAGGATCGCTCGCTGGCTACTACAGCTCCCAGCACGAGGCACCCTATTTCGGCATCCTCGGAGTGACAGCGATCGCTGCGGGGCTGATCGTCCTCGGGCTGAGCCCGATGATCCGCCGGCTGATGGCCGGAGTCCAGTAACCGGCCGCACCGCTCCCCGTGACGAAGTCCACGTGGCGGCAGCGTGAATAAGAGTGTGTCCGGGGCTGGATACCCGCGCATTAACGAGCTGCACCATCCCGCCTACCAGGACGTCGGCCGCAGGCTCGGGCTGAACCTCTCCACCTTGCGGCTCGATGACAAGCGACCGGATCCCGGGCGGTGGTTCCGCGACCACGGCTGGCAGGTCACGGCGATCAACCGGATCCAGGCAGCGGCCCGGTACGGCCGCACCGCGCACCTGACCTAACGGCCTCGCTGGCAGTTTGACAGATTCAGTACTCTGTGGTCCCGCCGAACTGTCGTGATCACTGCGGTAGACACCAACGTGCTCCTCGACGTCTTCACCGCGGATCCCACCTTCGGGCCGGCATCTCGGGACTGTCTCAGTGGGTGCCTTGCGGCGGGCACGGTGCTCGCGTGCGCCGTCGTGTGGGCCGAGACCAGCGCCTGCTTCCCGGAACCGGAAAGCGCCGAGGCGGCCCTAACCACTCTCGGCGCAGCGTTCAGCCCGCTGGAGAGGCGAAGTGCCGACTGGGCCGGTGCAGCGTGGCGCAGCTACCGCACCCGCGGCGGCTCCGGGCAACGCATGGTCGCAGACTTCCTCATCGGTGCGCACGCGAGCCTGCAAGCCGACCGGCTGCTGACCCGGGACCGGGGCTTTTACCGCTCTTACTTCCCCGATCTCACGGTGGTCGAGCCACCACCAGCTGATCTGGAGGCCGGCGATACATGACCGTGAAAGTGGGCATCTCCCTGCCCGACACGACCCACGCCCGCGCGCTCGAGCACGCCCGCAGCACCGGAACCACCCTCTCCGGGCTGGTCGATGCGGCCCTGAGGGCGGAGCTAACCCGCCACGAGCTGGTCGACCACATGGCGATGCTCGCCCAGGCCGACGGCCTCGACCGGCTGCGTCAGCGGGCCCGGACCCACGCCGAGGCGACGTCCTGATCTCCCATCCATCCCCGCTGACCGGGGAACGAGAACTGTATACCGTGGTCTCCGCCGACATCTAGGTCAGCTCACACGTTGCGGCTGTATGTCGTGAACTCGACACCACCGACATCCCAGCGCGCCGAAAACGTCGCTAGTGTCGAGTTCACGGCTCCGGACTGCACGGGAGATGATCGACAACACGGCCGTTGCGGACGGCCGTTGCGGACGGCCGTTGCGGACGGCCGTTGCGGACGGCCGTTGCGGACGGCCGTTGCGGACGGCCGTTGCGGACGGCCGTTGCGGACGGCCGTTGCGGACGGCCG
>JAFATA010000012.1 GCA_019244165.1 Pseudonocardiales bacterium | reverse complement strand
CCGCCGTATGCAACAATCGCATCTACGAAGTGCCCTTCCGATGATGGGTTCCGGAGCCTCAGCAACTCCGATTTTCCCAGGTCAAAGGGCACTTCTGCTGTTACGACACGCTCCCCACCACAATTACGGCGGTGGATCCAGGCTCAGTTACAGCCGAGACGCTACTACCCTCGACGGGGCGCTGCGACCATTGACTCATTATGTGAGGCAACGGCCGTTCCGGCCCACGCTCCGTGACGGGTGTGATTGATTTCCCGCTAACCGTCACACCCGTCATACAAAAAGTTTCAGCAATTCAATGTCGCATACTGACCCGTTACAGACTAACCCATTAGCGTCGTGATGGGGTATCCGGCGGGTGGGTCAAAGGGGGTTCGGTTTGATGTCGATGCGACTGTAATCGAAAGTCCCCCGTTGGCCCCGATGCTCATCGATAATCACAGCGGCGAACAGGAACCGGAGTACTGCATTCATCCGCTGGCCATCGCTACTGGCGACCAACTGATCCCAGGATGCGCGCGCGTCCGGCCCTACCAAATCGGCGAGGATTTCGACGGTAGGGCGCACCGCGGTCTTGTGCCGCAGGGTAGCGATGCGGTCCTCGACGGCCTTGCGCATCTGGCGGTACTCCCGGGTGGATAGCTCCCGGTGATCCCACATGTCCTTCAGCTCAGCAAGCTCCGCCTCATCGGCGCCGATCGCCGCCTCATCTGCTTCCGACAACGCGAGGGTCGCGATCGGTGCCCCCCTCACGTCCAGCCGGGTCAGCAACTCGACGGCGGCGTCGGTGACGAAAGCTTCCAGCTTGAGGGCATCAATACGCCGGGTGCACTGCGCCACCTGGCTGTCGTCTCGCCGGTTGCACGCGTAGTAGGGCTTGTGGTTGTTCGCGGCCCCGGCCATCGGCTTGGCGCATTTCTTGCACATCACAAGCCCCCGCAGCAGGTAAAATCGAAACGGCCGCGCATACGGCGAAGCTCGGTAGGCCCGACGGTCCTGGGCCTCGGTCCAGGTGCCCCGATCGATGATCACTGGCCAGTTTCCGTCCCCGAAGTCCTGTCCCCGGAACACCCGGATACCGGTCACATGCCGCGACGACACAACCGCACGTACCGACTGCGGCGCCCAATGGCACCCCTCCGCCGTCGGCACCTCGCGCTCGTTGAGGCGCCGGGCGATCTGACGCAGGGTGTCTCCGTCTAGGTAGCGAGCAAAAACCACCGGTTTCACTTCATCCTCGCCCAGCAAGCCCTCCTCACCACCGTGGGTGACACCCAGGTCATGCTCGGCCAACTTGACCGTCTCCTCACGTGTCTCTCACTACCCCGTATCCGACTGGGCATCATCCCAGCCGCCGCCACCTACTAGGTACCGACCAACCAGTTCATTATGTTCGACGAGCGCCTGGTCCACGTCGAGACCATCTCCACGGAACTGGCGATCACGCAACCGCGAGAAATAGCCCTCTATGCCAAAACTTTCCACCAGCTGTCCACACAAGCAGTCTACGGCCAAACGGCCAAAGAAATGATCAACGCAAGGCTGGCCACCCTGCGCGAGGCGTAGGTGCGCTGTGGTCTGCGTGAGTCGGTATGCATATAACGCCAGGCTTTGAAATGGCGCGAAGGGTCGCCCAGCCGCGGCCGCTACGCTTGGAGTTGTTGCTCGACCACCGAGCCGGTGAGGTCTTCGGGCACGGCGTCCATGATGATTTCGTCGCACTGTTGGCCCAACCAGCGCGCGCCGTTGCGCCGCACGCCGACGATCTTGAAGCCGGCTTTCTCGTAGGCTCGGATGGCCGCCTTGTTCGGTTCCCAGACCTCCAGCTTGGCGTTGCGCAGACCGGCGACGTTGAAGACCCAGTCCAGCGTCAGCTTCGTGGCCTCGGTGCCCAGGCCCTCCCCACGACGCTCGCCGAGCAGGATCACATAGTCGGCGACCTGCTTACGCGCCTCGATGTGCAAGGCGCTCAACCCGATCGGCTGCCATGTCTCGCCGTTGTTCGCGTAGACCGTGAAGTAAGCGCCCGCCTCGCCGGCCTGGCTGGCCAGCCCATAGCTGGTGCGCCGGCTCTCCAGCGTCTCTGGCGTGGTGTGCCCGAGCCCGACCAGCACGAGAAGCTGCTGCTCCCAGCGGTGGTAGTCCGGTACGAGGTCCTCGCGCAACGTCCCCAGCGCCACCCGGGTGCCTGTCAGCACCAGAACGGGGTCGGTTCGTCACAGCTATGCCCTCATTCCTCGCCTGCCACAGGCGCTGAGCTGACCATGAGCCTGCCGGTGAGCCGCCAGCCGAGCGGCTAGCCCGATTCGGGACCAGCGTTCTCCAGCAGTGCGATGATCTTCTCCATGCCGGTGTGGAGCGTGGTGAACCCCGCACTCATCTTCTGATCCAAGCTGACGATCGCCCGGCCGTGTTCGGCGAGTATCCGCCCGTGCTCGGCCAGTATCCGCCCGTGCTCGGTGAGCATTCGCCCCTGTTCCAGCTGGGTTTCCCGCAGGGCGTTGAGGGCCCGGGTGTGTGCCCGCAGCTCGGAGCGGACCTCCGAGACGTCACGATCGGCTCCGGCTGCCAGGACGCGGGCCGCAGTAGCGTCGGAGCTGGTGAGGGCAGTCTGCTCGCGCAGCTGGGCGACCTCGCGTTCCAGGATGCTTACCCGGTTCTCGATGTCGTTGTCGGAGTCGGCCACGGCTCGGGATCCTACTGCGACAGCACGATCCCGGTGGCGAGCAGGACTGCGGTCAGTGCCAGGGTGATCCGGATCGGCCGCTCGTAGCGCTGCCATTGCCGGTCCCACCACGTCACGTCCCGACTGTGGTAGCGGCCCAGCGCCATCGCGGCCCGGCCCAGGCCGAAGCCCAGCCCCGCTGCCATCGCCGCTGCCCCGCTGCCCACCAGCAGTACTGCCATCAGCGTCAGGTAGGGCAGGTTGCTCGGCATATGGGTGCGCACCCCGCAGCCCATCTCGAAGCCGAACCGCAGCGCGCCGGCATCCCCTCCTGCCGCGATCACCGTTGAGGGCACCTGCGCGCGCCGGTGCGGCAGCGTGACGCGGTGCAGCCCACACTCACCCGCGAGGACGAACAGCGCCACCGCGGCGATCAGACCTCCTCGCAGAGCAGGAGGCAGGACCGGCCGCAGCAGGCTGCCCAGCGCCACCACCAGCGTGCCGGTGACTAGACCCCCGGCAAGCAGGCCGACGGTGAAATAGGCCCGTGACGAATCCCGCCAGACTGGCGAGTTCAGCAGGTGCGCTGAGTTAGCGCTTCATGCCGAGCCGGACAGGGCGTAGCCCGCGGTCAGACCGAGGAGCAGCCAGGCCAGCAGCCAGCCCTCGCGCGCCATCGGTGCGGCCAGCGCCGCCCCGGCGAGCACCGCCAGCGCACTGCTCACCAGCACCGGACCGCAGACCGTGCGCCGCAGTCGTAAGATCATCAATCCGGGGGTCATCAGGGCAACGGCGACCGATGCGGTGCCTGCGGGCGCAGCCTTGCGCTGCAGATCACCTGCTCCAAATTCGGTGCCCCCGGATAGTGGATCTCTCCGTCCGCGCAGCGATAGACCACATCGTCCGCTTTCCAGAGCCAGGCATTGGTGGCTTCCTCACCAGCGCGGCAGATCCTGCGCGGCCGGTAGCAGGTGAGTCCGTTGTCCCAGTCCCCGAAGCAACCATCCTTGAACCAGTTGTCAGGGCCGCAGTAGGACGGGGAGTAGGGAGCGCCGTAGCAGATCGGGCCGCCCGGGCCGTCGTTGTAGCGACCGCAGTTGGGGTATTCGCTGCCTTGCTCCGCCCGGGCGGGACGGGCCAGCGGGATCCATCCCAGCACAGTGAGTCCCAAGGTCATGGCGGCCGTGCTGGTGACGGCCATGAACCCGCGCCGACGCACTGCAGGGGTCATGACGCTCCTTGCCGGTGCATCGCGGTATCCCGCTGGGCGGTGTTGAGCACGTCTGCTACCTGCTCGCCGAGCTGATCGGGGGATGCCACCGGCGCCGCAGCCAGCACCGTGCCGTCGACCCCGACGTGTAGCAAGGCCGGCGCCCAGGGCAGGTCGAGTTCCGCAACCAGGCCAGCGTCCACTCGGGACCGGACGGCGGGGGTGTCCGCCCACCGGGCCCGCGGGGACAGCGCCTCAAAGCGGGCACCCGGATGCTGGGCGGCCAGCCGGGTGAACGGCTCGTGCACCGTCTCGCAGAAGCTGCACCCGGGGTCGAGCACGAGCAAGATCAGCGGCCGGTCACCGGCCAGCTCCGACACCCGTCGACCGGTGGGGCCGCGCCATGGTGGCGACCCGAGCTGGGCCACCTCGGCCTGCAGCTCTCGCAGCTGGCGCAGGATCCCGGCCATCGCCAGCGTCAGCACCGCCAGGCCACCCCACACCAGCACCACCGCCGCAGTCAGCGGGCTCATGCGGCTCGCCCATCAAGGGCCGCTGGCAGGGTGTAGAGCAGCACGGCCAGCACGACGGCGCAGGCGATTAGCAGGATGGCGAGCCCTCCACCGGGCAGCACATCCGCCGGATACCGGACCGTCGCCGCGAGCGTGGCGATCGCCAGCAGCACGGCCCGAGCGATCCCACCGGGGCCGACCTGAGTGCCCATCCGGTTGCAGCCGCAGTCCGACTCCTCACCCCGGTAGCGTCGCCACGACAGGTGGGCGGCGAAGGCCAGGTACATCGCGGTCTGGCCGGCCAGCGCCCAGCGCAGCGCGGTGGTGCCGAAGACCACCGCGACGGCAGAGGGCGCCCCGGTCGCGAACTCGGCGGCCGCGATGGTCCGTGCCGCCACGGTGCCGGTGTGGGCTGCCCTCGCCAGTGCCTTGGGGGCTCGTATGTGCTCAAGTCCGGCCTCGACTAGCAGGAATGCCCCCGTGAGCACGGGTATCCCGAGCAGGATCATGTGGGCTCCCAGGTCACGCTCAGTCCGTCCAGGAAGGCTCGGGCTTCGTCCGGGTTCGTGGTGTCGGCCGGTCCGGGAACCAGCCGGGTGATCGCCGTGGGAGTAACCAGGATCAGGGCGTGCGACCGGGACCGACCCCGCGCGCCCAGCCCGAGCGGCTCGTGCCACAGCTGACCATGCTGGGTCGGATGGCCCCGGGACTCGGGGATCGCCCCCTGGCTGCTGCCCGGGCGCTCGATTGTCAGGTAGCCGATCCCGGGGATCTCCTTGGCCACCCGGAGCGGCTCCATCTGGGCTGCGCCGGTGCTGCGCGGACGGGCCAGCAACCCCAGCGGGGTGTCGGTGAGCCGGAACGCGTCGAAGATCCTCGTGATCCCCTCGGCGCGACCGGTGGCCCGGGTGTGCAGCTCGAACCACGGCCCCCGCCAGGCGGCCCGGTAATCGGGGAGTCCCTCGTGTGTGGGCTCCTCTCGCAGGCCCACCACCAGCTCACCCCCGCGGTAGGGCTGGCGGAGCAGCTGATCGGGGATCGTGGTGTAGGTGCTGTGCCAGTCGAAGGCACCGGCCTCGGCGACGGTGAACGACCGGCGAGCGCCCCGCACCAGGGCGATGAACCCGCACGACCACGGCCGGGACGTGTCCAGCACGGTGCTGCCGCTGAGCACCGGTCGGCTCAGCATCACCCGGGATCCGTCCGGGGTAAGAAACGAAGGCCCGCCCCGCCACGGCCAGTCATACCGCCCGCGCACAGCGCGATATTGGCACATCCGCCGGCACCGCGCGCACCCCGGTCGCCTCAGGTCGCTACCAGCTCGGTCGGCACGGTGATGACATCCACCATCGCGCCGTTGCGCAGCACGGTAATCGGCAACCTGGTGCCGATGGACTCGGCGAACAGCTGACGCTGGATGCCCTGGGCGTCGGTGACCGGCTTGCGGCCCGCGCTGAGCACGAGATCCCCAGCGCGCAGCCCGGCCCGGTCGGCCGGGCTGCCGGGGATGACCTCCACCAGGCGCAGTCCCGACGCCTGCCCGGCCCGTCGCGCCACCGGTGTGGGCAGGGGAGCGGGCACTCCGACCAGCCCGAGATAGCCCCGGCGTACCCGGCCGTCGGTGAGCAGCGCGCCGATGATCCGTCGGGTCGTCGCGTTGACCGGCACGGCCATCCCGAGCCCGACACCGGCGACCGCGGTGTTGATCCCGACCACCCTGGCCTCGGCGTCGGCCAGCGCGCCGCCAGAGCTGCCGGGGTTGAGCGCGGCGTCGGTCTGGATCACGTCCTCGATCATCCGCACGGCCTGGCCCGAGCGTACCGGCAGCGAGCGGCCCAGCGCGCTCACCACTCCGGCGGTCACCGATCCAGTGAGCCCGAGGGGGTTACCGACGGCGACCACCAACTGCCCGACGACCAGCTTGTCGGCATCGCCCAGGACGGCCGCGGCCGGCGTGGCGCCCCGGGCCCGGATCACCGCAAGGTCGGAGAGGCGGTCAACACCCACCACGTCGAAGCGGCTCTCGGTGCCGTCGGTGAAGGCCGCGACACCGCCGGGGGCGCCGCCGATGACGTGCGCGTTGGTCAGCAGCAACCCGTCGTCGGCGAAGACGACGGCCGACCCTGCGCCCGGCCCGATCCGCAGGCTGGCGACGTGCGGAGTGACCGCTGCGGCCACCGAGCTGACCGTCCGCGAGTAGGAGTCCAGGGGGTCCATCGCGCCCACCGCCTCAGGACTGACGAGGATTACACCGTTGCTCTGCAACCAACGCCGCCGCCCCACCCGATGTTCCGGCAGCGGCTTGTGTGGGCTGAGCCGGACAGCGATGCCCTCACTCGGTACCTTGCGCGGTGGGCCGGAACACCTCTGGTGTCGAGCACCCTGCTTACCCTGGAGACACGCCGTGCCGTGCACCGCGAAGGGCCCGGCCGCGCTTCCCCGGGCCGATCTCCTGCTTACCCGGATGGGCCGGATCGGCATGACGGCGAGCATCGTCGAGTCCGCAAGCCGGCTTCCTGATCGCTCCCTCCGTTTGCTGGACGCGATTCATCTCGCCGCCGCATTGGTGCTGGGCGAAGAACTCCACGCCATCGTCACGTACGACAAGCGGCTGGCAGGCGTTGCCGAGGCACACCATCTGCCCGTTGATTCACCCGGTGCGGCGGTCGACGCCTAGCCGGCTAGCGAGCGAGGCCTCGGGCCACTCAGTGAACGTCGTGGCTTACCCGCGAAGAAGATCGAGCACCACCTCGTTGATCTTGGTGGCTGTCGGGTCTGCGGCGAGTGCGGATCGGACTCGGCGGCGCAGGGCAACGAAGTTGCTGGAGTTGCCGAGGTCAAGGCCAGCAACGACATCAGCGCATTTCGCCCCGAGATCCGACAGTTCGCGATGCGTTGGGTTGTTGCTGTCGAACAGCGGAATCGGCAATTTCCACACATGTTTGTCGATGTGGCGCTCATCCTTGCCGTACGACATAAGCGGCCGCACAATGTTCGTCAATGACGGTGTGTTGAAAATAGCGCAGAGAAAATTTCCTTCAGCGGGACTTGCTACGGCGCCCCAATATATGCTGTGTTCGCATATCACCGTCGGATCTTCCACCAGCGCGGCTACTACATGCATTCCTGAAGCCCCGTAGACTACCCGTAGTGGTGGTGTCGGTAGCTGGTTGGTCAACTTGTTGCGGAAATCGAGCTGCTCGCGCAGTGTCAGGCGGTCGCTGCTCCGGTGGTACAACCAGAGCTGCTCCACTTTGCGCCACCAATCGGCAAGACCGGGATACCGATCGAGGTGAGGGTGCTCTCCGTCGAGGAGCTTGGTCCCCTCCAGGGGAATTATCCCGTGCTTCGCGGGCAGCACGCGAAACGGCAGGACGCTCTCGCCGAGGAGGATGGGCCGGATGAACTCGGCCTCGACAACGGCTTCGAGTGAGCGCAGCTCTTTCCAGGGCATCTTCTCGGTGCTGCTGCGGGCCGATCGGACATTTTTGCGGCCAGCGGCGAGCCCGAGTGGGCCAGAGTCCAGAGTGTCGACCATGAATAGTACGCGAGGCACGATGGTCGCACCCTGGCTGAATCGTGGTTCGTACGGCGATTCAGCCAGGGTGTCGTTATGAACGGAGAGATCAGTGTTATGTCGATAAACATGCTTCGAGACCACGTCCCAGGCATCGGTGCCGCGCGGTAGTTGCCCCGTCCAGCGCGTCGTCCTTGCTGGTAACGGTGAGCCGAACTGGGTGGAGCTGCGTTTGCCGAAGACTACGGCGGCACCGCGTGGGAAGAAGTGCGGACGTAGTCGGCGGAGATCCCAGGAGCCGGTGAACTCGACTGCGATCGGGTGTTTCTGGTCGGGGTAGTTTCCGGTTCGGAACCCCGCGTAGTAACCGCGGTCGAGGACTGCGTTCGGCATCACGAAGGCGAAGGAGCCGCCGTCAGTCAGGTATTGCTGGGTGGTTCTCGCAACGAACAGTGCCGAAAGGTCCTGATGTGTCGCCACCTCGCGACCATGCCACAGCCCTCGTGCCTCGGACATCTCTCGGAAGATGGCTTGCATATCTTCGGTCATGTATCGGTACGACAGCCACGGTGGGTTGCCGATGAGGACGTCGACTCGGTTCTCAGGTCGGGCTAGCCAGGCCGGCCGCGCGAGGTTACGGATATAATAACTCCAGACGTGATCGCGTCCCTCGTCATTCAGCTGACACAGCAAACGGTAGTTCTCCTCCACCGCTGGCCGGTCCTCCTCGCTGACCGCGAGTCGGTGGAGCAGGCCCACGGGAAGTGCTGTATTTCGTCCAGGAGTAACCTGCTTGGCGGCGTGGTCGGCCAGGGCGCTGACGAGGCGATCGAAGCGGGCCGCATCAGCAAGGAATCGGTCGGGAAAGCGAAACTCGGCGTCGAAGAGCTGATCTCCTCTGCCGGTGGCGACGACGAGGTGCCCCTCGGTAAACAGGTCGCGACGCTGGTTCCACTGCATGCTGTCACCCAGGTAGACGGGTACCGTGATGGCCCCTCGATCGGGGGCGAGCAGTCGTTCTCGGCCGATTGCGAGCAGGTAGGTGACGCGGGCCAGTGTGACGGCCACCGGGTGGAGATCGACTCCGAGTACGTGGTCGGTGAGCCCGGAAAGGCTATGCGCTAGGGAGATGCCAGCAGCGGCTGCGGCATCGAGATAGCCGCGCACAGCGTGGAATAAGAACGTGCCCGAACCGCAAGCGGGGTCGAGTACTCGCTGGTTCAGCGGGTCGGTGACTGCAGTGCTGACGACCTGCTCGGCCAACCAGTCGGGCGTGTAGTACTCGCCGAGCTGCTTACGGGTCTCGGATCCGATAATCGACTCGTAGAGAACCTTCAGCACGTCGTGTTCGACATTGGTCCAGTCGAATCGAGACAGTCGCCGAGCGAGGGTGCGGACAAAGTCGCCGCCGCTCGGAACCTCGAGCACCCAGTCGAAGAAATCGTGTTCGACGACACCGTAGATGGCTGCGAGGTCAAACCTTTGCCCGCCGAGCAGGGAGGCGGGCTGCATGTCGATGACATCGAGCCCCACCACGAGATGGGCGATGATCTCAGCGCTGTTCACCAGCAGGGTATGTTCGAGAAACAGCTCGTCATCGTCGGTGAACTGGGTTCCCAAAGCGCTGCGCAGCAACCGGCTCCAGAGCTGCCGCTTGAATCGGACGGTCGCGTGTGAGCCGTGGTCGGCATAGAGCGCGGTCAGCGTGGCACGATCGAGCGCATAGGAAGCACTGGTGGCACCGAGTCGAGCTATGATCTCGCTTGGCCTTGGCGGCACGCCTTGTCGGCTGGCCAAGACGCCCTCAAGCCAGTACAGCAACGCGGTGCTATCAGGTCTCGTCGGGTTGACCACGTGCTGGGTGACCTCGACGAGTTTGCCGTTGCGTTCGTGATACGCGCGCCACTCCCGTCCGTCGGTGAGGACACCGACGTAACGCTGTCCAGTCTGTGCGGCACGCATCGCCACATAGCCGGCCAGTTGGTCCTGTACGACCTTGATGACACTCGCCTTGCGGAGATCCTTCTTGACTTCGATGACGGTGCAGCCGACCTCAACATCGATGCGTCGGCGATCTCCTAACGGGGATTCGAGCTCCACCTCCAGATCGTGGTCCCCGAGACCGAGATCGCCGCTGAGCAGCAACTGCCGGACGTCGGCCTGCACGGTGGCCTCGCTGCGGACCCGGTCGCGATCGGCAAGACGACGCAACAACTGGCCGAACTCGTCAGGTGAAGAGATCAGGTCAGGGGGCACCTCGATGGTGTATCACAAGCCCCTGACAAGAATCCGCGCGCTCAGGTGTCGGGGAAGTTGGCGGCGGGGTCCCAGCTCAGCCCGGGTACGCCCCAGCCTTGAGCTTTGAGCATCTTCTTCGCCTCGCGGGCGTACCGACCGACCAGCCGGTTGAGGTAGAGGGTCCCGTCGAGGTGGTCGGTCTCGTGCTGCAGGCAACGGGCCACGGTGCCGGTGCCCTCGACGGTGACCGGTGCGCCGTCGGCATCGACTCCGGTGACCTTCGCCCAGCTGGCCCGCCCGGTGGGGAAGGACTCACCGGGCACCGACAAGCAACCCTCCCAGTCGTCATCGGGGTCGGGCATGGTCTCGGGTCGCTCACTGGTCTCCAGCACGGGGTTGACCACCACTCCCCGATGCCGCACGCCCTCCTCATCGGGGCAGTCGTAGACGAACAGGCGCAGGTCTATGCCGATCTGGTTGGCGGCAAGCCCGACACCCTGGGCCGCCGCCATCGTGTCGAACATGTCCGCAACTAGCGGGTGCAGCTGCTCGTCGAACTCCGTGACGAGCCTGGTCGGAGTGTGCAGCACCGGGTCGCCGACGATCCGGATCGGGCGTACAGCCATGACGGAACAGTAATCATGGTCTCCTCGGCCCCGCGCCCTGGGGAGGCCCCCCGGGGGTACCCAGCCCGTCTCGGTCACCGCATGGTTCAATGCCGACTGAGAATCACACACCTGTGATTCGCCGCGCGCGGGATCGTGAACCGAGGAGCGCAATGGACACCGCACCAGCACTGCACCCGATCGACGACCAGTCCGAGGGTCTGAGCTCCCAGGACCACGAGATGCTGGCCTTCGAGCGGCAGTGGTGGAAGTACGCCGGTGCCAAGGAGCAGGCCATCCGGGAACTATTTGACATGTCTGCCACACGCTACTACCAGGCCCTGAACCGGGTGATCGACCGGCCAGAGGCGCTCGCCGCCGACCCGATGCTGGTCAAGCGACTGCGTCGACTGCGCTCTGGCCGCCAGCGGGCGCGGGCCGCTCGCCGGACCGGCCTCGACTCACGGTAGCGCTGAACGCTGATGTGTACCCCGAACGGGACCAGAACCGGCCGGCGGGTGCGAACCATCGGCTTGACGCTGGTGGTGCTCTCGGTGCTCGCCCTGCTGGTCGGACTGGTGGTCACCGGCCTCCGGAGCCACAAGCAGACCGGGGCCACCGGACAACACCCGGCTCATGCCGCCCGCAGCCCGGTGGCGAAACCACCCCCCCTGGTTCCCTTTCCGCCGCCCGCGTCCGTGCGCCCCACCCCCGCGCCGGTCGTCTCGCCGTCCGCCCCGCCGGAGCCCGCCCCGAGCGCGCCCGCCGGTGAGAACGCCTCCGGTGCTTCCAGCGAGAGTTTTCGCGGGGTTGAGGTACGGGTTTACAACAACGGCACCATCCGCGGCTTGGCCGCCCGGGTCGCGCGGGAGCTGACTGCCGGGGGGTGGACGGTGAGTGAGGTCGGTAACTACGCACGGGGGACGATCCCGACGAGCACCGTGTACTACCAGGAGGGCACCGGGCAACGCGCTGCCGCTGAGGCCCTCGCTACCCAGTTCAGGATGCGGGTCGAGCCTCGGTTCCCAGGCATCGCGAACGCCAGTCCGGGCCTGATCGTGATCGTCACGAACGATTACGAGTCCCCGGGATAGGCGTAGGCCGCCATGAGGTCGTCCAGTTCGCGGACCGGCCTGCTGTCCTGCCACGGTGCCAGTGCCATCCGCAGTTCGGTGATGCGCTGGCGAATGCGTGACGAGGTGTGGGTGGCGGTGAGCGTGACCGCCTCGCCGAGAGCCCGGCTGGCTTCGTCGATCTCGCCTTTCTGAGTGAACGCGTCAGCGTGGAAAAGCATCCTGAAGGCACGGTTGTGGACATCCGCCGGATCCGCGATCGCGAGCGATTTCGACGCTGTTTCCAGAGCGCGATCGGGATCACCCAACCGCAAGGCGCAGTCGCTCGCCGTCCCCCAGAAAAATGACTCGTTAAAAAAGTAGTGCCACCGAGGGTCGTCAGCGTCAGTCCCGAACCTGGCAATCGCGGCCTGCGCGGCGTCCAGCTTCTTTCGGCAGGCACCCTCCTGCCGGTCTACCGCAAACGCTATCGCCGCTCGCTCGGCTGCATACCCCTCAATTCGCGGGTTGCTGGTCTGCGCGGCCCACGAGTGAGCGGCGATCGCGTGGTCAATGCCGACCCGGGGCTTTCCTTGGCAGGTGGCGAGGTAGCTCATCGAACACAAGGCACGGGTGACTAGTTCGAGGTTCTGGGCGTCGTGCGCGGCGCTGCGGGCATCGTCGTAGTAATGCTGGGCGCTGCGGTAGTCACCGAGATTGAAGGACATCCAGCCGACGAGCTGGGTCAGCTCGGCATACACCGAGAGTGCACGTTGGTGAAGCTCCGGCGGCGCCGAGTGAGCAAGACGGCGCGCGACGTCCTGATGGCCCAGGGCACTCTGCAGTCCGAGCCGGGGGCCGAGTGCCTGGTCTTGCTGGCGAAGGGTACCCACCATTGCTTCGCAATAGCGAAGCGCGGGCTCGGTGAATCCCACGGTGCCCTGGACCACCCGGGTGACCCGGTCGCGCTCCTCCGGATCCAGCGCACCCCACGGCGCGACGCCCGCAAGCGCCAATGCCGCGCTCAGCTTGGAGATCAGCTCGCGGCGGTTCACCCCGGAACCGAGCCCTTGCGTCCACATGACAATCATCCGCGCTAAATCAACAACGTCGAGCTCTTCCAGTCGCAGAACCAACGGTGACAGTATACCACCGTCGCTGTTTTCTTGACTGAAAAGGTCGACAAGTAATGATTCCACGTGTTGGGTAAGCGCCAGGTTATTTGTGTCGTGGTGCCGAAAGCCGGGCAGATCTATCACGAGGTCACTGATGCTGCACTCGTAGAGCCGCGCCAGCTTGCTGAGAACGTTCAGTGATGGTGCATAGCCGCTGGCGCTGGGCCAGACCTCCCAGTACGAGAAGTTTTTGAACGTCTTCGGGTCATCCGGCCAGAGCCGGTTCCACTCCTCGGCGGCGTGCCGCTGGCTCCAGGCGTGCGCCAGCCGGAACGCCACCCGCGCGTTCACCCGATACCTGCTCCGGAAGACCGTGGCGACCTCAACCCAGCTCTTGCCCGCACCGCGAAGGTCAGCCGTGAGCCGGAGCTGTTCCCGCCGAAGACTGTGCGCCTTGTCCTGCATGTGTTCCTCCCCCGCCTGCTACCCCTCCTGATGGTGGATAGAACGGTACCCCGATCACGGCAGCACGACTGAGCGCGAGTTTCCCTGCTGGGCTGGGAAGAACCGCGTGTGATCAATCCTGATAAAGTCAGCGGCAGCACGGCTCGACGTCCCGTTCCCGACACCGACAGGCTCCTCATGACCACACGCATTATCAGCCCCACTGGCCGGGGCTTTCTCTTGCTCGACTCCCACCCCACCGGATGCGCCGAGAATGTCGCGGAGATGTGGTCGCAGGTCCGCCCGCTCGATGCCCACCACCACCCCGTCGCTCTGATCATCGGTTCCAGCGCCGGGTACGGATTGGCCGCAACGATCGTGGGACTCGCCCGCTACGGTATCTGCGGCGTGGGCGTGTGCTACGAAAAATCGTGGTCCGCTCGACGAACGGCCACCGCTGGCTGGTACCGGACGATCGCCACCTCTCGTATGGCGGCTAAAGTCGGTACGCACATGGAGTTTGTCAACGCCGACTGTTTTGCCGACCCGACCAAGACCGAGGTGCTGGACCTCCTTGCCCAGCGGTTTGGCCCGGTTGACTACCTGATCTACAGCGTCGCGGCCCCCCGCCGCGCCGATCCGGTGAGCGGAGACACCTACCGATCCGTCATCAAGCCGATCGGGCAGGCGTACCGCACAAAGACTCTCATCTTTGACGACGACGGCGCCCCGCTGTTGCGGGAAATTGAGGTCCCCGCTGCCGAGGACGACGACGTCACGGGGACCGTCAAGGTCATGGGCGGGGAGGACTGGGCTCGCTGGGTCGATGCTCTGGAGGAGCGCGGCCTCATCCGGCCCGGTTTCCAGACAGTCGCCCTGTCCTATATCGGATCCGACGTGACCTCGGCGATCTACCGGCGTGGCACTATTGGCGCTGCGAAAGAACATCTGGAAAAAACCGCGACAACTCTGAACGCACGACTCGCCAGCGGGCCCGGCGGGCGTGCGCTGATCTCGGTCAACGGCGCCGCCGTCACCCAGTCCGCTACCGCGATCCCCGGCATAGCCCTGTATATTGGGCTGTTACGCGGCGTCATGGGGGAAGCCATGGATTCTCCCATCGGCCAGTTCACGGAGCTGTGGGATCAACTTGTCGGCACCAAGCGACTGGAACTCGACGATCACGGTCAAATCCGTCTCGACCAGTGGGAACTTGCCCGTGACGTCCAGAGGGAGCTGGCTGCCCGGTGGCAGGCGGCCACGCCGGAAAACATCACCACCATCGCCGACATCGACTGGTTCCGCGACGAAGTGCGCCGGCTGTACGGCTTCGCCGTGCCCGGTGTTGATTACGACCAGCCCGTCGATCCGGACCTTGCATGGCCTTTCGTGGGATAGCAGTGATCGTGTGTGCTCTCCGTGCGCCGAGTTCGACGTTTGGGGCTCACGCCACGCTTTCCGGCGCTTCCGGGCGCCGGACCGGACCGCCGTCCTCGCCGAGAACACGGGTCGCAGCGGTGTACAGTCGAGGATCAGCGTAGATCTCGGCCGTGTGCCGCCACTTAACCAGCAGCTGCGAGACCGGCCACAGGTTGTCGATCGACGCCGCCGCCTGCAACGTGGCCACCAGCTCTTCCACAGCGGCGGGCGCCTGGCTGAGTGGGGACGGCACCGTCAGCGTTGTGCTGTTGTCGAGGTATGCCCATGATCAGGGCGGTGGTGGCCGCGATCCATCCCGACGCCGCTGAGGGGGGCGACGGCTAAAGATCTTGTTTTCGGGTCTCGGGAACACCCGAAATTGTCAGAGGTGGGTGTGATGATGGTGGCGTGATCGAGACGCGGCTGGATCCCAGGCAGGCGATGGTCGTCTGCCTGGAGCAGTGGCGGCAGTCGATCGTCGAGTGTGGTGACGCCGGATTGCCGGATCAGATTCGGGACGTCGAAGCAGTTTCGCGGATGCTGCATGCGGTGATGCTGGATGCCGTTGCGGAGCTGGAGTTCCGCAATATCGCGGCCACCAGCGGGTTCGGCAGTACGAAACGGCTGCTGGCGGGGATGCTGCAGCTCTCGGCCACCGAGGCCGGTACCCGGGTCATGCACGCCGCGCAACTGACCGCGCGGCGCACCTTGAGTGGTGAGGTGCTCGCGCCAGCGCTGCCGAAGACTGCTGCGGCGTTGGCGGCAGGGGAGATCGGGGTGGGGCAGGTTCGGGTGATCGCCGAGACGATGAGCGCGATCCCTGCCTCGGTGAGTGTGGAGCAGCGCGAGGCTGCCGAGGCTGATCTGGCCCGCTATGCCCGCTCGTTTAACCCGGCGTCGCTGCACAAGATCGGGCGGCACATCCTCGCGCACTTCGATCAGGACGGTCCGAAGCCCCGGGAGGAGCCCGAGCCCGCCGCAGCGGCGGGGGAGCTGCGGTGGCGGGAACGCCGTGATGGGCGGCTGGGGCTGGAAGGATTCCTCGAACCTGAACACGGTGCCGCGTTTCGTTCCCTGATTGAACAATTCGCCGCACCCTGCCCGGCCAGCGAGGGGATCCTTGATCCGCGTACCGCCCCGCAGCGCAACGCTGATGCGCTGACGGAAGTTTGCGGGCTGGCCCGCGCTGCGCAAGACTGCCCCGCCACCGCTGGGGAACCCCCACACCTGACCCTCACCCTCCCCTGGGAGGCTCTGCGCACCGGCCTCGGGGCCGCGACCCTGGACTACGGGACGCATCTGAGCGCCGCTGAGGCCCGACGCTGGGCTTGTGACGCGAAAATCATTCCCGTCGTGTTGGGCGGGGTATCGGAACCGCTGGACGTCGGGCGGGCGATGCGGACCATCCCGCTGTCCCTGCGCCGCGCACTCGTGGCACGGGACGGGGGATGCGCTTTCCCTGGGTGCGACCGGCCGCCGGGATTGTGCCAGAGCTACCACGCGCAGCACTGGGCCGACGGCGGTGCGACCAGCATCGACAACTGCGTCCTGTTATGCGAGACCCATCACCGCCACGTGCATCAGACCGGGTGGGAGATCCTGATCCGCCCGGGCTACGTCGAATTCATCCCCCCAGTGATCATTGACCCCGACCGCAGACCACTTCACAACCCCCTCCGCTGCTAAACGATCACCCCCATCAGTGGCCTCGGAGTGGATCGTGTCTTACCACTCAACCGGGTATCCGACAATCCCGATAGCGACCCCCGACGGACTTGCAGCGCCGACCACTAAGTGCTGGCGATACGGGTTCCACGATCCTGACCAAGGACTCGGAGCCGCCGTCACAAAGTCGAGCGGCGACCCGCGGGAGAGGCTGGCGTCAAGGAGAAACCTCATGCTGGCCGAACGGGGGCGCCGACTGCGTGCCCGGTCTTGATTACGACCAGCCCGTCGATCTCGATCTTTCCTGGCCAGGGTAACCGGAGGGGTATCACGGTGGGTTTGCCTCAACTCTGTTAGGACAGGGCACCTTGTGTCTGGGCGGCTGCTGAGGGTGGGCGGTGCGATGGCGGAGTTAGTGGCGGTGCCGCTGGATGACGGCGGTGAGATCGTGGTTGAGATGGACCATGCCCAGGCCGGTGTGGTCAAGGCGCGCCGGGCCGGAGGGGTCATCGGCACGGCGACGCATTCCTTGGAAGCTGCCTTGGACTCGGTGGCCCCGGCGGCGCAGTCCATCCTGACGAAGCTGCGCCAGGCCCGATCCAACGAGATCACGGTGGAGTTCGGGCTGCTGCTCACCGCCGAAGCGGGGGCGGCCATTGTCAAAACTGCGGGCGAGTGCCACCTGAAGGTCACGCTGCGCTGGGAACAAGGCGATGACGCGGCTGGGTGAACCGCCGCTTCAGGCGGGCCCCGCAGCCGGCTGGCCGGTCGAGCTGACCCGCAGTGTCGTGCAGATCCTCGACGCCGCGGGCCGCCCCGCCGGGACCGGCTTCGTGGTTGGCCCACAGCTGCTGGTCACCTGCGCCCACATCCTCACCGATCACGATCACGATGAGCCGCCGGATGATCCGATCACGGTGGTGTTCGCCCACCTGGACGGTGCCAGGCGGACCGGTCAGGTCGAGCCACGGTACTGGCGCGGCCCGGATGGCGCTGATGTCGCATTCCTCCGCGTGGCGCAGCCACTCCCCGCCCAGGCCCAACCACTGGCCTTGGGTGGCTCACCGGGGGTGGGCGGCCACCAGGTCAAGACGTTTGGCTTTCCGGTCAACGCGCCGAGTGCGGGGCATTACGGCTACGGCGTGGCTGGAGATCAGATCGACGGCGATGGCGGCACCCCGCTGCTGCAGCTGACCGGCTGCACGGAGGTGACCGAGGGCTTCAGCGGCGGCCCGGTGCTGGACGAGCGCACCGGGTTGGTGATCGGCATGGTGAACTCGATCTCCAGTCCCGATCCGCACGGTCGGGGCCGATCCAGTGCCTACGTCACGCCGACTGAGACGCTGCGGGACATCTGCGCGGAACTGGCCGTCTCGCAGGTCCGCCCTTACCGGGGGCTGGAACCCTTCAGCACCGCGGACGCCGCCTGGTTTTATGGACGTGATCGTGCGGTGCGCACCGTGCTGGCCAGCCTGCGTCGCGAGCATCGGTTCCTGGCGTTGTTGGGCCCCTCCGGGGCGGGTAAGTCCTCGCTGCTGCACGCCGGGGTGCTGCCGGCCCTGGCTAGTGGCGCGCTGCTAGGCAGCGAGGGCTGGGGTTGGCTGAGCATCCGACCGGGAGCCGACCCGTTCGCTGCGCTGGACCAGGCCGGCTTGGCCGGGAGCGCCACCGGGCTGGGCGCGGCGGCCCGCCGCTGGCTTGGTCAGCACCCGGAGCACGAACGGCTGTTGCTGGTGGTGGACCAGTGTGAAGAACTGCTCGTCGCCACCCCACCGGCGGTGCGGACGGAGTTCCTGGCGCAGCTGACGGTGCTGACCGAGCAGGAGCCGGCCGTCACCGTGATCGTGGGGCTGCGCGACGATTTCTACGGTCGGCTGGCCGCGGCCGCTCCCGGGTTGATGCGGCTGGTCGAGCAGGCGCTGGTCAACATCCCCGCGGTCTTGGACGCTGAGGAACTGGCGGCCATCATCGACCAACCCGCCGCCGTCGCTGGCTTGACGCTGGAGCCTGGGCTGGTCGAGCGCATCGCCAGCGACGCGGTCGCGGCGGCACCGGCCCTCGCCGCGCCCGTTGGGGGTGCGGCGATTACGGGGTGCTGCCGCTGCTGGAGTTCGCGTTGACGGAGTTGTGGCACCGCCGGGTGGAGGGCCGACTCACGCACCGCGCGTATGAGCAGATCGGCGGGGTCATCGGCGGGCTGGCCCGCTGGTGTGACCAGGCCTACCAGGCACTGCCCGCAGCTCAGCAGCCGCTGGTGCGCCCGATCGTCACCTCGCTAGTCAGGCCGGGTGATGAGGCGGCCAACATCCCCCCGACCCGGCAACGGCGCACCCGTGACCAACTCCGTGTCCAGACCGCGGGAACATCGCAGGGCGGGGACGAGGTGGACGCGGTGATCACCGCGTTGGCCGACCGGAGGCTGCTGGTCACCAGCCGGGATGCGATCAGCGGTGAGCCGGTCGTGGAGCTGGTCCACGAAACGTTGATCCGCGAGTGGGGGCTGCTTCGCCAGTGGCTGAGCGAGGACTACGAGTTCCTGGCCTGGCGGGGGGACTTGGAGACCGCCCACGACCACTGGGTGGCCTCTACCGCAGGCCAAGCCGACCGGGATCAGGAGCTGCTGCTGCGTGGCAGCGCCCTGGAACAGGCCCGCAGCTGGCTGGCCAAGCGGCCCGGCGAGCTGCGCAGCGAGCTGGCTGAGTTCATCCGGCTCAGCGATCGCACCCAACACCAACGCCTGACCCGCGACCGCCGCCGCGTCCGCTTACTGGCCGCCCTGCTCGCCGTCGCCCTCGCGCTCGCCGCGGTCGCCAGCATCCTCGGCGTGTACTCGGCCTCCCAAACCAACCAGGCACAACAGGAAACCCGGCTGGCCACCTCGCGCGCCCTGGCCGCCCAAGCCACGACGATGGCGGGATCTGACGCTGGGCAATTGCTCAGCCTGGCAAGCCTGCACACCGCTGCCACCCCGGAAGCCTGGGCCAGCCTGCAAGCGGCACTATCCCGGCCGCTGCACCCCTCCCACCAACTCCTCGGCCACACCAATGCGGTCCGGGCCGTGGCGTTCAGTCCCGACGGCAAACTGCTGGCCAGCGCCAGTGATGATCGTACGGTGCGGTTGTGGGATGTGGCTAGTCGTCAGCCGCTCGGTCAGCCGCTGATTGGCCACATCGGCGCGGTCTTTGGGGTGGCGTTTAGTCCGGATGGCCGGCTGCTGGCTACCGCTAGCGCTGATCGTACGGTGCGGTTGTGGGATGTGGCCAGTCGTCAGCCGCTCGGTCAGCCGCTCGTCGGCCACACCGACGCGGTTTATGGTGTGGCGTTCAGCCCGGATGGCAAGTTGCTGGCCAGTGCCGGTGAGGATCACACGGTGCGGTTGTGGGATGTGGCCAGTCGTCAGCCCGTTGGCCGGCCGCTCGTCGGCCACATCAACCCGGTCCCTGGGGTGGCATTTAGTCGGGATGGCAAGTTGCTGGCCAGTGCCGGTGAGGATCACACGGTGCGGTTGTGGGATGTGGCCAGTCGTCAGCCCGTTGGTCAGCCGCTGACCGGCCACACTGACAGGGTGTGGGGCGTGGCGTTCAGTCCGGATGGCAAATTGTTGGCTACGGCTAGCGCTGATCGTACGGTGCGGTTGTGGGATGTGGCCAGCCGCCGGCCCGTTGGCCAGCCTCTCCGCGGCCACACCGACGTGGTCCTGGGGGTGGCGTTCAGTCCGGATGGCAAGCTGTTGGCCAGCGCTAGTGATGATCGTACGGTGCGGTTGTGGGATGTGGCCAGCCGTCAGCCCGTTGGCCAGCCTCTCCGCGGCCACACCGACGCGGTTGGTGGGGTGGCGTTCAGTCCGGATGGCAAATTGTTGGCCAGCGCCAGTGCCGATAACACGGTGCGGTTGTGGGATGTGGCCAGCCGCCAGTCCCTCGGTCAACCGCTGATCGGCCACACCGACGCGGTTTATGGTGTGGCGTTTAGTCCGGATGGGAGGTTGCTGGCCAGCGCCAGTCTCGATGATATGGTGCGGTTTTGGGATGTGGCCAGCCATCAGCCCGTTGGCCAGCCCTTCCGCTGCCACACCGACGCGATCCTGGGGATGGCATTCAGTCCCGACGGCAGATTGCTGGCCACCACCAGTCTCGATGACACAGTGCTGTTTTCGAATGTCGCCATCCATCCGTCCTTCGGTCAGCCGCTTATCGGCCATACCAACGGGGTCTTCGGGGTGGCGTTCAGTCCGGATGGCACGCTGCTGGCCGCTGCCAGTGAGGATAAAACCGTGCGGCTGTGGGCAACGCCTGCGACGTGGGTACGTCGGGCGTGTGAGCTGGTCGGGCGCAACTTGTCGCAACAGGAGTGGGACCGCTACGTCGGCGCGGGGACGCCCTATGTGCGCCAGTGCGCCCAGTACCCGTCCGGTTCCGGCGCCAATCCCGATGCCTCGGTCGCGACCTACCCCCCGAGCCCGTGATCAGAATTAGAGGCGGCGGCGCAGACCGACCTAGCGGGAACGGTGCTCTGGGGGCACCTGGCCGTTGGGGCCATCTCCACGCCCGCAACACCAACCTCACCGAAGCCCCTATCCATCATCGGCGAGAGCCTCAGTGTCGAGTTGGCTGCACATACGATCGTGTGTGATAGCATCGTATGTGTGCAGGTGGACCGCTTTTCCGTGACGATGGAACCCGATCTCGGTGCAGCCGTGCGGGATGCGGCCGAGCGGGCCGGCATGAGCGTCTCGGGTTGGCTGGCCCAAGCTGCGGCGGACCGGCTCCGCAACGATCTGCTCGGCGCGGCTCTCGACGTTTGGGAGGCCGAGGACGGGCCGTTCGGTGACGAGGAACTCGACGCCGCAGCCGCCACTTTGGGCATCGCCCGTGGATCGCGCGGACACGCCGCGTGAGCTTGGTACTCGATGCGGGCGCCTTGCTGGCGATCGACCATCGCAACCGGCGGGTGGGTGCGTTGCTACGGGTCGCGCAGCAAGAGCGCATCGCGGTTCGCACCAGTCCTGCCGCGGTGGCGCAGGTGTGGCGCCACCGCGCACGTCAGGCGCACTTGGCCCGAACCCTGGCTGGGGTGGCGGCTCCACCACTGGATCTGGACACCGGGAAACGCCTGGGCCTGCTGCTCGGCGCCACCGATAGCTGCGATGTCGTCGACGCGCATGTCGCGTTGCTGGCCCGGGCGGGCGATCGAGTGCTGACCAGCGATCCCGAAGACCTGCGACGTCTCCTCGACGCACTTGCGGTCGACGCGTCGGTGGTCTGCGTGTAGCCAACTGGTCAGGGCTGGGCACCACACCACCACATCTCGTGGATGCTTGTGCACCGTCCACCTGATTAAGGGCGGCGGCGCAGACCGACCCAGCGGGAACGGTGCTCGGGGGGCACCTGACCGTTGGTCTCGCCGGCCCGGCGGCGGCGCACCGCGGCACCGGCCCTAGCGGCGGCACCAGCCACTCGCCGGCGCAGCGGGGGACGCAGCCCGAGGCGGCGCATGCTGCGCGCGGTGCGGCGGATCGCCCGGCGCTGGCGAGGCGGGACCTCCCACGCCGAAGGGTGCCGAGCCAGCCACCGGTAGCGATAGCTCGCATAGGGCACGTGGATCAGGTACAGCAGCATCGCCGCACCCAGCGACGCGAACGGGAAGGTGATCACTGCGGCGGTCAGCACGGCGATCAGCACCAGCAGCGGGGCCACCGCCCGCGCCGGTACCCGCATCGTCTTCATCGACAGAGTGGGTAGGCGGCTCACCATCGCCAGGGCCACCGTCACCGTCCAGACCGCCACGGTCGCCGGCGAGGACCACCAACCCGCGCCGAACTGCAGGAACACGGTGAGCGGGAACAACGCCAGCAACGCACCCGCCGGGGAGGGGATCCCGGCGAAGAACTCCTTGGCGAAGGGCGGCGCCTCGGTGTCATCCAGCAGGGTGTTGAACCGGGCCAGGCGCAACACCACGCAGACCGTGAACACCAGGGCCACCGGCCACCCCGTCGGGGTGACTCGCAACGCCCAGACGAACAGCACAGCCGCTGGTGCTACGCCGAAGGACACGGCGTCGGCCAGCGAGTCCAGTTCGGCGCCGATCCGGGAGGTGGCGTCGAGCAACCGGGCCAGCCGGCCATCCAGCGCGTCCAGCAGCGCCGCCACCCCGATCGCGGCGAGTACACCAGCGTAGTTCCCGTCCAAGGCGAACTTCAGCGCGGACAGGCCCGAGCACAACGCCAGCACGGTGATGACGTTGGGCAGCAGGCGGACCCCGGCGCCAGCGTGGGGCACGGCTTAGGACCCCCCGGTCGGGGAGAGCCGGGCCAGGGCGGTCTCCCCGCCCACGGTGCGCTGCCCCGGACGGACCAGCACCGAACTGCCCGGCGGGAGGTAGAGGTCCACCCGGGACCCGAAGCGGATCAGGCCGTAGGTGGCGCCCGCCTGTACCCGCTCGCCGGGCCGCACCGAGCAGACGATCCGGCGAGCCACCAGCCCGGCGATCTGGACCACGATGAGCTCGTGCCCAGTGCTGGAGTGCAGCAGCACGCTGGCGCGCTCGTTGTCTGTGCTGGCCTTGTCCAGGTCGGCGGTGAGGAACTTACCGGGGCGGTAGGTGACGCGTCGGATCACGCCGTCCATCGGGATGCGCTGCACGTGCACGTCGAACACGGAGAGGAACACGCTGACCCGCGGGCGCATCTGGTCCTGCAGACCCAGCTCCGCGGGCGGCGGGGCGGGCGTCACACTGCTCACAGTCCCGTCCGCGGGCGCCAGCGCCAGCCCCGGGTCCTGCGGCGGCACCCGGTGCGGTTCGCGGAAGAACGCCGCACAGCAGGCGGTAGCGAGGGCGCCCAGCGTGCTGGCGGTCGGGGACAGCCTGCTCAGCAGCAGCGCCATGGCCGCCCCGGCGACCACGAACGGCCTTCCTGCCGGGTGCATCGGCGGCAGAGTCTCCCGGGCGAGGTTGGTCAGGTGCTGCAGCGTGGCGGGAAACCGGGGAGACGCCATCCGTGAGTCAAAGTCCTCGGCGGGTTTTCAGGGTCCAGGGCAGCATGACGGGCAGGCCGGCACCGGCCGTCCCGGTGCTCACGGTACGCCCCACCAGGGGCAGGGCAGCGCCGGGGGACCGGCACCGGGGACCCTCCGTCCCCCGAGGGAGTTCCCCGGTGCCGATCAACCGCTCGTCCGCTCCCCAGCTTCCCGAACGGTTATCCCCTCAGCGTGCTCCTGCGCCCCCCGACGACGCAGGAACCCCACGCCATTCTTGGGATGCGGTAGCACGCTGAGCCTGTGTTCACCCTTAGTGTGCTGGGACTCACCCGCGATCACAAGACCTGTCCGGGGATCGTGGATTTCTCACATCTGCCGGAGCCACGCGCTGGTCGGGGTGGTCAAGCCAGGTCCACCGGCGGCACCGTCCCCGGTGATCACGGTGGGGAAGCGGCCGGCACCGGTCAGGCTGGTGCGGGCCTGCTGGGCTAGCGTGGCGTCGATCTCGATGGTGGTCACGGCGTCGTCGCCGAGCCGGGCGGCGAGCAGCGCGGCCTGCTATCCGGTGCCGGTGCCGATCTCCAGCACCCGGTGGCCGTCGTGCACGTCGAGGGCAGCGAGCATGCTCAACACCAGGGAAGGCTGGGAGGCCGAGCTGGTGGGTCGCTCTCCGGTGATGTCCGGCCATGCCGTGGCATCGTTGTCAAACTGAGTCATGATTGCCGTGTCGGAGGCGACCACCTGCCACCACCGTTGCGGGTCGGTGTCCCGGTCTATCGGCTGCGGTTCGTCGCGCTCGTCGTACACCCAAATTCGAGCTGGGATGAAACGCGCCCGATCCACCGCGCCCATCGCACCAGCCCACCCTGCGGGGATCTGGTCGGCCAGCTCGTGCGCCAGTTCCTTAGCGTCCTTAGCGGTCGTCATCCGCCTGGCCCTCGTCGTTTCCGTCCTGCGGCTCTTCGTCACGGTCGCGCTGCTCAACGATGGCCGACGCTGTTCGTGAACTCGACACCAGCGACGTTTCCGGTCATCGGCATGTCGGTGCTGTCGAGTTCACGGCGCCGAGCCTCCGCGCCGGCGGCCGGGTCAGGCCCCGCCGGTGCGCAGGATCAGGACTTCCTCATCTGCCGTGAGGTGAGTGGTGGTCTCGGGAATGTCGATCAAGCAGTTCGACCTGGCCAGCGCGGCGAGCAGGTGCGAGCCGGGGCCACCGATCGGGGCGACGGTGCCCCCGGCAGGATCGAACACTCCGCGCCGGAACTGCCGCTTGTCCCCAGGGGAGTCCAGCGCCTCGGTGAGCCGTGCGCTGGCCTGCGGCCGCTGCGCGGGCAGGCCCATCGCGGCCCGCAGCGCGGGACGGACGAACACCTCGAAGGACACTGAGGCACTCACCGGGTTGCCGGGCATCGCGGCCACCGGCACCCCGTGGTAGCGGCCGACACCCTGCGGCGCGCCGGGTTGCATGGCTACCCTGCCGAAATCCACCCCCTGCCCGGTCATGGCGCTCTTGACCACCTCATAGGCCCCCGCGCTGACCCCACCGGAGGTCACCAGCAGATCTATCCCGGTCAACCGGGGAGTCAGCGCGGCCTCCAGCGCGGCAACGTCGTCGGGCACGAAGTGCATCAACTGGGCTTCGCCGCCGGCCTCCCGAACCGCGGCGGCGAGCATCGTGCCGTTCGACTCGTAGATCTGCCCGTGCCGCAGCGGGGTGCCTGGCACGACCAGCTCGGAACCGGTGGACAGCACCAGGACCCGCACCGGGCGGTGTACCGGCAGCTCGGCGTAGCCGACCGCGGCCGCCACGCCGAGCTGCGCCGGGCCCAGCACCACACCCGCCGGGAGGATTTCCTCGCCGGCCGCCACGTCGTCCCCGGCCAGGCGCACACTGCCGCCCGGGGGGCGGGCGGCGTAGATCTGCACCTGGTGGCGCCCACCGTCGGTGAGTTCCACCGGCACCACCGTGTCCGCGCCGGGGGGGATCGGCGCCCCGGTCATGATCCGGTGCGCGGTGCCGGGCCGCAACGAAGGTGAGTCGGTGCGCCCGGCCGGGATGTCCTCGGTAACCGGCAGTGCGACCGGCGTGTCGGCGCTGGCGCCCTCGATGTCCGCCGAGCGCACCGCGTAGCCGTCCATCCCGGAGTTGTCGAACGGCGGTAGCGGCACCGCCGCGGTGATCGGCTCGGCCAGGGCGAGGCCGGCACACTCCACCAGGGCCAGCCGGATCACCGGGGTGGTGGGCAGCAGGGCGGCCACGACCCGGCCGTGCTCGTCGACGGATCGAGGTTTCGACGCGGTGGCCACCCCAGCATCCTGCCACTCGCGGCTGTGACAGGGCGTGGCAGCTTGCACTCACCGGGCTCGAGTGCTAGACACGAGTTGGCACTCAGACCTGTCGAGTGCCAACACAACAACCGCAACAACTACTGAGGTCGGGACGGTGAGTCCGGCACGAGCTGGACGTCCGTCGCGGGCACCGAGCCTGGCCGAGCACTGTGTCCTTGCCGCGGACACCCCGCGGCGCCCATGACCGGAGGACCACACCGCAATGGCCAAGATGATCGCGTTCGCCGAGGACGCCCGCCGTGGTCTTGAGCGCGGGATGAACCAGCTCGCCGACGCCGTCAGAGTGACGCTGGGCCCTAAGGGCCGCAACGTCGTCCTGGAGAAGAAGTGGGGTGCCCCCACCATCACCAACGATGGTGTGAGCATCGCCAAGGAGATCGAACTCGAAGACCCGTGGGAGAAGATCGGGGCCGAACTCGTCAAGGAAGTTGCCAAGAAGACCGATGACGTCGCGGGCGATGGCACCACCACCGCGACCGTGCTGGCCCAGGCGCTGGTGCGCGAGGGACTGCGCAACGTCGCGGCTGGCGCCAACCCGCTGGCGCTCAAGCGGGGCATCGAGAAGGCCGTCGAGGCCGTCTCGGCGCAGCTGCTGAACTCGGCCAAGGAGGTCGAGACCAAGGAGCAGATCGCGGCCACCGCCGGGATCTCCGCCGCTGACCCCTCGATCGGCGAGCTCATCGCCGAGGCGATGGACAAGGTCGGCAAGGAAGGCGTCATCACCGTCGAGGAGAGCCAGACCTTCGGGCTTGAGCTCGAGCTCACCGAGGGTATGCGCTTTGACAAGGGCTACATCTCGCCCTACTTCGTCACCGACCCGGAGCGGATGGAGACCGTCCTGGAGGACCCCTACATCCTGCTCGTCGCCTCCAAGGTCTCGGCGGTCAAGGACCTGCTCCCCGTGTTGGAGAAGGTCATGCAGTCCAGCAAGCCGCTGGTGATCATCGCTGAGGACGTCGAGGGCGAGGCGCTGGCTACCCTGGTCGTCAACAAGATCCGCGGCATCTTCAAGTCGGTCGCGATCAAGGCGCCCGGCTTCGGTGATCGCCGCAAGGCGATGCTGGCCGACATGGCCATCCTCACCGGCGGTGAGGTGATCAGTGAGGAGGTCGGTCTCAAGCTGGAGAACACCGACCTGTCGCTGCTGGGCCGCGCCCGCAAGATTGTCGTGACCAAGGACGAGACCACCATCGTCGAGGGCGCCGGCGATGCGGAGCAGATCCAGGGCCGGGTCAACCAGATCCGCCTCGAGATCGAGAACTCGGACTCCGACTACGACCGCGAGAAGCTGCAGGAGCGGCTGGCCAAGCTGGCCGGCGGCGTTGCGGTGATCAAGGCTGGAGCGGCGACCGAGGTTGAGCTCAAGGAGCGCAAGCACCGCATCGAGGACGCGGTGCGCAACGCCAAGGCCGCCGTCGAAGAGGGGATCGTCCCCGGTGGTGGCGTCTCGCTGATCCAGGCGGGGGCACAGGCGTTCGAGAAGCTCGATCTGAGCGGCGACGAGGCGACCGGGGCCAACATCGTCAGGGTGGCGCTGGAGGCTCCGTTGAAGCAGATCGCGGCGAACGCCGGTCTTGAGGGCGGCGTGGTGGCCGAGAAGGTCCGCACCCTGTCCGCTGGGTGGGGCCTGAACGCGGCCACCGGTGAGTACGAGGACCTGGTTAAGGCCGGCATTATCGACCCGGCCAAGGTCACCCGCTCGGCGCTGCAGAACGCGGCGTCGATCGCGGGACTGTTCCTCACCACGGAGTCTGTGGTCGCTGACAAGCCGGAGAAGGAGAAGGCCCCCGCTGGCGGCGGTATGCCCGACGGCGGCGGTATGGACTTCTGATCCACTTGCTGCATACGGGCCGGCCCCCACGTCCGGGGGCCGGCCCGTCTTTCATTACCCAGTGTTCATGACACTAGTATTCATGACACCAGTGTTCATGACCCAGGGCCTGCACTTCGCCCCCAAGCCCTGGTACCGTGTCAGCAGAGCTTGCTACTCCAGGATTGCTCGCCATCCCGCTCCCGCACCGCCGCAGCACTACCCGGTCTGCTCTTGCCCCGAGCTACCAATCGGGTACCCACCCCCCAGCGTGATGTCGGCTCGCCCGCTTGTGCACCAGCGGGCGTCTCCCACGGCCCTGGCAGACTCCTCCTCCCCTCCCTGCCAGGGCCGTGGCCCCGGGTAAGCGTCGTGAAGTTAGAGATTCGCCGGATGCACATGCACCTGACGGATTGTGCCACGCCGCTTGCTGCCCCGGTTCGGTCGGGGGTCAGCCGCCATCGTCCACAGATCCCGCCTCTCAAGGGCGGTCTCTCAAGGGCACTGTCTCGGGGACCCCGGTCAGGGGCCATGGTGAGGGACCGGGGTCCGGGTGGGGGAGAACCCTCATGTGCCGGGCGGCGCGGTGCGGCACCGTAGACGGTGTCGGTTGCACCGCCTGGGCGCAGCGCCGGGACGCCCAGCCAAGCGAGCGACGCCCATGCCGTACGGAGACGGGGACGCGCGGCACGGTTATCGGGGATGGTTCGGGTCGTCATTCGAGGGCGACCCGGACCCGCCGCCTACCTCGTGTCCTCACGCCGCCCCGCGGCGCAGGCGGGCGCCCACGCTCGAGAGGTAGACGCCCAAGCCGAAGATGAGCACCGCGATCGGCACGTGGGCGACGGTCAGCCCGCTCGCGTCTGCCTTGGTGATCGCCTCGCCGAGGCCCGTTTGGAGGATGATCAGCACGAGCAGGCCCACGGCGCCGAGGGTCAGCGCTGGGTCCGCGCGCCGCAGCGTAACCGCGGCCAGCGCAGTGGCCAGCGCCAGCACGACGACGACGAAACCACCGATCTCATGGGCGGTTATCCAGCCGCTGGGCTCGGCGCGGTTGATGAACTCCCCTGCCGACACCGCTTGCCACAGCACACCGAGCAGGGTCACCCCGTTCAACAGGGAGAACATCCGAACCGCGCGAGTGGTCGAGGTGCTCATGGTGTTCTCCCGACAGTGTCGACGATCAGGGCCGAACGATCAAGGACGAACGATCAGGTGCCGGGACTCACCGTACCGTGCAGGGTTCCGCCAGCCAGCTCGGCGCGGGTTAGCCTGGCGTCCGTGGCGATCACGCTGACCGGGCTCCATCGCTATCCGATCAAGTCCTGCCGTGGTCATGCGCTCGGGCAGGCCCTGGTCGAGCCCTGGGGTCTGGCCGGGGACCGGCGGTGGATGCTCGTTGACGATGAGGGCCTGGTGGTGACGGCACGGAAATACCCGCGGCTGGTGCTGGTCACCCCGGAACTTGACCCGAACGGGTTGCGGGTGCAGGCGCCGGATGCCGATCCGCTGCTGGTGGCTACCCCGGACGGTCACGCACTCACCGCCGTCCGGGTCTTCTCCAGCCACGTGAGCGCCACGCCCGCCTCCGAGCAGGCCCATGCCTGGTTCAGCAAGGTCGTCGGTACACCACTCCGGCTGGTGTACCTCGACGACCCTACCCAGCGTCGGCCGAACCCTGCCTACAGCCGGGAGGAAGACCGGGTGTCCTTCGCGGACGGCTACCCGCTGCTGCTGGCCACCGAGGAGTCCCTGGCCGCGCTGAACGACCTGATCGCCGAGGGGCCCTTCGCGCAGGAGGGGCCGGTGCCGATGCGTCGGTTCCGGCCCAACCTGGTGGTCGCGGGTGCACCCGCGTGGGCCGAGGATGGCTGGCGGGTGGTGCGGATCGGCGCCGTGCGCTTCCGGGCGGTCAAGGCCTGCGACCGCTGCGTGTTCACCACGATCGACCCCGACACCGCGCGCAAGGGCAAGGAGCCGCTGACCACGCTGGCCCGCTGCCGGCGGTGGGACGGCAAGGTGTGGTTCGCGATTAACCTCATCCCCGATTCCCCCGGGGCGGCCCTGCGCCTGGGCGATCAGATTGAGATTGTCGAGCAGGTGCGGACTGGCGAGCCGTTGCGCTAACTCGCGCTGGTGCCAGCGGTGCGCAGCTCTGTGTCAGTGCGAGTGCTCGTGGTCCTCAGCGAGGCTCGCCTCGTGGGCGTGGGGATGAGCGTGAGTCTGCCCGCTGTGGCTGTGTTCGTGCTCGTGTTCCACGTGCTCGTGCTCATGCAGGACGTGGGTATGCGTATGCGTCATGTCCCCGTGGGTGTGCTCATGGGTGTGTGGTGCGGTCATTTTTCTTGCTCCTTTATTCGTTCGTTTGATTATCGACACTACGCGCTTTGTGTGAGCCGTTGACATCATTCTTTCGTGTATATTTAAATGCACGTAGTTTGCAGCTGGCTCAATGGCGTAGATGCCTTCTTTGTGAGGAGCTGGCCACCCGTGGGAAAATGCAACCATGATCGCTGGACTGCTGCTGGCAGCCGGGGCCGGGCGACGCTACGGGATGCCCAAGGCTCTCGTCGAGAACGGCGCTTGGTTGTGTCGGGCGGTTGCCGCGCTGAGCGGCGGTGGATGCGACCCGGTATTCGTCGTCCTCGGTGCGCAGGCCGACCGAGTGGCCCCGCTGGTGCCGGCGAGGGCCAGCATCGTGCTGGCCGCGGACTGGGCCGAGGGCATGGGAGCCTCCCTGCGGGCCGGCCTGACCGAGCTGGTCCGCAGCGCACCGCCGCAGGTGCAGGCCGCGCTGGTGCACCTGGTTGATCTGCCCGACGTGGACGCCTCCGTGGTTCGCCGGCTCGCCGCGCTGGCTGATCCCGCGGTGGTGGCCCGAGCCGGGTTCGCCAGGGCGCCCGGGCATCCGGTGCTGCTCGGCCGGCAGCACTGGGCCGAGGTCATCTCCTCGGTTCAGGGTGACCGGGGTGCCCGGGACTGGTTGGCCGGGCGGTCAGACCTGACCGTGGTGGAGTGCTCCGATCTGGCCAGCGGCGTCGACGTGGACCGCCCGCAGCAGCCTCCTCGTTGTGGGTGAACCCGCACGCTGGCCGGGCCGAATACGCTTTACACAGCCTGGCCATGCTGGAAGCTCTGCGCACGAGGAGGTCCGCAGTGCGTGAGGTGCTCGAGGAACTGGTGGCGCAGTGGCGCAAGGGCAAATCCACTGCGGTGGGCACGGTGGTGTCCACCTACCGTTCGGCGCCCCGCCCGGCAGGGGCGTCGATGCTGGTGACCTCGGACGAACAGGTGGTCGGCAGCGTCTCCGGTGGCTGCGTGGAGGGCGCGGTCTTCGAACTGGGCCAGCAGGTGCTCGCTGAGCACACCCCCATCCTGCAGCGCTACGGCGTCTCCGATGACGATGCCTTCGCCGTCGGGCTCACCTGTGGCGGCATCATCGATGTGTTCATCGAGAAGGTGGACCCGGTGAGCTTCCCCGAGCTGGACGAGGTGGCCGCGTCGGTGGCCCGCAAGGAGCCGGTCGCGGTGGCCACCGTGGTCGCGCACCCTGACGCCGAGCGGATCGGACGTCGGATGGTGGTCTGGCCCGACCGGCACCAGGGCACGCTCGGCTCCTCCCGGGTCGATGAGGCGATCCTGGAGGATGTCCGGGGTGCACTCGCCGCCGGCCGCACCGCCACCCTGCACTACGGCCCCGAGGGGCAGCGCCGCGGCGAGGGGATGGACGTGTTCGTCAACGCCATGCAGCCGCCGCCCCGGATGCTGGTGTTCGGCGCGATCGACTTCGCCGCCGCGATGGCCCGGATCGGGGTGTTCCTCGGTTACTACGTGACGGTGTGCGACGCGCGAGAAGTGTTCGCCACCCGCAGTCGCTTCCCCGACGCCCATGAGGTCGTGGTGAACTGGCCCCACCGCTACCTGAAGGCTGAGGCCGAGGCGGGCCGGATCGATGCGCGGACCGTGGTCACCGTGCTCACCCACGACCCGAAGTTCGACGTCCCAGTGCTCGTCGAGGCGCTGAAGCTGGATCTGGCCTACGTCGGTGCGATGGGATCGCGCCGAACCCACGAGGACCGGGCAGCTCGGCTGCGCGAGGCGGGCGTGACCGAGGAGCAGATGGCCCGGATAGCCTCGCCGATCGGGCTGGACCTCGGTGCCCGCACCCCCGAGGAGACCGCGGTGTCCATCGCCGCGGAGATCATCTCGCTGCGCTGGGGAGGTGACGCCACCCGGCTGGTCAAGGCTGAGGGCCCCATCCACGGCGCCCACCCGATCGCCGAAGCCGAGCCGGTCAAGGCCTGAGCGCGCGCTCGGTATCCAAGTGGGGCCGGACCCAGGTGTGCTCACCCTCCGGGCTGTCGAGCCAGATGCAGTGCCGCTCAGCGGTGACGGTGAGGCCGAAGCGCTCCCACCCGGGTCGGCCGAGCCGCCGCCACTGGGCGTGGCTGTCTTCGATGAGGCGCCACAGGGGACGGGGGCCGGTTTCCCAGACCACGCGGCTTCCGTCGTTGCCGGGGTCCTCCCGGACCTCGCACCAGGAACCGTCGGCGCAGTGCAGCACGGTGTTGCGGGGTGGTCGGTGAGGCTCCTCACCGCGCAGGCTGAAGGTGGTGCCGGGGGGTAGGGCCACCAGGTGGGCGAAGAACCAGAACGCGGTCTGCTCCCAGGGTCGGGTCAGCTCCAGCGTCGTGGTGCGCCGGTTCGCGCCGTCACGGTTCGTCGGATGAGACGGCACGGCGCTGGTAGATGCCCCCGCGCGGCGGAGGCTCATGAAGCTGCCGTAAGTGGGGTCGAACCGCCCTTGGGCGCCCTGTCCTTGGGTGCGCTGTCCTTGGGTGCGCTGTCCTTGGGTGCGCTGTCCTTGGGTGCGCTGTCCACACCGCCGGAGCAGCACCTGGTTGCCCGCCTGCTGCCCGATCTTCACGTCGACCAGGATCAGACCATCCTCCCGGATCTGCGCAACCCAGCCCCAGGGCACGGCCGGGACCGCGCAGGTGGCGACGATCCGATCGTAGGGTGCGTGCTCCGGCAGACCGTGCACCCCGTCAGCGGCCACCAGCGTGGGGTGGTAGCCAAGGCGGGCGAGGCGCTGCCGGGCCAGGGCGACCAGTTCGGGTTCGACGTCCACGGCGAATACGTGCTCCTCACCGAGCCGGTGGCACAACAGCGCGGCGTTGTAGCCGGTGCCGGCCCCGATTTCCAACACCCGGTGCCCGTCGCGGATGTCGAGAGTTTCGAGCATGCGGGTCATCAGGCCGGGCATGCTGGTGGACGAGCGCCCCTCCGGGAGTACGAACAAGGCGGTGTTGGAGTACACCAGAGGCAGGTCATCGGCGGTGTTTGCGGCGCTCCATGCTCCGGTGTGGGGATCCATCGTGTAGTGCACCGGCACCAGCTCATGGCGGGGTACCGCGCGCAAGGCCGCTTGCCAGTGCGGTGAGCGCAGTTTGCCCGCCGCAGTGAGTTCCTCGGCCAGCGCGGCTGCCAGGGCGGACCACTCGCTCACGAGAGTGCACCCCTCGTCAGCAGTTCAGCGAGTGCATCGGTGAGTGGCGCACCGGTGCGGGCTTCAAGCCACCCGAACTGCCCGCCGGCATTGCATTCAAGGAAGGTGTACGAACCGTCGGGACCGACCACGAAGTCCAACGCCCCATAGGTCAGTCCCAGCGCGCCCAGGAACCTTCTTACTCCTTCGGAAACCTCGGCGGTCAGCTCGATCGGTTCGTAGGTCAGGGCGTCGTAATCGGCTCGGAAATCTATATACGATGCGGCGTTGCCGGCGTGGATCGCGAAAGCGAACAGCTCATCGCCGATAGCGATCACCCTAGCGTCGTGCTGTTTCGGTGCCCACCGCTGGAACTGGTGGGTGGTGACGCTTACTCCGTGCAAATCAGTGAGATTATCATCGCTGAGCAGTCTCGTGAATGTGACCTTGCGGGTGCCCTCTTCGGTGATATGGTTTGCGCCGAGCATCTTGGTCACCGTCGCACCACACCGGGCGAAGCTACGCACCGCCTCCGGTTCGTTGGTGATCAGAGTATCCGGGACGGCCAGGCCACAGCGGGCCGCGGTGGACAACTGCACAGGTTTGGAGGCTGCAGCCACCCGCGCGGGATGATTGACCCACAACACCGGCAACGACGACAACACCCCACCAAGCCCGTACTTAGCCTCCAAAAACGCGTGCTGGCGTTCCGCGTCACTCAACTCTGGCGGAAACTGGAAGGTCGTGGGGCTGCGGTACCATATCGATCGCAGCCCATCGAGCTCGATATCGCGCCCCGGTGTGCGTAACCAGCCACCCCAGTGCCTCCTCGCAGCCGGGCGTCGAGGTGCAGGCGCGTGGGAAACCACGCGGTATCTATCCGACAGACCGGCACCTCGCGGTCCCGCAAGGCAAAAATCATCTGGTCGGCGCTGACGTCGAACTCGGCCGCCAGGATCAGAAAGGTCATGCCGGAGCGGGGTCATCTGGCGCGAAGTCATATACTCAGTCCTCAGAGCGACCCTCGTCCCCGTCCCCATCGGTCACCGAATGGGCGGTCGGATCCGCCATCCCAGTCAGGATCAGTGCTCGCCCGCGTTCGTCCACGGCAACTTGCTGCTCGTGGCTGTAGCTGAACTCCGGCACGGGGCGTGCGGGCAGCGCACCGCAGCGCATCCCGCGCAGTCCCCACGGCCGCACCCCCATGGGGGAGGGAACGTCCCAGCACCGCGGGGCCTGCGGAGGTCGTGACAACCCGAACTGCTCACTACCGGATGCCACCGGATCGTCCACCGGCGCTGTGGTCATGGCGTGCTCCTCATCCAGGCTTGCGTCGCTGGAGGGCACCGGCCTGCACAGCGCGGGACCGCCCAGTCGGACGCTGTCCACGAGACAGTCAGAACGCTAGAACGAGGTGAACCTCGTGTCAAGCTTAGATCTTGGTTGAAATCCTTCTCCAGGTAGCTTAGTTGGTGCATGTACGATGAGCGTGTTCGCTCATCGATTCGGAGGTGCGTCGTGCGGCTGAAGAGACTTGCCAAGGACGGGGATTCCAACCCCACTGGCTGCCAGACCGTTTACCTCACCGAGGACGGCCGGTTCGGCATACAAGGCGATGTGGCCGATGACGACACGTACGCCAACCTGGAGAACCTGCTGCTCGGGGAGGGGGCGGTGCTCATCAAGCCCGAGATCGTCATCGAGGCGGTGCGCCGCTACCAGGAGAGGATGGCCTGACTATCGACGCCCTTCCCGGAGCGGCGACCCTGTTGGACCGGCTCGTCGCCTTCCGGTACTCGGTGTTCCGCTTGGAGGCGTTGCAGGACTACCGCGGCAGTGGTGAAGAGGATGCCCGAGTCGCTTTCCAGGCGGGTAAACCCTTGCCGCTTACGCCTGCCCTCCGGACGTGGACGCACATGGTCCGCCAGCGGGTCCGCTCCGGCTGTGTCATGCAGCGGGTACACGTGGTCACCTCGCCACTGACCGACTACATCCGTTTCGAGCTCGCTAGCTATGCCCCCAACGTCGAGGCCGGGGAGGACGTCCGTATTGTTCCGGTTCCCGAAGGCGGCTCATGGCCCGTGGACGTGCCGCAGGACGACTTCTGGTTGATCGACTCCAGCGAACTGTGGAGTCAGCGCTACGACCGGGACGGGACGTGGCTGGGTGCTGAACATGTCACCGATCCCGAACAGATCGTCAGGGCCTGCCGTGCCCGTGACGCAGCCCTGCACCATTCCCTGCCATGGGCCGACTACCTGCGTGGGTACCACCCGGAGATAGTGTCTTATTTGACCCTTACCGCAGGTCAGTCCTGAACGGAGGCTGTGGCGGACTTGCAAGCACCGATCACGCCGCAGCGCGCCTTGCTCGCGCGGCGGTTGCGTGACCTACGTGCAGCCGCATTCCCGTCCGGCAGTGCCTTAGCCCGACGCCTCAGAACCGATCACCCAGATGCTAGCTGGCACCAGACCCGGGTGTCGAAGCTGGAACGTGGCTTGCAACGCCCTACCGAGCAAGACATCGTGCAGTGGGCCACGGCTACGCGTGCGTCGACCATGCAGATGAACGAACTGCTGCATCTGCTGGCGGCCGCACGAGTCGAATACGCGACCTTTGGTCAGCTCTATCGCAGGGCTGGCGGCCCGGTCGCGGATCAGGCGAGCACTGCGACTGCTGACACCAGGACTATGCGCATCGCTGAATACCAGCCCTCAATGATGCCTGGTCTGGTGCAGACAGCGTCGTACGCGAGGGAACTGCTGTCGTTGCCGTGCGGCCCTTCTGCGTTTGGAGCCTCGACCGAGGATATCGAAGCAATCGTCGGTGAGCGCATCAAGCGTCAAGACGTGCTGTATCAGCCTGGTAAGAAGATCCAGCTGGTCTTGGGCGAGGCGGCGTTACACACCCGATTTGGCCCGCCCGAAACACTGTTAGGTCAGCTGGACCGGTTGGTTGCGGTGGCTGGCCTCGCCGGGGTCGAACTCGGTGTGGTGCCGTTCAGCGCGCCGCTGCCCATGTTCCCACTCACCGGCTTCGTGCTCTACGACAACGTTGTGCTCATCGAGTCAATCGTCGGCCAGCAGCGCCTGGAAGCTGCTGACGAGGTTGCGCTCTATGAGAGATTCTTCGATCAATTTCGTCACGCGGCAGCTACCGGCCAGGAAGCGGTCGCGCTGATTCAGCGGATTGCGACGGAACTGAGCGGCTGACCGTGGATACGTTACGAGGTCAGCTCGATCGGCTCATCATCGTGTCCGGCCTGGCTTCAGTCGAACTCGGTGTGCTTCCTGTCGCCCAGCCGTCCCCGGTGATGCCACTGGCTGGTTTCTCACTCCATGATGAAGACGTTGTATTCGTCGAAACCCTCACCGGCGAACAAATCTTGCAGGACCCTGGCGAGGTGATGGCCTACCTCGCGATGTTCAACCTGCTCCAGGAGGCCGCCGCCACTGGAGCAGATGCAGTCGCACTGATCCATCAGGCGGTGGCACGCCTTCCGTGACGTCAGCTGCAGTCGGTGCTGTCCGTGAACTCGACGTGACCGACGTTTCAAGGGCACCCCAACGTCGGTGGTGTCGAGTTCACGGCCCGGGACCTCTGGCTCGGCGCCCGGGGGCGATCGCCGGGCCGGTTTGGAGCTGAGCGTGACCTCGACGTACACTGTGACGTCGGCGCGCGCAACGCGCTGGTTCCAGCGTGTATGCAGGTATCTGCGCAGGCTTCCTGCTCAGCGGTGCGTCTTCGCTCCTTGTGATGCCTCCCCACGTCGCGGAACCGGCCGGTGTCTGCGCCGCGGCAAGGCCGCTGGCCGGCGGCAGGGCGACGTGAGCAGGACGCGGAGGACATGGGCAAGAAAGACGGGGCGATCGAGGTCGAGGGTCGGGTGGTCGAGCCACTGCCCAACGCCATGTTCCGGGTTGAGCTGGAGAACGGCCACCGCGTCCTCGCCCACATCAGCGGCAAGATGCGCCAGCACTATATCCGCATCCTGCCCGAGGATCGGGTGGTCGTGGAGCTTTCGCCCTACGATTTGTCCCGAGGCCGCATCGTCTACCGCTACAAGTAGAGCACCCGATCCACGACACAACTGACGGCCCGGGACCGCTACCCGGTCCCGCGACCAGGAGAGATGACGTGAAGGTCAAGCCCAGCGTCAAGAGGATCTGTGACAAGTGTAAAGTGATCCGCCGTCACGGTGTGGTCATGGTGATCTGCGAGAACCTGCGCCACAAACAGCGACAGGGCTGAGCAGGGCAGGATGTCACGTCCTGCGCGGCGCGAGAAGACCTCCCCGCACCACCCGATCCGCGAGGGATCGGTCCACCCCCGGATTCCAGGCCGGGGCCCGCGGGCGGCGAGCACACTCGTCATGCGGGATGGGCGGGGAGCAGACCTGGAGACGATGGAGACAGGAGACACGCCTGCATGGCCCGACTCGCTGGCGTCGACCTTCCCCGCGACAAGCGGATGGAGATCGCGCTGACCTACATCTACGGCATCGGCCGTACCCGCTCCCACGAGATCCTCAGCGCCACCGGGGTGAGCCCGGATCTGCGCTCCAAGGACCTCTCCGATGAGGACCTCATCCGGCTGCGGGACTACATTGAAGAAAACTGCAAGGTCGAGGGTGACCTCCGGCGCGAGGTCCAGGCCGACATCCGCCGGAAGATCGAGATCGGTTGCTACGAGGGTCTGCGGTGGCGCCGCGGGCTTCCCGTGCGCGGTCAGCGAACCAAGACCAACGCCCGTACCCGTAAGGGTCCGAAGAAGACGGTCGCTGGCAAGAAGAAGGCCGGGAAGAAGTAACGACGGCGCAACCAATCCCAGGGCAGCTAACCCAGATCTTGTAGGAGTGCAACCGCATGCCACCCAGAGCACGAGCAGGTGTCGGTGTCAAGAAGGTTCGGCGCAAAGAGAAGAAGAACGTCGCGCATGGCCATGCGCATATCAAGTCAACGTTCAACAACACGATTGTCTCGATCACCGATCCCACCGGTGCAGTGATCGCGTGGGCGTCCGCGGGCCACGTGGGATTCAAGGGCTCGCGCAAGTCGACCCCGTTCGCTGCCCAGATGGCCGCCGAGAATGCCGCCCGCAAGGCCGCCGAGCACGGCATGAAGAAGGTGGATGTCTTCGTGAAGGGCCCCGGTTCGGGCCGCGAGACGGCGATCCGGTCGCTACAGGCTGCCGGTCTTGAGGTCGGCACCATCCAGGATGTGACCCCTCAGCCGCACAACGGCTGCCGGCCGCCGAAGCGGCGCCGGGTCTAAGGCGCGGGAGGAGCAGCGCAGATGGCTCGATACACCGGACCTGTGACCCGCAAGTCCCGTCGGCTCAAGACCGATCTGATCGGCGGCGACCAAGCCTTTGAGCGTCGACCGTACCCGCCCGGCCAGCACGGCCGTGCCCGGATCAAGGAAAGCGAGTACCTCCTGCAGCAGCAGGAAAAGCAGAAGGCCCGCTTCGCCTACGGGGTCATGGAAAAGCAGTTCCACCGGTACTACGAGGAGGCCAACCGCCGCACCGGCAAGACTGGTGACGTGCTGCTGCAGATTTTGGAGTCCCGGCTGGACAACGTCATCTACCGTGCTGGCCTGGCTCGCACCCGGCGCCAGGCGCGTCAGCTGGTGACCCACGGGCATTTCCTGGTGAACGGCGTCAAGGTGGACGTCCCCAGTCTTCGGGTGTCCAAGTTCGACATCATCGACGTCAGGCCCAAGTCGATGCCGACGCTGCCGTTTGTGGTAGCCAAGGAGACCTTGGGTGACCGCCCGGTGCCGGCGTGGCTGCAAGTGGTCCCCGCAACGTTGCGGGTGCTGGTACACCGCCTGCCCGAGCGGGCGCAGATCGACGTCCCTCTCCAGGAGCAGCTTATCGTCGATTTCTACTCCAAGTAGGATGAGGCTGCGATAATCGAAGATCCGCGATGGCGTCAAATAGCGGGCGCCAGATGGAGGTACATCAACTATGTTGATTACTCAGCGACCTACCCTCAGCGAGGAGCCGGTCGACTACAACCGCTCCCGGTTCGTGATTGAGCCGCTGGAGCCTGGCTTCGGCTACACCCTGGGCAATTCGCTGCGCCGGACCTTGCTCTCGTCCATCCCCGGAGCGGCGGTGACCAGCATCCGCATTGAGGGCGTGCTGCATGAGTTCACCACTGTTCCGGGCGTCAAGGAGGACGTCACCGACATCATCCTCAATCTCAAAGAGCTCGTGGTCAGCTCGGAGGAGGACGAGCCGGTAGCGATGTACCTGCGCAAGCAGGGTCCGGGGGAGGTCACCGCGGGCGATATCGTGCCGCCGGCCACGGTGACCGTGTACAACCCCGACCTGCACATCGCCACCTTGAACGGCAAGGGCAAGCTGGAGATCGAGCTGGTGGTGGAGCGGGGCCGCGGCTACGTGCCGGCGGTGCAGAATAAGGCATCCGGCGCGGAGATCGGCCGGATCCCGGTGGACTCCATTTACTCGCCGGTCCTGAGGGTGACCTACAAGGTGGAGGCCACCCGGGTCGAGCAGCGTACCGACTTCGACAAGTTAATCTTGGACGTAGAGACCAAGCCGTCACTGACTCCCCGGGACGCGCTGGCCTCGGCTGGCCGCACCCTGGTGGAGCTGTTCGGCTTGGCCCGGGAACTCAATGTGGAAGCCGAAGGTATCGAAATCGGTCCTTCGCCGGCCGAGGCGGACACGATTGCTGCCTTCGCCATGCCCATCGAAGACCTGGACCTTACCGTCCGGTCCTACAACTGTCTCAAGCGTGAAGGCATCCACACCGTCGGTGAGCTGGTCAGCCGGAGCGAGGCCGACCTGCTGGACATTCGCAACTTCGGCGCTAAGTCGATTGACGAGGTGAAGCTGAAGCTGGCCACTCTTGGGCTGCAGCTCAAGGACAGCCCGCCCGGGTTTGATCCCTCAACGGTGTCGGCGGAATACTCGATCGAGGGCTGGGAGGACGACGCCAGCGACAACGGCACCGACAACGGCACCGACAACGGCACCGACAACGGCACCGACAACGGCACCGACAACGGCGACGACGGCCACGACTACGCCGAAACCGAGCAACTGTAGGGGACCTACCCGTGAGTGGCGATGCGACCTATAGGTCGCATCGCCACTCACGGGGCGACCGAAGGGAGCCACATGCCAACGCCGCCCAGGGGCGCCCGGCTCGGGGGGTCGCCGGCCCATGAACGGCTGATGTTGGCCAACTTGGCGACATCGCTGTTCACCCACGGCCGGATCACCACCACCGAGGCCAAGGCGAAACGGCTGCGTCCGTTCGCCGAGCGGTTGATCAGTAAGGCCCGTAGGGCGGACCTGCACAACCGTCGCCAGATCATGCGGGTAATCCGGGACAAGGACGTGGTGCACAAGCTGGTCGCGGAGATCGGCCCGCAGTTCGCGACCCGGCCAGGTGGCTACACCCGGATCCTCAAGACAATGCCACGCAAGGGCGACAACGCTGCGATGGCGATTATCGCGCTGGTCACGGAGCGCACCGCCGCCGATGTCGAAGAGGTCAAGCGCAGGGCCTTCCGGGGCCGTCCACAGCCTCAGCCGGCCACCAAGGCTGAAGAGCCCGCTGCGGCGCACGCTGAGCCGGAGACCCCGGCCGAGGCGCAGACCCTTGTCGAGCCGCAGACCCCGGCCGCACAGCAGGAGGACGAGGGCGAATCCTGACTCCGAGCACCACGCCGCAGGAGCCCGCCTTACCCGCTGGGGAGGGCGGGCTCCTGCGCTACCGGCTGGATATCCGCTACGACGGAGCTGGCTTTTCCGGATGGGCCCGTCAGCCTGGGCGACGCACCGTCCAGGGAGTCCTGGAGCATGCGCTGGAGACCGTGGCGCGGATCCCGGTGACCCTCACCGTCGCGGGCCGTACCGACGCGGGCGTGCACGCCACCGGGCAGGTCGCGCATCTCGACCTGCCGCCCGGTGCGCCGCCGCCCGAGCAGCTCGCCCACCGGCTGGCCCGGCTGCTGCCAGCGGATCTCCGAGTGCCGGCGGTGGCCCAAGTGCCGGACACCTTCGACGCCCGGTTCTCCGCGTTGCGGCGGCACTACCGGTACCGGGTCTGCGACGCGCCGTGGGGGGTGGATCCGCTGCGCCGGTACGACACGCTGAGCTACCACCGTCGGCTTGACGCCGCCGCGATGAACGCGGCGAGCGCGCTGTTGCTCGGTGAGCACGACTTCGCCGCGTTCTGTCGCCGGCGGGAGGGCGCGAGCACGGTGCGGGCACTGCAGCGGCTGGAGTGGACCCGCGACGAAGGGCACCTGCTGATCGCGCACGTCGCGGCGGACGCGTTCTGCCACTCGATGGTGCGCAGCCTGGTGGGTGCCCTGCTGGCGGTGGGAGAGCACCGGTGCCTCCCGGACTGGCCCGCTGGCCTGCTGCGCACCACCGCCCGCTCCAGCGGGGTCACGGTAGCGCCCGCACACGGGCTCACCCTCATCGGCGTGGACTACCCCGACGACGAGGGGCTCGCCGCCCGCGCCCACCAGACTCGAGCGCAGCGCGGTTTCACAGGGTGAGCACCCCTCACGGTGGGCACTCCAGCTTGTGATACTGGCCCTGCAACAAGCGTGGCACCGCAGGGGAGCAGTCATGGTCGAGGGGATGAGTGCTGGGAGGTGGTTACACGTGACACAACCGGTGGCCACGCCGCCGGACGGTTCCGACGCGGGAAGGGTAATCCGCTGGCACCGCCAACATGCGGGGATGACGCAGCATGAGGCTGCTGTGGTGCTGAACACCACACAGTCCCGGCTGTCAAAGATAGAGACCGGAGTTCTTCTGCTGGGGATTGACGAGCTGCGGTTCATCGCAGGGAAGCTGAACATCCCTTCTGAGCAGCTGGGCATTCTGCCTGACCGGCCCGTTGACGCCATTCCCCAGCCGGAACCGGCCAGCGGTTCGCCGGGTGCGGTCTTGGCGAGTCAGGAGCGGTGGCGGATGGTGCGCGCCGAGCTGAATGCCAACCTTACGCTCCTGGGTGACCTCGCCGCCGAGCTATACCCACGGGCGCACCACATGTCCGGTAGCTCGGCGCTCACCCAACCTGACTGGCTACCCGCTACGCCGGTCGAGATCGGGGACATCGGTCTGTACGAGGTCGCCGAGCCTGCTAGGCCGGTTATCACCGGTGGGATTGAGCAGACCGAGTCAGCCCGTCCGCTGGCCGCCGACGGAACCCGTTATGGTGCGCTACTCGCACGCCCTACGTGACCTCGCCCGGCCTAAGCTGCTGGACAACCGGGTGAGCTACCGGCTGCTCGACGTGGAATGGACCACGACCGGCGGCCGGCTCGGGTTCGGCTTTACCAGCTACTTCGAGACATTCGATGTCTGCGAGGCGGCCGCCCATGAGTTCGCTGAAGGCTGGCTGTGTGCTGGACACAAGCGACCTAACCTCGCCGCTCTTCCGCTGCGCCGATGGATTGCCGACCCGTTCGATCTTGCCGCCCGCCCGGCGTTGCTGAGCATCGGCACGTTGACCATCCGGCGTGACCCGATCGATGGACACCGGCTGTACCTCCACAAGCGGGACGCCAAATCTGTCGCATCAGGGCCCGGCTTGCATGTCATCCCGTCCGGCGTCTTCCAGCCGGCCGGGCTGGCATTGGCCCATCAGGCCAATGATTTCTCGCTCTGACGCAATATCCAGCGGGAGTACTCCGAGGAGTTTCTCGGTAACCCTGAGCACGACGGCAACTCGGTGGACCCGATCGACTACGAGCAAGACGAGCCGTTCCGGTCGTTCGCCGCCGCTCGGGATGCGGGCGACTTCAGGATCTTTGCCACCGCTGTGGCGCTTTTTCCACTCACGCTGTGGGCTGAGCTGCTGACCATCGCTGTGATTGAGGCATCCGCCTTCGACCGGCTGTTCGCCGGTATGGTGAGCGTCAATGACGAAGGTGCCGCGGTGAGCACGACTGCCGGACGGCCAACCGTGGGCATTCCTTTCACCTCGGAGGCGCGGGAGCGGCTGCGCGCCGAGCCACTGTCCCCCATTGCGCGTGCCTGCATCGAGCAGGCCTGGCAGCACCGCCACATGCTACTGGCATGCTGACGGGAACATGTCGAACGTCGACCAACGAATATTCCCTGCATGAATAGTCGGAACATGTATATTCCAGAAACGCATAGAAATCATGTATCCCTACGGTAGCCCCTGCACCAGGACCTCCGTACCCCTTACAGTGTCCCGTTCGGATTGACCCGAGTCTCGGTGCCTCAAGTGCAGGCGATCGCCCCGGGTGGGGCCAGCTACGATCCGGTGCGCCAGATAACAGTGATGCCCGGGGGAACCCCATTCATCGACGAGCCGTCGATGAAAAGCACACTGTACTGTACCATTACGACGACTATGGACATGCAGTCCTGGCCCGATTCGGTGGTCGATGGAACAGACTGACCACGTGACTAAGTCACCTGTGCTGGTGCTGACCCAGTGTTTTGATCCCACTGCCGATTTAGTCATCTGCGAACTAAGTTCGCGGCGCGTTCCGGTGGTCCGTCTAGATGTAGCCGAGTTTCCGGAAACACTAGTGCTGCAGGCTCGGATCGGAGGAGGGCGGAACGGCTGGCACGGCCTTTTGTCCACCGATCATCACACTGTATGTCTGGCTGATATACGGTCGGTATGGTACCGGCGGCCTACCCGGTTTGTCCTGCACCCAGCGATGCCGACCAGTGACCGTGCATGGACGGAGCGGGAGGCCCTCGCTGGTTTTGGTGGCGTTCTTAGTGCGTTGCGGTGTCGGTGGGTGAACCACCCGCACTGCAATGCCATTGCCGAAAGCAAGCCGCTCCAGTTAGCCACCGCCGTAGCGTGCGGTCTCGCTATCCCGGACACGTTCATCACCAACGATCCCAAGGCGGCTCGGGCCTTCGTGACCGCCCAAAAGGACGGTGCTATCTACAAGCCTCTCCGAGGCTCGCCGGACGGAGCGGAGAGAAAAGCCGTTGCCCTGTACACAAGTCCGGTTACCGCCGAGGAGATCACCGACGGCGTAGCCCGCACTGCTCATTTATTTCAGTCTCGGGTGCCCAAGAAATTCGAGGTGCGGCTGATTGTCGTCGGCCAACAGCAATTTGCGGCCCGGATCGACGCGTCTTCAGACAAGACTCGTGTCGATTGGCGGTCGGACTATGGCAGCCTCACCTACCAGCCGGCGACCGTGCCGCGACCGATTTCCGACGGGGTGAATCAGCTCATGACCTCCCTGGGGCTTGCGTACGGCGCACTCGAATTTATTGTTGACCCCGAAGGATGCTGGTATTTCCTCGAAGTCAGCCCTAACGGGCAATGGGGCTGGATCGAGTTGGCGACCGATCTGCCGATCGCCCATGCTATCGCCGACCTGTTGGAGGGCTGGACTCCGTGAATACCACCGTCACCGATGACATGGCCGCCGACTACCGGGAGCAACTGGCCGATGAGCTGGCCGCTGCTGGGCTCCTGAACGACCCCGCTTGGCGGCGTGCCTGGCAGAGCGTGCCTCGGCACCTCTTCGCGCCGCGTTTCGCGATCAGCGCGCCCGGGCAGCCCGGTCCGGCTGCGGCGAGCTGGTACGACGGCTCGGATCCGGCCGAACGTCCACGATGGTTGGCGGCGGCCTACCGGAACGAAGCGCTGATCACACGTTACGCGGACAATGGCGTGGCCATCTCGTCCAGCACCGAGCCTGCCCTCATGGCGCACATGCTGGGCCTGCTGGATGTCCACGACGGACACAAGGTACTGGAAATTGGTACCGGAACGGGATACAACGCCGCCCTGCTGGCCCATCGACTCGGCCCGGACAACGTCACGACCATCGACGTCGATCCCCGTCTCACTCAGGCAGCGAAGGAGGTCCTCGACGATGCCGGATTCCCGGTGACGGTACTGACCGGCAACGGTGCCCGTCGCGCGGCCGAACGCGCCCCTTTCGACCGGATCATCGCTACTTGCGGAGTGGACCGCATCCCGGCAGCCTGGATCCAGCAGTTGGCGCCTGGCGGGTTGATCGTCGCCAATGTCAGCCGTGGCCTGGTCGCTCTCCGGCGCGGCAACGGTGACATGGTATCTGGTCAGTTCTGCGGCCAGGCCGGATTCATGGCGCTGCACACCGAAGGCGAGCTACCCACGTCCACGAGTGGGCGGGTTTTCGAGGTTACCGGCGGCGTCGCGGAACGGCAGTACGACGCTGACCTACCAGGGAGCTTAGATTTCACCGTTGCCTCGTTCTTGGCTTCTTTGATCGCCGAGCGGAGCCAGCTGATGTTTGTGCACCGCGAGGACGGCACGGTGGTGGATTACCGCTGGTGGCATCCAGCCAGTAACTCATGGGTCCGCGTCGAGCCGCGTTCGGGCGGACCTGCTCGGGTTCACGAAACCGGCATCCGGCATCTGTGGGCCAAGATCGACCCGATCCTGGCTGACTGGGATAACGCTGGGCGCCCTGGCATTGACCAGTTCGGCCTGACGATCACGCCACAGCATTACACGCTCTGGGTCGGCTCACCCAGCAATGGACGCTCCCCAGCGCCATCGATCTTAACCGGGGCGCTGCCGCTGCCGTTTGACGGTCTGGACGACCATCAGAGCCGGCCAGCGCGAGCGTGTTGTTCGGAGGCGGCGTGCTGCGCCGAACAAACCCGCGCGTTGCGCCGCCAGAACGCGCACAAACATCCATGAGCCCCCGGATGGACGGTCATGCCGGTGGGGCCGCTGGATCGGGTGGGCAGGTGGGATCGCAGGACTCGATCCGGACCGTTCGATTTTGTTGCGCTGGCCCCGGTAAGAGCACGCCGCCAGGGCCATTGTCCGGGACGTACTGCGCGAAATAGCTGCCTAAGCCGCGAGTCTCGATCTGGTTCGGGTTGGCGCCGAGCCCGACCAGCTCCTGCTTGACGGTCTCAGCCCGCCGCCTAGCCAGGTCGAGTTGGTAGTCCCGGGAACCCCAGCGCGCGGTGGTGCCAATGAGCCGCAGGTGGTGCGACGGTTGGTTCTTGAGCGGGGCGGCGATCGGCTCCAGCGCTGTGCGCGCGGCTTTCCGGTCGCGGAAGGCCGCCTGCCCCTCCTCAAATCGAACCTCGCCTGCGTCAAGGAGAACGATCCCGTGAGGATGAACCACCACAGGAGAGGGGACCGGGACGAGTTTCACCGGCTTGACCTGGCCATCGACCGGGTCGTCGGAGCGCGTCACCTCGACCGACGTGACGCAGGCCGCCCCGCTGGCTTTGGCGATCTGTGTCCACAGCTCGGCGAGGCCCGGCTGACGAGTGCCGAGCTTCTGCTGCGGGCGGGCAACCTCCCCGACTCCGACCAGAGCCACGGTCAACCCGCTCAGATGGGGCAATGCCTTGGTTCTCCGCAGGGAGGAGATCAGGTCATCGGCTGGAGCATCCAGCATGCCCGGTTGGCTGAAGTCCAGCGCGCCGGTTGTGGACAGACCGGAGTCGACGAGGACGACGGTGCCGGCCGCCGGTCGGCCCGCGCCCGCGGCGTTTCCCGCCTCCTCCAGCGCACCCAGGACATCCACCTCGGGCTCTGCGGCGCGCATCGCGGCTGCGGTGCTGGTGAACCCGGCCAGGAACTTCTGTTGGTCGTCTTGGAGACCCTCATCGTTCCCGGAGTCCGAGAAGAAGTTCCCGTGTTGATAAACACGGGAGCGACCATCGACGTTGATCAAGCTCAGGGTCGGTCCGGTCACCCCCGCCGGGATACGCGTGATGAACCGCTGCACGATCTGGCTCACCGGAACGGGTAGGTCGCCGGGGCTGTTCGCCCGCCGGGATATCGCCACGGCAAGTGGCCCGGCCGGCATGGCGCACTCCCCGCCGATCACGAATTCTCCCGAGTGGGCGTTACCGCCCCCACTGCACGCCACCAGCGCGATGGCCAGGAGAGGGGCGGTGCCGGCGGCAAAAACCCTACTCAGTCCGATCATGACGTGGGCTCGGGTTCGGGGTACGTTCTCATCTTGGGCGCGTCCTTCATCAAAATGTCATGCGCTGTGGGGTCGTTCAGCTCGGCGGCTATCAGATTGCGTACGAACCATTTAAGGCTGACAATGTTGGCTTCAGTGCAGTAACGAACTCCCCTCCGCCGCTCTGTGGCACGAGCCACCTCGGCGTCGACCGCACTTTTGAGCTCGATCTGCTCCACGAGCTGCGCTTGGGCGTTCTTGGTGTTCCGCTCGGCCTTTTTGAGCTTCTTGACATTGCGTGACGCGTGCCGAAAAGCTCGGGCAGCGGGGTTGAACATCCTGAAAGATGCCGTGATGGCGACGAGCCCACTAACGAGGTACAGGCCAGCGAAAAAGAGCGCGGCGAGCAGGTCCCGATCAACGTTCGTGGCCGGCGTCAGCCCGAAACCTGAGCTCCCCATATTTTGTAGAGTGCCCGAAGAACTGACACCGACACGGAGGCGGACGAAAAACGCCAAACACCCGAGGGCGAGCCAGGCGACCACTTTCGCCCAGAGCAGCGCATCGCTGCGGCTCCGGACGGCGGACTGCCTCTCCTGCAACCCGATCCCGATAAGATGACAAATCCCGATCGCGGCGGCCACGAAGCCGACGGTACAGGCTCCAACTAACACCGGATTGCTTCGGAACAACCTCGCCAAGACGTTGTAGAACACTGCGATATCACCAGCCACCGCGCCGAGCACGAACAGCCACATCAGCGGTTCGAGTTGAGATGCGCTCCCCTCGGTTTCTCCGGTCGGCTTGCCTTGGCGACTCCGTGGCTCGCCGCCGAGTCGTACCCGTGCCCCTTCATAGTCCCGCGCGGCACGTTCCTGGTCCTCCTTGGCTTGCTCGACGGTCTTCTCGGCGAAAACGATGGCACCTTGCGCCTTGGCGAGCCGCTTGCCCAGCTCGGACAGGTAGGCGTTGTGCTCGCGGTCGTCCTGCGCGTGCCATTTGACCTCTAACCCGTCCAGTCGCCCGTCGAACACACCCCCGGAACCGACGTCGAGCGCGCCAGACAGCTCGGCCACCCACCCCCGGGCATCCGCCTCGGCTCGGCGCATCCGTTGCTCCAAGCGGGTAATCTGCCTTTGTGGCATCAAGTGAGTGAACAAGCTAGGTGGCGCCACCGTTGTGACCTCCATGTGGAAGCTTTCTCGGCGCCACCAGCGGTGGATCGTGCGAGCACTGTGCATATCAGTTGATCTCCGATGGTCCGTCGAGCTCGCTGGGTTCGTCGCTCCCGTTCAGTTCGTCGATCTCGATCAGCTTTCCCAGGGGACCGGCCAGCTGCGGGGGTTTCCACTCGTTGATCCAGTTGGTCAGCAGCTCGCCGTCCGGGTGAACCTGTACCAACCTGGTCCAGTAGGTCTCGATGCGGACACAGGTGTGCGCGGCCAGCTGGTTCCGCCGATCGACGTACTGCCTGCGTCGACTCGCGATCGCCGCTTCGAGCCGCCGCTTCTCTTGGGAGGCCTCTCGCTGTCGCCACGCCCGCACTGCAGGGTCGGGGTGCACTTCATGGCGTAGCTTGTCGATGAGTTGGGCTAAGTCTTGGCGCCAGGGAGCGGTATCTCTCTCCATGGCCTCGCGCTCGGCAGCAGCCTGCTTGGCGTACTCGTCGACCAGCTCTTTGACGTAGGGTGTGGGTTCTGGTTGCTCCGAGTAACGGGGAATCCTGCTGCGGCCGTCTCGGCCGCCAGCTCGTCGGTCAGCGAACCGCTTAAACCGACTGCAACGCAGAGGCCTACTGGTCCCTCTCGGATGGGTAGTCCCTCGGCTGCTGTCATTACGTAGAGTGAGAGAAGACGAACGCCGCAGACTGCGGCACGTACAAGAACGGACAAAGCGGAAAACGGTCGGTATCATGATCATTTCCGTGTGGCTCCCCCCGTGCGGCGGGCTCATCCGTTCCCGTGTCTTTTATATCTGCCACGCACTGCCGGTCGTTACATGCCGGGACGGGTCGTAAGCCGTAGTTATCCCAGCTCACAGTTAAAGTGCATGGATATGCGTATCCCCACCGGGGTGCACCGGCGACAACGGTGGATATCAGGATGCGGCCCGGCGAGGAGGTGATCGATTGTGTGCGGCGCTGCCCATCACCGCCCGAACAACCCTGGTGTCGAGTTCGGGACAGGGAGCGCAGCCCAGACGCAGCAGCAACCACAGATCAGGACCCAAGCCACCACGCCCTCCGTCCGGTCAATGCCGCGGCTGGTGGGGGCACCGCCGCTGCCGTTTGACGGTCTGGACGACCATCAAGGCCAGTCCGAGCGCCCCGAGCGCTGCGGCAGAGCCGGCCAGTGCGAGCGTGCTGTTCGGGCGCGGCGTGCTGCGCAGACCGTCCCGTTTACTCGGCAGCACGGGCTGGGCCTGCGGGCTGCGCTCTTCGGGCAGGACCGCGGTGAGCGCGGCAACGGGGTCGATCATGCCGTAGCCAACGTCCTCGTTGCGCTCGCGCCGGCCCGCGGGATGCCGGGCGGTCTGTTCGATACGATGGATCACCTGACGCGCGCTCAGGTTCGTGAACCGGTCCCGGACCAGCGCCGCTAGCCCGGCCACGTAGGGAGCGGCGAAGCTGGTTCCGCTGAGCGGATAGGCTTGACTGCGGGCGTCGAGGAGTCCGGCGGTCAGCCCTGCGCGCCCGGGCGCCAACGACACCGCGCCGGTGCCCGGGGCGGCCACATCGACCCACGGTCCACGAATCGAGAAGTCCGCTGGCTGGCCATCGTCGTACGTCGCGGCGACCGTGAGCACGTCAGCGTCGAACCAGCCTGGCGAGGAGATCGTGGTGACTACCCCGGGGCTGTTCTGTTTGCAGATATTGCTGACGTTCGCGGCGGCCACCACCACGACAACGTTGTGCTCTACCGCGTAGTGCACGGCGGCCTGCAGGTCCGGCGCGTTGACCTGGTTGGGCTCAGCCGGGAAACACGCGGCTTCCGAAATATTGATCACTGTCGCGCCCAGCTGTACGGCGCGCATCACCGCGGCCGCCATGCTCCTGGTGTCGCCGGCGCTGGAGCTGGTCTGCTGGCCGGTGGTGAGCTGGCGCAGTGGTACCGAGTAGAAGGTGCTGCCCTGGCGAATAGCCAGGATTTCCGCGGCGGGGGCCACCCCGACGAATCCGGTGCGCGCATCGGGAGCTGCGGCGATCAGACCGGCGACCGCGGTACCGTGGCCGTCGCAGTCGAACAGGCCGCTGCGATTCTCGATGTAGTCCCCGCCATCGATCAATCTGCCGAGCAGCCTGGGATGCGGCTGCACCCCGCTGTCGATCACGGCGACCCGCTGGCCGCGTCCGGTTGCGTACTCCTGGGCTTTGCGGATCCGCAGCCGTCGTTGCGCCGTCGGCTCGGTCACAAGGTCCTGCGCGCCGCTCGTGACTGGCTGCTGGCAGGGTGCCTGTCGGGTGGGCGGCCCGGTCTGCTGGGCAGCCGGGGTGCTCACGAGGTAAGGCAGGGTGTTCACGCTGGCCGGAGTGGGCAGGGCAGTGAGGTCAACCGGGGGTGGCACGCCGGGCGGCCGGTTGCCCGGCTGGGCGGCCACCGGCCACGCCGGTCCGGCCAGGCACAACAGGGCGAGGGCAGCGGTCATCAGCGGGGCCACCAGCGGGGTGCGGCGATGACCGGTGAGTGCCCTCACCGGTGGTAGCGGCCCAGCACACCCCCGGCCAGCGGCCGGCCGGGCTCGATACGGGCGCACGGAGCCACCACCGTCACTCTGCTGAACGTGCTGGACGGTGGAACCGTCGATCCGGTACTGGACGGTGGAACCGTCGGGACTCCGTTGGTGGTGGTTGGCACCCGCTGAACTCCTCGCTTGGCCCGCCGACCGGCCCTGTCGTTGCGGGAGTATCCCGGGGTCCGGTGCCCGGCCGTTCGAGGGGGTCGGGCACCGACAGACCAGTGCCCGCTCAGTCGGTTCGGTCAGCTCGCCCAGACGACGATCAGGACGTCCACGCGCTTCTCGTCATCGAGCACGAGATAGGTCAGCATCCCGGCGGAGCCGAAGGCTAACGTCCGGACGGCACCGTCGGGGTTGGCCGAATTGATCGGGCGGCCGTTCCATGGGGTCAGTTCCAGGATGGTCATCGCCTCGGCGAGGGTCAACAGCGCCCTCGCGGGCAGCGCGGCGATGTCATCCTGCGCCTGGAGATCGACGTCGATCTCGTAGCTCATGCTGAGGTGCTCCCTCGGACAGACCGAGCCTCGCTTGAAGCTGGTGCCAGGGCACGCTACCAGCGCCGCGTTCACCGGTGCGCAGGCGCTGTTCGGCCGAGGCCATCGTCCGCCGGTACCCGTGCGGGCCTCTGGCCACGGTGAGCCAGGCGACCCGGCGCCACGCTTCCAGGACCTGGTGCACCTCCGAGAGGTCTAGTCGGTCCGTGGCTTGGTTCATGACCGCGCGCCACTGGCGGTCGAACTCCGTGACGTCCTCCGGTGTGAGGGCGCCACGGATCTGCGCTGGCGTCGCGTCCACGAACGGGGGCCGGCCCGGCTGCGGCGATCCGGCGGATGCAGCGGTCACCCGAGAACAATAGCGGCCGGGTGTCATACACAGACACGCGTCCTCCGTTTTGTCCCGCATGGCGAGGTGTCCCTACCGGTCAGGCGTCGAGAGCGCCCTCCTGTACCGCGGCGAGCAGGCAGACCCACTGGGCCGCTGGCGTGGTCAGCACCGGGCTGGTGGTGCCGAGCTTGGAGTCACGCACTCCCACCTGATCCTCAAGCGAGTAGTTGACCTCGACGCAGTCGTTCTGACCGCCGGTGGTGTAGCTGGACGTGTACCAGGCCCCCTCCTGGAACGATGCAGGTGACATGCGGTTGCGCTCGTTGCCATTCGGAACCAAATAGCGGTCGGCGAGGGGTCTGGGACCGCTATTTGGTTCCGAATGGCGATTGCGGTGGACCCACCCCGGGTGGGGGAGGGGCGGGGGTCAGGCGGGCAGCGTGCCGTGCTGGACTGCGGTCAGCAGGCAGGCCCACTGGGCCGCTGGCATGGCCAGCACTGGGCTGGTGGTGCCGAGCTTGGAGTCACGCACTCCTACCTGACCCGCAAGCGAGTGGTTGATCTCGACGCAGTCGTTCTGCCCACCGTTGCTGTAGCTGGACGTGTACCAGGCCCCTTCCTGGAATGATGCGGGTGACATGGGGTTAGCCCCAATCTTCGTCTGGTTTCGCAGCGAACTGGCCGGCCAGTTCTACCATGAAGTTACGCGACTCCACTGGTCCCAGGGCGATCGCTTGCAGCCGGCGCTGCAGCTCGACGTAGCGGCGCACTGCCTCGGGTGGTTTGTCCAGGTAGATCCCATTGTCGTACATCTCGATGTAGACGATGTCGGTGGCCGAGTCGTGATCGAACCGCAGCACGGTGAAGGCGTAGCTGAGTGGCTCGTAGGACAGCGTGTCGAACGGGATGACCTGGATGTCCACCGTGGGCAGCAGGGCCAGCTCGGCCAGGTGGCGCAGCTGCTCGGCCATCACCTTCGAGCCGCCGATCACCCGGCGCAGTGCGGACTCGCTGAGCACGAAGGTGAACTGCGCGGCGTGCTCCCGGGTCAGCAGCGCCTGCCGCTCGCGGCGCACCCGCACGGTGTCCTCAACGGTCTGGTAGTCCGGGTAGCTGCCCCGGCCGCTGACCATCGCCCGGGTGTAGTTCTCGGTCTGCAGGTTGCCGGGCACGATCTCCGAGGCAACCTGCATGATCTGTGAGGCGCCCTGCTCGAAGTCGCGGAACGCGCGGAACCACTTCGGCCCCAGGTACAGCGTGGGCTCCGCGCTGGCCCGGGTCCGCCGGCGCCGCGCGCCGGTGGCCAGCTCCCGGCACCACAGCGCGTCCTTCGCCGAGGCCTGGTAGAGCCGTAGCAGCTCGTCGAGATCAGCCTTGGAGATGCCGACCTTCCCGTTCTCCACCCGACTGATCATGTTCGCCGCCTTGCCCAGGCTCGCGGCGGCCTGCTCCTGGATGAGCCCGGCGTCCTCGCGGAGTCTGCGCAGCTCGTTGCCGAGCTGGCGGCGCTGGATGCCGATCGCGGTGGCCGGAGTGGTCATCTGCGGATCCTTTCGGTGCGGTCGTGGCGTGGAGACGGCGTTCACCCGAAGAGGTCATTTACAACTTGTACTTCCACTTTATAGCGTCCGGGTAGCCAAGTGGTTCGTAGGGAGTACAAGATGGATGTCCATCCTAACCGTCGCCCCGCACCGGGTGAGGGCGGGACACCCCCAGCCGCCCGGTGGGCGGGATCGGCCCCCGAGTCGGCCCCGCTCACTGGGTTTCCACCCCAACCGGTCTCCCCGCGCCCCAGCCGCTCGGCTGGTCATCTGTGCGGCGCACCGGGTGGTCACTCCCCGCCCGCAGTGCTCTTGACCGCAAGGTGACCTCCTCAGGTGCGCGGCGTGCCCGCTGTGCACCGACACGGCTGGCCCGCGCGATTCAGTCCTTCGCAGCGCCGGATCGCGCGGGCCAGCGCCTGACCACAGTGTTTGACCGCAGGGCCTCACCACCACGGCCCGCCTCCCCGCCAAGGAGCCCCATCGATGACCCACCTGACCCGCTGCACCGGCAGCGCCGAGGGCTCCCGCGCGTACTACTGGGGGTGGGCAATCACCGGCCGCGGCACGGTCTCGCACCTGGTCTCAGCGCCCAGCTTCCCCACCCTGGGCTCCCGACACCGCTCCTGGTGCGGCCAGACGATCACGGTCATCGGCCTCGCCCTTAACCCCCGCGGCCTGACGGGCAGCTGTCGCGAGTGCAACCGCTACCTGCGCGTCTTGGCGAACCCGCCCGGCTAGGCCGGCGAAAACTGTCAGGGTCCTCCGGCAGCATGCGACCATGGTGATGGCCCTCGAACGCACGGAGGTGAGCTGTCGGTGTCATCGGCTGCCCAGCCTGTCCAGTCCGGCCAGTCGGTCCTGCTTGACCGCGTCGGGCCGTGGACGGAGCAGGACTATCTTGCGCTGCCCGAGGACCGTCGCGTCGAGCTGCTCGACGGTGGGCTGCTCATGAGCCCGTCAGCCGGCAGCCGGCACCAGCGGCTGTCATCCCAGCTTTGGTATGCCCTAGGCACGGCGGCACCGAGCGGGCTGGAGGTGCTGGAAGCTATCAACGTCCGGGTGGCGCCGGGCCGGATCCTGATCCCCGATTTGGTCGTGGTGACCAGGCCCGGGCTCGACCGGGCGGTCTGGGATCCCGCTGAGGTGGCGATGGTCGTCGAGGTCGTCAGCCCGGGTAGTGTTGCGGCCGATCGTGCGATCAAGCCGCAACTGTACGCGGCTGCGGGCATCGAGCATTACCTGCGGATCGAGCTGGGCGGTCCGGAGCCGAGCGGGGCGGCCTACCGATTGCACCGGGGGCACTACGTCAAGGTCACCTCCTCCGAGTCGGGCCAGGTCCTGTGTCTGGCTGAGCCGTTCAAGGTAGATCTTGACTTTGCCCAGCTCGCCGCCGCCACCCACCCACCAGGGTGATAACTACAAATCACCGCCAGCTCAACCCGCGGGTGCGCCAGGACCATCCGAGCCGACTTCGGCCCCGACGCGTCGGCCTTGAGGATCAGGCGGTTGTCGACGTAGATACCGTCCGTCGAGGTCATCCCCCATCCTGCCCGTCCCGCGGAGGATGTGGGAGATCATCCGCACGGTTGTCGTCTTACCGTTGGTCCCGGTCACGGCCACGATGGGGATGCGGCTGGGCGCACCTGGCGGGAAGAGCAAATCGAGCAGTGGACCGGCGGCGTCGCGCCGTTCACCTTCGCCAGCGAGCGAGGTGCATGCGGAAGCCAGGTTCGGCGTTGACCTCGATCACGGCCCCGCCGAGTTCGGCGACCTTGGCTTTCTTGCGGCCAGCGCCCGGCGCCCGGACTCGGTGAGCGGACTGGGTCGACTCGGTGTCGGCGAGTTCGGCCATACCGCGTCGAATCGTTGTCCGCGACGCGCCAGTGGCTCGATGCACCGCGCTGATTCCGCCACGGCCCCACGCTGCCGCCTCGGCGGCCATGGCGCTCGCTCACAAGGTAACGCCACTGGGTCTCTTGACCCTGGGGTTCTTGACGAGTCCCTTACGAGGCCCGGGACAACCCTCGTGCCGCCTCGGGTCCTGTGGTGATCTCTACCGACCGGGTGGTGAGGTTGAACGCATACCCGGCTGCCAGGACGTGAATGAGCATGCCCGTCAGCGCGATGGGCCGCTCGCCGTTCGGGCCGCTCATCGAGGTCGCGTCGCCAGCGTCGATGACCGTGACCGTCCCGGCTCCGATGACCTCGAACCGGTTGCCGTCCACGATCAGCGCGGTGTCCTCGTCGATGCCGATCCCGAGGTGGTGGGGAAATCGGGTTACGGCGGCGAGCAGACGAGTCAGCCTCCGGCGCTCCGTCATGTGCATGTCGATGACCACGCCCGGCAGGAACCCCAGGCCAGGCCCGAGTGACACGATTGATGTCGCGGGCATCGTGTCGGAGTCACCCAGGATGTCACCCAGGATCATGGTGCTCGACATCATCGCTGCGCCCGCGCTGGTCCCGGCGATGACCAAACCCCGCTGCAGCTTCTGGTGCAGCCAGGCGTCCACGCGCGAGCCTCCGACGATGGCAGTGATACGCCGCTGAGAGCCCCCGGTGAAGAAGACTCCGTCGACTCCCTCGAGGACCTCGATCGTCTTGGTCGAGCTCGCCGCTGCCCGGGACGCCAGAGGCAGGAACACGACCTCCTTGACGCCGAGGGCCCGGAATGCCTTGAGATAGCCTTCACCGACCTCGGCGGGGATCATCGTCGCGGTCCCAAGGATGGCGATCCGGGCATGCTCACCACCGCACAGGTCGCGGAACCGGCGCAGGATGACGGCCCTGCCGGCGTGGTCCTCTGCACCCCCGATGACGACGAGTTGCCCGGCTCGCTGAGGCACCGCGCTGCTCACCACGCGTCGGCTCGCGACAACCCGCCTGCCGGGGCGAAGCCCAGCCCGGTTTCCCGGCGGCAAGTGCGGTCTCGGTGAGTCATCCGCTCATCCTCTCGCTGTGTCGTTGTCTGTGGACGGTAAGGCTAGGAAGCAAAAGTTGCATGCCCATGACACAAGCCCTGGATGGTCAGGGTAGCGCTGGTCGCTAGCCACCTACCGGATCAACCGCTCACCTACGACCGCTCACCTACGTCAACCGACCGCTTACCGAAGCTACCGTCACGCTAGCCGCAGGAGCCTCTTCGGCCTCAAGAGCCACATCTTTATTTGTATGATTCTATGGGGCTATCTTTGGTTGATCTATCTTTGGTTGATTGAGTGCTTCGAGCCACGTCAGCCCTTATGCGGCACTGATCTTTATGCAGTACTGGGGGACTTGACTCGTCATCAACAGGCCATGCCTGTCACGTCGTGTCGGCCTCGGCCATTGGGTTGGTCGGAGGGGAAAGCGGGTGGGTGCTCTTGATTATGGATATCGGTCTTATTAGTACGGGCCTGCTCATCGGTGTCCTGGTCGGTCTCATCGGTATGAGCGGTGGCGCACTGCTCATACCGATGCTGGTGCTGTTTTTCCAGGTCTCACCGCTGACCGCAGTCTCCAGTGGCCTGCTCGTCGCGCTGGTCATGAAGCCCCTCGGCGCCGCCGTGCACATGCAACAGCGCACTGTCCACTGGGGAATTGTGCGCTGGCTGGCGGTCGGCTCGATGCCAGCGGCGCTCGTCGGCGCGATGGTCATCGGTGTGGTCGGGCACACCCCGGGCATGGAGAACGCGCTGAAGCTGTTCATCGGCATCACCTTGTGCCTCTCGGTGGGGATGACGCTCCTGCGTCAGGTTCTCGACCGCCGCCAGAGTGAGCATCCTCGCCGGCAGCCAGAGGTCCGCCCGCTGCCTACGATGATGATCGGGGCGATCGGCGGTTTCGCCGTCGGCATGACCTCTGTCGGCGCTGGCTCGCTGATCGTCGCGTCACTGCTGGTCGTCTACCCCGAGCTACAGGCCGCCCAGCTCATCGGCACCGACATCGTGCAAGCGGTCCCGCTGGTGGCCGCCGCCACGGTCGCTCACCTGCACTACGGCGATGTCCATCTGGCCCTGACCAGCTCCCTGCTGCTCGGTGCGCTGCCCGGCGTCTACCTTGGCGCCCGATTCTCCACTCGCAGCATCGGAGTTCTCATCCGGCCAACGATCACCATCGTCCTGCTCGTCTCCGCGCTGGTGATGCTGCAGGCGCCGCCCCTGCTCCTGATCTGCGCACCGATCGTCGCATTGATCATCCTGATCCTCCTGCGCATGCCGCCGCAACCAGCGCCCGCACCCGCCCAAGCCGACGCAGCCGCAGCCTCAGCCGAGGTCCCATAGCCCGTCCCCGGTGTCTCCGGTGGGCGGTTCGGCGGAATCGAGAATTTCTATGCTGGCGCGAATCTTTGCTGCAGTCACCGAGTCGTTAAGATCTTCGAAGATGGGCAGCGCCAAATTCCAGTACTCGACCGCCGCGGGCGTTTGGTCGAGTTTCTGGAGGGCATCGCCGATGTCGCGGAGAGTTTCCGCCTCACCACACCGGTCGCCGATCTCGCGATAGGCGCTACAGGCTTGCCGGAAATATTCAAGAGCGTCCTCGAACCGCCGAAGATCCCGGTAGGTGTCACCAAGATTATGCAGTGTCATCGCTTCGCCTGATTGGTGACAGATGGACCGGACGGAGGTCAGGGTACGCTGAAAACAGTCGAGGGCATCGTCGAAATGGTGCAGTCTGCGATGGATGGTGCCGATGTTGAGCAGCGCGAAAGTCTGGCTCCAGGGGTCGTCGATGTCCTGGCAGATGCGCAGCGCTTGCTGTGAGTAATCGAGGGCCTCGTCGTATCTCCCGAGGTGGAGATAGGCCTTACCGAGGCTGAGCAGGGCGACCGCCTCGCCCCAGGAGTCGTCGATGTCCTGGCAGATCTGCAGGGCGCGTTGGTAGTGGTGGAGGGCTTCGTCGTAGCGTCGGAGAACAAGATAGGCCATCCCGAGGCCGCCCCGGCTCCAGGCTTCACCCTCCCGATCATGAAGGTGTTGCGCGGCGGTGAGGCCAATGCGGTGGGTGGCAATCAGGGCGGCCCAGTGGTCGCGCAGGGTGAAGAAGCCCCATAGGGCAAGGGGGAGCTTCCAGGCGATGACGTGCTCGCCGGTCTCGGCGGCGTGGGGAACGGCTGCCACCAGGTTCGCCCGTTCGGTCTCGCACCAGTCGAGGGCCTGGCCATAGGCCGTGAACTCCAGCGGCGTGCCGGGCAGTTCCGGGTGGCCGAGGGGGACACGGCGGCGGTGCGGGTTGAGCATCCGGTCGGCGGCATCCCCGGTATGCAGGTACCAGGTGAGCACTCGCCGCACGGCAGCGGCGCAGTCGTGGTCGGTCTCCTCCGCCTGGGCGCGCTCTGCGGCATAAACCCGCAGCAGGTCGTGCAGCCGGTACCGGTCTTTGCCGGTCTCCTCGATCAGGTGCGCACTGACCAAGGTCTCCAGCAGCCGTCGTACCTGAGCGGGAGTGGTGTCGGTGAGCGCGGCGGCGGCCGGGGCGCTGAGGTCTGCTCCGGCGTGCAGGCCCAGCAAGCGGAACGCGCGCGCCGTCTCCGGCGTTAGCGCTCGGTAAGACCACGAGAACGCCGCACGCACCGCGGTGGCTTCGTCTTCCTGCTCCGCGGTGGCGAGCAAGTCCAGGCGGTCGTGCACCACCGCCAGCTCGTCCGCCAAGTCAGCCAGCGTGACGTGAGGATGCGTGGCGGCACGCTCGGCCGCAATCCGCAACGCCAGCGGCAGGTACGCGCACCGGCTGGCCAGCGCGGCGGTCGCTTCGGGCTCGGCCGCCACCCGGGGGGTGCCGATGACACCGCGCAGTAACGTGATCGCCTCAGCAGGGGGCAGCAGGTCCATGGTGACCCGGCTGGCACCGTCATGGGCGCTGAGGCCGGACAGGCGGTTGCGGGATGTCACCACGACCCGGCAGGTGGCCGAGCCCGGCAGCAACGGCCGTACTTGCTCAGCGGTGTGGGCGTTGTCCAGCACAACCACGACGGCCCGCCCATCGAGCAAGGAACGGTACAGCGCGGCTCTTTCCCCCAACCCGGCGGGAATTCGCTCCACCGGCACGCCCAGGGCCCGCAGGAACTCGCCCAGGGCCTGCTCGGGGGCCATCGGCGGGCAGCGACTGTATCCGTGCAGGTTCACGAACAGCTGCCCGTCCGGGAAGCGATCACGGACCCGGTGTGCCCAGTGCACCGCCAGGGCGGTCTTGCCTACTCCCGCGGTGCCGGCGATCACCCCGATCACCATGGCCGCAGGCCGGCCCGTGGGGTCCTGGATGAGCAGGGCGTCCAGCGCCGCCAGCTCCGCATCTCGGCCGGTGAAATGGGCCACGTCCATCGGGAGCTGTCGCGGCACGGCGGGGGAGTGTTCGGCTGGGGTTACCACTGGGGCCACTACGACCCAGGGCATTGCCCCCAGGGCGGGGTCGGGCCTCGAGGCCGGGAGATCCATCGACGCCGGGAGATCAGAGTGCCGAGTCGTGGCCAGGGGCTCGACGGACACCGGGGTAGCCTGCCGCCCCGGTTTCGTGCGGCGACGTTCCTCCCGTTTGCGCTTGCGGTCGGCGGTGAGCGCCGCGCTGTGCAGCGAGCGCCAGTCCTTGTCCTGCTCGGCAGCTAACGCCTTGATGAGAACATCGAACTTCTCCCACGCCGGGACGACAGACCAGGTCTCGAACCACCCCGCGATCGTGCTGCCGGCCAGCTCGAGGCCGGCAGCCGAGGCCATCCGGTCGATGCGACGGGGCGAAGGATCATCATTCGCTACCAGCGCCTCCTTGACACAGTTCCACAGGCGCGTAACCTCCGCAGGGACGGACTCGAACTCAGTGTCCTCCACAGGTCCAAGTATGCGTCAGATCCGGTCGGCTCTCCGTTGATCGGCCGACTCGGTCCGAGTCGGTCCCACTCCGCCCGAAAAATTTTCGCCGGTGCCCTAGCCTCGGCAGCCTGACAGTGTGAACATCATCCTCTTCATCATGGTCGGGCTGGCGGCGGCGTTCTGCGTCGGCGTATTGGTCGGGTCCGGTCTGCACACCATGCGCATCGACCGGCGGTATCAACGCCTTGCCAGGCTCGTCCGACAATTCAATGAACTCAACGCCGCCCAGGACGTAAAGCCGGAGCAGTACAGTTCTTCCCGCTTCCTCAGTGTCCGATAAGGACCCGCTATCCTGCGCCCCCTGGAGGTCCCGGACAACGACAGATGATCGGGTGGGCCAGCGGAGCTCCGCCGGCCCACCCGACGTTGTTGCCGGTCGTCCCACCCCGCCCGATCACGTCAAGGAGGCCACCGCAGATGGCGCAGCAGTTCGGTGCCCAGTTCGAACAGACGCAGGCAGCGGCCCAGCACGTCGCCACCGTGAACGAGAACGTGCAGGCTCAGCTTTCGCGTCTGTACAACCAGCTGGAGCCGTTGTCAAGGGCGTGGCAAGGGCAGGCCGCGATCGCGTTCCAGATACTGATGCAGCGGTGGCAAGCCGACGCAGGCAAGCTCAGCGAGGCGCTCACCAGTATCGGTGAGCGGATCCTGGAATCCGGGGCCACCTGCGCGCAGAACGACGGGGCCGAGCACCAGAGCTACTCGCCGATCAGCCAGGCGCTGCGCAACTGAGTGGAAGGCGACAGACCCGTGAGTGATGGCACGATCCTGGTCACATTCGGCGAGCTTGAAAGCGCCCGAAAATCGATTATGACGACGTGGAAGAATATCAGCCAGGAGCTGGAAGAACTCAAGAGCTACCTGAAACCGATGGCGAATACCTGGACCGGCGACGCGTCGATCGCCTACCAGACCCTTCAAGCACAGTGGGACCAGTCGGCGAAGGACCTGAATCAGGTGCTGAACCAGATCGGCGTGGCGCTGGGCACGTCGAACGAGAACTACCGGGCCGGTGAAGAAGCGAACCGGTGGCGGTGGTAGGAGAACCATCCTGTCCCGCCGGGCCTACCCGGCGGCGACGCCGTTTTGACCGTGTCCCCTGGCGGCCGGTATCGTGTGCCTCCTGCTGTGCGGATGTTGCTACGCCGCACCGGCGCCCCGACGAAGTCCGCGAACTGCGATCATGAGGTAGGTCCGTGCGCACGTACAGCCCTAAGCCGGGCGAAATCCAGCGCGCCTGGCATGTCATCGATGCCACGGACGTGGTGCTGGGCCGGCTGGCCAGTCAGGCCGCCATGCTGCTGCGTGGCAAGCACAAGCCGACCTACGCCCCGCATGTTGACACCGGCGACTTTGTGGTGATCGTCAACGCGGGTAAGGTGGCGCTGTCGGGCAACAAAGGCGATCGCAGCTTCGTCTACCGGCACAGCGGGTATCCTGGTGGGCTCAAACGGCGCTCGTTCGCCGAGATGCTCGCCACCCGACCGGAGCGGCTGGTGGAGCGGTCCATCAAGGGCATGCTCCCGAAGAACGCCCTGGGCCGGGCAATGGCTCGCAAACTCAAGGTCTATGCCACCCCCGACCACCCCCACGCCGCCCAGCAGCCAGCGTCGTTCCGGATCACCCAGATCACCCAGTGCCAGATCACCCACTGCCAGACCACCCAGTGACCGCGTATCAGCCACAGTGATTATTCTTCCCGTAAGGACCCGACGGACACCGTGACCACTCCGCAGATGCCGCAACCCGAGGCCGGGTCGGATACCGCTGTTGCGCCGGTCCCGCTCGTGCTGGCGATGCCGATGCCCAGCGGCCAGCTCGTGCAGGCCGTCGGTCGCCGCAAGACGGCGATCGTGCGGGTGCGCCTAGCGCCGGGCACCGGTATGTTCACGCTCAATGGCGCCAGCCTGGAGCAGTACTTCCCGAACAAGGTGCACCAACAGCTGATCCGGGAGCCCCTGCTGACCGTCAACAAGCTCGAGAGCTACGACGTCCTGGGCAACCTCTCCGGCGGCGGTATCTCCGGTCAGGCTGGCGCACTGCGACTGGCCATTGCCCGGGCGCTGGTCGAGCTCAACGGTGATGACCGCCCGGCGCTGAAGAAGTCCGGCTTTCTCACCCGCGACGCCAGAGCTAAAGAGCGCAAGAAATACGGGCTGAAGAAAGCGCGCAAGGCTCCCCAGTACTCGAAGCGTTAGCCATTGCACGCCTTGACCCGGCGCCTGTTTGGCACCGACGGGGTGCGGGGGCTGGCCAACTCTGAACTCACCCCCGAGCTGGCGTTGGCGTTGTCCGCTGCGGCGGCCCAGGTGCTTGCCGAGCATGGTCTGGGGCATCGCCCGCTCGCCGTGGTAGGCCGGGACCCGCGGGCCAGTGGCGAGATGCTCCAGGCGGCTGTCACCGCTGGTCTGACCTCCGCGGGCGCTGACGTGCTGCAGGTCGGGGTAGTGCCCACCCCAGCGATTGCCCACCTGGTGGGCGCGTACTCCGCAGACCTCGGCGTGATGATCTCCGCTTCCCACAACCCGATGCCCGACAACGGGATCAAGCTCTTCGCCGCTGGCGGCCACAAACTTCCCGACGCGGTGGAGGACCAGATCGCCGCTCGGGTGAACGACACGGGCGTCGAGCGTCCTACCGGAGCCCGGATCGGTCGGGTGCGTGATGTGCCGGAAGCCGCCGGGCACTATGTGGATCATCTGCTGCGAGCCGCCCCGCAGCCGCTGCAGGGGCTGGGCGTGGTGGTGGACTGCGCGCACGGCGCGGCGTCCGTCGTCGCTGCCCAGGCCTACCGCAGGGCCGGCGCCGAGGTGGTGACGCTGCACGCTCAGCCCGACGGCCTCAACATCAACGATAGCTGCGGGTCCGCGCATCTGGACCAGCTGCGGGAGGTGGTCTTGGCGCAGCGCGCGGCGATCGGTATCGCGCATGATGGCGACGCCGACCGCTGCCTGGCCGTGGACGCCACCGGTGCGGTGGTGGACGGCGACCAGATCATGGCCATTCTCGCGCTGGCCATGCGGGAGTGCGGTGAGCTGGTCGAGAACACCTTGGTCGCCACCGTGATGAGCAACCTGGGGTTGCACCGGACGATGCGCGAGCACGGCGTGGTGGTCAAGACCACCCCGGTAGGGGACCGGTACGTGCTGGAAGCGCTGATGGCGGGGGGGTTCACGCTGGGCGGCGAGCAGTCCGGGCATGTGGTGCTCCCGAGCTACGCCACCACGGGCGACGGGTTGCTCACCGCGTTGCGACTGATGGCCCGGATGGTCAGCTCGGGACGGAGCCTGGCGGATCTGGCCGGTGTGCTGACTCGGCTGCCGCAGGTGCTGGTCAACATCGCGGTCGCGGATCGGATGGCGGTCGTGGCGGCGCCAGAGGTTACCGCCGCCGTTGCCCGTGCCGAGGCCGAACTGGGCGAGACCGGCCGTATCCTGCTGCGTCCCTCGGGAACCGAACCACTGGTGCGGGTGATGGTGGAAGCCCCCACCGAATCCATTGCCCGGACCGTCGCGCACCGCATCGCCACGATCGTCGCCGCTGCCCACTGAGGGGTCGGTTATAACCGGGCACCGCGATGGCCTGGGTGAGAATGCAGGCGTGCTCGACGACGTGATCCGCTACCTGAGGTGTCCGTATTGCGGTGTGCGTGTCTGCCGTGATGGTGGATTGCTTCGCTGTGCGGCCGGGCACGTGTTCGACATCGCGCGTCAGGGCTATGTCAGCTTGCTGCCCGCCGGGGCTCGAGGAGAACACGGCGATAGCGCGGCGATGGTCCAGGCACGAGCCGACTTTCTTGCGGCAGGCCATTACGCGGGTATCGCTGCCGAGCTCGCGCGTGCCGCCGCTGAGGTGGTGGCCACGCTGGAGGCCGAGGGGTGCGTTATCGATGTGGGCGCAGGCACCGGGTACTACCTTGCGGCCGTGGTTGATCGCCTCCCCGACCGGGTGGGGTTGGCCTTGGACTCCTCGAAGTTCGCCCTTCGCCGGGCGGCGCGCGCCCATGAGCGAATTGGCGCGGTCGCCTGCGACGTGTGGCGCCTTTTGCCGGTTGTTGATTCCGCGGCTGTGGTCCTGTTGAACATTTTCGCTCCGCGCAACGGGGCTGAGTTGCGCCGAATCATCAACCCCGCTGGTCGCCTCTTGGTCGTCACTCCGACCCGCGATCATCTTGGTGAGTTCGTTCAACCGCTTGGCCTGCTGACGATCGACGAGCGTAAGGACGAGCGACTTGCCGAGAAGTTGACACCTTGTTTCAATCTTGTCGAGCGGTGGGAGCACCGCTCGACGCTGAGACTTGATCATAAGGGCATCGCGGCGGTCGTCGCGATGGGACCGAGTGCGCGGCATGTCAACCCCGATGCCCTCGCCGGGCGCATCGCGCAGCTTCCCAACCCCATGCCGACCACCGTGGCGGTGACGCTGTCTACGTTCCGCCCGTCGGACCCGTGATCCCTGGAGATCACGACCACGCGCGGCACCACGATTCCACGGCGAGGAGTTGTAACAGCGGCCACATCTTTTGACTGTGACCGAGCGCCGAGGCCTTCAGATTGTCGATCGCTGACGTGGCGTCGATAACTCCCGCGGACGCGGCGTACCCGTCGACGATGAGTTCTTTCGCCGCCTGAAAGTTGCGCCGCAATCCGAGCTGGTACATCCCCGTATAGTCCCCCTTCTCCTGCCGGGTGACGACGCGTTCGGGGAGCACGGCAAGCCGTACTCGTCAGCGCACGCCATCGTGCCGCAGTCGAGGTAGGCGGCCACGGCGGCGGGGTGGTCACGGCCGGCCCAGGCCACCGCCGAGGAATCTAGGCCACCGGACAGGTCCACCAACACCCGTCGCGCCTCATGTGTCCACACCGTGACGCATGCCTCGAAGGTTTCTCTCATTTGCCCACTGCACGGCAGATCATCGGGCTCTGACGCGACGCGGAACGGATTCCAGTAGAAGCGTTCACTCTGCCCGGAGTCGTCGATCCATAACAGCGCGCCAGGGCGCACTTGTCGCACTCCTACGAACGGGGTGCCCGGGGTCGGCAGGGCTCCGTGGTGGATCCAAGAGGCGAGGAACGTCCAGTCAAAAGCCGGCCGATTGCCGAGGAGGTCGATCAGCGCGGCCGAGTGCGAAGCGAACACGAACCCGTTACAGGCTACCGTCCGGCCGATCTGAACATGAACGCAACCGCCCCTACGACGAATACGACGATCGCAATCCACAGTATGAGTAACATGACCCAAGCAATAGTCATGGTGTCTCCCTCGGCAAGCGCGGCGCCCCTCCCTTACTCTCAGTATAAGGCATTGCTCGCTGGGAGACTCGCCTCGTCACACTACTGGGGTTGCGCTAGCAACTCATCGTAGTCGGCGGCCTCAGTCTCGGTGACCTCGGTAAGGTGACGCAAGAAGAACGCGGTGAGCAGCGCGCGGCTGGTCCGCCGGGTTGCGCCTTCCGGTCCGCTGCCCAGGAGCAGGTCCGTCCAGTGCTGGCCCGCAGTGAAGCCGAGATGGCTGGCCTTGGGCAGCGTTCGCAGCTGCACGGGACCAGCCCACGCCCTGCTCACCAGCTCGGCATGCCCGAGCGGCGGCGCCAGCAGGTCCTTGCCGCCGGCCACGTGCAGACCCGGCATGGTGCAGCCGCTCGCGGCGGCCACCGCTGAGGGCAGCGTCTCGGCCACCGCCAGCGTGGCCACCGCCCGGCAACGGCCGTCGGCGGCCGCCGCGAGGACCGCGGCGCCGCCGCCCATCCCGTGCCCAGCCAGCCCCAGCTTGTCGGGATCGACGATGATCGCGCCCTCGCCCAGTCGCGCCCCGGCGCACACGTCCAGCACGGTGCGCAGATCGTCGGCAAGCTCACCGTGCGAGGCCAACGCACCGCGCTGGGTGGCCGGCGCTGCCGCGACCACACCCCAGGTGGCCAGGTGACGCAGCAACTCTTCGTAGCGTGACGTCGGCTGCAGCCAGCCGTGCCCGAACGCCAGGGCGGGCAGTCCCTGCCCGGAGCGCGGCGTGAACACCACCCCGGGTATCCCGGCCGCCGCGAGATCACCGCGGGCCACCGCATGGGGACCCGGCCGGGACAGCTCCTGCGCTATACGGCCCTGCGTTATACGGCGGAGCGCGTGATCGGTGCGTGCCATGAGCCGGACGGTATCGGATCGCGTGCAGCCCGGTGGTCTAGCGTGACGCCTCATGTGCGGAATCGTGGGTTACGTCGGACGTCGGGACGCCCTCGACGTCGTCCTGCGCGGTCTGGGCCGGCTGGAATACCGCGGCTATGACTCTGCCGGTGTCGCGGTGCTCACCAGTGTCGGCGGGCTTGCGGTGGCGCGCAAGGCCGGACCACTGGCCTACTTGATCAACGAGATCGACGCCACCGGGCGGGCGGTGTTGCGCGGCACCGTGGGGATGGGGCATACCCGTTGGGCCACTCACGGTGCGCCGACCGATCGCAACGCCCACCCGCACTGCGACACCGCAGGCCGGCTCGCCGTGGTGCACAACGGGATCATCGAGAACCACGCCCAGCTGCGTGCCGAGTTGGAGCGCGACGGCGTGGAGCTGGCCAGTGACACCGACACCGAGACCGCCGCGCATCTGCTCGCTGCGGCCTACGCGCGCTGTGGTGACCTGCCGATGGCGCTGCGGCTGGTGTGCCGCCGGCTCTCCGGGGCGTTCACCCTCGTCGTCAGCCACGCCGACGAGCCCGACCTGATCGTCGCGGCGCGCCGCTCCTCGCCCCTGGTGCTGGGAGTGGGTGAGGGGGAGCACTTCGTCGCCTCCGACGTCGCGGCGTTCATCGAGCACACCCGCGAGGCCGTCGAGCTCGGCCCGGACCAGGTGGTGACGATTACCCGGGACAGCTACCAGATCACTGATTTCCACGGCGCCCCCGCGAGCGGCAGACCGTTTCACGTCGATTGGGACTTCTCCGCGGCGGAGAAGGGCGGCCACGACTACTTCATGCTCAAGGAGATCCAGGAACAACCCAGTGCCATTGCTAACACCCTTCGGGGGCACTTCATTGACGGCCGCATCGTGCTGGACGAGCAGCGGATGGACACCCAGGAACTGCGGGACGTCGACAAGGTCTTCGTGATTGCCTGCGGGAGCGCGTACCACTCCGGCATGGTCGCCAAATACGCCATCGAGCACTGGTGCCGCCTGCCGGTGGAAGTCGAGCTGGCCAGTGAGTTCCGGTACCGCGACCCAGTGTTAGACCGCTGCACCCTGGTGGTCGCGATCTCGCAGTCCGGGGAGACGATGGACACCTTGGAGGCGGTGCGCCGCGCGCGCGAGCAGAAGGCCCGGGTGCTGGCGATCTGCAACACCAACAGGGCGCAGATCCCGCGGGAGTCCGACGCGGTGCTCTACACCCACGCCGGGCCGGAGATCGGGGTAGCCGCCACCAAGACGTTCCTCGCCCAGATCGTGGCTAACTTCCTGGTCGGGTTGGCGTTGGCGCAGGCTCGCGGCACCAAGTACTCCGACGAGGTGGCCCGCGAGTTCGCCGAGCTGGAGGCGATGCCTGCGGCGGTGGCACAGGTGCTCGGCACCGTGGAGCAGGTCCGCGAGCTAGGCCGCGAGCTTGCACCCGCCAAGGTGGTGCTGTTCCTGGGCCGTCATGTCGGCTTCCCGGTGGCCTTGGAGGGTGCACTCAAGCTCAAAGAACTCGCCTACATGCACGCCGAGGGCTTCGCCGCCGGAGAGCTCAAGCACGGCGCGATCGCCCTGTTGGAGGAGGGCCTGCCGGTGGTCGTGGTGATGCCTTCCCCCAAGGGGCGGGCTGTGCTGCACGCCAAGCTGCTGTCCAACATCCAGGAGATCCGGGCCCGCGGCGCGCGGACCATCGTCATCGCCGAGGAGGGCGACGAGACAGTGCGACCCTATGCCTCACACCTGCTGGAGGTGCCCGCGGTGCCCACCCTGCTCCAGCCGCTGGTGTCCACCGTGCCCCTGCAGGTGCTCGCCGCGGAGATCGCCCGGCAACGCGGCTACGATGTAGACAAGCCCCGCAACCTCGCCAAATCCGTCACCGTCGAGTAGCCATACACGGCATGAAGCGCAGTAACACTGTGTTGCATTCACCAGGGGCGTGGACAGTGGCCCGGGTGCGTGCCGCTGAGGACGCCCTGCTCGGGCGCGTGCCGGAGAGTGTCCTGATGCGCCGCGCCGCGTTCGGGGTGGCCACCCGGGCTGCGGCGGTACTGGCCGAGCGAACCGGCGGGGTGTCCGGCCGGCACGTTGTGCTGCTGGTCGGGGCCGGAAACAACGGCGGGGACACGCTGTGGGCGGGCGCGTTCTTGCGCCGCCGGGGGGTGGTGGTCACCGCTGTGCTGCTGTCTCCAGAGCGGGCGCACCCGCAGGGCCTGGCCGCGCTGCGCCGAGCTGGTGGGCGGATCGCCGAGCAGCTGCCGCAGCGTGCCCACCTGGTGCTTGACGGGATTGTCGGGCTCGCCGGCCACGGCGCGCTGCGCCCGGCGGCCGCGGCGCTAGTGGAGGCGGTCCGGGTGCCGATCATTGCGGTGGACTCCCCGTCCGGGGTGGACCCGGACACCGGCACCGCGCAGGGCCCCGCGGTCACCGCTACCGAGACCGTCACCTTCGGCGCCCGTAAGCCGGTGCACCTGCTCGCCCCCTGGCGCTGCGGCCCGGTGCACCTGGTGGACATCGGGTTGCTCGATGGGCTGGGGGAGCCCGATCTGCGGGTGCTCACCGCGCCCGAGATCGGTGCGCTGTGGCCAGTGCCGGGCCCGACCAGCGACAAGTACACCCAAGGCGTGGTGGGAATCGCCGCGGGTTCGGCGGACTACCCCGGGGCGGCGGTGCTGTGTGCGGGAGCCGCGGTGCTGGCGACCTCGGGCATGGTTCGCTTCGCTGGCACGGCCGCTGACGTGGTGCGCGGGCGCTGGCCCGAGGTTGTGGCCACCGGGTCGGTGTCCGACGCGGGGAAGGTGCAGGCCTGGGCCGTCGGGCCGGGATTAGGCACCGGCACCGCCGGGCGCCACGTGCTGTCCCACGTGCTGGCTGCGGGGGTGCCGGTGGTGGCCGACGCCGATGCGATCACCCTGCTGGCCCGGCACCCCGAGCTGGCGGACAGCCGTGACCCGGGCACCCCGCTGGTCCTCACGCCGCACGATCGGGAGTTCGAGCGGCTCACCGGCGCCCCGCCCGGCACCGATCGGGTCACGGCTGCCCGGGACGCCGCTCGCCGGTTCGACGCGGTGCTGGTGCTCAAGGGAAATACCACCATCATCGCCGCCCCGGACGGGCAGGTGCTGGTGAACCCGGCCCGCTCGTCCTGGCCGGCCACCGCGGGCTCCGGCGATGTCCTCACTGGCGTGCTCGGCGCGTTGCTGGCGGCTCGGCTGGAGCCGGTCACCGCGGCGGGGGCAGCAGCGCACGCCCACGAGTTCGCCGCCACCCTCGCCGCCTGGGGCGGCCCATCCGGCACCGCCGGGGGTGGCTCACCCAGTGGTGCGCCAGCGCCGGCCTCGGCGATCCAGGCGGCCCTGACCGACGCGATCCGCACCCTCCGTTCGGCGGCCCGGAGGTACGGATGAGCACGGCGCCAGCACCGTCCCCCCGTCCCCGGGCCGAAGTGGTGATCGACCTCGATGCGATCCGGCACAACGTCAGGATCCTCGCGGGGTGCGCCGCCGCGTCCGGCGCCGCCACCATGGCGGTGGTCAAGGCCGATGGCTATGGCCATGGTGCGCTCGACGTCGCCGTGGCGGCGCTGCAAGCGGGAGCCAGCGAGTTGGGCGTGTGCAGCATCGACGAGGCGCTCGCCCTGCGCCACGGCGGGATTGACGCCCCCGTGCTGGCCTGGCTGCACGCTCCCAGTGAGGACTTCGTCGCCGCGCTGGCCGCCGGGATCGAGCTCGGCATCTACTCCACCAGCCAACTGAGCACCGTCGCCGCCGCCGCAGCGCTCGGCCGCGCCGCTCGGGTGCATCTCAAGGTCGACACCGGGCTAAGGCGCGGCGGCGCCGACCGCCGCCAGTGGCCCGGTCTGGTCCATGCTGCGGCGGCTACCCGGGGCGTCGAGGTCGTCGCGATGTGGTCGCACCTCGCGCATGCCGACGATCCCGGGCACCCGATTATCGAGCAGCAGGTGCGGTACTTCGACGAGGCCTACCAGGTGGCTCGGGATGCCGGATTGCGACCGCTGCGGCACCTCGCGAACTCCGCGGCCACGCTGACCCGGCCTGATCTGCACTACGACCTGGTCCGTCCCGGTATTGCTATCTACGGGCTCTCACCGGTACCCGGGGCCGGTTATCATCTTCATCCAGCGATGACGCTGCGCTCGCAGGTCGTGATGGTCAAACGCGTCCCGGCCGGCGAGGGGGTGTCATACGGGCATGTCTGGCATACCGATCGAGAGACCACCCTGGCGCTGGTTCCGGTCGGTTACGCCGACGGCGTGCCGCGGGTACTCACCGGCCAGCTGGACGTCTGGCTGGCCGGCCGGCGATGCCCGGTAGTGGGAAGGGTGTGCATGGACCAGGTGATGGTCGACTGCGGGGACACCCCAGTCGACGAGGGCACTGAGGTGGTTTTCTTCGGTGCCGGGGAGGATGGTGCACCGACCGCGGCGGAGTGGGCGGACAAGCTGGGCACCATCCACTACGAGGTGGTCGCGGGGATGGTGCGGCCCCGGTTGACCCGGACGGTGTGCGGTCGTCATCCGGCTCCAGAGAGTGTCACCGTGAGTGCGGCTGGAGCAGCCCGATGAGATCGCTGGTGCGTTCCGCCGGGTGGGCAGCTGGCGGTGTGCTGGGCGCCGCTACCACCACCGTGCTGCTCGCTGGCCGCGCCTATCACCACCACATCGCCAAGCTCCGCAGCGACGCTGCGGAACTGCCTCACGAGCTTCCGGCAGTGCGAGAGCCGGACCGCGAATACACCGTGACGGCCAGCGACGGGGTGGTGCTGTCGGTGGAGGAGCTTGACCCGGCTGACGGGGAAGCACCGGAGTTCACCGTCATCCTGATCCACGGCTACCTTGTGGACCGGCGATCCTGGCTGTTCCAGCGGCACGACCTGACGCGTTCCACCGCACCCCACCTCCGCGTGGTGCTCTACGACCAGCGCAGCCACGGCCGCTCCGGTCATTCGCCCCGCTCCGCCTGCATCATCAAGCAACTCGGGGCCGACCTGCACGCGGTGATCCGCGCCGCCGCGCCCGCGGGGCCGGTGGTGCTGATCGGGCATTCCCTCGGTGGTATGACGATCATGGCGTTGGCGGAGGACTGCCCTGAGCTGTTCGCCGAGCGGATTTGGGGGGTGGCCTTCCTCAACACCAGTGCCGGCGACGTCGGCGGGTCGGGTCTGCCGGAGCCGGTGCTCTCGCGGCGAAGCCCGGTGATGCCGCTGGCCGCGTGGTTGTCCCACTGGGGGCCCAGCGCCCACGCGGTCGAGCGCGGGCGTTATCTCTGCCGGAACCTGACATGGGGCTTGATCCGCAAGCTTGCCTTTGGTCCCGAGCCGGTCAACCCGGCGCTGGTCGATTTGCTACAAAAAATGATCAAAGCCACCTCCTTCGAGGTCATGACCGACTTCCTGGCTACTTTCGGCGCGCACAACCGGTACGCCGCGCTGGCCGGTCTGCAGCACGTCAAGGCGCTGGTGGTCGGCTCCGATCGTGACCGGTTGATCCCGTACAAGCACTCCGAGGCGATTGCGGCGCTACTGCCCGACGCCGAGCTGGTGCAGGTGGAGGGGTCGGGCCACGCGACGATGCTGGAGGCGCCCCAGCAGGTCAACAAGCACCTGCTGAACTTGCTGTCCCGCTGCGCCGCTGACCTTCCGAGCAGTGCAGATGGTGCCCTGGCGGGCGGGGCGGACGGGGCATGAACCTGGCGCTGGAGCTGGCGAGTCCGGCGGACACCGAGCGCCTCGGTCGGGCCGTGGGTGAGCTTTTGTGCCCAGGTGACGTGGTGGTGCTGGCCGGGCCGCTGGGAGCGGGCAAGACCGTGCTGGCCCGCGGTATCGGCAGCGGACTGGGTGTCCGCGGGCCGGTGACCTCCCCGACCTTCGTCATTGCCCGGGAGCATCCGCCGCTGCCCGGTGGGCGAGGGGTGCCCTTGGTGCACGTGGACGCCTACCGGCTCGGTGGCAGGGCCGAGCTGGACGACTTGGACCTGGACACTGATGTGCTCGCCGCCGCCGTGGTCGTGGAGTGGGGCGAGGGCTTGGCTGAGCCCTTAGCCGAGGAGTATCTGCTGATCCGGCTCGAGCTGCCCAGTCTTGGACCCAGCAATGGACCCAGTGATGGCAGGCGGGTCGCGCAGCTGTGCGGTCCGGCTCGGTTGATACCGCAACCAGTCCGTCTCGCGGCGCCGTGAGACGGACTCGCAGAGTCCAGGCCGTCCGCTGGTCTTAGCCGGTGTCGTGGTGATCACGCTGCGCTCAGCATCGGCGAGCAGCTCCTGGAATTCCCGCTCGACGTTCTCCAACAGGCATAACCGCACCAGCTCGACCTTGTGGAACTCGTGTAGCCGTTGCATGCCCCGGGTGTCCTTGCCGGCGCTGCCGGCCTCGCGGCGGAGGCACAAACTGTATGTCATGTACCGGCACGGTAGGTCCGCGAGGTCGAAGATCTCGTCGCGGTGCAGCCCGGCGAGGTGCCCCTCACCGGTGGGCACCAGCCACAGGTTGTCCAGGGTGGTGTGGTACATGTCGTCGGCGAACTTGAGGAGGTGCCCGGTGCCGGTGGCGGTTTCCTCGCGAACCAGGTGCGGCACGACCAGCTCTTCGTAGGGGTCGCGGTGCAGATCCAGGCCCCAGGACACCAACGCGCGCAACAGCCGGGCTCCATCACCGCGCAGCAGCGAGAAGCCAGCGTGGCGCGCCGGGTGGTGACGGTCGGGTCTTTCGCCGCGAGGAGCCGGCCCATCTCCTTGGACTGCCGGTTCATGACAGCGCGCGCCTCGTCGAGCTGACTCCGCAGCTCCCGGCGACGCAGGATGGCCTCCCGGGCGCGGTACACCATGGCCGGATCGGTACCCTTGGTAGCCAGCCGCTTGGCTACGTCGTCGGTCTGCTCAAGGATGAGGTCGACATCCAGCACGGTCTTCGCTTCAGCTCGGGGTATGGCTCGGGACCAGCCTCGTCAGCCGTCCCGAAGTCTACTGGTGTCACGTGTCCTGTTCGATGCGCTCGAAAATGTCCGCGTCGGTTTCTTGCTGCCAGGATGGTAAGTCGTCCCAGTCCGCCACATAAGCTGGCTTCGGATCTGGGAAGTGTTTAAAGATTTGCCCGATCCAACAGAGAGCTACGAAACGTCCCTTCTGCGAACGGGTAAGCTTCGCGGTACCGCCGTCGGTAGCATCGATGAACGCACGCACCTGATCATAGACGGCAGCGGCACTCTCTCGTTCCCAGTCCGGTGTGTCGTCCCAGGGCGCGATGTAGCTAGGCTTTGGCTCACCCGGGTAGTGTCGCAGGACACCGGAAATCCACGCCTCCCGGAAGGCACGTCCCTGTCTGGCTGACGATTTACCTCCCCAAACCGCCCAAGTTCATCGAGGTTGAAAATTTCTGGATACGGTCATAATTTGCTGATCGAGTTGTCGGACCCGACTATGTGCAAGTCAATGGCGCGAGATGGCCTTGAAGTTCTTGCAACTTGCGACTGACGAAACCCGATCGAGTCTGGGTAGCGATTTCCAAGGCCGCTTCGGCATGGCCGATAAGCTGATCCACGTCGCTGCGTTGCAGCCCAATCGTTGCGAGATCAGTCAAGACACTGGCACGGCGACGTGCGGATAGACCCTGGCGCAGGGCGCCACGAAGGGCGCTTTCGGCCAGGTCAGCGAACGCCTGCGCTTGAACGGAAGAAACCCAGTACCGTGTTGACAGCACCCCGTCTCCTCTTCGCGCGAGACGCGCCGCCAACTCCGATATTGATACCGCTTTATCAAATCGTCGTTCGTGGATCTCGATAAACGCATGGCGCGTCATCGCGCACGCCCACAGGTCAAACGCATCGGCTTCACTTGCTGGCAGCGGCTGCCAGAGTATAACAGTACGCTGCGTCACTGTACCTGTTAGCGTCAAAGTAGACCTCACCCGCCAGCTGCAACAGTTCGCTGACCAGTGAGCACAGCTGCCGATGTATCGAAATTCCCTCCGATCGGTTGAGGCTAGATACGAGCGCATCAAGCTGATCGCGCACAAGTGGAAGTACGGCCCCCTTGGACGTAGACAGCACGAACACGCGCCACAGATGTTCGTTCAGCGCCGCATAGTTGTCAATGGTTATGCTATCGAACCGACCCGAGGCGAGGCAAGGGTAATCCAACTGGTCGAGCTGTTCGTCAGCGCCAGGCATCGTCACGAGCACGCCGACCATCCTCAGTAACTGAAGCAGTTCACGGTACAGTCCGGCGGTGCAGTCTTCGGCTTCGCTCGCCGTGGGAATGTTCGGCGGCGCGAGCAGGGCAGCGATCGGCTCACCAAAGAGGTGTTCGAGCAGTCGCGCGGTGGCCGGCCGAAGCGCCCCGGCATGCTGGCCGCTGGCGAGTCGCTGAAGGTGCCGCAGGCTCAGGGTGCCCGGTTCCCGGTAGTCCCGGGCCAAAGCCTTAGCGTACTCCACGAACTCCTCGTAGGTCAGGTATCGCTGCCGGATGCGCTGTTCGAGCAGCGTCCGTGCTAGTCGGTCGGCCAGTCCTGCTCACCTCCTAGCTAGCTGGGCAGGGCGCCTCTGGGGCGCCCTGATGGCGAACGGCGGTCGTTCCGCAAAGACCATCTCTGCAACAAGATTATTTCAGCTCGTCGCAGAGGGCGACCGAGCTGGGTGCCCCGGTGCCGCGCTCGCCCAACAACGCCGCCGGGGCTCTCCGTCACGGCCGGAAGTCTCGGCGGGACCCCGATGAGTCCCGGCTCCCGGCCGTGACCTCAGGACCGCGGAGGATGAGGTGCCGACGTGGGCGTGCACACTGCGGGCCGCGACAACTGCGCCCCATGCATGCCTAGCTCCCGCACTGGCAACGCGATCCACAAGTGTCTCGCTGACCTCCAAGCCCAAGGCGCTACCGCGGCGGGAAGCGACTCCAAAAGGCCGGCAGGTCCTCGGCAGACTGGTAGGTGACCAGCACCACCCCCACCGTCCCCGGTGAGCTGTCCGAACCCGGCGTGCTCCCCTGGGTGCTGACGACGCGGCTGCGGCACAACAACTCCGTAACTCCGTCTGCCGCTGGCGCCGATCGACGCCGCGAACCCAGTGCCCGGAGCGTGTCCCGCAGCCAAGATCTCGCCGCCCAGATAGGAGATCGTAAGCTTCCTCCGTGTTGGTGTTGGCTCTGGACACGGCGAGCGCCGCGGTGACTGCCGGAGTGCTGCGGCTGCCCCCGGTGGACGCGCCGGAGGTCCTTGCTGAGCGGGTCACTGTGAGCCCCCGAGCGCACGGCGAACTGCTCATGCCGTCGGTGTGCTCGGCGCTGGCCGGCGCCGAGGTGTCGATGGGTGAGCTCGACGTGGTGGTCTGCGGGGCAGGCCCGGGTCCCTTCACGGGACTACGGGTGGGGATGGTCACCGCGGCGGCGCTGGGCGATGCACTCAGCATCCCGGTGTACCCCGTCTGCAGCCTCGACGCGATCGCCTACCGGGCGGGTGCTGGCAGCCCGCTGCTGGTGATCAGCGATGCTCGTCGTCGGCAGGTTTACTGGGCGCGCTACGACGAATCGGGTGCCCGGGTCGAGGGTCCCCATCTGGACCGGCCCGGTGACCTGCCGGTGACCAGCGTGTCCCGGATAGCGGGCGTCGCCGATGTGCTGGAGCTGCCGGTGGTGCCGCGGGTGGTGCCTCCGGGGCACCCAGACCCGGCTGGATTGCTCGCCGTGGTAGCCGCGGCGGTGCGGGCTCACACACCACCGGGGCCGCTCACCCCGATGTACCTGGCTCGCCCCGACGCGCGGGAACCCGGGCCGCGCAAGCGGGTAACGTCGGTATGAGTGTGCTGATCGGGCCGATGTCAGCCGCCGACGTGCCGCGCTGCGCTGAACTGGAGCGGCTACTCTTCGACCGTGACGACCCGTGGAGCTCAGCGGCGTTCCTGGAGGCGCTGGCCGCCGGTCATCATTACCTTTCCGCGCGGGAGGGCGACTCGGTGATCGGCTACGTGGGTCTGGTCCGCGCTGGTGACGAGGCGGAGATCCACACCCTTGCGGTGGACCCGATCTACCAGCGCCGCGGGATCGGCCGGGCATTGTTGCGGGCGGTCCTGGACCACGCCGTAGGAGCCACGGTGTTTCTGGAGGTGCGCACTGACAACGAGTCGGCGATCGAGTTGTACCGCAGCGAGGGGTTCGATGTGATCGGGATCCGCCGGGCTTATTACCGCTCCAGCGGAGCCGACGCGTTCACCATGCGCCGGCAGGCTTACCAGTGACCGGGACCATAGGCACCGGGACCACCGGCATCGTCCTGGGCATCGAGTCCTCCTGTGACGAGACCGGAGTGGGGGTCGTGCAGGTGTCCTCCGGCGGCACGCTCACGCTGCTCGCCGATGAGATCGCCTCCAGCGTGGATGAGCACGCCCGGTTCGGCGGGGTGGTGCCCGAGGTGGCCGCCCGGGCACACCTGCAGGCAATGGTGCCGACGGTGCGCCGGGCGCTGAGCCGTGCTGGTGTCAGGCCCGCTGAGGTGGACGCGGTGGCGGTGACCGCGGGACCCGGGCTGGCCGGCGCGCTGCTGATCGGCCTGGCCGCGGCCAAGGCGTACGCGGCGGCCTGGAACATCCCGCTGTACGGGGTTAACCACCTCACCGCGCATGTCGCGGTGGATACTCTGGAGCACGGTCCGTTGCCCGCCGCGGTAGCCCTGCTGGTCTCTGGCGGGCACTCCAGCCTGCTGCAGGTCTCTTCGCTGGTGACGCCGCTGTACCCGCTGGGTGCCACCGTCGATGACGCCGCCGGGGAAGCATTCGACAAAGTCGCCCGAGTGCTGGGGCTGGGTTTCCCCGGCGGACCGTTCATCGACCGAACCGCCCAGGAGGGTGATCCAGATAGCGTTCGCTTCCCTCGCGGCCTGAGCGGTCCCGGCGATGCGCGCTACGACTTCTCGTTTTCGGGGCTCAAGACTGCGGTCGCCCGGCATGTCGAGGCGCAGCAGCGCCACGGGATCACCGTGCCGGTCGCCGACGTGGCGGCCGCCTTCCAGGAAGCCGTGGTCGATGTGCTCACCACCAAGGCGATCCGGGCCGCCACCGATCGGGGCATCGACACCCTGCTCATCGGGGGCGGGGTGGCCGCAAACTCCCGGTTGCGCGCGGTAGCGGCCCACCGGTGCGCCGCGGCCGGGGTGCACCTGCGGGTCCCTCGGCCGCGACTGTGCACGGACAACGGGGCGATGGTGGCCGCGCTCGGGGCGCACCTGCTCGCCGCTGGCGTGCCCCCCTCGTCGCTCGACATCCCCGCCGACCCCGGCTTGCCGATCACCACCTCACTGGTTGGTAGCTCTTCAAGCACCACCAACCGGTGCTGATAGTGCTCCTAAGCGCCATCAACCCAGTCGTTGGTGCCGGTGGGGGGTTGGTAGCGGTTTGAAGCCGGCGTCAGACGGGTTGGTAGCTCTTGAAGAGCGGTCAGTGGACCACCCCAGTTGAGCGCTGGCACTCGGCGCAGTACTCTGCTTGCTGGCACTCCGGGGGCCGGAGTGCCAGCAAGGGCCCGAGCCGCCTCGACACCCGCGACGGCGGGGTGGCAGGAGCCAGCACTTAGACAACCTGCCAGCTCTTCGAAGACCCCAGAAAGTGGAGGTCACACCGTGGCGAGCGTGAACATCAAGCCGCTCGAGGACAAGATCGTCGTTCAGGCCAGTGAGGCTGAGACGACAACCGCGTCCGGCATCGTCATTCCGGACAGCGCCAAGGAAAAGCCTCAGGAAGGCAAAGTACTCGCGGTGGGCCCGGGTCGGGTCAATGACAACGGCACCCGCATCCCGGTGGATGTGAACGTGGGTGACGTCGTCATCTACACCAAGTACGGCGGCACTGAGATCAAGTACAACGGCGAGGAGTACCTGATTCTCTCCGCGCGCGACGTGCTCGCTGTTGTGAACTGACGGTTCAACCGTTCAACAGTCGAGGTCGTTAACCGCCCTGCGGCCCCTCCGGGGGCCAGCGGGGCGGTTGCGCATGGGTCCCGGCTGTGGGCCAAATTTCGCTGTGGGCCAAATTTCAGAGTCCGTCCGTGAGGGAGTGCAGGATAATGCCCAAGCAGATCACGTTTGACGAGACCGCGCGGCGCGCACTGGAGCGCGGAGTCAACCAGCTCGCTGACGCTGTCAAGATTACTATCGGTCCGCGCGGCCGGCACGTGGTGCTGGAGAAGAAATACGGTGGTCCGTCGATTACCAATGACGGGGTGACGATCGCGCGTGAGATCGAGCTGGCCGACCCTTATGAGAACCTTGGTGCCCAGCTCGCCAAGAACGCAGCGATAAAGACCAACGATGTCGCCGGTGATGGCACGACCACCGCCATCGTGCTGGCTCAGGCGATGGTCCAGGGAGGCCTGCGCAACGTGGCCGCCGGTGCCAACCCCGCCTCGCTCGGGCGCGGTATCGCAGCGGCTGCGGATGCGATTGCAGGCGCGTTGGCCGAAAAGGCAACACCGGTGGTCGGCCAGCAGGCGATCTCCCAGGTGGCGACGGTGTCCTCACGCGAGGCAAAGATCGGCGCCCTGGTTGGTGAAGCGATGACCAAGGTCGGCGAGGAGGGCGTTATTACCGTGGAGGAATCCTCCACGATGGCGACCGAGCTGGAAATCACCGAGGGCGTCGCCTTCGACAAGGGCTACATCTCGCCCTATTTCATCAACGACCCCGAGCGAATGGAGGCGGTGCTACTCGACGCCTATATCCTGCTGCACCGCGACAAGATCTCCTCAATTCAGGACCTGCTGCCGCTGCTGGAAAGAGTCAGTCAGGCCGGCAAGCCACTCCTTGTCGTGGCCGAGGACGTCGAGGGAGAGGCGCTGTCCACCCTGGTGGTCAACGCGATCCGCAAGACCCTCTCGGTGGTGGCGGTCAAGTCGCCGTTCTTCGGTGACCGCCGTAAGGCGTTCATGGATGACCTTGCCGTCGTCACGGGCGCCCAGGTGGTCAACCCCGAGGTCGGTCTCAAGCTGTCCGAGGTCGGGCTGGAGGTGCTCGGCCGGGCCCGGCGCGTCGTGGTGACCAAGGATGACACCACCATCATCGAGGGCGGGGGCGACCAGACAGACAGCGACGCCCGCGCCGCGCAGCTCCGTCGCGAGATCGAGGAGACCGACTCGGAGTGGGACCGCGAAAAGTTGCAGGAGCGGCTCGCCAAGCTCGCTGGTGCGGTGGCGGTCATCAAGGTCGGGGCGGCCACCGAAATCGAGCTCAAGGAGCGTAAGGCTCGGATCGAGGACGCCGTGGCCGCTGCCAGGGCGGCCGCTAAGGAAGGCATCGTGCCGGGGGGTGGCGTGGCCCTGGTGCACGTCGCCGAGTCGATCGGCGATCTCGGCCTGCGCGGCGACGAGGCCACCGGCGTCGCCATCGTGCGGGAGGCGAGCGCCGCTCCGGTGCGCTGGATCGCCACCAACGCGGGTTTCGAGGGATCTGTGGTGGCCGCCAAGGTGCGCGGGGCGCAGTGGAGTCACGGCTTTGACGCCGAGGCACAGGCCTACTGCGACCTGGCTGCGGCAGGCATCGTCGACCCCGTGAAAGTGACTCGCTCGGCGGTCGTCAACGCTGCCTCCATCGCCCGGATGGTGATCACTACCGAGAGTGCGGTGGTCGACAAGCCAGTGAAGGCGGCCCCAGCGGGCCATGACCACGGTCACAGCCACAGCCACGGCCCCGGTTTGTAAGCATCCTGCGCTCTCGGTGAGCCGTGCGGCTCGGTGTCCCCTGGGAGCCGCACGGCTCGGTGTCCCCTGGGAGCACATCATGGTGGCCTCGTACCCCCTGAAGGGGTGCGGGGGCGCTCTTGGCGTGCGCCGGGTAGCCGCAATGACCGAATCATCCGTGTTCACGGTACTGCCGCGATCCGCTCACACTCGGTAGAGTGAGCGTTGCTCCACATCGGTGATCGCGACCGTCCGGAGCGATGCGGTAGCCGGTCCTTGATGAAAATCCATCAGATCGTGTCAAGTTCCGGCTCCGCATGGCCGATAGGGAGGTGGGCACATCAGTTGGCTGCAGGAGAGGAGTCCTTCCGTGACCGCAGTTCTCATCTGCGACGACCGGCGAAGCGTTCGTGAGGGGCTCACTCGCGTGATGTCCGCGGTTCCTGGCGTCGCCCGGATCGACTGCGTGGCACATGGTGATGAGCTGCTGGCTCGGTATTCTCGACAGCCGGTGGACGTTGTCCTGGTCGGGACCCAGCGTGCGGTGCCGGCCGGGGTGGAGGCCACCCGTCGGCTGGTATCGGCACATCCGCAGGCCAACGTCATCGTGTTCGGTGCGCCGGACGACGCGGGCAGCATTGCCGCTGCGATCGCTGGCGGCGCTCGCGGTTACTTGCGCTGGGACGCGTCGCGTCCAGAGCTTGTCGCCGCGCTGGCGCACACGCTGGCTAGCACGTCGGTGCCGGCCCCTCGCCCCCCGTCCGACCCTGGTGTCCAGCTCACCGAGCGCGAGCTGCAGGTATTGCGCGGGATGAGCCAAGGCAAGAGCAACGGGCAAATCGGGCGAGAACTGTACCTATCCGAGGACACCGTGAAAACCCATGCCCGCAGACTGTTCCGCAAGCTCGGCGTGCGGGATCGCGCTCAGGCCGTCGCGCACGGTTTCCGGCGCGGTCTGGTGGCGTGAGCCTGGACACCCTGAGTACCGCCGCCTGAGTTCTCTGCGGCGAGCGCCGGTGGGGTCGCCATCGGTGTTGTGTGCGGCCCTTTGTGCGGTCTCATGCCTCGCGCGGCGGTGCCACGTTCCGCGTGCGATCCCTCAACCACTACGGTTCCCGGTGAGGTGCCCGTTCTGGGGATGGTGATGGATGGTCGGGACAACGGAATGGTCACTGCCGGCTGGCGCTGCGCCCGACCGGTCCCTCGTCGTAACGGCAGGGCTGCATTCCACGATGACCGCTGTAGAGGACGACCTCGACGTCCTGGTCGGTGCTGCCGTCAACGGTGAGCGATACGCCGTTGAGGTTCTGCTCCGCCGGATCCGTCCTCTCGTGGTGCGGTACTGCCGTTCCCGTGTCGGCGGCCAGGAAAAGTCGTTCGCCTCGGCGGATGACGTAGCCCAGGAGGTGTGTCTCGCGGTGCTCACGGCCCTGCCCAGTTACCGCGACCAAGGCCGGCCGTTCATCGCCTTTGTGTACGGCATCGCGGCACACAAAGTAGCCGACTCTTACCGATCTTCAGCGCGCAATCGCGATGAACCGGTCCCGGAGGTCCCCGATGCTCAGGACCTCGCCGATGGACCGGAGGCGCAGGTGATGCAGGGCGAGTTCGCGGGATGGATGACCAAGCTGCTGGACACCTTGCCAGAAAAGCAACGAGAGATTCTTCGGTTGCGGGTCGTGGTGGGACTGTCCGCAGAAGAGACTGCCGAGGCCGTGGGCTCGACTCCCGGTGCGGTCCGAGTGGCGCAGCACCGGGCTCTGGGCCGGCTGCGCGGCGTGCTGGCGGCCGAGGGGGTGGTCTGAGTGCCTGGTCGAGACGAGCACCCACGTGCCGGCTACTCTCAGAGGGATCCCCAGGAGATGCCCGTTGATCTGGCCGCCATGCAGGCCGACGACGCCCTGCTGGACCTGATCGGCCAGGCTGAGGACCTACCGAGCGACGCTGACGACGAACTGACGCGCGTTCTGGCGGCATGGCGCCGCGAGGTTCGGGCCGCGCCGTTCGAAGAGCTGGTCGACACCAACACTGCGGTGGCGGTGATCCGGGCCGCCGGTCGACCGGCCCGCCGTCGTAATCCCGTGTTCGGCTCGATCGCAGCAGCGGCGGCAGTGCTGGTGATCGGCTTCTCCGCGGTGGGCCTGGTCGCCAAATCCGCGCAACCCGGCGACCGCTTGTGGGGTGTGACCCAGGTGCTCTACAGCGATTACGCCCGCTCGGTGGAGACGGCGGCCGCAGTCCGGAACGAACTAAACGATGCCAAGACGGCGCTGAAAGAAGGCAAGCCCGAGCGCGCTCGGGCATCGCTGCAGCGCGTCCAGAAGCAGCTCCCGGTGATCGGTGAGGCCGAGGGTCGCACCGATCTCACCGCACGCCACCGTCAGCTCGAGCAGATGCTGAACGGGTCGCCAGACACCGGCTCAGCGAATTTGCCCAAGCTGCCGATGTTCCCCCTGCCCGTGGCTCCCCCCGCCAAGCACGAGCCTAGCAAATCACCGACGTCGAGTGAGTCACCCGCACCCGCCGAGTCGAACACAACGTCGAACTCGATCCCTGAGCTGCCCAGCGATATGGCAGCAAGGCGGCCCAACCGGATTGTTCCGAACCGGGAAAACCCTAGCCGTAGTTATGACTCTGCGGGTCGTGGTATCCCGGGCCCGGACGGTGGCTCCTCAGACAGCGGTCCCTCGGGTCACAGTCTTCCAGGCCGTGGCACTATGGGCAGCAGCACCACGGGCAAAGATTTGTCGGGCGGTACCTCCACCGACAGCGATAATACCAACGGCGACGGCTCATCAAACAGCGATTCTGTCCGCAGCGATTTGCCAAAAAAGGGTCACGTCAGCAGTAACTCCCCCAATGAGGACGTTCCGCTGGGTTGTCATTCCGTTGGGCCGCGGCCTCCTTATTGTGGCTGAGGCTGCTCACCCGCCATTGTCGGCGAGCACCGCGTCCGTGTACCCACGGCAGTACTCCCAGCTCACGTAGCCGGCGGGGTCCGGGTCGTAGGCCGGCTCGTGTGCGCGCATCCGGCCGACCTCGAGCAGTTGCTGCAAGCTGGCCCGCAGCAAGTGCCAGTCGTGGTAGTGCTGCTCAGCACAGTCGGGGCAGTCCACCACGATCCCGCGCAGTCCGCGGGGTGCCAGCAAGGCCTGGTAGACGGCCAGATCCTTCAGGTCGGCGAGCAGCCCGACCCGCTCCTCGTCATCGAGCGGCTCTTCGATGACATCCGCGGGATCGTCCAAGGCCTCCAGCGCCAGCGCCGGGTCCTCCGGGTCACCAGCGAACGGGTCGGGGGGAAGTGAGTCATGCGCCACGGCTGGCACCGTACTCGTCCAGCGCACGGCCGGTGAACGGCCCCAGCCGGATACGATCGTCGCATGACCAGCGAGCTCACCGCGCCTAGCTTCCCGCCAAAGTTCGCGCTGCTCGGTCTGACCTTCGATGACGTCCTGCTGCTGCCCGCCGAGTCCGACGTGGTGCCCGCGGAGGTCGACACGTCGACCAAGTTGTCCCGCAACATCACGTTGCGGGTGCCGCTGCTCTCCTCGGCGATGGACACGGTGACCGAGGCGCGGATGGCCATCGCGATGGCCCGGCAAGGCGGGATGGGAGTGCTGCACCGTAACCTGCCGGCGCGGGAACAGGCCGCGCAAATCGAGGTGGTCAAGCGGTCCGAGGCGGGCATGGTGACCGACCCGGTGACCTGCTTGCCCGAGGACACCCTGGCCGATGTGGACGCGCTGTGTGCCCGCTACCGGATCTCCGGAGTGCCCGTCACCGATTCCGAGGGCGTGCTGGTGGGCATTATTACCAACCGGGACATTCGTTTCGAGGTCGACCACGGCAAGCGGGTCGCCGAGGTGATGACCAAGCCGCCGCTGATCACCGCGCAGGTGGGGGTCAGCGCGGAGGCGGCACTGGGTCTGCTGCGCCGGAATAAGATCGAGAAATTGCCGATCGTCGACGGGTCCGGCAAGCTGCGCGGTCTGATCACCGTCAAGGACTTCGTGAAGACCGAGCTTTACCCGTTGGCGACCAAGGACGCTGATGGGCGGCTGCTGGTCGGCGCCGCGGTCGGAGTGGGCGAGGACGCCAAGCAGCGGGCCGCATTGCTGGTCGAGGCTGGGGTGGACGTGCTGGTCGTGGACACCGCGCACGGGCACTCCCGGGCAGTGCTAGAGGTGATCAGGCTGCTCAAAGCCGACTTCGGCAGCACCGTCGATGTCATCGGTGGCAACGTAGCCACCCGGGCGGGGGCGCAGGCGCTCATCGACGCTGGCGCGGACGCGGTCAAGGTCGGCGTGGGCCCCGGCTCGATCTGTACCACCCGGGTGGTGGCCGGGGTGGGTGTGCCGCAGATCAGCGCCATCTTTGAGGCGGACCGGGCGTGCCGTTCCGCGGGTGTTCCGGTGATCGGCGACGGCGGTATCCAGTTCTCCGGAGACATCGCCAAGGCGATCGTCGCGGGGGCCAGCACCGTGATGTTGGGCAGCTTGCTAGGCGGCACCGCCGAGGCGCCGGGGGAGCTGATCCTGGTCGATGGCAAGCAGTACAAGACCTACCGCGGGATGGGCTCGGTGGGCGCCATGGCCAGCCGCAGCGGCCGCTCCCACTCCAGAGACCGTTACTTCGCCGACGACGTGCTCTCCGTCGACAAGCTGGTGCCCGAGGGCATCGAGGGGCGGGTTCCGTTCCGGGGTCCGCTGTCACTGGTGGCCCACCAGCTGGTCGGTGGCCTGCGGGCAGCGATGGGCTATGCCGGTGCCGCAACGATCCCGGCGTTGCAGTCTGCGCAGCTGGTGCGGATCACCTCGGCGGGCCTGCGGGAAGGTCACCCGCATGACATCACCATGACGGTAGAGGCCCCGAACTACGCGGTGCGCTGAGATGCGCGAGCTGGTAGAGATCGGCATGGGCCGCACCGCGCGGCGTGCTTATGACCTCGAGGACATCCAGATCGTCCCCTCGAGGCGTACCCGCTCCTCCCGGGAGGTGTCCATCGCCTGGCAGATCGACGCCTACCGGTTCGAGATCCCGCTGATGACCCATCCCACCGACGCGATCTCCTCACCCGCGATGGCTGTCCGGATCGGTGAGCTGGGCGGGCTGGGAGTGCTCAACGCCGAGGGTCTATGGGCCCGCCACACCGACGTCGAGGAGCTGCTGCGGCAGCTGTCCGCCACGGTGGACGAGGGCAACGAGGCTGCGGCGGTGCGGCTGCTGCAGCAGTGGCACGCAGCCCCGATCCGCCGTGAGCGGCTCACCGAGGCGATCGGCAAGGTGGCGTCCTCCGGGGTGACGGTGGCCGCCCGGGTCAGCCCGCAACATGCCCGGGACCTCGCCCCTGAGCTGCTCGCCGCTGGCGTCGAGATCCTCATCGTGCAGGGCACCATCGTCTCCGCCGAGCATGTCTCTCGGTTCTGCGAGCCACTCAACCTGATGGAGTTCATCGCGTCACTGGATGTCCCGGTCATCGCTGGCGGAGTGGGCGACTACCGCACCGCGATGCATCTCATGCGCACCGGGGCGGCTGGCGTGATCGTCGGTCATGGGGCGGGGGCGAGCACGTCCACCGGTGATGTGCTCGGCATCGGGGTGCCGATGGCCACCGCGGTCGCCGACGCCGCTGCCGCCCGGCGGGACTACCTCGACGAGACCGGGGGGCGCTACGTGCACGTGATCGCCGACGGTGGGATGCGGACCAGCGGCGATGTGGCCAAAGCGATCGCGTGCGGGGCGGACGCGGTGATGCTCGGTGAACCGCTGGCCATCGCCGCCCAGGCGCCGGGCCACGGCCTGTACTGGACTGCCGCCGCGGCGCACCCCTCACTGCCGCGCAGCCACATCACCGACGTCTCCCGGGCCCTCGAGATACCCCGGGGCGTGATCGGTATCGACACGCTGCTGTTCGGCCCGTCCTGCGACCCCCGCGGCACGGTGAACCTGTTCGGCGGCCTGCGGCGCGCGCTGGCCAAAACCGGATACTCAGAACTCAAAGAGTTCCAGAAGGTCGGTCTGACCGTCCGGTGCTGAAGGTGCGCCGGTTCGGGTCACAGATCACCTCGCGGTCAGGCGCGCTCCCGCAGGAGTTGCGCTGCTCGTTCCAGCTCGTCGGCCAGGAGCGCTCGATCGTTGAGATCGCCGCCTGCCTCAAGTCGTTCCTCAGTCCACTCCCGGATGAGTTGGGTTACCCCGACGCCCCGCATACGGGCCACCTCACGCAGCCGATCCATGGTGTGTCGGGGAAAGCGCACCGAGCGAGACACCATCGGCTCGCGGGCGTCGATCCTCACGGGCTCCCCACGCTCCCACTCGGTGAGGACGTCCTCGTCACTGAGCTGTTCGTAACGCTCGGCGAGACGCTTGATCTCGCCCTCAGATGGGTACTTTTTCGTCATCGCTTCATCCGCCTCCTCTCGGCTCTGTCGACGTCGCGGGCGGTAACGACGTACCAGTTGTTACGAGGGCGCGGTGCGATGACGACCACGAGTCGGCGTCCGTCGACCTCCTCGGGAGTGACCTCGTGCCGTGCGATGTGTGCAACGCTGTGCGAGTTCCACAGCACGCAATCAATCCGCATCGCGATGATTGTACCTCAGCGTGGTACGGAACGAAGACGGTCTTCTTAGGCACCGGCGGCTCATGCGGACCTTGGCCTTGTCACTAAAGTCACCAGTGTGCGCATCTACCCGGTCCAGGTCTTCCGGAATAACGGGTTCTGGATCTTGGAGGTCCCGGAGCTGCGCGCCGTGGGCCAGTCCCGGACGTTGACGAGCGCGGGTGACACCGCGCGGGAACTAGTGGCTCTGTGGTTGGACGTCCCGGTTGACCAGGTGCAGGTGGCGCTGGACTACCGCCGTATCGGCCCGGAGGCCATCCAGTTGGCAGTGGGGGTGCGCAGTGAGCAGGCCAGGGCAGAGGAGTTGGCCGGGGCGCGGCGAGTCGTCTGCGGCAGGCTGCCCGGCGTCTGGTGCACACCGACGGGCTGAGCCTGCGGGACGCGGCGACGGTGCTGGGCGTGACGTTGGGCCGGGTGCAGCAATTGTTGAAAGATTGATACCACCCCGCGAGGAAAGCGCGTGAGGCTCGCCCTCTGCCCCGCCCGCTCCTAACCCACCAGGGCCCGCAACCACGGCATCAGCGCCATCGACGTCATCCACAACGCCTTCATCGGCAACCCCTGGCTCCCCACGCCCACCAACGCCTGACATCGCGGCTTGGGCTTAACCCGTAAGATACGATTTTTAGCAGTCCCTCCGGGCTGCGACGACACGCTCGACGGAGGTGGTGATGGACGAGCCAATAACGGTCATTACCGACGAGCCCCCTGCGGTTATCTACGAGCCCCCTGTCTTGGTGAAGCTAGGCGAGTTCGGCGAGGGTACCCTCGGCTTCGGGCAGTATTACCTCGACAACTACGTCTGGTGCGTCATGATCTGGCTAGCTGCCTTGTTCGTCCCTTACGGTCTCGCCCTGATCATTAACGTCAACTATCGTCTCGGTCCCAGCTGGATCTTGATCATCGGATATGGGGTGGCCTGCGCTGCCCGCAGCCTGCAGATTACCCACGACCTGCAACAGTATCGGCGGGAACTGCGACGGATAACCAGTGAATCTCGATGATTGACCAGAACTTCGTATTGCCTACCTAATGGGCTGTCACCGCGGGGGTTCTCACCGCCGTTGGCGGTGCGGGCGGGGTTGTCGCACTCATCAAATCCGGGGCTGATCGACGTAAGATCATTGCCGAGGCCTCAAAGACCGATGTCGAGAAAGTTGCTCTCCTGTCCACCGTGGCGATGGAACTGGTCGAGTCCATGCGCGGGCGAGCTGAGCGCGGCCGGGGAGGTGATGAGGACGTTGCTGGGTGTGTCCAGCCAGATCCACTGTGCCTGCGGGGTCGCGGTAATTCCGAAGCGCGACCGGGCCGGCTGGCCGAGCTGCTGCCAGGTGCGGTGCGCTGTTTCGATGTTGTCCCATAGCCGACCGGGGCCGCCTTGGCGGACGATCTGGGTTCCGTTCGGGTGGGTGGTGTGGCAGGCCCAGGTGCCGTCCGGCTGGGTGAGCCACGTTTCGGGCGGCCCGCCATCGTTGGGGGTGAATCCCAGGGTGTCAAAGCCGCCGGTGACCAGCGCGGCGAAAAACTCGAACGCGGCCGCGTTGGCCACCTGGCCTACGGGCAGGTCCGTTTCACGGATGTCTGCATCCTGGTCGCCGACCGTGGCCAGCACGTCCATGGCAGTTTGGTGTCCCTTGGCGCGCAGCGGCATGAAGGCGCCGTAGTCGGGCAGGAACGGTCCTTGGGCGGTGCCGGACGAGTTGACGGTGAGCAGCGCCATCAGCCCGGCGCTGCCGGCGAGGTCCAGCGGGACGAGGACCTTTCCGCCGAGCGCGGTTTGGTCGATCCACGCACCCGGCACACCGGGTATACCGACTGTTGCGATGATCCGGTCAAACGGGGCCCGGTCCTGATACCCAGCCGTGCCGTCCGCTGCGGCCAAGTGCGGGAAATAACCCAGCGCGGCCAGTCGCTCACGTGCTCGGTGCACCAAGTCGGTGTCAATGTCGATGCTGGTCACGTTGCCGGCGCCGAGCCGGTGGCAAAGCAGGGCCGCGTTATATCCGGTGCCGGTGCCGACCTCCAACACCCGGTGGTCGTCGTGGATGTCGGCTGCTTCGAGCATCAGCGCCATCAGCGACGGGGCGCTACTCGACGACGTGGCGACGCCCTGAACGCGGCCGGTCCGCGCCCAGGCCACGTTGTCGTCCGTCCCGTCAATCTGCGTGATCAGAGCCCTGCTGCTGGAGACCCCCTCCAGCCATTCTCGGCTGGGTCGCTCCACCAGCAGCCACCCCGGTTGGTTCGGCCGTTGGGTGAAGTAGTACGGCACGAACGTCTCACGCGGTATGTCCCGAAATGCCGCCAGCCACGCAGGGTCGGACACGGTGCCGCCTTCGATCAGTTCGTTCAGGAATTCGACGCGCAGGGAGCTGATGTCCGTCACGTTTTCGGATGTCCTTCCAAAGCATCGGCCAGGGCTCCGGAAATAGGAATTCCGGTTTCATCCTCAATCCACGCCCACTGTCCGTTGGGGTTGCACTCTAAAAACCACCACTGGCAGTCCGGTGCGACTGCGAAATCTAAGGCACCGAACCGCAGGCAAAGCTTGCCCAGAAGGGCGCTCGCCTGGGATCGGATGACCTCCGGTGTTTCTATCGCCTGGTATGTCAGCGCTGCGTAGTCGGAGCGCCAATCCACCTGTGCCGATTCTGATGCGGCGTCGATACGGGCCGCGAAGAACCTGCTGTCCACGACAGTCAATCTCACGTCATAATCTTTGGGCACCCACTGCTGAAATAGGTGCATGGTTCGGGAAATATTCGGATCGCCGCACTGTTCGACGTCCACGACGGTGCAAAACACTTGCCGATGACCGTCAGTATCGCAGATACCGGACCCGCCGAATGGCTTATACACGGCACGGCCAACGTCGGTCACAAACGCACGCGCTACCCCGGGATCGTACGTCACAACTGTTCGGGGAACACGCAAGCCACAGGCCACTGCGGCGCGCAGCTGAACCGGCTTGAACTCGCTGTAGCCGATCTGGTGCGGGTGGTTGAGCCACGGTTGAAGGCTCGCCAGCAGCCCACCCAGGCCCAATCGGGCCTGAACGGTGGCCCGGCGGCGTTCAGACTCCGACAATCCCGGGTGAAACTCGAAACTGGTTGGGCGTCGGTAGTAGATCCCCGACACGGTCGACCAAGTCCAGGCAGCGCCGCGCGGTGGTCAGCCGACCGGACCACTGACCCCCGGTCAGTTCGGCGGCCACCGACAGCCGCTCGGAAAACTCGCTGGTATCCACCCGAAGCACCGCAATATCCCGACGATTCAGCTCCTCCACGACCTTGTCTGCCGTGGGATCAAATTGGTGCGTTAAGATCAGGACCGACCGGGCGGCGCTCACCGGGTCAGTCCTCCCGCCAATCAGTGTCCGAGTCATATCCACCGTGGCCATCCGCATTGGTCAGCGTGTTTGTCTGCCCGTCGGTGTGGCGGGCCAATGGCACCATCTCCCGGCCGTCACGGATCAAACCAACCTGTCGTATGTCGTCATAGCCCAGCTCGCCCGGGTCGAACCGGACAGCCGAAGGCGCCACCGCCAGCGTGAGGCCAAACGGGCGTACTCCCGACGCGGGGCACGGCGTGGCCTGGACACAGCCGTAAGCTCGACCCAGCGGGAAGTGATCCGACGCAGGGAACAGGGGCGTTCGACTCACCCATGTGGCGACTGTCACCGGCCAGCAGCCGTCGATGTCCCTGCTCGCGGACACCCCCCGCATGAGCTAGACAGGCAGGCCGGCGCGGTAAGCCATCCTCCGCAGCTCCCGGCATACGGCGTCACGTTTGGACCGGGTCAGCAGCTCGGCGATGACGTCGCGGGTAATCGGGTCCCGCTGCACGTAGTGCGGCAAGATCAGCTCAGCGCGGTGCAGCGCCAGCACGGCCTGATCATGACGACCGCGGATCCGGGCCAGCGCCCGACCGTAGGTGATCCAGTAGTCGGCCTGCCGGGACCGGTGCGGGTGCATAGCCGGGAGCAGACCCTCAGCGATACTCGCCGCCCGCTCGTGATCGAGGGCTTCCACGGCGCTGCGGGCCCGCCACTGGCCGACTTCCTGCGGGCCGAAACCGAGCCCGTAGGCGTTGACCTCGCCGCTACGTTCGGCTAACTCGGCTGCCACCTCCAGTGGGGGCCCGGCATCGCCGGGACGGGAGTCCGCGACCGCCAGGAATGAGCGGCACAGTTCGAGTACCCCCGCCACCTGCATGGACTCTGGTGTGCTGGTCGGCACGGTCACCGCGTTCAGCTCGGCGACCGCCACATCCACCGCTCCCGCCAGCACTAGCACGTACATGCCGCCCCAGGTGGCCAGCCCGAGCGTTTCCGGTGTGTCGCGTTTCTGCGCCGCTCGTCTCGCCAGCTCTGCGGCCTGTGACCGCAGGTCCAGTGAGGCCCCTACCACCCGTAGCCAACCTATGGTGGCGTGGGAGTGCAGCACTACAGCCAGTTCCAGCAGCTCAGCGACATCCCGGCCGGCGGCGATCGAGGTATGCAGGTCACGGATCAATGCCGGCAAAGCGGCACCGACGGCGCCGTGACGGTCACATCGGCAGTAGGCGTCCACCGTCGCCGCGACTCTGGCCCGCAGCACATCCACGGGTTGCCGCTGCCCGCCTGGTCGGTCGCGGGTGCTCGCTAGCACCGCGAGCCGTACGTCGTTAACAGCGGCGTCGGTACCCGAATTGCCCGGCGCGGGCACGGGCAACTGCACGATCTCAGAGGGGGCGACCTTCAGCACGTCCGCCAGCGCGAGGATCTCCGACAGGTTGTCCAGCGCGCGTTCCCCGCGTTCGATCTGCGACAGGTGCGACTTGCTCATGCCCGCCAGGCCGGCGACCACCCGCAACGATTTGCCGCGCACGCCGCGGATCTGGCGCACCCGCACGCCGATCGTCCGAGCGTCGTCCGGTCCCACCGTTGCACCACCTTCACCGGGAGCCCCCACCAAGGTGGCCGAGTTTATCCTCCCAGGAGGGGCGTAGAGGAGGTGTCGTGGATTACGACGTGGTGGTGGTCGGCTCGGGGTTCGGGGGCAGTGTGGCCGCGTTGCGGCTGACCGAGAAGGGCTACCGGGTTGGCGTGCTGGAGGCGGGGCGGCGCTTCGCCGATGAGGAGCTGGCCGCCACGTCCTGGCAGCTGCGCAAGTTCCTCTGGGCGCCGGCGCTGGGGTGCTACGGCATCCAGCGTATTCACCTGCTGCGCAACCTCGTGGTGCTGGCCGGTGCTGGCGTCGGAGGGGGGTCGCTGAACTACGCCAACACCCTCTACCGGCCACCTGAGGTGTTCTTCAAGGACCCGCAGTGGGCGCACCTTGCCGACTGGTGCGCCGAGCTCGACGTCCACTACGACCAAGCGGAGCGGATGCTCGGGGTGCGGACCTACGGCGGGCACACCGCGGCCGATGAGGTGCTGGCGCACGTCGCGCAGGACATGGGGGTCTTGAAGAGCTACCATCCCACTCCGGTGGGGGTGTTCTTCGGCCCTCCGGGCGAGGACGTGGACGACCCGTACTTCGGCGGCGCCGGCCCCCGGCGCGCCGGTTGCACCGAATGCGGTTCTTGCATGACCGGCTGCCGGGTGGGTGCCAAGAACACCCTGGTGAAGAACTACCTGTATCTCGCGGAGCGAGCCGGTGCCGTGGTAGAGCCGATGACCACGGTGAGGGCGATCCGCGCCCAGGAGGACGGGACCTGGCTGATCGACGCGGTGCCTACCGGAAAGCGGCGCCGCCGGTGGCGCCGGACATTCCGGGCGAACCAGGTCGTGCTCGCCGCCGGTACCTGGGGAACCCAGCAGCTGCTGCACCGGATGCGGGATCGGGGCGTGCTGCCCCGGCTCTCGCCCCGGTTGGGCGAACTGACCCGGACGAACTCCGAGGCGATCGTCGGCGCCAGCCGGAACACGGTGGACCCGCTGCGCGACTTTTCCCGCGGGGTGGCCATCACCTCCTCCTTCCACCCCGATGAACACACCCACATCGAGCCGGTCCGCTACGGACGGGGCAGCAACGCGATGGGTTTGCTGCAGACGGTGGCCACCGACGGTGCCTCAGACACGCCGCGCTGGCGGCAGCTGGTGGGTTTCGTGGCCCGGCACCCGGTCACGGTGGTGCGGTTACTGTCGGTACGACAGTGGAGCGAGCGGACGGTGATCCTGCTGGTGATGCAGACCCTGGACAACTCGCTGACCACCTACCGCCGCCGCGGTCGACTCACCTCGCGGCCCGGTCACGGCGTGCCCCACCCGACCTTCATCCCGGCCGGTTTCCAGGCCAGCGAGCTCACCGCCCGGTACATCGGCGGTACCGCGGGCAGTACCTGGGGGGAGCTGTTCGAGATCCCGATGACCGCGCATTTCCTCGGTGGCTGCCAGATGGGCGCGACCGCGGCCGACGGCGTCATCGACGCCTACCACAGGGTGCACGGTTATCCGGGCCTGTCCGTGGTGGACGGCTCGGCGCTCAGCGCGAACCTCGGGGTGAACCCGGCGCTGACCATCACCGCACTGGCTGAGCGGGCATTCGCGCTGTGGCCCAACAACGGCGAGGTGGATCCTCGGCCGCAGCCCGGCGAGGACTACCGGGTGCTGGATCCCGTCCCGCCGCGTGCCCCCGCCGTCCCCGCCGAGGCCCCCGCTGCGCTGTGGCTGCGCCCGTGAATGGCCCTTTCGTTCCCAGTGGGTTTAGCAGGGCGGGGGCTCGCCTGAATCGGGTGTCGGGTGTGTGGTGAGTGGTTCGGGGTCGCTGAGCGGTGGTGGTTGGGAGTGATAGTGGTGTCCGCGGGGGGTGGCCCAGGTGGTGGCGCCGTTGGGGTGGTGGGTGATTATCCAGCCGGGGGTTTGTTTGACCTGGTGGTGGCGCCGGCATTTGGGGCCGAGATTGGTTGCGCTGGTCGGGCCG
>JAFATA010000039.1 GCA_019244165.1 Pseudonocardiales bacterium | reverse complement strand
GCCCCCACGACCCCAACCCACCCCGGAACCCGCACACCCGAGGCGACACTCGGGCCATCGACCTGCCCATACCCCGAAAATGGCCACCAGAAGATCACAAACCAGAACCGAAGATCACTTCACCCTGCTACTCGCGGAATCGGGTCTGATCACCGCAACGGGTGGTCACGTCAGCGACGAGACGGGCCAATCTGTCCACATGAGCGGGCCGGACGTCTTGGGACGCTACGTCATCGCCACGCGAGATCCGTCGCTCCATGAACATCTCGTGACCACATCGCAGAACCTCGCCGAATTCGAACTCTGAAGAGAAGGACCGATATGACGACATTCGCAGCAAGCAACTGGACAGACAGCTTCTTCGACGAAGGCTACGAAGAAACGTTCCGACGACTCGGCAAGTACGACACCACCGAGACCGACATCAGCAACCTACTCAAACTGGTGCCCATCCCCGCGAGCAGTCTGATTCTCGACGTGCCTTGCGGCTGGGGCCGCCACGCAGGCACGCTCAACGCACACGGATTCAGAGTCGTCGGAGTCGATGCTTCTGCGGCTCAAATCCGTCGGGCGCGCCAGAAATGGCCCGACGTCGAATTCCATCAATGCGACATGCGAGCCGTGCCGGGGTCCGGCTACAACACCGTGCTCAACCTCTGGACCAGCTTCGGCAGCCTACCAGGCCGGAAGGAAGACCTCGACGCCCTCACTCAATGGAACATCGCCACGTTACCAGGCGGCTACCTGGTCATGGAACTCACCACACGGGAGCACGCCGAGGCAGCGAATCGGAGCAACAGCGAAGAGATCGGACGTAAGTCCGTTACCAGCAACGGCGTACGAGAGGACGCAACCTTCGACTGGAAAAAAGGCGTGTCATATAACACCTACACCTGCGGTGACTGGAGCCGAACCTGCGTCACCCGGCTGTACACCCGTCCCGAACTCCAGACAATGCTGCGCGCCGCCGGTTACGATGAGGTACACATGTATGGAGGGTTCACAGGCGAGCCGATCCGGGACGACACGCGGACGGTACTCGTCGCTCGCAAGCCTCTGTGATCACCACCTGGGATGGATGGCAATCGACGACAGCTCCGGGTGACTACTGGCTGACCTCTCCCATCGAGCAGGCGTTGAATAATAAAGTCTACTAATCAAGAGCACCACATGATTGCGTTTACGATCGCCGCTGAAGTTATGAGCTATGAGCAGGGCGGGCGATAGGGCAGGTCCGGTGATACGTACTGGGCCCACGTCGCGGGGGTGAGGGTGTTCGCGGTGGTGGCGCAGATCCGCTGGATCGCCTGGTCGACGTTCAAGTCCCACAACCGCACGGTGCGGTCGCGGCTGCCGCTGGCCAGCGTGTGTCCATCTGGGCTGAGCGCCACCGCGGAGACGAAGCGGGTGTCGCCAGTCAGAGGTTGACCCAACGCAGTGGCATGGGCCGGATCGGCCACATTCCACAGCCGGATGGTGCGGTCGTCGCTGCCGCTGGCCAGCCTGTGTCCATCTGGGCTGAACGCCACCGAGCGGACGGTGTTAGTGTGGCCGTTCAGCGGCGCGCCCAGGGGCATGGCGTGGTTGGGGTCGGTGACGTTCCAGAGCCGCACGGTCTGGTCGTCGCTGCCGCTGGCCAAGGTGCGTCCATCCGGGCTGAACGCCACCGCAAAGACGGTGTTGGTGTGGCCAGTCAGGGGTTTGCCCACGGGCGTGGGGTGAGTGAGGTCGGTGATGTTCCACAGCCGCACGGTGTGGTCGTCGCTGCCGCTAGCCAAGGTGCGCCCGTCGGGGCTGAATGCCACGGCGTTGACGTTGCCGGTGTGCCCGCTCAGGGGCGGACCCACCGCAGCGGGATGAGCTGAATCGGCCACACTCCACAGCCGGATGGTGTGATCGTCGCTACCGCTGGCCAGCGTGTGTCCATCTGGGCTGAACGCCACGGCGTTGACGTTGCCAGTGTGCCCGCTCAGGGGCGGACCCACCGCAGCGGGATGAACTGAGTCGACCACACTCCACAGCTGCACCGTCCGGTCGTAGCTTCCAGTGGCCAGGATGCGCCCATCAGGAATGAACACCACCGCATGGACCGGGCCGGTGTGGCTGATGAGGAACACCGAGGGAATGTTCCACAGCCGCATGGTCTGGTCCCAGCTGCCGCTAGCGAGAGTGTGCCCATCCGGACTGAACGCTACCGCGCCTACGTAGCTGTTGTGGCCGGTCAGGGGTGGTTCTACGGGTGTGGGGTGGGTGGGGTTGGTGACGTTCCAGAGCAGCACGGTCTGGTCGCCGCTGCCGGTGGCCAGGATGCGCCCATCCGGACTGAACACTACCGCGGCGATCTGGTCGGTTTGGGTGGTCAGAGGTGAGCCCAGCGGCGTGGGGTGGGCTGGGTCGGTCACGTTCCACAGCCGGATGGTGTGGTCGCTGCTACCGCTAGCCAGGGTGCGCCCATCTGGATTGAAGGCGATCGCCTTGACCGAGTCGGTGTGGCCGCTCAGGGACGAGCCCAACGGCGTGGGGTGGGTCGGGTCGGCCATGTTCCACAGCCGGATGGTGTGGTCGCTGCTACCGCTAGCGAGAGTGCGCCCGTCCGGACTGAACGCCACCGCGTTGACCGAGTCCGTGTGGCCGCTCAGCGGGGTGGACAAAGCGGCGTTCGCGTCGGTGATGAGGGCCGTGTAGAGATCCTGAGTCGGTCGCCTGCGGTAGGCGGTGAGGTCGAGTTGGGCGGCGAGGGAGATGTCGGTGCCGCGCAGCCGGTCAGCTCGGGCGATGATTTGGTTGAGAATGGCGGTGTCGCGTTGCTGCTGCGCGGTGGTGCGCTGGTAAATGGCGAGGGCCGCGGTCCCGGAGGTGAGCAGGGCGAGCACGCACAGCGCGGCGAGGACCGTGCGGCGCAGTTGCGCGCTGCGGCGCTGCTGGGTGGTGGAGGCGGTGAGAAACGCCGAGGCGGCGGGGCTCAGGTCGCCCTTGTTCGGCTGGGATGCGATCCAGGCGCGGGCGGTCTCCAGTCGGGCTCCCCGGTACAGTGCCGCGCTGTCGCGGCCATCCCGGTCCCATCGGGTGGCGGCGTGTTCGAGGTCTTGGCGGGTCAGGTTGCCCGCGCGGTCGGTGTCGATCCAGTGGCGCAGCCTCGGCCAGGCGCGCAGCAGGGCCTCGTGGGTGATCTCCACGCTGGTGGTGTCGAAGGTGAGCAGTCTGGCGCCCCCGAAGGCCTCCAGCGCCGCCTCCACCGCCGGGGCGGAGTCGGGCAGTGCCTCGATGAGCTGAGCCCGCGGTAGTCGGCGGCGGGTGTCTGCGCTGCCCCCTTGGTCGCTGACGTTGACCAACCGCAGCAGGACCTGCCGTGCGATCGGCTGCTCGATCGGGCTGAGCTGGGTGTAGGCGTGTTCGGCGGTGGTGGCCAGGGCTTGGCGGATCCCCCCGGTGCGCCGGTAACCGGCCACCGTCAAGGTTTGACGTTCGCGGTGGTGCCACGTCGCACGCAACGCGTGCGCCAACAGCGGCAACGCCCCTGGGTCGTCACCGGCCGCCTGAGCGGCGGTGTCCTCGGTCACACCGAGATCCCGCAGGAGCAGCTCTACCAGCCCTGGCTGAAGCGTGAGGTCCTCGGCCTGTGCTGGACGCGTGATGGCTGCCCGCAGTTCCTGCGTCGTCATCGGGCCCAGGACCATCTGCCGGTTCTGCAACGCGCGCGCGAGTTCGGGATAGTCCAAACACTGGCTGTAGAAATCCGCCCGCAAGCCCACCACGACGAGTGCTGGAGCCATCCCACCGGGGTCTTCGGGCCTGCTGGCCGCCTCCAACATGCGCACGAACAGCCGGCGCCGTTGCTCGTTCCCGCTCAGGGTGAAGGTTTCTTCGAACTGGTCAACGACAATGACTAACCTGGTGTTCTCCCCCGCGGTATGCGCAAGATGCGAGGCGCACGCGGCCCGCACACCTGAGGCGAACTGGTCCCCCGCCGTATCCAGGGTTTCAGTCAACTCCGGAATATTCCGGACCAATTCTTTCACAGGATCGGTCCCCGGGCTCATGGTGAGCACGGGCCAGCTCTCCGACCCCATTCCCAGCTCCCCCTGCGCCAGCGCCGGGAGCAGACCAGCGTTGAGCAGAGACGATTTCCCGGCGCCCGATGCTCCCACCAGCATAACGATTCCCCCGCTATCCAGCGCCTCTCCCAGCCGCGCTACCAGGGTTGCGGTGCTGTGCTCGCGGCCGAAAAACCATCCGGCGTCCTGCTGGCTGAATGCCGCAAGCCCCTTATAGGGACACACCCCGGTATCACCAGACTCTGGTGTCCCGAGCTGGCTATCCGCCGGGGCTACCGGGCTGGCCAGGGCTTGCTCCCACAGCCTGCGCCAAGCCGGCACATCATAAAGACCCTCCAGGCAGGGATCCGGTCGAATCTTGCGGGCTTGCGCGATGAGCACCATGAGCACCGCGGCCAGAACCGCGAAGCGGGCCGGCACATTGCGCCCAGCTCGCCAGTCACTGACCCGCTGCACGCTGACCCGAACCGCCCGCCCCGACTCATCCACGGCACCACTCCGCGCGACCGTCGCGGTCACCTGCCGCAGCGGTGGATCACCGGCTTCGGCATAGAGCACCGCGAACCGCTCAGCGAAAACCGCCCGTGGCCCCCGCTGCGCCCCCGACGGCTCCATCATCACCCACACCCCCGCCTGCAGACGACTCCGGTCCGGATCCGGACCGGAAAGAAATCTAGCGCATCTGAGTAGGAGCTTTAGGTTCTCATCGGGGTGGTAACAGCCAGACTTCCGACCACCCATGCCACCTTTGATCACGGGATGGCGACCAGCTTGCGCGGTACCGGACGGCCGTCTCCCCGGGGTTGGGCCTTAGGCCCCCAGCGTCCGGTGACCAATGTCGGGTGAACAGGGCCGACTCAACCCACCAACTCCAACGGCTCATGAAAGGGCCTGCGACGCCCAATGACAACCGTCAACGCCAAATACACCCCGACCAGCGCAACCCTCAGGGTAGCCGACCTACTGCCACGCGTGAGCGGCGGCGACCCAGAGGCCTGGAAGGAGATCGTGCGCCGGTACGGAGAACTTGTCTCCGCGACAGCGCGGTCGTATCGGCTGCAGCACGACGACACGCTCGATGCAGTGCAGATGACCTGGTTACGGCTGGCCGAAAACGCCCACCGAGTGCAGTATCCGGAACGGTTGGGCGCGTGGCTGGCGACCACCGCCCGACGCGAATGCCTCCGCATCCTCCGCGACCGAGCCAAACTCGTCTTTGTCGCTATCGACAGTGACACTGTCGCCGATCCATCCGTCGACCCGGAGCAGCACGTCATCGACATGGATACCGCACAGAGGCTGCGTAACCTTATCGCCGAGCTGGAAGCCCCCAAGCGGAACCTGTTGCAAGCACTCTTTACTGACAGCCCCCAGCCCTACGCCGAGATCGCCCGCACCACGGGAATCCCGCTCGGCAGCATTGGACCTACCCGAGCGCGGGCACTGCGGCAACTCCGACAGTTGGGCAACAAGCACAGACTCTCAGAAAGGCAGCGTGTCCGGCGCGACGGCGACCGAACCGTTCAGCGCCGGGTGATAGCCCCAGAGCGTGGCCACCACCTGGATTTGGTCGGGGGTGCCGTCGGTGTCCAGATCCCGGTTCTGTAGCACCGCCGAGCCGATGTTCTGCCAGATGTAACCCAACACACCGAGCACGATGATCACGATCAGCAGCGCCCGGCCACCGGGGGAGAGCAGCAGCGGGCGGGTGCTGCTGGGACGCGGCGGCACCGGCTGCTGCCAGTCGGGGTCCGGCGCGACCAGCGCCCGGTCACCGAACAGCCACTTCGGATACGCCGAGGTGAGCATCATGAGGTAGGCCTGCGCGCGCATCGTGTAGCGCAGCACCGCAGCGGTGGCGTCGAACACCGGTCGCGGCATCCTGCCGAGGATGAGCACCGTCAACCAGAAGAACACCGCCAGGATCGTCCAGCCGACCCCGAGGAACGCTGTCATGAACGCCGCCGGGATGTACAGGATGAACCGAAACAGCACAGCGGCGCGGTTCAGCCGCCCCGGTGCCAGCTGCACGGACACCGGATGGTGCTGTGGTGACCACTGGAACGGCGGGTAGGTGTCCACCAGCAGGAACAGGTACGAGGTCACCCGCGTCGCGTACCGCAGGCATCCGCCGAGGAATTCGGCACACCACACCGGCAACCGGCCCAGCGCGAGCGCCCCGAACCAGGCGATGACCATCACCACCCACCCGGCGATACCCAGCACGGCCATGGCGATGTACTGCGGGATCACCAGCAGCACCCGCAGGAGTACCGTCCAGCGCCGCTGCCGCTGCGGCGGAAGGATATCCAGCTCCGGCAGGACCTCCCGCGCTCCCACCATCGGGACCTGCGCCACGTACATCCCCCCTATTCGTGCCCACTTGCTTCTAAGAGCCTGAGCTACGGTGCCCTGATACGGGGCAGGGCCGTGAACTCGACACCAGCGACTTTGGCGGGCCGTGAAACGTCGCTGGTGTCGAGTTCACGACGCCGAGCGTCGGGAGCGGCGGGAGAGGGCTTCGCGGATCTGGGCGGCCGTGGCGTCGGGGTGCGGAGGATGTCGGGGGCGGTGAAGCGGAGGATGGACCAGCCGGAGGCGGCCAACCTGTTCAGGCGGCGGGCGTCTGACTCCTGCTGCCAGGCGGTGAGGTGGCCTCTGCCGTCGTACTCGATCGCGAGCTTGCACCACGGATACGCCATATCGAGGCGCGCGACGAACACGCCGAGCTCGTCGTACACCGGGTACTGCAGCTCGGGACGCGGCAGCCCGCGCAGGACGAGCACGAGCCGGGAGCGCGTCTCCATGGGGGACTCGGCTCTCGGGTCGGAGAGGTCGATCACCCCGGGTACTCGGCGGCGCCAGCGGGCCCGCGGGTAACGTCCGTGGATGCCGAGCACCGCCTGGGGCGCGAACCCTCCGATCCTGGCTAGGGCGTCCAGGGCCACCACCGCCTCCACCGTCGGCAGCCACCGCGCCAGATCCCAGGCCGTGCGCAGCGCGGTGGTGACCGGTGCACCGCCGGAGTCGATGATCTCGTCGCTGGCGAGCTGGTCACGGTGGATGGTGAGGCCCGGTTGCTCGCGAAGATCACCGCCAGGCACCGTCAGCTCAACGTTCGTCCCCGCCGGTGCGCATCGTGCACCGAGCAGTTCCGCCGCCGAGTAACCAGACAGCACGCACCGCCCCGAAGCGAGCAGGAGCGCCCCGCGCGACCGGGCATCGAGATCAGCTGGCGCATCGGCCAGCAGATAGATGTCGGGAAACAGCCGGCGATACCGGGGGCCCCGGAGCACAGGCTTCGTGAGAAGCCCGCGCTGCACCGCCCACGACCCTCGGAACGGGGCGCCACCCAGGGTCAGCTCGTCGATCACACCCCAGAGCCTGCCCTACGCCCTCACGAACACCCCCGCCCGCGGCCCCCACATGCCCACTTTGTCCCCACTCACCTTGGCATCCACAGGGCCGGTGTCGTGAACTCGACAGGAGCGACATTCCGAGGGCTGGAAACGTCGCTGGTGTCGAGTTCACGACACCTACCTCGTCACGGCAGGGAAGACGGGCAGCACAGTGTTCTTGAACGTCGCGTTGGTGACCCCGGCGAAGGAGGCGTACCAGGCCAGGACAGCGGTGACGAGGCCGAGGTAACCACCTAACCTGGTGATGCCGGCGTCGCCCGCGTACGCACCGATGGTCAGGAAGATGAACGTCGCGAGCAGGGCGATGAGCACCGCGGCCACGGCGCCGGAGACCCGCAGTGACGCTATCGTCATGTAGGCGGTGAAGATCGTCCAGGAGAGCAGGAACAGCCCGGTCGCGGACGCCGCGGCCTCGGCGGGTAGCGCCGGGGCGATGAACTTGGCGTAGGCGGCGAAGGACAACCAGAACGCGCCGTAGGAGCTGAACGCCAGCGCCCCGAAGGTGTTCGCCTTGCGGAACTCCCACATCCCGGCCAGCAGCTGAGCCAGCCCCCCATAGAACAGCGCCAGCGGCAGGACAACCGGTTCGATCGCCTTGTCGACCAGGCCAGCGTTGACGCAGCTGAGCACGAAAGTGGTCATCGCGAATGCGGCCAGCCCCAGCGGGCCGGGGTCGGCGATCTGACCGCCCGGGGACACGGTCTGGACCTGGGGGGACTCTCGGTGTTCCGTGACACTCTTAGCCATGCCTGCTCCTTGCTGTCAGAGATAGACGGTGGCGATGAGGGTGAGGACAAGGCAACCACCCAAAACCTGCAGGACCCGGTCACCCAACGCGATCTCCTCGGGTTCACCACCGTTGCCGCCATCGACATCCACCGCATAGCGCAGCACGGCCACCACGAAAGGCACTAGAGAGATGACAGGCCAGCGCGAGTGGTGGGTCTGGCTAAGCTGAAACGCCCACAGACCGTACGTCATAATCACCCCAGTGGCCGAGAGAGTCCACACGAAGCGTAGGTAGGAGGCGGTGTACCGGTCCAGCGATTTACGGATCTTCGCGCCGGTGCGCTCGGCGAGCCGGATCTCGGCGTAGCGCTTGCCAGCCACCATGAACAGCGACCCGAACGCGGTGGTGAGCAGGAACCACTGGGACAGCGCGATCTCCGCGGCGGCGCCCCCCGCGATGGAGCGCAGCAGGAAACCGGACGCGACGATGGAGATGTCCACCACCGGCTGGTGTTTGAGCCACCAGCAGTAGGCGAGCTGCACCACGATGTAGACCAAGGTGACCAAAACCAGGTCTTTCGAGGCCAGCGCCGAGGTCCCGATCGCGGCCACGAACAGGACCACCGCGACGGCCAGCGCCAGGGCCGGTGACACCACTCCAGCGGCAATGGGCCGGTGACGCTTGGTCGGGTGCGCGCGGTCAGCCTCGACGTCCTGGACGTCGTTGACCAGGTACACGCCGGAGGCGGCGAGCGAGAACGCGACAAAGGCGATCCCGACGGCGGCGAGCACGGGCAGCTGGAAAATGGTGCCGCCAGCGAAGGGCGCGGCTAGCACCAGGACGTTCTTTACCCACTGCCGGGGCCGCATGGTGCGGACCAGCCCGGCCAGCACTGAACCTGCTCGGGCGGTGGTCACCTCGCGCGACAGGGTGGTGGTCATCCCCCTCCTTGATGAGCGTTACGGCGAAGCCGGCGTCGCATCCCGGCACCGATAGCGGCGCCCAGCGCGGAGCCCACCAGGACATCGCTCGGGTAGTGCACGCCCAGCACCAGCCTGCTGAGCAGCATCGGGGGCACCAGCAGCGGGCTGATCCGGCGACCCAGCAGGCCGCCGTAGAGCATCGCCGCCGCGGTGGTTGAGGCCGCGTGCGAGGACGGGAAGGACAACCGGCTGGGTGTACCCGCCAGCACCGCCACCGAAGGATCGGTCGGGCGGTGCCGGCGCACCACCCGCTTGAGGCCGATCGACGTCCCGTGCGCGGTAGCCACCGCGGCCGCCGAGGCCAGCCATTGCCGCCGCCGCCGCCGATCGAGCAGCGCACCCAGCGCACCCAGCGCCAGCCAGCCCACGGCGTGCTCACCGAAGTAGGACATCCCGCGGGCCAGGCTCACCACCCGCGGTACCGCGATCCTGCGCTGCACCGCAACGAGCAGCGCGGTCTCCTGATCCTTCAGGGGGGGCGGCATCACGCGTCGAAGATCCGTTTCCAGCCGGTGAGATCGGTCAGCCCCGGTGCGGCGTCGCGGTAGAGCCGGCGCAGCCGGGGGAACTCCCGGGCGAGTTGGCGGTGCAGCGCCACCGAGCGGGCCAGCATCGAGCGGAACGCCCGGGGGTCGCGCTTGCGGTAGGTGACACCACGGCCATCCGCCGTGGAGACCGTCACCCCATCCAGCCCGGAGAGCACGAACCACCGAGCATCCTGACGGGCTAGCGACAGCTGCGGGCGCTGCGCCGCCCGGGCATCAGCCGGGCGCAGCTGATGCGCCAGGCGAGTGAGCAGCTTCGCGCCGATGGTGACCGGGTTGGTGGGCGGGGTGAGCATGCGCTGCACCTCCAGCTGCCCGCCCACGGGGAGCGGGAGCTCTTGGGAGTCCACCACCTGCCCGTCGGGGAACTCCGCACAGCGGGCCCGGACCTCACCCAGGGCCGTGAGCAGCTTGTCGAACAGCACCTGCGGTCCGGCCATGAAGTCCCGGATCGCCATCTCCTGCAACGCCAACGTGGAGTACTCCATCGCCAGCGCGTGCTTGAGCGCATGTTTGAGGCTGTCGGCCAGCATCACCCTGGGCCGCTCCTCGGGGCTGTGCAGCGCCGCGCCGACCAACCGGTTGCGCAGGTGGAAGTAGGCCTGCCAGTCGGTGGCGTCGTCCTTGTCCGCAAAGGACATGTGCCAGATCGCCACACCGGGGACCGTCGCGGTGGGGTAACCCGCCGCCCGGGCCCGCAACCCGTACTCGACGTCGTCCCACTTGATGAACAGCGGCAGCGGCAACCCGATGTGCTCGACGACACTGCGCGGGATCAGGCACATCCACCAGGCGTTATAGTCAACGTCGGCGCGCCGGTGCAGCCACGCGGTCTGGCGCAGCGAGTGCTGGGCAAAGTCGTGGTCATACTCAGTGCCCGGTGCCTTGTTCCACCGCATCCGCTGCCGGTCGACGATCTCGCCCCAGGCGTGCAGCCGGGAACGGCACTGGGTCTGCAGCATCTGCCCGCCGACCAGCATCGGGTGGCGCGCGAAGCGGGAGAACGCCACGGCTCGCAGGATCGAGTCGGGCTCCAGGACGATGTCATCGTCCATGTAGAGGATCTGCTCGCAGTCGGTGTTCTCCAACGCCTCGTACATGATGCGCGCATAACCACCGGAGCCACCGACGTTGGGCTGGTCGATGATCCGCAGCCGCTCCCCCAGCACAGCCTGCGCGGCCGAGAAACCCTCCTGCTCACAAACCTTGTGCACGCCTTGATCGGGAACCACCACCGCGGTCACGATCGAGCGGACCAGCTCGTCCTCACCGATCGCCCGCAGGGTGGCCACACAGTCGGTGGGGCGGTTGAACGTCGGCATCCCGACGGTCACCGCAGCACGCCCGGGTGCGGGCAGCCCCGCGTGCCACCCACCGGAGTACACCACCAGCTCCGAGTCCTCGGTGGACAGGTCAAACCAGTACCAACCGCCGTCCTCGAACGGGGTCAGATCCAGCTCGATATCCACCTGGTGGCGCCCAGGAGCGCCCTCTGTAGCATGCTCAACCAGCTCGCCGTGCACGTGGATCTGGGTCGCGTCGGCCTTGGAGCGGTAGACGTCGATCCGGCCAGCGCCCTGCACCTCCAGGCGCAGATGCACGGTGCGCAGCGCGGTCCACCGCCGCCAGTAGCTGGCCGGGAAGGCATTGAAGTACGCGGCGAAGGAGACCTCGGTCCGCTCGGGCACCCGCACGCTGGTCCGCGACAGCGCGTGCACCCGCCGAACGTTGGCGTGGGCCAGAACGACCTCGACATCCACATCCCGGGGGTTGGGTGCACCACCCCCGGCCACGGGCCACACCCGCCGGGCGATCGCCTGCTGCTCATCGACGTAGAGCGCCCGGACCGCACTCGGATCCGCTCGGCGGGGCAGGATCACCCGCTGCAGCAGCGTCGAGGGGTCCGATCCACCCGGGCTGGGGAGGGTGCTGCTCGGCATGAACTCCTCAGTCCTCCCGGATGGCGGCAAGCGCGACATAGATCCTGACAGGCGTAGCGCCGCCAGAGGGTAGCCCTCAGCAACAACCCCCGGTGGGCCGGCACCCCTTGCATCACAGACCCGCAGGTCATCGCAGGGAATCGACCATCCGCCGGGTTACCGGGTCCCCCCGTCCTTGAGGAGCCGTTAGGAGGCGTGCGCCTCGGCGGCGGCGAAGCGCGCCACGATCGCGCGGCAGAACGCCGGGAGGTCCTGGGGCCCGCGGCTGGACACGAGGTTGCCGTCGATGACGACTTCCTCATCCCGCACGGTGCCGCCAGCGTTACGAATGTCGGTGCGGATACTCGGGTAGCTGGTGAGGGTGCGCCCGCGCACGACGTCGGCCTCCACCAGCGTCCACGGTCCGTGACAGATCACCCCGACCGGTTTGCCGGCCTCGACGAAGTCCCGGACAAACCCCACCGCGGCGCTGTCTTGACGCAGTGTGTCGGGGTTGACCGCCCCGCCAGGCAAGATCAACGCGTCATAGTCGTCGATGGAGACCGCAGAGACCACCCGGTCCACCTCGAACTCCTCGGCCGGCTCGATATCGTGGGTGGTGGCCTGGATGGTGCCGGGTTGCAGGGACAACAGCTCAGTGGTTGCGCCGGCTTCGGTGACCGCCTGTCGCGGCTGGATCAGCTCGACCTGCTCCACGCCCCGGGCGGCCAAGATGGCCACCCGACGTCCGGTCAACGTACCCGCCATCATTCCGTTTCCCTTCGTCCTACGATCCTGGTCAGACCCGCATACCCACCCACCAAACGCAGCAAACCCCCTCCAACGCCATTCGGAGCCAAATGACACTCAGCGAGAGCCCGGTGACCGCCATTCGGAGCCGAATAGCGGTTGCGCAGCCAGGGCGAGAACAGCGGCGGCTTCGGCAACGGCGCTGAGGGTCTTTTCCGGGTACCAGGCGGGCTCGTACATGTTCGGCAGCGGGCCGAGAACTCCGACATCGACATAGCGATAGAGCAGCACCGCACCCAGCGCGCTGCCCGCGACCAGCAGAGCGAAGATCACCGCCGCTCGCCAGCGGGTGAGGAGTACCCCGAGCGCGGCGAGGACGGCGAGCACGGTCTCGGCGCGAAAGAGCATGCCCTGACTGATCACGGCGGTGTTCGCGTCGAACCTGCTGGCGAGATCAAGGTGGGCGTAGGCGTCATACCCGAGCCCGGCGGCGGCCACCACGCGGGCCAGGAGCTCACCGGCCGAGGGGCGGGGGCTCACTGCACGATCAGTGTTCCCTTCATGTAAGGGTGGACCGTGCAGATGTAGGGATAGGTGCCCGGGGTGGTGGGTGCGGTGACCTCGCCGCGCTGCCCACCCTCGATGGTGCCGGAGTCGAAGGAATGGTCCGTAGCCGTCACGGTATGCGGGGCCTTATCCTCGTTGATCACTGTGATCTTCGTTCCGGGCGCAACCGTCAAGGACGGGGGCACGTACGCGAAATTTTTGATCACAATGGTGTTGGCCGCGGGTGTCGTGGTGACAACAGCGCCGCCTGGCGTGTTGCCGCTCGTCGCGGGGCCGCCGCTGGGGTTTGACGCCGTGCCGCAGGCCACCACCAGCCCCAGCACGGCGAGTAACATCGTGAACAGGATCGTCGAGGGACGGGACCGGACAATGGTGGTGGGCTGGGTCAGCATGGGGTCACTCTAGCCCCACTGTGTTCACCACTTGGGCTCAGAACCACCTCTCGAGTACGACCGCTAGACCGTCCTCGGCATTACCCCGCGTAATCTCGTCGGCCGCCTCGAGCACGGCGGGATGGGCATTGGCCATCGCCACCCCGTATCCCGCCCAGCGCAGCATCGACAGGTCGTTGGGCATGTCACCCAAAGCCAGTACGTCGGGCGGCGCGACCCCCAGCTCACCGGCCAGCCGGGCCAGTCCGGTGCCTTTAGTGACACCGGGCGCGGAGAACTCGATCAGGCCGCAGCCGGTGGCGAACGTGACCTCGAGGTGCGGACCCAGCTCGCGGACCGCGGCGGCCATCACGTCGCTGCTCGTGTTCGGCTGGCAGGCCAGCAGCTTGATCGCGGGTCGGCCGAGCAGCACGTCGCGCGGCGCGTCCAAGGCGTCCGAGCCGGGCCAGGGGTGGGTGTAGCCCGGTTCGGCGAGGAACGCCGCCACCCCGTTCACCGCGGCACCACCGGTAGGCAGCTCGACGGCGAGCTTGGCGCCCGGCAGCGCGGTGGCGACCACGTTCGCGACGTCGCGCAGCTGGGTGGGATCCAGCGTCACGGTGTAGCTGACCTGATCGGTCGCGGCGTCATACAGGACCGCGCCGTTGGCGCACACCGCCGGCCCGGCATGCCCGAGTTGCTCGACGACCGGCGGGATGAACCGCAGTGGGCGGCCGGTAACCAGCACGAAGGGCACGCTGGCGGCCACCACCCGATGCACCGCCGCCCGGGTGCGCTCGGAGATCTGGTCGACCGGGTCCAGCAAGGTGCCGTCCACGTCGGAGGCGACCAGCCGCGGCCTTCGCATGCCTCGAACCTTACGGGCACCTCAGCCAGGAGTGATCAACTCGATGCCCCCGAGAGCGGGCCGGAGGGCTGCGGGGACCCGCACCGAGCCGTCGGGCCGTTGGTGGTTCTCCAAGAGCGCCGCGATCCACCGGGTGGTGGCCAGCGTGCCGTTGAGGGTGGCGGCGATCTGGGCCCGCCCCTCGGAGTCCCGGTAGCGGATGCCCAGCCGGCGGGCCTGGAACGTGGTGCAGTTCGAGGTGGAGGTGAGCTCCCGGTAGGCCCGCCCGGAGGGCAGCCACGCCTCGCAGTCGAACTTGCGGGCCGCCGAGCTGCCCAGGTCCCCGGCCGCGACGTCGATGACCCGGTAGGGCACCTCGATCGCGGCGAGCATCTGCTCCTGCAGGGCCAGCAGGCGCTGGTGCTCGGTCTCGGCGCAGCCGGGCCGACAGTAGACGAACATCTCCACCTTGTCGAACTGGTGCACCCGGATGAGGCCCCGGGTGTCCTTGCCGTAGGAGCCGGCTTCCCGGCGGAAGCAGGACGACCAGCCGGCGTAGCGCAACGGCCCGCGGGACAGCTCGATGATCTCCTCGGCGTGGTAGCCGGCCAGCGGCACCTCCGAGGTCCCCACCAGGTAGAGGTCGTCCTCGCGCAGCCGATACACCTCAGCGGCGTGCGCGCCGAGGAACCCGGTACCGTCCATGATCTCCGGACGGACCAGCACCGGCGGGATCATCAGGGTGAACTCGGCAGCCACCGCCTGCGCCACCGCCAGCTGCAGCAGCCCGAGCTGGAGACGGGCGCCCAGGCCGGTGAGGAAGTAGAAGCGACTCCCGGAGACCTTCGCGCCGCGCTCAAGGTCGAACAACCCCAGCGCGGTACCCAGCTCGACATGGTCGCGGACGGGGAAATCCCGCTCCGGTGGCGTCCCGACGTGCTTGAGCACGACGTAGTCGTCCTCACCACCGGCGGGCACCCCCTCGAGGATCAGGTTGGGCACCGCGCGGTGCGCGTACTCGATCGCTTTCCGCGCGCTGGCCTGCTCGGCTTCGGCCAGCTTGACCTCCTCGGCGAGCTGCTTGGCGCGGCCGAGCAACTCCTCACGGTTGCCCCGGGCGAGGCTCGCTTGGCTGAGCTGCTTGCCCAGCGCCTTCTGCGCGGCCCGCAGCGAGTCGGCGGTGGCGACGGCTTTGCGGCGCCGCTCGTCGGCGGCGATCAGCGCATCGACGGTCTCCTCGTCCTCGCCGCGGGCCCGCTGCGAGGCGCGCACCCGCTCCGGGTCCTCCCGGAGCACCTTGAGGTCGATCATGACTGATCAGCCTAGCCGGGACGCCCGAGGCTCGGCAGCGCGGCGGCGGCCTCCAAGAGCATCCAACCCGACAGCTGCACCGACAGGTCACGCTCGGCCAGCCCGGGGCCGGGCGGGCGGGCGTCGGCCGTCCACTGCGGACTGAACACTGGACCGCCGTGGGCCACCCCCCGGTGGCGCCAGGCCGCCTCGGCGGAGTCCAGCACCAGGCGCGCGGCGACCTGCCGGGACGGCTCGGCGGGCAGGGTGGCCGCGGCCAGCGCGAGGTAGCGGGCGAGGATACCAGTGAACAACCCGCCGTCCCCCCCGCCGTGCCCGCGCAGCACGCCACCGTCGGTGAGGTGTCCGGCGACCGCGCGCACCGTCGCCTCGGCCTGCTGCCACCAGCGCGCCGCACCGGTGGCCTTACCCAGCTCCACACAGGCCCCCAGCAGCACCCCCTGGCAGTAGCTGTAGACGGCCCGCTCGAGGGCGCGCACCGACCCGTCCGGGTTCACCCGCGCCCCGTCGAAGACCAGGCCGGTGTGCGGGTCGATCAGGTGCTCCAGGACCCAGTCCACCAGGGACGCGGCGATGCCCAGGTTTCCCCGGCGGGCGTAGAAGATCGCGGTCGGGCCGGTGGCCGGGACGTTGACGAAGTCGTCACCAACTCGCCAGCGCATCCCCCCGCCCGGGCCCCGCCCGGACCGCAACCGGCGCAGGATGGCCTGCTCCGCGCCCGGCGCGCGCAGCCCCGCCACCCGCGCGCCGCGTTGCAGCGCCAAGCCGAGCCAGGCGATGTCGTCGTAGTAGTCGTTGACCCAGCCGGTGAGGTTGCGCACCCGCACGCCCCGCACCAGGGCCGCGATGGTCTCGCGCCGCCACGGCGTCGGGGCGCGCTGGTAGGCATCCAGCGCGCAGTCCAGCAGGTGCGCCTGCCACCAGTAATGCCAGTGCGTCGAGCGCCCCGGCCACCCGGTGCGTCCCAGCCGGGTGGCCGGCAACCCCCACAGCCAGCCGAGGTGGCGGGTGTGCACCGCCCGCTCGGCCGCAGCGGCCCGGGCCGCCCACTGGCTCACCAGGCAGTCCCGAGATCGGCATGCTGGCGGATCCAGGCGTGCATGGCGATGCCGGCAGCCACCCCGGCGTTGATCGACCGGGTCGAGCCGAACTGGGCGATCGAGACGGTCAGCGCGGCCCCTTTGCAGGCTTCGGGGGTCAGGCCCGGCCCTTCCTGCCCGAACAGCAGCAGGCAGTACCGGGGCAGGCTGGCGGTCTCCAACCGCTGCGCTCCCGGGGAGTTGTCCACAGCGACCACGGTCAGGCCCGCCTCGGCGGCGTGCGCGAGGAGCTCGGCGATATCGTCATGGTGCCGCAGGTGCTGGTAGCGGTCGGTGACCATGGCGCCTCGGCGGTTCCACCGGCGGCGCCCCACGATGTGCACCTCGGCCACGGCGAAGGCGTTCGCGGTGCGCACCACGGTGCCGATGTTGTGGTCGTGGTCGAAGTTCTCGATCGCAACGTGCAGCGGGTGACGGCGGGTGTCGAGAGCCGCGACCACCGCGTCGCGGCGCCAGTAGCGGTAGGCGTCCACGACGTTGCGGCGGTCGCCCTCCCGCAGCAGCGCGGGGTCGTAGCGTGGATCCTCTGGCCACGGCCCCAGCCAGGGTCCGACGCCAACCGCCTCCCTCCACTCCGTGGGGCCTGGTGAGCCGCCGTCATTCATTTTCTCACCTGCCCGGGCATAGGGGTACACGTAGTGATCGTAGAAGCGGTTATCGTGCTTAGTGGCAGCGCGGGGCGGTTAACCGTGAGGGAGGGACCCGGTGGAACATCAGGCTGCCGGGGGGCAGGGATTCGGTGCGCAACTGACCCAGCAAGAACGGAACGACCTTTTCCGGCAGGGCCGCCCGCATCGACTGCCTGCCGGCGCACTGCTGTTCCTTGAGGCCACCCGCTCCGAGCGAGTGGAGGTGGTGATCTCGGGCCAAGTCAAGGTCTTCCACACCGCCGAGGACGGCACCGAGGTATTTTTGGCGGTACGCGGGCCAGGGGACTTGGTGGGCGAGTTCGCGGCGATCGACGGGCAGCCACACTCGGCGTCGGTCAGCGCGATGGAACCCGTCGAGGTTGTGACCATCAAGGTGCCCGATTTCACCGCTTTCCTGCAGGCCCATCCCCGAATAATGTGGCTGCTCTTGCGCACCCTCACCGGTCGGCTGCGCGACGCGGACCGCAAACGGGCCGAGTTCGGCGTCTACGACACCCTGGCCCGGGTCGCCTGCCGCTTGGTCGAACTGGCCGACCGCTTCGGCGAACCGACCGAATCCGGGGTCAGGATCACCCTGCGGCTCACCCGGGAGGAACTCGCCAGCTGGATCGGCGCGTCACGCGAAGCCGTGACCAAAGCCCTGCAGAGGCTGCGCGCCGGTGGCTGCATACAGACCGAGCACCGCAAGATCATTGTGATCGACATCGAGAGGCTTCGTCGGCTCATCCGCTGATGTGCAAAATTACCGGTTCGCTCCCGGTAGGAATCCCTTTTCCGCAGCCGCCACCCCCGGCACGGTGAGGCTGGCAATCTGTTCCACACGGAAAGGGGTAGGTCGTGCGCAGGTTGAACACGATGAGGAGCGCGGCGCTACGGCCGGTTGTGGGCCCGAGCTGCCGCGGCGGGACGTCCCGCCGATCACGATGAGCGCCGTCCTGATCGTCTGCTTCGGCGGACTGCTGTTGCTGTGCCTCGGCGCGCTGGTGGGTACCTCATGGACTGACCAGGCACTGTGTGCACGGTACGAACGCGTAGCACGCGAGCGGCGGGAACTGAACGAGTGGCGCCTTGCACTGCAGGAAGCCGACCGGCACTACGTCTGGCGTGGCGACCAGACAGCCTTCACCGCCAGAGACCACTTCGGGGTCGATGGCCAGCTCAGCGCGGTGACCTCCGGTGCCCCCTACCCGCAGGAGCAATTCGGGCAAATAGCGGTGTGGTAGGCCCGGCGGGGTAGAGCGACGGTGCGGCCCGACCACGAAACCCTTCCGGAAACCCATTCGGATAGGGCATCATGGGATTGACGTGGTCTGGCCGCGCCGTCCCCCGCCTCGACTCCAGAAGATGCGGGGACTGGTGCTCTACCAAAGGGGGCACTACACCATGGACTCGCTCTCAGCCGACCAGGAACCGGGCGTCGAATCCAGGCTGATCGACCTCAGTGCGGTATCGATGACGATGTTGCGGGAGTCGGACGACGCGGTGCTCAGGCAAGCGGTACAGCGGGTGATGCAACAAACCGCGCACTCACGGGCGACCGTTGTCGCCGGCTGGCAGAGCTGCTAGAGCGACGGGTTAACTGATTAGCGTTGTCCGACACCGGTGATGGCTTCACGCTCCACCGCCTGTCCTGGGCCGACTTCGACAACCTGGCTCGCGGGGAAGGCGGAGCGGGTGCGGTGCGGCGGTTGCGGCGCGCGGAGCGCAGCAGGAGGCTGTTCCTGCTGCGGGCTCTGGTGGAGGAGACCACCAAGGTTCCGGAACTGTTCGGTCCGCTCCCCCCGGCGGAAGATGCCTGGGAGCTGCTGGCCCGGGTCCAGGAGCGGGCACCCCGGGCCCTTGAGGTGATCCTTGCCCACCCCTATACCGGTTCCTGGGCCGGTTACACTGCGCGGCTGCTCCGCAACCGGATCACTGGAGTGTGCCCGATGTGGATGCACGCCGGACACCTGCACGCGCTGGCCGCCGCAGCCGCAATCCACGCGGGGCTTGACTTTCACACCCACATCCCGCTCTGGAACAGCAGCGCCATGCTGCCCACCCTGGGCCTGGTCCGGTTGGCCGCCGACTCACCGTACTCGGTGGCCGAGGTGCACAGCGAACATGGTCGGGTGCAAGTCAGCAACGACGTCGCGAGGGTGGCCCTGCCACCCGCTTTCGCGGTGGACGCACCGGGGTGGTGGGGCATCCCGCGGCTCACGATGCGGGCCGGCGAGCAGGTGCTCTCGGTGCGCCTTGACGACCTCGACCCCTACCGGGGCCTCTACGAGCCGGTGGGACCACACCGACTTGATCACGCTGAGGTGGACGTGTGGCACGCCCTGCTCGACCAGGCCTGGCGCCTGATTGTCCACCATCTTCCCGACATCGCCGATGCCCTCCCCGCCGGGCTGGACTCGCTGGTGCCCCGTCCGGCGATTCCGTTCCGGATACCCAGTGCCTCCACCGGTGATGCCTTCGGCAGCGCGACCATCTCCCGACCATCGGACGCCGCCGCATTGGCGGCCACACTCGTTCACGAGTTCCAGCACATCCGCCTCAGCGGCCTGCTGCACCTGACCCGGCTGCACGACGACGACCCGCGCGAGCGGTTCTACACCCCGTGGCGGGACGATCCACGTCCGATCGGCGGCGTGTTACAGGGCTTGTACGCCTACTTCGGGGTTACCACGTTCTGGCGGGCACTCGCCTGTGCTAACCCAAGAACACCGGATCGCCGAGCCGTGTTTGAGTTCGCGTACTGGCGTGAGCAGACCTGGCGCGTGCTTGCTACGCTGCGGGATGATCCGGGCCTCGCGCCGATTGGACACCAGTTCGTGGCCGGCATCGCCGAGCGGCTGGGCCCCTGGCAAGACGAGCCGGTGCCCGCCGACCTGAGCGCTCTGGTCGCAGCGGTGAGCGCCGATCACTACGCTGGCTGGCGGATCAGCTACCTGCGGCCAGATCCCGCAGTGGTGGCGGACCTCGCGGAGGCTTGGCTGGCCGGGGCCGCCCGTCCGAGCGCCACCCCACTGGGCACCGATCGAGCACCCACGCCAGTGCCGGACGGCTCCTGGTCATCCGCCCGGGCTGATCTGATCCGGCTCAGCATTGCTGACTCCCCGGATGGCGGGAACGCGCTGTCCACGACCTGGCAGAGCATCCCCGGCGCCACGGCGGCGGACTTCGCCTACGTCACCGGGCGACTCACCGACGCTGTTCGCGGCTACCGCGCTGAACTGGCCGCCGATGCAGACCGCCCGGCTGCCTGGATCGGCCTCGGTCTTGCCCTGTCGGGGCTGGGCGTGACGCCGGCCGCCCGAGCCCTGCTGCACTACCCAGAAGTGGTCCGCGCCGTGCACCGCAGGATTCGCGCCCGCACACCCACCGTGCCGCTCCCCGACGAGCTGGCCGCCTGGATCGGCTGTTTCCTGTATTGAACAATCACAGCGGCAGCGGGTCAATATCACAGTCCGCCCGTTGCCCGCTGGCCGCCGCCCCGGTGGCCGGATGGCCGTCGCCTAGCACGCGGCGGTAGCGGGTCAGAACTTCCGCGTACTTCGTCTCCGCATCCTGGGTGCGACCCAGAGTGCGGAGATCAAGGACAAGGTTCGTGAGGCAGGCCAGCGTCGTGGGATGGTCCAGGCTCAGTACGCGGTTAGCTCGATCCAGCGCCTCGGTGCCGAGCGCCAGAGCTGCCTCGGTCTCCCCCAGCGCGGCGAGGTCGCTGGCCAGGTTGATCGCGCTGACGATGGCATACGGATGATCCGGACCGAGCATGGTCCGGAGCTGCTCGAGCACCTGCTCGTCGAGCTGTCGGGCACCGGCGGCATCGCCGAGCAGGCGCAGTGTCACCGCCAGGTCGAGGCGCGCAGACAAGGTATGCGGATGGTGCTCACCCAAATTCTGGCGATGCAGGTTAAAAGCCTGCTCACCGAGCTTACGTGCTGATCCGAGGTCACCAGCGTGTCTCAGGTCGATTGACTGGGCGAGAGCGCAGGCCATCGCGTTCAGATGCTTGTCCCCGTAACGCGCCCGGAAACGCTCCAGTACTTGGGCAGATAGCTCTAGTGCGCCCGGGTGGTCACCGTCTTTGCGCTTGGCTACGGAGAGGTGGTAGGAAGCCTGCAAGGTGAAGGCGTTATCCGCACCAAAGAGCTCACGTGACCGTTCAACGAGCCCTTCCTGCTCAACACGTGCCCAGCGGTAATCACCTGCCTCCAGGCGGGCCAGGTTGAGAATATTGAGGGTACGCATCGTATTCGGGTTGTCATAGCCGATCACCTCCGCCCGGCGCCGATAGGTGTCCTCGCCCAACTCCCGTCCCCTGGGGTATTGTCCGGTGAGCACTAGACTCCCGAGCAGGTAATGCGCGGCTCTCAGGGTTGTCGGATCGTCCTCGCCGAATAACCCTTTCGCTTTCAGGTAGATTTTTTCATTCAGCTCAAGTGCGGCAGTAAAATCACCGCTAACGTTCAGGTCGGTGGCAATATCAAGTTCCGCTCTAACTGTCTCCTCGCTGATCTCGCCGGACACTTGACGGTATAACTCCACAGTGTGCTGGTTGATTTCCGCCGCCTCGGCATACCGGCCGAGTACCCGGAGATAGGAACTCAATTGCCCGGCCACTTGCAGCGTCTGCAGGTCTTTCTCGCCGAGCTTTTCCGTCCATAAATCGACTGCCTGCCTGGCGAGGCTGGCAGCCTCTTCGTGGTCACCCCAGCGGTAGAGGAACTCCATCAGGTTGACAACGAGTTGACGTCCCCAAGGGTCGTCGCATTGGATCACCTGTGCCGCGTAGACGTGCGGCAGCATGTCCTGGTACCGCGGCCACTGTTTCGCGGAAACTGGATCGTTCGGGTCATAATTGGCGAGCAGAAGATGCGCGCCGTGTCGCATTTCTGCCTCACGTTGCGGCATCATATGATTGCTCAGCGCCAACTGCACCAGCCGATGCAGCTGCAGGGTGTCGTTACGGTGGTCGATCTTGGCCAAACCGTACCGGCTGATGTCTCGGATCGCGCGGCTGAGCCGCATCGGGTCCCGTAGCGCCGCATCCAGCTCCGGGGAGATCGACATCCCACGGACCCCGCTGAACAGGCTCCGGGAGATCGGTTCTGGGGCGAAGAACGCGCACACCTGGAGGAGTTGGAACGCAGCAGGACTGCGGGCACGCAGCTCGTCGAACGAGACATTCCAAGCCGCCGCTACCGACATCGGATAGTCGGCGGGCGCTGATGTGTCGAGGATCTCCGCGCGCTTTTCCTCGAACAAGCGAAGGTACTCAGCCACCGGCATCCCGGTCTCGGCTCGCCACGCCGCGGCTTGCTCGATAGCCAGGGGCAGGTCGCCCAGCACCTCAGCCAACCGGTCGGCTTCCCCGTCGCTGATCTCCGGGCCGCGGCGCCTGAGCAGCTCCTTGCTCTCCTCCCGGGTGAACACATCGACCTGGAGCGGCCGAGCGATTCCGGCCCAATCCGGGTTCCGCGACGTGACCAAGATTTCGCCGGGCCCATTGGTCGGGAAGAATGGACGCACCGCCTCCGGGGCTTCTGCGGCGTCGAAGACCAGCAGCCACCTGCGGTAGGGCTGACCAAGCCGCAGGGCCTCCCGCACCGCGGCCACGGCCGTGTGCGCCTCGGAACTCCCCGGCAAACCCAGACGCTTGGCCAGATCGGTCAGCCCGGCCCGAACCTGGGCCAGCTGGGTGGCTTGAATCCACCAGATGATGTCGTAATCGTGCAGGTGCCGGTAGATGTACTCCACGGCCATCTGGGTCTTGCCGATGCCACTCATGCCGTGCACTGCCGCCGGCAGGACGGCGGTGGTGCCACCGGCGGTCAAGCGTTCGTCCAGCCCTCGGAGCAACTCGACCCGTCCGGTGAAGTTCGGGTTGCGCGGTGGCACATCACCCCAGATGGGTGGGACAGCATCCGCTTGCCTAGAGCGAGCGGATACCGGCGTGAACCCGAGCTGCGGGCCCGGACGCGTTGCGGTGGGCGTGCTGCCAGCGGTGGCCTCAGCCAGGGACTCACCATCGTGTGCTGAAGAACTGAGCGGAGGGGGTGTCACCGGGCGAGTCGGCTCACTAACCACATCTGTGCGATCGGCCACGGCGATCATTGTGTCATCCTCACCGCCCGACGCAACAGTATTAACGAGCGTGTCGAGTGCCACCGCGTCATTAACGGGCGTGTCGAGCGCCACCGCGTCGGCATTGCGAAGCCGATCGGCACGGAACAGGTAGGGACCGCTGAGGGCGCGCAGGACGGTGTGCTCGATCGCGACCCAGTGAGCCGTGTCGGCAGTGAGTGGGGGGTCGGGAGTGACGTCTGGAGCATCCAGGGCGTCCCGGAAATGGCGAAGTGCACTGATCTGGTCACCGAAACGCTCGGTGACCAGGCGCCCGACGTGCGCGGTCTCCGCGCGCCGGGCGCTGCTGAGCAGCGTCTGGCGCACCTCATCACGGAAGTCGAAGGTGATCGTGTCCCAGGCACGCCCGTCGGCGGCAGCGGCAGGTACTCGCAGCAGCTCGCTGGTGAAGACCTCAACCAGGTGATCAGGTCCGGACTCAGGAACGAGGTGATCCTGCACGAGCCGAGCCACCGGCAGGCTCACCACCGGGGCGGCGGCCAGCAGCGTGGCGAGCCGGAAGGCCTCGGGTGAAGCTACGCTGAGGAAGTGCCGTACCCGCTGCTGGGCCGACGCCTCGCCACCGGTTGAGCCGCGCGACTCGCGCGCCCGCCCCCGCAACAACGCCCCCTGCCGAGCACGGTCATTCGCTGTGCTGCCGGCGAGCAGCACCAGAGCATCGGCCGGATCCCGCCGGTAGCCTCCGGTGACCAACCGAGCCCACCACTCTAACCAGCGCGCCTGCAACTCCAGCACCGGCACCGGTACGACTCCAGCCGGCACCGCCGCGGCAGGATCGGGTTCCAGCCACGCGTCCGGCAGCTCCAGCTCCCAGCGCCGATTAGGTCTCAGCGGGCCGGGCACGGTCAACCGGGCCCGCTGCAGCGCCAGCCCACCACGGGACCAGAGCCGCTGCGGCAACAGATGAATCACGGCCACCGGCATCGCGGCGCCCCATCGAGCGAGCAACGGGGAGACAAGATCTTCTCGCCAACACCGGCCGACGCCGTCGGTTAACACCAGCAGGATCCGCCGGCCGGAGGAGTCCAGCAGCTCGGCTGGACTGCGGGGTGGGGTTGCCCGCGTTCCGCCGTGCAGCACCGGGCCGTCGGGCAACGCTGACGCTCCTGCCGACGGTTCGGTGTCGAGCAGTCGGAGCTGGATCGAGCGAAACGCGCCGAGCTGCTCCGTCAGCGAAATGACCTTCCGGACGGTGGACCGCCACAACGCCATCGAGGGGCTGGCGTCTATCACCAGGGTCAGGTCAAGCAGACGCACCGTGTCCGGCTTGGTCACCGGCAGCCACAGCCCGTCCTGGACGGCCTGTTCCGCGGTGGCCTCCTCATCGAGGATGACCTCATCCTCATACCAGGACGGGACCCTTCGTTGGAGCGGGCGAAGAACACGGACGATGTCCTTCGCGCCGGGAAGGTGTGGCGCAACGGGCTGCGCGACACTACCTGAGCCAGCCGAGAGACGTGGCGCCGTGGCGGATGGCTCGGGCTCCGGGGAACGGAGAAGCAGGAAACCACTTGGCTCGACGTGGTCGTCGGGTTCACTTTCCGCCAGGGTGCCCGAGTCGGTGGTCTCCGCCGCGACAGGCGGTTGCGGCCTGTCCTGTTGTGCCCCCTCCGGGTCTTCCTGGGCCGGCTGGGGTGGACGCTCCGGCGCGGGGTGTGCCTGCCAAGCGTGCTGGGTAACCGACGTCAGCCAGACGGCATCCCCCACCTCAGACCAGGTAAGGTCATCGGTACCGAGCCCGCCTACTGGTCTGCTCATGTCACGGCACCACAGACGTCAGTTGCCGCCACAACGCATCCACCAGTCGTGGCCACGACACGTCGTTTTCGCGATAGGCGCCCGAGGTCGCCAGATAAACTGCGTCCAACAGCTTGTCGGCGGGCAAGCCCCCACTCGCCTTGCTTCGGTCCACGAACTCCTGGACGAGCCGTTGCCGGTGGTGTTCACTACCCGAGTCCGCCAGATGGGCGTCCACGATCGCGGCAAGCTGGTCGGCAGTAGGGGCGCGGGTTTCCAGCCGGAGGCACCGGCGCAGGAAGGCAGCCGGAAAGTCCCGCTCCCCGTTGCTGGTGATCACAATGATCGGGAAGGCGTGACACCGGACCCGGCCGCCGACGATGGTGGCCGTGACCTCCGGATCGTTGGTCAACACAGGCACCTCGGGCGAGCGGTTGCGGATCCGCTCCAGCTCGCGAATGACGAACTCCCCGTCTTCGAAGATGCTCAACAGGTCGTTGGGCAAGTCCACGTCGCTCTTGTCCAGTTCGTCGATGAGCAGCACGCGAGGCAGCCTGCTGGGCAGGAACGCCGTTCCCAACGGGCCAAGCCGGATGAACTCACCGATCGGCGGCTCGTGATCCACGGGATCGGCGGTTGTGGCCTCCTCCGTCGCCCGACCGCCCGCTTCCCGACCCCACCTGGCCACGGCCTGTCTTGTTCCCGCGGCCATCGCACGCCCTATGGCGTCGTAGTCATACTGACCCGATTTCAGCGTGGTGCGGCTGGTGATCGGCCACACCAGCACCCGACCCAGTCGCAGTTCCTGGGCGATCCGAAAGGCCAGACTCGACTTGCCGGTGCCGGGAAGTCCGGTGACCAGCAAGGGACGGCGCAGGTACAGCGCGGCGTTCACCATGTCCACTTCATGCGGGTTCACGTCATGCTCGGACAGGTGAAACCGGGCACCGAGTCGGCGTTCCGTCTCGCCATCGTCGGGGGGAGGCTCGTCACGGTCAGGCAATGGGCCGCCATGAAAGCTTCGCCATGGCGGCGGGGGCGGGAGGAGGTCAGCCAGCGCAATGTCAGGAAATGGCCGCCCAGTACCACGGTAAATCCACCAGTCGGGCGCATCAAAGCGAGGTGCACGCTGCTCGGGCGGCACCCTGTCAGGAGGCTCGGCCACGCTCGTCATCAATGTCCCCTCCCGGATTTGTCTCATCTGGTGGTTGGTTCACCGGCTGATCAAGAACCACTAAACGATGCGGATCGTCCCATAACACCACCAGATCGCGCGCGACGTCCCCCTCCAACGGTGCCGCTGTCGTTTGGAAGGCAGCTTGCCGCAAGGTCTGCGTCCGCCCGGGTAAATCCCTCAAACCGCCATCCTCGACGAGCCCGGTGACGACCCCCCGCAGGGCCTCCAACGACGCATCGGGGTGCCAGACCAACGCTGGCAACCCCGAGCGCAACGCCGCCGTCAGTTCGTCCGCGCCGGGCTGTGGCTGGCAGGGCGGCGGGGCGGTGAGGACCATGAGCGCCCACCGCGGATCCCGCAAGACGGCATCAAGACGATAGCGTTGCTCACTGTCCGTTGGCTGCCCGAAGTAAATTCGCTCCACGGAAGGCTCGTTCATCAATGCCTGCCAGCGCTGACGCCACACCCGGTGCCAATGTTGCGACTGCATCCGTTCCAGCGAGCGTAGCACAATCGGGTAATCCAAGCATAGCAGACACGGATCTCCCGAATCGTGTTCCTTGTGCCAGAGATGAACCGGCAGGTTCAGCAAGGCGCGGGGCAGCACAAACTCCAACGCCACCGCGCCTGGGTGTCCAGACCACGCCCGCTCCGCGCTCACCACCAGCTCGTCAACGCGCCGCTCCAGGTCGTCGACCATGACCAGGTGAGTTTCACCGCGCGCGGGTGGCCACTTCGCGGGATCGGGATCGTCCTGCCGCCAGTACGACAACAGGTAGCGGTCGGGGTCGATCCCATCGCGCTCCATAACGATCATCAAGTGCAGCCGGAAGTCCACCGGAATCCGGGGAGTACCTGCCGCCCGCCGGGCCCACAGCTCACGTTCGAGCCGCAGGCGACGCGCCTGATCATCAATCCATCTCGTCAGCGTGGTGCTCATGGGCTCATCGACCTGACCCGCCAGGAACTCGACGAACATCAACGCTGGCGAGAACCCATCGGCCCCGGCGTTGAACTCCGCCAGGTGGGCGAATGCTTCCCAGGCACTGACCACGCTCGGGGCGGCGGGCACGCCGGGGCCGGCGGCGTGATGTACCAGCGCGCGGAGTTGCGGGATGGTGATCTGGACCAGCCACTCGCGCAACTGTCGCAGCTCGCTCTCCGGCAGGAGCTCGAGCACCGGCGGCTGCTCGAGGAGCCGGCTAATCCGGTCATGCTCGGGCGATCCGGGCCGCATCAGCCACACCGCCCGGACCAGCGCTGCCGGGCCGCCCTCGATCCTCACGCAGGCATCGACGAGCTCGACCAGATAGTCCCTCCCGACCACGTGTGGTGGCACCGTGAGCGGGCGGTCTAAGAAGTTGCTGATCATCTGGGTCAGGCGAGCGCAGCTCTGCGCATCCTCCGCTAGCTCGGCCTCTGCCAACGCCTGCACCACGGCCTCACGGACCTCAGGCGTCACCATCGCGATCGCCCGTGGAGCGTCGTGCGGCAGTCCACCGTCCACCGGAGCTACGTGGTCGGGCAGACAGAGCCACGCCACCGTCTCGCCCTCGCTGACCGGAACAGAGATTTGCCGGTAGGAGTCCGGGTCAGTCGCCGGGTCTTGGACGATCACCTCGCGGTAAAAGGTCTCGGAGGCGAGGAACGCGAGCACACCAGTGGACGATCTCAATGCCGATCTCGCATCCGGTGCATTCAGGATGCGGAACGCGATGTTGACTGCCTGGCTCACCACGCCGCGCCCATCCTGGTACACCTCGCCGACATGCACCGCGACGCGGAGCTGCATCGCCGCCTTGGGGGAGTGAACATCATTGTACCGGCGCAGCTCCGCCACTAATCTGCCCGGTAGCAGATCGGCCAGCCGGCTGTTGGGCACCTCCGGCGGGACCAAAATCATCATCCCATCGCCGCGGTCCTCCACCACGCAGGCATCCCAGTCGACTCCGAGTTCGGCGAAAGCGTCTGGTAACACCCGGTACAGGCCCTCGTGCACGGCGCCCTGGCGAATGATGGTCCGGTCCGGGCGGGTGAAGCCCGCGACATCGACCACGACGATCGTTCGGTGCGGCATAGGCCGCAGCTGCGACACGGGCATCACCCCTCGCGAACGTTGACTGCCATGTAACACCTGGATTATCCCCGAACCGGTCTTTTTTGCCTCGCTATTTACGAAAGCTCGCTCATCGCCAGCACCGCGCGGTAGCGCAGCCCGGCTGCTTCGATGGCCTCGCGGGCTCCGGTGTCTCGGTCCACCACGGTGGCCACCCCGACGACGTCGGCGCCCGCCGCGCGCAGCGCCGCCACGGCGGTGAGCACCGAGGTGCCGGTGGTGGCGGTGTCCTCGACGGCGAGCACCGGGCGGCCGGCGACGTCCGGACCCTCGATGCGCCGGCTCATCCCGTGCTGCTTGGGTGCCCCTCGCACCACGAAGGCGTCCACCGGGCGGCCCGGGGCGTGCAGCACGGCGGTCGCGACCGGGTCAGCGCCCAGCGTCAAGCCACCCACCGCCAGGTAGAACCAGTCGCTAGTGAGCTCGCGAACCAGCCGACCGATCAGCGGCGCGCCCTCGTGGTGCAGCGTGACCCGGCGCAGATCGACGTAGCAGTCGGCCAGCATCCCGGAGGACAGGGTGACCCGGCCGGGCACCACGGCCAGCTGACGCACCAGCTCCGCCAGGCGGGCCCGGGAGGGGTTGGTCAGCATCGGGTGCCGGTCATACCCGGCCTCGCCCCGTGCGCCCGGCGAGGCAGCGGACCAGGCCGCGAGGCAGCGCATCCACCAGCCCCGCCAGGGCCTTGTAGTGCATGCCCGGCACCGAGATGGTGCGCCCGCGTCGCAGGTCGGCCAGGCACTCGCGGACGACGGCGTCAGCGTCCAGCCAGAATGCCGAGGGAACCCCGCTCTGGTCGATCCCGGAGCGGGCATGGAACTCGGTGCGCACCAAACCCGGGCACAGTGCGAGCACCCGCACTCCGGTGTCCCGCAGCGCCATCGCGAGCCCTTCGGAGAGCATCGTCACGTACGCCTTGCTCGCCCCGTAGCTGGAACCGCGGCCGGGCAGGAAGCTCGCCAGGCTGGATACGTTGATCACCGCGCCACGCCCGGCGCGCACCATGCCCGGCAGCGCGGCGTGGGTCAGCCGCAGCACGCTGGTCACGTTGACATCCAGCTGAGCTTGCAGCTCCGCGATGTCGACGTCGATGAACTCCCCGGTGACTCCCAAGCCCGCGTTGTTCACCAGCAGATCCACCGGGTCTGAGGTACGCAGCCGCTGCTCGAGGCGCTCCCGGTCACTGGCGTTGGCCAGGTCGGCGGGGAACACCTCGGCGCTCACCCCGTGGCGCTTCATCAGCTCGGCGGAGGCCTGCCACAGCCGTTCCCGGTTCCGAGCGACGAGCACGAGGTCGTAGCCCTCGGCGGCGAGCCTACGGGCGAAAGCGGCCCCGATCCCCGCGGTGGGACCGGTAATCAGCGCGGTCGGCATAGTCTGCAGGCTAGCCTCGTGACGCGGGGAGCGTGGCGGCTCGGTTACTACCCCTGGGTCACTACACCGGTCACTACACCTGCGACGAATCGGCGAGCACGGTGGGATAGTCCACACTGGCGGCGTCGAGCAGGTCAGCGATCTCGTCCAGGACCCGCAGCAGGCGCTCCAACCGGGCGGGGGTGGCGTCGCACGGCGCGGCAGCCAGCACCCAGTCCTGCTCCAGCCAGGCCACCGCGATGTCGTCGCCCAGCGCGCCCAGGGCGATGACCACTTCGGCTGCCCCCACCGGGCGGGCCTGATCCCGGTCGCTGACCAGGGCAAGGCGCTCCCCCAGGGTGCCCATCAAGACCAGACCGGGGTCCGGCGGGGGCAACTGGTCTGGCAGCCACAGCTCGACGACCAGGTCCGCGGCATGGCAGCGGCGCTGCACCGCGACGATGACGTTGGACACCGCACCGCCCTGCTCGTGGTCGAAGACCTGCACCACACGGCGGCCCAGCGGGGTGAACAGACTGCCGATCACGAGGTCCTTCGCCAGCCCCGCGCCACCCCGAGCGATCGCACCGTGGCACCACCGACGGGCCAGCGCCGAGTCGGAGAGCACGAACCGCCACCCGCGCAGTGCCGCCCAGCGCCGCCGTTCCCGCTGGTGCGCGCTGTGCTGAGTGCGGTCCAGGGCCAGCAGAACACCACCCGCGAGGGCAGCCAACCCGGCGATCACGAACCATAGAGACGGTGACTCGGCGCTGGATGACAAGGGGCTGGATAACAGGGGGCCTGGTGACACCGGACGAGCGTAGGCCCGCGGTGCCCTGGTTCTGGTGAGGAACACGCCGCCCGCGGCATCTTTTGGAGCGCTCCGCGCCTGCCGAACTCGACGCTAGAGCCGTTCGGCTGGCTCGCGGACAGCTCTACTGTCGAGACTGTCGAGCTCGGGACATGCAGCGCGGCCAGCAGACCGCACTTTCCACGCACTGGCCAGCACGGCCACCGTCAGCGTGATGACGATCACTACCAGGGAGGTTCCGCTCCCCACGGTCGGTACCGGCACGGGGTGACCCTTGTTGAGGAAGGGGAGGGTATTGCCGTGCAGGGTCTCCAGGATGAGCTTGCCACCGACGAACCCCAAGATCACCGCCAGGCCGTGGGCAAGGTAGGCCAGCTTGGTCACCAGACCGCTGACCACGAAATACAGTTGCCGCAGTCCGGTCAGCGCGAAGGCGTTGGCGGTGAAAACGAGAAAGGGTTCCCTGGTGAGCCCGAAGGCCGCCGGGATGGAGTCCACGGCAAACAGCAGGTCGGTGGTGCCGATGGCGATGACGACGAGCAGCAGCGGAGTGACCCAGACCTTCCTGCCCAGCCGGAGCAGCAGCCGGGAGCCGTGGTAGTCGCCGGTCACGGGCAGTACCGCACGCAGCGCGCGGAGCACGATGTTCTCGGTGAACTTCGGGTCTTCCTGGCTGCCGCTAGTGATTACCTTCCATGCCGTGTAGATGAGGAACGCACCGAACAGGTAGAAGACCCAGCCGAACACCTGGATGGCGGCGACCCCCACTGTGATCGCCGCTGCCCGCAACAGGAGCGCCAGCATCATCCCGACGACCAGCACCTGATGCCGGTGGATCTCGGGCACCGCGAAGGTTGACATGATGAGCACAACAACGAGGAGATTGTCGGCGCTCAGCGAGTACTCGGTGAGGTAGACGGCCAGAAACTGACCAGCGTATCGACCACCCCAGATCACCCAGATAACCGAGCAAAAGAGCACGGCGAAAAGTATCGACAGAAAGATCCAGCGGACGGCGTCACGTGGCATGAACTGGAACCGGCGCCAATCGGCGACGACGAGGTCGATAACCATGATGACGAACAGGCCGACAATGGTCGCCAGCCACGCCCACTCGGGAATACGCACGGCCACCCTCTCTTGTTGGCGAAACTCGGCCAGGAATGCCCCGTCCGGAATGCACTGCACTGCTTGCTGACGGGACCATACTGAAGGTTCACCCCAGCACACAGTTTCTATCACCACATGGAGTGAAAATCGCCCCATATCAGGGGCTTAATGTACTGCAACGGCCCCGCTGCGTATCAGCAGCTCATACCTGGTTCGATGATCACATGGCCGGGATGGTCGAGCCACACCCACTGCCGTGCGCGCTCAGCAGTGATGCCGAAGCGGTCGCGGGCGGGTTGGCCCAGTGCACGCCACTGGGTGTAGGCGGCCTCGAGAGTGGCCCACAGCGGACCCTCGGCGGCGACGTGGGGGGTATCGCCGAGGGTGGTGAGGGCGAAGGTGGACCCGTCGGCTCCCCGGCCCCAGGTTTGCCGACCAGTGCTGTGGTCGTCGGGGGTGAAACCCAGCGTCCGGTATGGGCTCGAGCAGCACAGTGAGAGGTAGAACGCGGCCGGATGGGCGTCGGTGAGCGCGGCGGGCGGAACCTCGGTCGGACGCGCGGCCGCCAGTAGGCGCGGGCGAATCTTCGGGGCGGCGGGCTCTGGGACATTGCGCACGGCCATGAACCCGCCGTACTGGGCGAGAAAACGTCCGCTCGCCCCGGCGGACTCATCGCGGCGCAGCAGCGCCATCAGCCCTCCACGGCCAGCGAAACTCAACGGGATGAGGATCAGCGCCCCGGCGTGGGTCTGCTCCAGATGTGCGGGGGGCACCCGGGGGAAGGCCACGGTGGCGATCACTCGGTCATACCGCGCATGCGGCGGGTACCCGGCCGCGCCGTTGGCGATCTCCCCAGTACCGGTCATCTCGGCCGGTACGGAGTAGTCAGAGATGATGTCCTTGGTGGCGTCGTGTGTGGACATGGTGGAGATGGTGAAGCTGTCCACCGCACCGATCAGGCTGACGATCGCCCCGTTGGCGATATTGAGACGCTTGGCTTCCTTAGCCACGGTCTCCAGCAGCTCAGCGTTGCGGACCTCGATGACAACCACGGAGCTACCTCCCCATCAGAGGACTGAGCGCTTGCAGCATGGCAGCGGCGCACCATCGCGCGCCAGCGTCACGGTCGTTGACTGCTTCACGAGCGAACCTCTGGGCTACCAGAACGGGCTGCAAAAAACCCGCAGGATTGCCAGCGAGCTGTTCGGCGACGGGCCACTCAAGACCGCAGACACGGGCGACTACGGCGGTCATGTAGCGGCTGCGGACATCGGGGTTCGACGAGGTCAGCGCCGTCTACCGGAGCTGGAAAGCCGCCGGAAAACCCCGGCCCACACCTGGCACATCACCATCACACCCGACGGCCAGCGAGCCGAACTCACGGGACCTCCATACGAGCAGACCCTCGCCTCTCATCTGCGCGTCGCAACTCTCACAGCGCTCGTTCACGACCGCAGCCCGAAACTGTGAAGTTGATCATTAAGCTGCTTGACCACTGGCACGTCCTGCCATGGTTCCATGGTGGCATGGATGCCGTGTATTCGTTTCACGAGGCGATTGGCACGATTCTGGGAAACGAAGTCCCCCACATCCGCAAGCGTAGCCGCGCCTTCATCAATATCACCCGCTTGCACGTGGGCCGCACTAAGATCCAATTTGGCCATCGCGACATTGATATTTTTATACGGGAAATCAGGCCGCTCCGCATAGAGTTTCAACGACTCGCCAATGACTTGTACCGCGTCGGCTGTCCGGCCGAGCCCAAGGAGGCACTTGCCGCGCCTAGCGACGTGTGCCCCCTCGTTGTACGTATAGAAGTTAGGCGGCGATTCCGAACACCCAGGTAGATAGGTCTGCGTGCTGTCAAGGTTCCGCATTGTTGTGTTGTAGTCGCCCGTCGCCGCGAAAGCGCATGCGCCAATATCGAAGGCAAATGCACTCAAACCGGCGTGGTGTGCTCGTTTTGCCCATGTTTGTGCGGCAACGGCGTAGTCAACCGCCATCGCTGGATTTCCGGATGATTCGGCGGCATGACTCAAGTTCCCCAGCACCATGGTGGCGAGCTCCCCATCCTGCGCGTCCTGCGCCACCACACGCGCTTGCTCGTAGTATCGACGTGTAGCGGAGAGATCGCCGGCGTTGAAGAAAACCCAGCCCGCGAGTCGCAGAGAGTTGCCGAATACCGACAGCAGGCGTGGGCGCAGCTCATCGGGACACTCGGCGATCATAGCCTGCAGTATCTTCTGCTGGGCGAGGACGGTATGCAGCGCCGCCCGCGGACCTAGCCTGTCGTTGCTGAGGAGGGAATCGAAAAGAATAGATTCGATGTGCGTAAGGACCTGCGCATCGATTCGCTCCGGTGTAACGATGGCCGCCGCCAGACGTTCCTGCTCCTCGGGATCCAGGCCTTGGAGCCATGGGGCAACAAAGGACGTGGTCGCGGTCAGGCCAAGGAGCTGCCCCAGGTCACGTCGGTTCATCCTGTCCACCAATCGCTGCAAGCTCGCCAGTAGCTCATTGTACCCCTCTCCTTCATTAAGGCTGTTCACGGCGGCAGCGAACAACGCGACAATATCACTGACAGAGCCAAACTGCGCCAACGGAGGTGATTGAGTCGCCCCCTCGTCCAAAGAGGCTTCGCCTCGGACCGCCAAGCGGGGTGGCTGAGCTGGGCTCCCAGGCGAGACCGCCAACCAGGACAGCAGAGCTGGGCTTGTGGTGGCCGACCTGATGGTGGTCCAGCTCACGCAGGGACCTGCAGTCATGATCGACA
>JAFATA010000015.1 GCA_019244165.1 Pseudonocardiales bacterium | reverse complement strand
GCGACGGATCCGGCGCGCCGATCCGCACCCTGGGCCGCGAGAACCCCCCAGCGCGTAGTCTGCTCACCAGATAGGTGTCCCTCCACTCGGATGATCATGATCTAGACAGCATCATCATCCCAGCTCACAGGGGCACCTATCGCCATCTCACGATGCGTGTCGCCCACTACTCACGGATTCGGGTCTGAAGGGCTCGACACCCGGGGCTCTACCGGTCACGGGTGATCAGGTACGGCCCTATTTCTGTCTCTGTTTCTCTTCTTTCTCCGTGAGGTGTGTCATGTTTGCTGCGCTGTACGTCAACGGCGAGCCTTTCGGACTGTCCGATGAGAACCCCAACACGATCAGACTGGAGTTTGACACCGAGTCCGCGCCAACCTACCGATGCCGCGCGTGTGGCGATGACCTGACCGAAACCACCAACGGTTACGAAAGCGAATTCAACGGGCTGCACTGTCCTGACTATGCACCGACCGATGACACGGGACCGGACTACGGCGAGGGCATGCACGATCCCGAACGGATCCCGTTGTCCTGGTGCAACAGTGCGGGAATCAGCACCAACGAGGCTGATGACTCGATCACGGTCAGCCTGTCCGTGGGTGATCCCCGGGGCGCGTTCGCCTTCACCATCACCCGCATTCCTGACAATGCCAACAGTGATCGTGCCGGACGGCTGATCTTGCATGCGCCCTACCCCGGTCAGCCGTCCCCGCATAAGGAACTGACGCAGATTCACGCTGGCGTCTACGTCATCGGTGATCTTACCCGGGCATGCATCCCGCGACCGGCTCCGGACGCCGTCTAAACCCTCCTGCCCGTTCACTTCCTGTCCACACCAGACATCACGTGACGTGATCACAGGGACGGCACCTCTGTTTCCCGTCACCTCCTCCGCGCTGACTCCCCGAGGGAAACCACCATGTCCAACACGTCCACGACGTCCCGGCAGTCCTGTTACTCGCTCTCGCCCGAGGAACGCGCCGAACGGCTCTCCGCCGCGCGGTACCAGTTGCTCGACGGTATTGACAAGCTGATGACCGCCGACGGCTGGCAACAGTTGATCGCCTCCCGCGCCTGGCTGCGCCGTTACAGCCTGAACAACCTCATTATGATCTTGCAGCAGTGTCCCGAGGCCACTGACGTCCGCCCGATGTCGGAGTGGCGTCAATTGGGCTACGCCTACCTGCGCAAGGGCACCTACAAGATCAAGCTTTGGAAGCCCGCCTTCCGCACGGCCGAACCGACCGAGGAGGCCAGCGAAACGGTCGAGAACCCCAACAGCCAACAGGTCTTGTCCGGGTTCATGCTCGTCCCCGTCGTCGACATCTCCCAACTCCAGCAGCCGCCCGGACGGAAACCACCGAGCGTCTCTCCCTGCAGCGAACTGCAGGGTGACGCACCGAGCGGGTTATGGGACGGGATCAGCGCACAGATCTGCTCCCGTGGCTACACCATCGACCGCGCCGACTGCGGTCACGCCTACGGTCGCACGATCTACACCGAACGCCGCGTGATCGTGCGTGAGGGGGTCGAGCCAGCCCAAGCCGCCAAGACGTTGACCCACGAACTCGCGCACATCCTGTGCGACCACGAAAACCGTCAGAAGTCGACTCCACGATCCTTGCGGGAAGTTGAAGCGGAATCGGTCGCCTGCATCGTCACCGCCGTGTGCGGACTGGACACCCTCTCGTACTCGGTACCCTACGTCGCCGGCTGGGCCCGCGACCGCGACACCGCCCGTGAGAGCGCCGAACGCGTGCTCACCGTCGCGGACGCCATCCTCGCCCACCTTTCCATCGACGCTCAACCCCGCACCAGCGTGACCGCTCTGGGGCGTGTTTCTTGACCATCGGTCAATTCCGGGGTCGCGTCATTGGTCACGGGGGAAATAGCGAACCCGGCGGGTGAAACACCCCTATAGGGGTGTCGGCACTCACCCGCCGGGCCTCCAACGCCGACTACTCCACGGAGTGTCGGGGTTCGGCGCCCCAGCAGAGCACCAGACCTTAAGTCTAACGCACCCACCTCAGCCGGGATAGCCCACCTCCAAAGGCGCTGACGACTACTACCGGCTTCGCTGAGTCGCTGCCGATCCCCGGCATTCGTGCGCTCATCAAGAGAATTAATGGTGGTTGTCGTGGCACGAACTGACAAGAAACCTTCTCGCCATGTGTCTACTACGCCCAAGCGAGTTCACCTCGCGGTGCCGCCGAGTAATCCACATCAGCACGCCAGTAAAATCGCCGAATCAGTCGACCGAGCATGGTATCCGGCGCACGGGACCAGCACCCTGGAAATCCCCCTCTCCGTCATCGCCGCGTTGTCCCTACTGACCCCACCAGAGCACCAATGCGACGAGGTCGCGATGCACCTGCTCACCCTGGATCCCCCGACGTTCGCCACACTGATGCGCACGCAGTGGGCGATCTTCATCAACTACCGCCCCGACCTGGTCAATCGCGCATGGCCGCTGATCGAAGTCTGGTACCACAACCGCCACCTTGACGAGCAGAAACTCACGGCCGCCAAGAAAGTCGCCGACGAAGCGATCCGCGCCGGACAACTCCACCTGACGGGCACAGATCGACGGCGACAGACCGATCTCTTCGGCACCGTGCTCACCACCTTACGGGCACCCTCCGCCGCCAGCGCCCGCGGCCAGTTCTACACCCCGGCCCCCATGGCCGACACCATCGCGCGCCTGGTAGGAGCGCCAGCCGAAGGCGACCAAATAATGGAGCCCGCCGCAGGCACCGGCGGACTCCTGTGCGCCGCCGCCGAAGCAATGCGCGACCTCGGACGCGATCCCACCACTGTGGAATGGTACGCCGTCGATATTGATTACCTGACCATTGCCTGCTTGGCTGTTAACACCGTCTTGTGGGAACTAGGAGAGAAAGTCATCCTCGGGGTGGGCAACGGCCTGACCGACGAGTGGTTAACCCAGGCGATCGCCGAACGACGCGAAACCATCGAGCTCGCTCACAACATCCGCCGGAACAAGCTCATGCTCCACGCGCTTCGCAGCGCAGAAGTACTCATACAGAAAACTGACCGTGTTTAGAAGATGGCGCCAGCGTGGTTGCCGGTAAGGACTGGACAACGCAGACCTGGCCAGCGCTCAAGTATGGTACAGGAATCGTGGTAGGCCTGGCTGACCGTGCGTTCAGTGGCCAGGGCTTGGTACAGCTGGCTAGCGAATACTCGGCTCTGGTTGTCGTCGACCACATCTGGCCAGGTGATCACTGAGGGGACCAGGCTGGTAAGGTCGCCAGACAACGCGTGTGAACCGCAGACGTTCATCACCACGAGCCTTGGCCGAAACGACCGCTTGATCGTTGCGATGAACGCCTCGTAACCGATGGACAGTGGCGAGCCATCCAGGGAGAGGGAAATTCCTCCGAAGGAGCTGTGCGCGGCAACGTGGAGAACAGAGGGGCAGAGCTCGTCAAGATAACGAGCGAGCTCGCTCAGCTCGATACAGGCAAGTTCCCGGACATCAATGTACGCCGAGGACAGGCACCGCCGGATCACAGCTGTTTCCGGTCCGAAGGAGTTATTCGCTGGGCGGGGGTCACCGGAGACCACGAGAACTCGGCGAGTTCCAGACGACGGCGTTACAGCACCTCTGATCTCGCTGCCACCGCGCGCAGAGATCGACACTGAAGCGGTGAACGTTGATGTCTGTGACTGACTCTGCGACATCCGCGCTGGGATGGTCTCAAACCGGCTCCTGGTGGTGTCGGTACGTCGTCGTGGTGAGCTCGGAAGCTCGGTATGCGAGGGACTCGCGACCGTAGGCCTGGACGGGGGCATCGGCTTGGTGTCCTCGGTGCGACGCCAACGGCGGAGCGTGTTTTCCGTGACGCCGAGTGCGATCGCGATCTCGGACCACGAGACGCCCTGATCGCGATGACTCCAGGCCGCGCGCATCACGACCGTGATCAACGCGGTGCGGTCGCGGGTCGTGGGTGCGGCCCGGACCATGACGGCCAGTTGACGCAGCCAGCTGATCTGGGGTGCGGTCAGGCTGACGGTCGGCCTAGGGGGTGGTCGAGGGGGTGTCGAGGGCATTGACTGCGGAGCCGGGAGCGGGCTCGGGCTGATCAGAGGCGGTCAGGATGTCCGCCAGCGCGTGGAGGGTATCGGCGTGGGAGGGCAGGCGGCGGGCCAGCCGACGCAGCCGGGCGGCACCGGCGCCGCGTTGGGTATCACTGCCCTGGGTGGCCGCGGTGCGCATCAGAGCCGTGATGTCCACAGCTGTTGCGGTGTCGCTGTCGTGTTGCCCGGCGTTATCGAGCACGGCGTGCACCGCGGTGAGGAAGGGAGTGACGAAGGGGAGCTGGCGGAGGTGGGGAGCGGCCAGGAACAGATCGCCGAGCATGGCGCTGTCGCCTCGCTCGACGCAGCCCATGGCGGTATCCACGGCCATCTCCCGGTCGGTGACCGCGTCGTAGACCTCGGCGATTGGCATCCGGATGGCTAGGCGGGTGATGCCGAGGTGCTGGGCGAGCAGGGGATCCTCGATGCCGGCCTGGAGCATGGCCAGGGTGTGGGGATCGGATGCCAGCCCGGGATGGGCCTGCAGGAAGTCCCGGGATTGTGACCAGGTCGTGGTCGTCAGCCACCGCTGGAGCAACTCGGCATGCTCCTGGGTTGCGCGGAACTCAGCGAGGACCTGCTCCAGACTGCGGGCTGCGATGTCGTCGAGGATGTCGGCGAGCTGCGTGAGCGGTTCGACCTCGGGATAGAGCGCGCCAGCGAGGTGCACTGCGGCGCGGCCGGATTCGCAGGACAGGTCGGGGTGGGTGCGGAGCAGGAATTCGCGCTCGCCCCAGCCAGCGGCGCCCAGCCAGTGGTTGAGGGTCTCAGTGAGATCTTCCGGCAGAGGGCGCCAGGCCCACTCCGGGAGGCCGAGGCGCAGGACGGTCGCGGTGTCGTCAGGGGCGAGCAGTGCCGCGACGGTGTCGCGGACCGCGCGACGGGAACGGCCCGCCCTGCGAGGTTCTGTTTCTTGCTGCGCCCAACCTGCGGCGGTGTGCAGGTCGTGGACCGCTCCCGTGAGGTCGTCTTGGCTGGCGCGCCATTGGGATCGTGTCACCGCTAGTTCGGCCCGGGGGCCAGGGGGGAGATCGACCCAGGCAGTGGCGAAGGCGTTCAGCGCGCGCTGGGGCTTCCCCGCCTCGGCATACCAGGACGCGAGGTTGTTCAGCGACCTGGCGAGGTTGGGGAGGAAGGCGGCGGGGTTGGCCGCGGCGAGCTCCCGGCGGATCGCGACGGCTTCGGTGATGGACTCCAGGGCTCCGGTCCGGTCCCCGGTCTCCGACTGCCCGAGCGACAGGTTGTTCAGCGACCCGGCGAGGTCGGGGAGGAAGGCGGCGGGGTTGGCCGCGGCGAGCTCCCGGTAGTGCCCGACGGCTTCGGTGATGGACTCCAGGGCTCCGGTCCGGTCCCCGGTCTCCGACTGCCGGTTAGACAGGTTGTTCCACCATCCCGCTAGCCGAGCGCGCGCGTCGGGATCGCCGGGGTCAGCCGGGTCGGGTGGTCGGGTGCGTTGGGTCGCGATCAGCGCCAGGTTCCGCAGCGTGACATGGCCGAGCGGGATGCTCTCGGCGAGCTGCTCCAGCGGCAGGGGGGAGTCGTCCCGGTCGGCGAGTGCGAGCAGGGGCGCCCCGAAGGGCCCCCCGTGGGCGGCGAATACGGCCAGCGCCGCTCGCCACAGTTGCGGCCGGTGATCCAGGACCGCGGCGGCCAGCGCGGCGGCACCCGGCTCGTCGCGCTCGGCGGCCCGGGTGATCGTTAGGCAGGCGTTGAGCTGTTCTTCGTCGTTGGCACCCTTTAGACACCGGCCCAGGAATTCCTGATCGGAGCCTAGTGTCTGGAGCACCAGGCGTTCGCCCACCGGATCGGGGCGGAGTGTCACCGTGCCGGTCTCGGAATCTGGAGGCAGCACGATCTTGATAACCGCGGCGATCTCGTGTCGCCATTTGTTCTCCCCCTCGAAGGCCTTCACCGCGAGCAGCGTCTCCGCGACCCGCTTCGGGGTGGGGGCGAGTAACGTGACCGCGCCTCCCACCGTCGGCAGGAGTTCTTGAGGAGGTTCTTTCATCCCGCGGCGCAGACACACCCGCCCCCAGTAGTCGAATTCCCCGTCCAGGATCTCGTCGTAGAGCTGTTCTGGCGACGTGGGTAGCTCGGCAGCGCCCTGGGCGGCCAGCCAGGCCAACATGACCAGATCCAGCGTGGTCCACCGCGGGTCCGGCGGTGGGGCCTCGACCGGACTCATCCCCGGCAGCGTGCTGAAGGCCCGCAGCGCACGCCGAAACACTCCGGTACTCGAGGGGTGCCGCGGAGGCAACCCCAGCGACGGCAACGCCGTGTAGGGAATCCCCTCGCGTTGCAGCGCCTTGATGATGTCCTTGCTCCACCAGCTACCCAGCGTGCGCGCGGTGAGGATCACACAGGCCGGTTCCTCCCGGCCGCGCAACGCCGTCAGCAGGGAGATCACCACATCGACGCGGACGTCCTCGGGGTAGTCGATCACAATCAGCAGCGGGGAGACCACCCCGGCCAGCCACCCCAGATCCTCCGGGGCCGCGTGCTTGGCCAGGAATCCGGCGTACCAGCCCTCACCAGAGAGCTGATAGGCCAGCTCGGCGGCCAGATGCGTCTTGCCTGCTCCGCCGACACCGTGCACCACCGCCATCCGGGTGCGCTGGGCGACATCCGGTGCTTGGCACCACTCCAGTAGCACATCAAGCTCATCACGGCCGTAAAACGGGACCACCCCTCGCCGCGCCCGCAGCTGCATGAGAGGCCCACCGTCGGGATCTGGCTCCAGGTAGGCCGGGACGATCAGGTCAGCTTGCGGCCGGTGAGGCAACGGATGCACATCTCTGGCCTGCCATCCCAGGCCGATATCCACGGCGGTCCCCCACCGCCAGGCGCCATCGTCGGTTAGGGCCGAGTTCACCAGCTCCGCACCCCGGGCGATCGCCACCGCCCACGGGGTGGCCTCGGCGCCGGGCGTGCGGGTGGCACCGGCCACGTCAAGAGCGAGGAAGCTCCCCGGCTGATCAGCAGCTGCGCGCAGCTGCCCGATCAGCTCGGCCTTCGGTGGCGTGTCGTGCACGACGGCCCGCCACGGGTAGTCCGGTGCCGGTGTCCCGCCCCAGCTGCCGTCCAGCCACACCAGCACCAGCGCGTGACCCGGCCCACCGTGGGGGGAGTCCAGCGCGACGATCAGGGGGTGTAGGGCGGCGTCCAGGCAGGCGCCGCAGAAGGTGATCGCGATATCCAGACAGGTTGCCTGCCGCGGCCCGGTGAGTACCTCATCCGGGGTCCGGATCGCCTGCCGGCCCGTCTGGCTGGAGGTCGGCTCGTGCACCGTGCTGATGCCGTGCTGGGCGAGCACCTCATAGATCCGCTGGGCGCGGTGCATCGGCGGTTCATCCGAGGGGCCGGGCAGCTTCCTGGCCAACTCCGCTGGCAGCAGCCCAGTGAGCGCACCGCGATGCACGTACTGCGGCAAGGCGCCCGGTGCCACCCCGCGCGCCCACCGTGGCCAGGCACTCACGGCTCGATCACCCCGACCACATCACCCCCGCGCACCCGATCCACCCGGGGCACGTTCACCGCCTCCACCCCGATCCGGTAACTCCCGGGCGCCAGCCCCGGCACCGTCACCTCCCACCGGCCCTCCCCCCCGGTCATCCGCAGTGGTGCTGCCGCTGCCGGGTGGCCGTCGGGTGTGACGTGCAGCCACGCGGTGGCGCCCTCGATGTCGGCTGTGCCCAATAGCTCCGCCGTGACGGTGAACGGCTCCCCTGCGGCGAGGACCTCATCAAGGTCCAGCCCGAGCCACGGACGAGCCGGGCTGTCCCCCCGCAAGGAGCCAAACGGTTCGGCCTCGTAGTCCCGCAGCGCCTCCACGGCCGCCGGGCAGGTGGCCATCGGGCCGTGCCGGTCTGGGACAGCCCGCCGGGCGCGCACGTCCTCGCTCAGCTCAATCGGGATCGCCGAGAGGGCCGGTACCGTGCCATCACCCCGCCAGCCCACGTTCGGCAGCCACTCCGCGTCCACTTTCGTCACCCGCACCCGGTCACCGTGGCGCACTGCCCGGCTGGGGGTGGCATGTCCCCGGGCGAACAGCGCCAGCACCTCCGGTCGCTGGGCGGACTCCAGCGCGCCCCAGGCCGTTTCGATCTCCCGGTGCCGGTCGAACGACGCCTGCGCCTGCTTGGTGAACCATGCTGGCCCCAGCTCATGCGGGTAATGCTCGCTGCCTGATTCGTCATCCCGCACCGCCCGGTAGCGCGGCAGCAGCTCGTACGTCGAGGGCCATTCCCGCAGCACTTCAGCAGCCTCCGCCAGCAGGGTGCTGCTCAGCGCGGCCACCGGCGCCGGGCCGACCCGAACCCCGTTGAGCAACCACTCCAGCGCCTTGGGCGCGCCCCGATGCGGGGTACCCAGAGTGATCAGCGCCCGGCAGTACCGCGCCCCGCGCAGCGGGCCCAGCCAATACCGCACCACCAGCCCACCCATCGAGTGCGCCACGATGACCACCCGCTGACCCTCGGTGGGACGATCCACCAGCCGCCGCGTCACCTCGGCGTCCAACCGCTCGGCCGCCGCGGCCACACCCACCCGGAAGTCATACGGAAACAACACCACGCTGGCGCCGGGCTTAGGCGGCACATCCTCCCGAGCCACGTCGATATCATCGGCGCTCAGACTGAACTCGTTAGCCACCTGGCGTAGCAGGCCGTCGTAGCCGGGCACCACCGTCCACGGCAAAATCCGAGTGGACCCCAACAACGCCACCGGCCGCAACCGCGGGTGTTCGGCCAGACTCAACCGCGCCGGATCCACCAGCGCACCAGCCAACCCACCAAGGCCCGGCCCCCACACCGCCACACCGCTCGCAGTCTCCAGCACGCTGCCGCCGATGCCGGGGATCACCACCACCAGATGCCGACGTCGCGCCACGAGTCGATTGTATCGATCGGGTGATGCACCACCGCGTGCCGCCTGCGGCGGCCCACGCGGGTCCGGGCCTCGTCACTCACCTCGACCGCCAACCGAGCCACGGAACTGCGTCAATCGCTCCTGCTCGACCACCCAAATGACCGATGCGTTGAAGCGCCGCAAGGAGATCGAGCTGATAACGGTGGCAGAGATGGCTTGCCTGCTCGGTTGTGTCATCAGCTCACGGGCTCGGCACCTCAGCCTTGGCTCAGGCTAGCCGTCATCTCTCTGTGCCGATCAGCCAATTCTTTCGTTATCCCAAGCTGGGGGTACTTGTGTTGCATGAACACCGTCAGATCGCCCAGCCGCCTGAGTACCACCCCAGTAATCCGCTCCGAGCTGAGCGCTTGCGCTATGTGTTCAGCCGCATCGTCGGGTTGCCCAAGGTCCACGTGCGCTTGTGCAAGGTTCAGCCGAGCAAGGGCCTCTCTCGTTGGCTCGCGCTCGGACAGGCCACGGTCTCGACAGAAGGAAATGGTTTCTTCGGCGTACGGGATCGCCCTGTAGGGCTGGCCTAGCCAAACATAGGAATCAGCCATGTAGGAAGCCAACATCCCAGAACTAGCAGAGAATAGCCCGGAACCCGGGTGGCTGAGCTGATTAAATCTGATTTGGGTGTCTTTCAGGACGTCCTGGAACTGGTCGGCCTGGCCAAGCCTGGCATAGGCCCGAGCCAGCTTAACGCTTACTCCCGCCGCTGCGGCACTGCCCGGGGGCGCATGTTTGAGACCACACTCGGCCGCATCCCTAGCCGCAACAGGCCGATTGTTGTACGTGGCAATAGTGGTTTTGGCACACATGGACCAGGCACAGATCGCATGGTCCTCTGCCTGCCAGCCATGCTCCCACGCATCCAGACAATGCGCCTCAGCCGCGGCTAGATCACCGAGGTCGATCGACAGCCAGGCCAGGATAACGCCCAACGAGCTGGCGTGGCGGTATAATTCTCTGCCCTCACGTAATGTGTACTGTCCAGCAAGAAGATCCTCGACCTGACGGCGATACCAGCGGGCCTTGGGAAACAGCTCGCCCGGCGGTGTGTGGTTAACGGTGGCTGCCAGGTCAGAGACCACACAGTCGAGATGTTCCAGCGTCCTTGGGCCGAGTTGGCTGACCTCGGCACGGCGGGTGAACTCCATGGCTTCCACGGCCGACTGGGTAGACGGATCAAGGTCAGCGTGCGGTGCTCCCAGTCCGAGAGTGGACGTGCCCAAGAGCGTCAAAGCCTGCCTGCGGTCCGTACGATCACCTCCCGGCGGAAACGCCAGGAGATCACTCTCGCCCGTTTGCTGACCACTACCAGCATCACCGCACCGGGGCACTGTCACCAAAGCTGGCGTGGTCTGGAACTGATCATCCGAACAGGAGTGATCTGCCAGCAGTTCAGCCAGTTTATCATCCGAGATGCCCAGCACCCTGGCCAGCTTCGGCCGGTGACAAGGCTGGGGCGTGCACTGGCCTGTCTCCCACCGCTGCACCGTCGAACGCTCCACACCCATCCGCTCAGCCAGGCACTCCTGGCTCAAGCCGGCAGCCTTGCGAGCAGCAACCAGACCGAACCGCTTACCCGGCATAGCCATCCCCCCTCATCCTTCCCGGTCACGCCGGAAGTATCCCCTACGATAACGGGTACTCACTCGCCCTCGGTCAATACACCACCCCGCGGCCCCAATGCGGCAGTTCCGCGGCGGTTCCGCTGCTTTCTCTACCTTCGATCTCCACCAAGGTGGCCTGCGCGGCGTTCGACATCGCAGCAAATGCTGGTGGAAGCGGCCCGAGAACAGCACCTACAGAGATGATCAAGACTGGTTGTTGTGAACCTAAAGCAGCAGGAACAGCTTTATCAGATAGGTTCTTGGTGTCGCATCCTTGCGCCGTTACGCTCGGCTTGTGTGCACGGACGAGAGCCCGGCCAGCCTGCCGCCCGTGCTGCACGATTTCGACCCGGCCATCGAGATCGACCTAGAGCGTGCTCGACGACCTCGCTGCTGTGCACCCCAGCGTCCTCGTCCCCGCCCACTGCACCGGATGGCGGGCTCACCACACCCTGGCCGCCCGCTTCGGCCCGGCTTTCATCCCCGACAGCATCGGCACCAGCTTCCACCTGTAACAAATCGGTTTTCAACTCTGGCAGAGACACCCGGTCGTCGAGGGCGGGCATAGTGATCTCGTGATGGCGGCCTATATCGATGCTCTGGGAGATGCCTCGGTCATCCGTTACGGGGAGTTGCCCGATCCTGTGGCGGGTGCGGGACAGGTGCTGGTCTGTGTGGAAGCTGTCCCGGTCAACCACGTCGACACCTACTTGCGGTCTGGTCGCTGGCGCACCGAGGTGTCTTTCCCCCTGGTGCTCGGTCGTGACCTGGTGGGGACCGTCGCGGCCGTGGGTGTCGGCGTCACCGGCGTGGAGCCGGGTCAGTGGGTGTGGACGAACTCGGCTGGTTATGGCGGGCGATCGGGTGCCACCGCCGAATTGGTCGCCGCGCAACAGGATCGGCTTTACCGGCTACCGGATGGAGCTGACCCAGTGGCATTCGTCGCGGCGGTGCACCCAGGAGCCACCGCGCACGGTGCCCTGCTGGGGCGCGCACGCCTGCA
>JAFATA010000074.1 GCA_019244165.1 Pseudonocardiales bacterium | reverse complement strand
ATCCGTGCGCTGCCCTGTTCCACCTGCTCATCCAACCACACTGATCATGAGATGCGAGGGATTTTACTGGTTACAGTTGCGGGCGTGTCGTGACACTTCCAGCAGGTCGGACCCATGATCAGCTACAGAACGGGACGCAAGTTCGGTGTAGTCGGTGCAGACTAGTGCGTAAAGCGCATAGGATTTCTGACACGTCGGACCCGGTGGCTACCTGAAGGTCTTCGAAGTCTTGTATCGCAACCAGGATTTCTCCTATGCTAGCGCCTCGTTCGAGGCTCTCGCGGACCTGCTCCCGGGCCTGATCTCGCACACTAAGCGCCATCAGATAGACCGCGACGTTGAATCGTCGCCAGCCGTCTCCCTGGCTTGTGAGAATCTGCTCACGTTCGACGTCAAGACCACGTTGTAATTGCTGCCGGGCGTCGTGGGCGCAGTCTCGAGCGAGGCTGACGAGCGCCATCTGGTAGTAGGTCCAGCCATCCTCATCCAGGTCGATGGCTCGGGTGAGGTCCGTCAGGGCCTCCTCATACCGACCCATCCGCCGGTAAATCTCACCTCGGTTGGTGATCGCCCAGTCGGAGGTGGGGTTCAGGTCGATGGCCTGGGTGAGATCCGTCAGCGCCTCCTCATACCGACCCATCCGCCGGTAGGTCACACCTCGGTTGGTGATCGCCCAGTCGGAGGTGGGATTCAGGTCGATGGCCTGGGTGAGGTCCGTCAGGGCCTCCTCATACCGGTCCATCTGCAGGTAGGTCTCGCCTCGGTTGGTGATCGCCCAGGAGTATTTGGGGTTCAGGTCGATGGCCTGGGTGAGATCCGTCAGCGCCTCCTCATACCGGTCCATCTGCAGGTAGGTCACTCCCCGGCTGGCGATCGCCCAGGAGTATTTGGGGTCCAGGTCGATGGCCTGGGTGAAATCTGCTAGGGCCTCGTCATAGCGGCCTAGTTCGCGGTAGATCCGGCCTCGTTCGCGATATGCAATGCTGCGGTGGTGGTCACCCAGTGTGTTGTCTGCTGTCAGGTCGGACAGCATGCGCAGTTGGCTGTCGGTGTCCTGCTCAGACCACCGTGACAGTTGCTGACCGCAGGTCACGACACCGGGGGCTTCAGCGTCCTTGCCGGCCTGTTCGACCATCTGGGTCCATCGCGGAACTGATGTCCTATGCCACGCCAGGGCATCGACCAGACCGGCTTGGGTGGCGGGCAGAGCACCAGTGGTGTGCGCGCAGAGTCGATGATAGTGCTCTTCGATAGCACAGTTCTGCCAGCGATCGTCTTTCCACGCATCCCGCCCCGATAGTCCCAGCGCGTCGCGGGTGGATTGGTAGTGATCAGCGAGGGTGGTGTGGCGTTGCTGCCATTCTCGCGGAGCGCGCCGTCGGAGGACCCGCAGCATGGCGGTCCTGACCACGTCGTGGTATTGGAATCCCTCGGTGTGCTCGGCCACGAAAGGCAGTCGGCACAGCCAGGCGAAGTCCTCACTCGGTGCCGGCGAGCTGGTGGCGACGGCGAAGCTCTCCTGATCCAGGCGGCGGGGCAGTGCTGCGTGCTGGGCAGCCGTCCTGCGTCGCGGGTCGGTCTCCCACTTTAGGAATCGTTCCACCGCGCTGCCACTGGGATCACCCACCGCGCTGGCGTCTTCAGGTCGGGCCTGCGCCAGCATCGCCACTAGCACCGGCAGCCGCCCGGACAGCCGCAGGATCACCTCGACCACGGTCTCCTCGCTCACCCCCCGGTCCGCTAGCAGCTGGCGGGCCTCGGTGTCGGTGAACGCCTCCAGGCCCAGATCAGCGCGAATGCCCAAGTACTCCCCCCACCTGTTGACATCCAGCGGGCGCTGGCCGCTGATCGTGAGCACGAGATTGCCCGGAAGGCTTCCGTGGCGCCCGGCGAGCAGATCCAGCAACCACCCCTCCAAATACGCGCCGGTGCGTTCGTAGGTGTCGAAGAACAACGCGATCGGGCGCCGCCCCGCCACAGCGGCCACCTCCGTCAGGAACACCGGGGTTAACGCTTCCACCGGTGCCATCAGTTGCCGCACCTCGCCGTGGCTGCGGAACTTTTGACTAAGAAAAACCCGCAGCCGGTCAACCTGAGACGCCACCACATCAGGGTTCACCTCCTCAGCCACCGCCCCGACGAACGGGACATCCCCGACTGCGCGAAGACCAATCCGCACCGCTGACTGGGTCAACAACGACGATAATCCCTCAGGGGCTCCGGGATCACCATCCAGCTCGCTGCGCCGTTGCCGATAGGCACCCAGCTGCTCACGAAACTCCTTACACCGCACCCCTTGGCTTTCCAGGTCACCGACGATCGCCTCCATCGTCGCCAGAACATCGTAATATTCCTCGTCCACATACGCGGTCACATAATCACGCTCCCGCGCGATGCGAACCAACTGATGCACCAAATAGGTCTTCCCGACCCCTGCGTCACCATGGACGCTGAACAAGAACCGCCGACGGGGATCCTCCACCGGCAATGCCAAGCTCTCCTCGAACAAGCCCAGCTGCGCCCGACGCCCCACAAACCCACCCGCCTGACGACGTCGAACCAAATCCTGCAGCGTCAACGCACGCTTGTCCACACGATCCCTCCCACACCCCTGACCGTCAGCTCCGCCCCACCAGCACCCATACCCACGCCACCCGACAACAACATCTGGCGCGCCTCCCCCTCTGCGCCGCTTCAAGTCACGACGTTACAACCGGTCAGAAGATAAGATAAGGGGAAACAGGCGCGCCCATCCTCATCCGCGCCTGCTCGCCCGGCGCGACTGTCGCCGACAACCAGCGCCCGACGGTCGAAGCCCTGGCCAGTGGGGCGCTGAGCGACCAAACCATGCCCTCGCCGGGCGGGCAGATCTCCGGGATGGCCGGCCACGAGCGCTGCTGTGGCAACGGCTGGGTGGGCAGGGTGGGGGCCATCCCATCGACCTCCCGGAGGGCTACCACACGCCAGCCCGGGGGCAGAGCCGGACAACGCAGGATCCGGTTCCGTCGAGGGCTGCCCCCGGGCTGGCGTGTGGTCGGGCTACGCCAGGTCGACGGGATGCCCCACGGCTCCCAGCGCGCAAGATCATCGGTGGTCCCGTTGAGCTGGTGATCGTTTGGACACTTTTCGGTCACTAAATGTATCCAGGAAATCAAAAACGACCACAGACGACGAGGGTTCGCAGCCGCGAAAGCTGCAGGTAATCGGTGCTATCCGCGAACAACCACTATCACGGTCCGAGAATCAGCGGATTGAGAGTCCGTGCAGCCTGGTAGGTTGCATAATCTAGCACTTAGACAGTAACAGTGCGCTGATGAAAAACGGCGGATACTAAATACCATGCTACGTCTCCAGATTGCTTGGATGCGACACGCCGTCGAACTGGAAAGTCTTTGGCGCGGTGAGGATACCGTGAACATCTCGCAGTTCAGATGACTGCACGATGTAGCTTTTTCGAACCTTATGTAAGTTTCCGCTTCTTGCCACCACCGCAAGGACGTACTGGAATAGGGTTCCAGATGTTGGAGGGCTAACCGCTTCAGCCGAATTAAGCTCGATTTCTACAGAACTAATCAGATCATGCACGGCTTGGTTAGGCGCTTCTCTGTCGACCTGCTTCACGATGTTGTAGACATTCTCCGCAAACCGCTTCCAGCTCGCGGGCTGTAGAGTCTCGGAAATTTTACCCTCGGTCATCCATTGTTTGAACTTCGAGGCAATTAGCTTCATTGAGTCGTTTGCGGGCCATGGCGACTCAGGAACCAGGGATGAAGCAGCGTCAAACGAAGCAATAATCATTTCAATCTGCTCGACAGCGGCCTTGAGTTGCGCGCTCAGCCGTTCACGCTTCCAATCGACTTCGTCCGCCTTGTATACGAGAGAGTGGTTTACCTGGCACCACGCATACTCAAACGCCGTGAGTACTTGAACTTCGAATATGAAGGATGACGCGCCTGAGGGCATTCGATCCGCCGCCTCGGGTCTGATCTTCCCGTACCATCGAAGTCCGTCGAACCTGAACGTTTCAGGGTCCTTCTTTGTGTCTGACCTCCCGCGGATCCTAACTTCCACAAAAGCTGAACGGAGGTATTCGAGTACCTCATGCTCGGAAGATGAAACCGACACCACAATCGTGCAAGCGTACAGGTCGTCAAGCTCGCTCCACTTGCCAAACCTGCCCGTCTCAAGTTTCTCGCTGAGGGACGTCAAGTCTTTCGCGCGGTCGCGAAATATATACTTATCTCCGCAAAAATGTTTAAGTGTCCTACTGACGTACTTCTGCACGCTTTCGATGACCGGCCGGGAGGCGTCGTAAGCACTGCGAACAGATTCAGGGCTACTGGTCATGGCCGAGAAGGAGTCGTCGAAGAACTGTCACTCGTTCGCGCCTGGGCGCCTGATCGCTCGACGCTGACCGCGTAGCCTCGTAATACTTAGCTGCGTCTGCGTGTTTCGGACGTTCATCTTCGTCCAGTACCGTCGACATGAATTCTTTAAGTCTATTGACGGCATCGGATTTATCTGGCAGCTTGCGTTCGCGATGTAGTTCGAGGATTATCGCGAAGAGAGAGTAGAAGTCAGCCTGATTTCTATAGCGAGCAGCCTGGCCAACAAGCAGGTCGTTCTGCCAGTCACGCAGCGTTGCTACGACTTGTCGAAATTCGGCATCAACGCGTGTTTCTTCGGTCCACTCATCGTCTCGCTCGCTATAAAATTTGTCCAGATCTGCTTGAGAATAGCTATTTATGCCGTTCTCAACTAAAAGCATTAAATTGGCAACAAGTTCCACGTCTTTCATCTGACGACGCGCGGGCGCGTTAATCCGTGGAAAGTCTGGCGCAAGCTGATCCATCATGAACTCGCTCAAACGCTCGGCGCTTGTTGCAAACAAACCAGCATACTTCGCGTGTCGGAGTTCTTGGGGGGTTAATTTGGCAACATTCCTATTAATCCTATCGAATATGTTGCTGAGTATCCCCTCGTCGGTGGACGGGAGGAATTCTATCGAGAATTGATATGAATAAAACCGCTTCTTCGTTTCCGATGGAAGACTGGAGAAATATTGGCCCCTATGTCGGTCGATCGACCCTTTTTCGCCTACCGGAAATTCATCCTCGATAAACTCCGTGACAGTTGTTATTCGCTGCTTGCCGTCGACAACCGCATAGGTACCCACTCCCTCATCGCTTATGTCTTCGTACAAGAAAACGGCCGGAGCGGGGTAATTTAGAAGTACCGTATCAATAAAATACTCCTTGTAAGACCGATTCCACACACTTCTGCGCTGATATGGGGGATCAAGAACTAAAAGTTGTCTCTTATAAAGGTCCCAGAACCAAGCCACCGTTTGAGTGGTATGACGGCGCTCGATCGCCATAATCTTCCTCCCTGCTAGTAGATCAGCTACGAGTCATCATCTACTGGCTCGTCGCCCACGCGTACACCGGGCGGGTACCGACAGGATGCCGGTCGCGACGGATCGGGCGTCCATAGACCGCGCGCGATCGCTTGGCGCGGGCTCCAGCCGGGGGCAGCTCGCGTCATTGATTCCCTCCCGTGCCGCAGTGTAGCCACCGAATGATCATCATCAGCCGACAGCGGTGACGCCAACGTAGACAACAACCTGGCACCAACAGCACCATCCCGGACCGAGTAGCGGCGCAGATCAAGAGCCGGAGAGAGGGCTGCGTGCTCCTGGGGGTCAAGAGGCCCGCCTTGGTCATCGCGCAGGGCGCCGGGCTTCCACCGCGGGACCGCAGTTCTGACCGCAATGAGCAGCACCGGGCCACCCTCGAACACCACTCGGCGAACGCCGCACGCCCACGTCACGCGATCCAACCAGGGGACCGCCCCCACCTGTTAATCGCAGGGTCTCCCCCACCGACGACGAAGGCCACCTGGCCAAGGGCGTGCCCCCCGCGTGCCCCTTCCCAGGGTCGCGAGGGGTCAACTGCGGTCACTCACGTCACCTGTCGCCGAGTACCCGCAGGTCAGCTTAGTGCAGCTCAGGACCTTGATCGCCGCCCGATCTTCCAAGCTGGGGCTCACGGGGTGATCACCATCAGCAATACAGCACACGCAGCACCGCCGGTTGAGTTTGAGCCACCATGATCATTCGGACGCTTTTCGATCACGAAAAGCGTCCAGATAGCCCAACACAGCCGCAGACAATGAGTGGTGGATGAGTGAGTCAGCGGGTCACTAGCCCCAGTCCTCACCGCTCATCCACCTAGTGATCTTAGCCTCTAATCCCACGGCACGCTCGTGATGGCTCGCTGCCTTCTTGCGGAACTCGGCTGCCTTCTGTCGCCACTCCACCGCAGTCTTTCATGCGTCAGCCGAGTCCTTCTGTAGCGACTTCTGAATCTTGTACTGCCATGGCGTCTCGGGCGGCGGGCCGGAACGGCTGGGGTCCATCCAGTCCCCCAACTTGGCGGCAACCTGAGCACAGACTTCAAGCCCCGCAGACAATGGCTTCTCCAGCACCCACGCGGCCAGCCGCGCTTGGCGAATGTCCCAGCGGATACGCTTGATCAACTTTTTTGGTTTTTCCACCTGGTCTCTTCATAGCTCACGATCGTCATCCTCTCAGCGTTGTGGTCGCTGCCCAACTAGCTCACTCGGCCTGCCCCGCAGCTCCACCGCCACCGGACATCTTCGCGCAGCCGCGGGAGGGCAATCAGATCAAGATCAGGCCGTATCTAGGCCGTCAGACATCAAGCCATGTCATCCCTGAAGGAGTGGAGCCGGTCATCAGGACACAACCGGACACAACGGGAACAAACCAACAGGTCAAAGCGAGCTAGCCACCCAACCAGCGCAGGCCCGCCCACCAGGCCACGAAAAGTCGGGCATCACGTGGCGGCGCCGAGCACAAGGCGGGTGGTTAGCGCGCAAGTCCCCCTCGGACACTGGAGGATCTTGCAGTGTCGTAGTGGTCGCCTCCGGAAGTCCGTCGGGGTTCTGTCAGGGTTCCCGCTCGCCTCGCTAGGTGAGGAGCGCATCGTCAGCGTTCTCGTCGCCGAGTTCTACTCCAGGGCTGTGGTCGGCCCACCTGCATAGCTCTGAGGTCGAACTCGGTGACACGAGAACATGGACGATGCCTCCCCAGCTCAGTTGCCAGGCGGGCACCAGGTGAAGGGGACTCGTCCGGCGACGGTGCCACAGAATCCCTGGACGTGGGGGTCTACTCGGCCATTGCTCACCTGCAGGATGGCGATCTGTTTGTTCAGCGGCACGTGTCGGGTGATGTCTCCGCCGTAGTCGATGGTGCCGGTCGCGCCGTCGATAGCCTTGGTCGCGCCGGGTTGGCTGGTCTGCGCCGAGCGGATGGTGGTGATTTCTCGCCAGATGTTTCCGGGCGTGATCGGAAGCGCGGGCGGGCCCTCACGCAGGTACTCGGTGGCAGTGATCACCACGAGCGCGGCGTCGTAGGTCAGCGCCGCATGGCCGTCCCGGGAGCGGTCCTGGGAGGGTTGCTGTTCGAAGGGAAACAGTGATCTCAGCTTTGTGTAGAAGTCCTGCGCGGCACCCGGTGGGCTGGCTCTCCGCGCTGGCGCGAACGACACGTAGTAGTACGGCGCGCTGTACTGGCTGCGCAGAGTGGAGTCGGCGACGTAGCGGGACACGTCGTCGTCGCCGATGAAAACGGCGGTGTTCGTGCATTGTTCGGCGCCGGACAGGAAATCACCGTAGTCGGGAACGCCCCGACCGGCGAAGAAGACGAACCCGTGGTAGCCGCAGGTGTCGCGCCCGGCGGCCACGGCGTTGCCAATCGGTGTTTCCCCGCTCTGTTGGTCACCGGTGAGGCCCCAGGCGAGGCTCGGGGTGAACGCGATGGTTGAGGTGTGGAAACCCTGGCGCTTGAAGGCGTTCATCACGTCGTCGCGGAGGTTGGTGCTGTAGGTGTCGGCGACGTCGTTTGAGTAGTAGATCCGTACTGACTTCGTCAGCGTCGGGTCCTGGGCTAGGTGCTGCAGGGCGAATGCCGCGACCATCGCGGCCTCGCGCCGGTTCTGCGGGGCTATCTGGAAATACAGGGGATTGGTGTCCGCCAAGGAGTCTTCGGATAATGTTTCCGCGACCATGGGAAGCCCGGCATTGGCCAACGCAATGATGGTGGCCTGGGTCGGTCGGCCGCTGAAGTACAGGCCGACAACGCCGACCAGACTGGGGTCTCGCCGAGCCAACGCGACGAGCTGCTGGGCGACTGTGGCACCTTGGAGCATGTTCTTGCCGGCGTTGCCGATCAGTACCCGGACGATCGGATCGGATGAGCCGGATTTCTCCAGCTGACGACGTTGCGCGACAGCTACCCCCTCCAAGCTCTCCCGCTCGGCGGTGAGGCCATCAGCGGTGTTGTTCGACGAGGTGATCGCTTGCAGCTCGACGATCGTGATGTAGGGCCGTTGCGGAGCGCTGGCGTGCATCACCGCGGCACATTCATTCTGCCTCAACACGGTCTGTTCCACCTGGCGAATGGTGTCATCTGAGGGTTGGAACAGGTCGGTAGATCCATCGGTCACACCGATGCATTCCGAGCCGGTCCAGGATAGATTGGCATCCCAGGTGTTGCAGCGCGCGTGATACGTAGTCCCCGTGAAGGCCCCGGCGCCCGCAAGTATTACTGCGGCCACAGTGATCCGGAACCAGCGGCTGGTAAAGAACGGCGGCCGGAACTCCTTGCCACTGGACTCGTAGCAGATAGAGGGGGAGTATCTCTGTCCGGGGGCTTGTTCTGGTATCTGCAGCTGCAGATACCAGGTATTGGGCTCGCGGGCACGGCGATCGTCGAGCAGCGTGTTCTGCCACTCATCGAAGGCGACAAACTCCTTTACTTCCTCCTTCCGGGCAGGCCGGTCCGGGATTGTTCCGGCGTTCGGCGGTGCCGTGCGGCTAGCGCTGATCACGAGGAGCGGGTCGAACACACCGACCTGGTTACGCACCAGGTTAATCAGGGTGAGCAGGTCAAAGCCGCCGTTGCGCATGGTAATGTTGTCCAGTAACAGCACCGGATAGGTCATCCGGCGCTTGCGGAACAAGTGCCACGGCCGCAGCCGGTACTCTCGGCGAAGATCCTCCAGGAACGCGTTGACCAGCAGCCTGGCCACCTGTTCCCCCTCTTCTTTCTGCCACTCGCCGTCGAGCAGCCGCCCCGCGAACCGGTCAAAGGTGTTGGTCATCTCCGGTGCCAGATGCGGCTGGTGCATAAACCACCAGTAGCGACCAGACAGCCCCCATACCCGGCCGGTTACCGCGATCCTGAAGATGATCAGAGTCAGCCCGCGTAGTATCCAGAGTAGAATTTTCCAGTAGGTTCCTTCTAGCAGCTCATCCTGGGCTCTCCCCAATACGCTGTTGATACGCCGCGTCAGCCCCTGGTTCTGCAGTTTCTGGCGTAGCGTACCATCCGGATCTGGATCCCCTTCAGTTCTCTTCTCGCTCATCAACTGGTCGACAAGGGAGAAAAGCGGAAAACGCAGTCGACGATCCTTGCCTAGGTTAAAGTTGACCAGCCTCTCTTTTGCGTCACAGAGGATCTTTCGAACCGCGATGACATCGTCAGCGGTCCAGTGCTTCGGCCCGATCACCGGCTCATCCGCCGAATCGCTCTGACTCCGGTGCGCGCAGGCGTGTTGAACGCTATTTGGTTTCGCCTGTCGAAGGAGGTTGCTGATTTCTTCAAGCAGGTTGTCCGACCCGTGCGGGTGGACGAGGCACACCATGGGCAAGCCCTTACGGTCCGAGCGGTCTCGGCGGTTCAGGTCGTTATGCCATAGACCTTTCTTGACGTCGAGCCTCCGGGCCTGGTCACGGAAGCGTGGGCGGCGAAACAGTGCGCCAATCAGCCCGAAAACCGCGTCCATGCCGACGAAAACGGGTCCGCCGTCAGCATGATTGTCGTTCGTCACAACGGTGATATTACCAGTCACTGCCCGATACCCCCTGATCTACTTGCAAGATGCAGGGCATACTCACACCTTCCACCACGCTCCCCGGGAACCCTCCCCGCCTGCTTGCAATCAACGGGGCGAGCCGCCTTCCATCAAAGTGAGTGACATGGCCGCCCGGTTGATACAGTCACGCACCTGAACATCGAAGATCACCGGAGCGGTGTCTCCGGCAGCAACGCCGCCACGCGCCCCAACCAGCTCGCTGACCACGTTCTCAGACTCAGACCCGATCCCGAAGATGGCCTGAACCATCCCGAGCTTCGTGCATACCTCCCAAGTGGGGAAGGATGCCGCGATGCCGAGGACGCTTCATTCCGGGAGGACTCCACGACCGGCCCCGGATAGTGATGGGTCACCAAGGGAGCGGGTATCCCCTCACGCCGGCGCCACAGGCGTAGCGGGCCGGGGGCAGAAATCCAGACATCCGTCGAGTGCTCCATCTGGACACCTACCCCAGCCCACTCCAAGACAAGCTCACCGACACGACGGGATACCCGCTCCCCACCCCGTCCCGGGCAAGCCAACACCCCCGCGTATGCCAACCATTGGTCAACAGCGGAGCACCGTGGCCTGGCACTGACCACCGATCGAGGCCCCTGACGGCGCACTGGGCGCAGCCCGAAGCTCGGGCTCACAAATGATCATCATCAGCAAACCGTCAGCGGAAGCGACGCAACCAGTCCGTACGGGGCGATCCACGCCGGCACGTCGCCGCAGCTCAGCCTCAACGGCACACAACCACACTCCCAGACACGCAGACGCACGCCCAATCCGCGTTCACACCGAAGAGCACAACCGATCTAAGATCAACAACCTATGCCTCCGGCGGACCTCCGCTCCAGGATGGCTCCAGGGCTGGGCACGAAGGTAGTGGGTCACCCGGGGACGCGGGTATCCCGTCGCGTCGGCACCGGAGGCGTAGTTGGCCAGGGACAGGCGGTCCATGTCGTTCAGCCGTCGGGTGCTCCACATGGACCGCCTGTCCCTGGCCAACTACGAGGCAAGCTCACCGACGCGACGGGATACCCGCTTCGCTCCCGCACGTCTTTCGGCACGGAGACCATTCAATGATCACCTCCACCCTTTACCTACCCGAAACAGCCGCCAACCTCCAGCACCAGCACGTAACGTCGAGAAGTATCCGCGCTGGCCAGACGAACCGTTCGGGGATGACCGGGACTGTCCGATAGTGGCTTCTGGTAATCGCTAGTTCACAGGTTCAAAGTGCCCTCACGTTCAGGTGGCGGCAGTGGGGACACGTGATCTCCCCGCCGGCCATCAAAGGCATACCGGGGGCCAGGTCGTTCGTCCAACCGGGCACTCCACCTGGCCCCCGCCGCCCTGACCCGGTACGGGATAAGCCTGGCCGACGGGGAGATCACGACCACCCGCCGCGGAAAAACAGACCATCTTGAGTCGCGCCCGTCACGGTACCCGCCCGCACGGATGACTCACAGGGACTCACCGACGACCACGGGCCCTCGCAGCAAACGGCGCGGCGCGGCCGCAGGTCGGGCGTCCGACCAAGATCAGGCCGTTTCCAGGCCGTCAAACGTCGATCAGCACTGACCAACAACGACCAATGACAGCCAGAAACCAGCAGGTCAACTAGGGTATGTCGGTCCGAACCCCAGCTTAAGCCCGACTCGTAGCAGACCTACGACGTGTGACCTGTAACCCCGGGACGGCTCGCCAGATCCAGGATGGCGGTCAACGGACAGCCTGACCGCCATCCTGATCAGCGCTCAACGTCGTCACCAGCGGGAGCTTGCCCCTCGTCGTGACCGGCGGTCACCTCGGGGGCGAAGTTCATGTCGATCACGTTGGACACCAGTTCTCGAGGCTCCTCGAAGTAGTCCAGCGCAATGATTCCAACACGCCCTCGCGGGGATCCCGCAAGATAGTCGTTGAGACGCGGGTTTATCGTTTTTGCGTAGCCGTGGGCATTCAGGGTGACGGCGTTGCAAAACGTAATGTACAGATCTCTGGGGTTACGGCTCATTGCTTCCTCTATGTGGGTTATGATGAATTTGTACTTGTCGTCTTCTCCGGGGTTCCGCCAGTGGTCTTCGACAGCGTAGGCCAGACTTGTCACGCTTCTGAAACGCATATTTTCCAACCAGTAGGTAAGATCGAACCCGAGATCCTGGCCCGCCTCGAACCTGCGCAGCAAAATGATCTTTCCGCGAACGTCTCCCAAGGTTGTCTTGGGCGTGAGATTAGTGCTTACCAAGTCATGACCAGGAAGGGGCGACGCGAGATTATAGAACAGCGACGGATCCTCCACATGCTCCCACGTCCTCGCCCTGAACGCTTCTTCAAACGAGTCCGATCGGACCACCCAGCTCATCGAATCTCCCCTAGATTTTCCAAAAATCCTAGAAGGAGCAAATCTACCAAGGCCGCTGTCGAGCCGATCTTCCTCCTTGACCGACAAGAAGATAGTTTCAGAAGGGTAAAGCTTGAGGAAGTTGGAGCAAGCGACCAGAACATCCGCGTGGCACTTCCCCATGTGCACAACATCGTGATGAACGAAAAGGTTGTCCCGGTAATGCGAAAGTCTAATGTCAAGAAAACGTACCCCCGCCTCAAGCTGCTCGGGCAGATCCAGATCTTGGGTCTTGGTAAATCCAAGAATGCCGCCGATGCTACAAGAATTATGTGTCCCAGGAATGCTCAGCGATGTCAGTAGGATATTATCGGGAATGTCGCGCATCCACACGTTGTGAGAAATGAACTCGCCCATCGCTCCCTCCGGTGGTTTGCCTCCAGGCGCCGGCACCCTACCTGGCAGCGGCCCTGTGAACGGCGCCGACTACCGGCGCCAGCCGGACCCTTGACAGCCCCGACCGAGTTGGCCGTGCTTCTAGTTCTTCGGTTCTCGCCGCTCAGCAGATCGAGTCGATCTTCGACCAGCGACGACAAGTGCCGTGAACTCGACCATACCGACGTTCTTGGGCTGTTGGACGTCGCTCTCGTCGAGTTCACGGCTCTGTGCCCGCGTCAGCCGGCGGTGCCCGGTCGATCCACCAGGCCCAGGCGCAGGTGCTCGCTGTGGTAGACGGCCTCGTCCAGGAGTTGAGCGACGTGGTTGTCGTAGAGGCTGTAGACGATGCTGCGGCCGGTGCGGGTGCCGGTGACCAGGCCGAGGTTACGCAGCAGCCGTAGCTGGTGGGACACCGCTGACTGTTCCATCCCTACCGCCTCGGCCAGCGCGGTGACCGATCGGGGGCCATGCCGTAGCTCGGTGAGAATCAGCAACCGGCTCGGGGTGGCCAGGGCCTGCAGGGTGGTCGCCACGTGTGCTGCGGCCTCGGCGTCCAGTTGTGCTACCGGCCGGTCCCGGCCGGCTACCCCATGTCCCATGACCATGGAGTCTAATCTCACGTCTATTTATGAAGGCATGTTCATGTGTTCTGTTATGGTCGGATGGTCCGCTCGTCGTCCGGAGGTGACCCGTGGCCTTGTCCTCCACCGCCACACCCACGCGACCGGCCCTCACCCGACCGCCTGGGGTGCCGGTCCGGCGGAGGGGGCTGTTCACCCTGGCCGAGATGCGGTGGGCCACAGCGGCGCTGGTGTTGTTCCTGGCCGGGCTGGCAGCCCACACGCTAGGCGGCCCCCCTTGGCTGTGGTGGGTGTTGTACCTGGCCTGTTACGCGACCGGGGGCTGGGAGCCGGGCCTAACCGGATTGCGGGCGCTGCGGGATAAGACCTTGGACGTGGACCTGCTGACGGTTGCCGCCGCGATCGGTGCGGCGGCGATCGGGCAGGTCACCGACGGCGCTTTGTTGATCGTCATCTTCGCCACCTCCGGTGCGCTGGAGGCGCTGGCCACCGCGCGGACCGAGGACTCCGTGCGGGGGCTGCTGGACTTGGCCCCGGACACCGCGACGGTGCTCACCGCGCAAGGGGATGAGCAGACCGTGCCGGCCGCCGACCTGGCCGTCGGCGACGTGATCCTGATCCGGCCCGGCGAGCGCATCGCCGCCGACGGCGCGGTCGTGGGCGGGGCGAGCGAGGTCGATCAGGCCACGATCACCGGGGAAGGGCTGCCGGTGGACAAAGCGGTCGGCGACGAGGTGTTCGCCGGAACCCTGAACGGCACCGGGTCGCTGCGGGTACGGGTAGAGCGCCGCGCTGAAGACTCCGTGGTGGCGCGGATCGCGACCCTCGTGGAGCAGGCTAGCCAGACCAAGGCGCGCACCCAGTTGTTCATCGAGAAGGTCGAGCAGCGCTACTCGGTCGGCATGGTTGCCGCCACCGTCGCCCTGTTCGTGCTCCCGCTGCTAGCCGGCGAGTCGGTGGCCGAGTCCCTGCTGCGGGCAATGACGTTCATGATCGTCGCCTCCCCGTGCGCGGTGGTGCTGGCCACGATGCCGCCTCTGCTGGCGGCGATCGCCAACGCCGGACGGCACGGGGTGCTGGTCAAGTCCGCGGTGGTCATGGAACAACTCGGCGCCACCACGCGGGTGGCCTTCGACAAGACTGGCACCCTGACCCGCGGTGTTCCCGAACTCGCCGAGATTCGCCCCCTGCCGGGCGCCGGGCTGACCGACGATGACCTCCTGCGGCTGGCGGCCGCCGCGGAGCATCCCAGCGAGCACCCGCTGGCCGCCGCGATCGTGCGCGCCGCCCGCCAGCGTGGCCTCGACCTGCCCGCCGCCGAGGAGTTCACCGCCCAGCCCGGCCGAGGTGTGTCCGCCCTCGTTGAGGAGCACGTCATCCACGTCGGGTCGCCCGCCGCCCTGCTGGCGACCGGGGAGGGTAGGGAGGTAGCCACGGCGATCCAGGAGCGTGGCCAGACCGCCGTGGTCGTGCTGCGCGACCACCGCCCGGTCGGCGTGTTAGGCATCACCGATCAGCTCCGCGCCGAAGCCGCCGCCAGCATCGCCGCGCTCACCCGACTGACCGGCAGTGCCCCGGTGTTGCTCACCGGCGACAACCCTGCCACCGCCACCCACCTCGCCCAGCAGGTCGGCATCACCGACATGCGCGCCGGGCTGTTGCCCGACGACAAGGTCACCGCCGTGCGCGACCTCGAAACCGGTGGGCACCGGGTCACCGTGGTCGGCGACGGCATCAACGACGCGCCCGCCCTGGCCGCGGCAGCCACCGGGATCGCGATGGGCGGCGCCGGCTCCGACCTCACGCTGCAGGCCGCCGACGCCGTGGTCATCCGCGACGACCTGACCACCATCCCCGCCGTCATCGCCCTATCCCGCTGCGCCCGCCGCGTCGTCACCGCCAACCTCATCATCGCCGCCACCGTCATCACCGGCCTGGTCATCTGGGACCTCGCCGGACACCTCCCGCTCCCCCTCGGCGTCGCCGGACACGAAGGCTCCACCGTCATCGTGGGCCTCAACGGGCTCCGCCTACTGCGCCACGCCGCCTGGCGCCCCGCGCGGCGGCTTCCTCCGCCGCTACCCTGCTTGCGATCATAGGCAGCGAGCGGGGAGACGGCAATGGATCTTGGGGACAACGACATCGTCATCGGGTGGGCGGGGGGCACTCCGCCGGTCCATCCGGCGTTGCTCGCGCGCCCCGATGTCCGGGCCGCGCTGGCCGCGCATGACCTGGCGTCGTTGTTCCGGGTGCTGGGCAAGAACGGGTGGACTCAGCGGGCGATCGGCGCGGCCGCCGGATCGCCCAGTCTGAGGTCTCGGAGATCCTCCGGGGCCGGCGGGTCCGGGAATACCGGGTGCTGGTCCGGATCGCCGACGGGTTGGGGATTCCCCGCGAACTGATGAACCTGGGCCCCGCCGAGGGCGCTGGCGCCTACCCTGGTGGGCGACCGAGCACTGCGCTCACCCCGGAGGAGGTCGAGGAGTTGCGCCGCCGGGTGATGCTAGCCACGTCCATGGCCGCTGTGGTGGGCCCACCGGAGGTGGGAGAACAGGTCCCGGAGCCAGAACTGATCCCCGACCCGGCGCCGGTGCCGCTGCCCTCCCGGCTGCTCGGGGTCCACGTGGCGCAGGTGCGGGAGGCCACCCGCGATCTGACGAAAAACAGCCGCGCCTATGGCTCTAACCCGAAGATGAGCAGCGAGACCGCCGCCGAGGCAAGCCGGCTGCTGGCGGTCCCGGGCCCCGAGCCGCTGCGGCAGGCGCTGATGCGGGCGCTGGCCGAGCTGCACCTGCAGGCCGGCTACGCCGCCTTCGACGCGGGGCTGCACGACCGCACCCTGCACCACCTCAGTCAGGCGCTGCAGCTGGCCACCCAGACCGAAGACGCCCGCCTGCAGACTATGGCCATGGGGTATGCCGGAGTCGCCACCGTGGAGCACGGCCGTCCCAACGATGGGCTGGCGCTGCTGCAGTGCGCCCAGCTCAAGGCGGACCGCATCCCGGTGAAGGAGCAGCGCGAGCTAATTGTCCCCCGAGGTTCCCGGGCGGTCCTGCAGGCCTGCACGCGGGCGGATGCCGGGTACGCCCTGGCCCGGATGGGGGACCCGGTGGGCGCCGCCCGCGAGATGGCGGAGGCCCGGGAGATCTGGCAGCCCACCCCGACCGACCCGTGGGGTGACCTGGACGAGGTGGCCGCGCGCCTAGCGCTCGAAGACGGGCGGCTGGACGCGGCGGAATCCTTCGCCGCGGCGTCGCTACGGCGTTGGGAGGCTGGCCACAGCCAGCGCGCCCGCACCGTGTCCGGCATCGTGCTGGCCACCATCCACGTCCGGGCCGGCGAGTCCGACGGGCTGGAGCTGGCCCACGGCGCGATCACCGGCGTGACGCGGCTCCGCTCGGGGCTGGTTCGCCGACGCCTCACACCCCTGGCCACCGCCCTGGAGGCTCGACCCAGCGGCGAGCACCGCGAGCTGGCCCGAACGGCCCGCCACCTCGCCACCACCCGCGCCTGACCACCGCACCACCACGGCGACCGTGGACCTGTCAGGCGGCCGTGCGTGATCACTGCAAGGGCACATCCCTGCTGCCTGGCCACCGACTCAAGGACTGAACGCACCCAAACGACGACTGGACACAAGCCCCGAGACGCGCCTCCACGATTCCGTACCCCAGTTCCTCCGCCTCTTCCGCTCTTCCGCGCGATCGGCCTACGTCACCACCACGCAATACGCATCCCGCACTTTTTCGTCCCGGTTCAGTGGGGTCAAACAAAGCGTCCGCGGCAGGAGATTCACCGGCAAGGCGGATGGTACGGCCGGCCGGTCAGGTAGCGGTCCCACTCGCTTTTCGTGATGGCGGGGGTCATGCGACAGATTCGAGCGGCGACACTCTCGACGTTGGTTTCCCACAATCGTGCGGTGTGGTCGGCGCTGGCGGTGGCCAGCGTGTGCCCGTTCGGGCTGAAAGCCACCGCGTAGAGGTAGTTGGTGTGGCCGGTGAGGATGCCCAGCAGGCGGGGCTGGGCGGGATTGTCAACCCGCCACAGCCACACGGTGTGGTCGGCGCTGGTGGCAGCCAGGATATGCCCATCCGGGCTGAAGGCCACACGGTCGACAGCGGCAGGAACGGGGAGAATTCTCAGCAAGCGAGGTTGCCGGAGGTCGCGGATATCCCACAGCCGCACGGTGTCGTCGGCGCTGGCGGTGGCCAGGGTGCGCCCGTCGGTGCTGAACGCCACCGAGCGGACGGCGTCGGTGTGGCTGGTGAGGATCCTCAGTAAGCGGGGTTGACGGGGGTCGCGGATATCCCACAGCCGCACGGTGTCGTCGTCGGCGGCGGTGGCCAGCGCGCGCCCGTCGAGGCTGAACGCCACCGCATGGACGGCGCCAGCGGAGCTGGGGAGGCGGCTCAGCAGGCGGGGTTGGCGGGGGTCGCGGATATCCCACAATCGTGCGGTGTGGTCAGCGCTGGCGGTAGCCAAGGTGCGCCCGTCGGGGCTGAAAGCCACCCTGTAAACAGATCTGGTGTGGCCGATAAGGGTGCTCAGCAGGCGGGGCTGGGCGGGATTGTCAACCTGCCACAGCCGTGCAGCGTGGCGGGAGCCGACGGTGGCCAGGATGCGCCCATCGGGGCTGAACGCCACCCCGTAGACGATGCCGGGGAGGCCGGTGAGGGTGGCGAGCGGGTGCGGTTGGTAGGGGTCACGGACATCCCACAATCGTGCGGTGTGGTCGTAGCTGGCCGTGGCTAGGGTTTTCCCGTCCGGACTGAACGCCACCCCATGGACGCCGCCGGTGTGGCCGGCCAGGACAGGTCCAGACAAGTCCCACAGCCGCGTGGTGTGGTCGGCGCTGGCGGTAGCCAGCGTGCGCCCATCGGGGCTGAAGGCTACCCCGTGGAGGACGCCGGTGTGGCCGATGAGAGTGCCCAGCGCGTGGGGCTGGCGGGGGTCACCGACATCCCACAGCCGCGCGGTGGCGTCTCTGCTGGCGGTGGCCAGCATGTGCCCGTCCGGGCTGAACGCCACCCCGGTGACGGCGTCGGTGTGGCCGGGGAGGATGCCCAGCAAGTGGGGCTGGCGAGGGTCGCGGATATCCCACAGCCGCGCGAGGCGGTCATCACCAGCGGTGGCCAGGGTGCGCCCGTCCGCGCTGAACGCCACCCCGGTACGGGTGTGGCTGTTAAGAGTACCGAGCGGACTGGGATGGCGAGGGTCACCAACATCCCAGAGCTGCACGGTCTGGTCTTGACTGGCGGTGGCCAGGATGTGCCCCTGGGGACTGGAGGCCAACGCGTCAACGTTGCCGAGATGGCCGGTGGTGAGAACGCTCAGCAAGCGGGGGTTACGCGTGTCGCCGAGGTCCCACAGCCGCGTGGCGCTGTCGGTAGTCAGCGTCAGCGTGCGCCCGTCGGGACTGAATGCCACCGCATGGACGGCGCCAGCGGGGCTGGTGAGGGTGCCCAGCAGGCGGGGATGGTGGGGGTCGCGGACATCCCACAGCCGCACAGTTTTGTCTCGACTGGCGGTAGCCAGGGTATAGCCGTCCAGGCTGAAAGCCACCGCCACGACATAGCCTCGGTGACCGGTCATCTGGGTGGAATAGGGGGCGGCGGCGATGCTGAGCAGGCTGCTGCGGGCTTCCGTGGTGGGGGCAAGGCGGTAGGCGGCCAGAGCGAGCTGGGCGGCCAGGCCCGGGTTGGTAGCGCGCAGGTCCAAGGCTTGACCGGCGACCTGCGCAGACACCGCGAGATCTCGTTGGTGGGCTGCGGTGTGCTGCTCGGTGAACGCGACTATCGACGCGCCACTCGCCACCACCAGCAGGACCGTCAGGGCAGCGGCGAACCGGCGGAGTAAGCGAGCTCGTTGGTGGGCCGCTTCCCGGGCTCGTTCAAGCTGGATGATCCGTTGCTGCACGAGGGTGCTGCTGCGCTCGATGAACTCGCGGACATCACGCGGGATGTCCTCGGGCCGCTCGGCCAGCCACTGTTGGGCTTCGCTGATGCGTGCCTCGGCAAGCTCACCCTCGCCGACGCGGTCTTCTATGGTGGTCAGCCAGCGTTGGAACTGCGCATCAGCGTCAACCCAGGTAGCGAGTCGTTCCCAGGACTGGATCAATGCCTCGTGGGCCAGTTCCACGGTGGCGGTATGGCGGGTCGGGTCCTCGCCGGTCATCAGCAACCGGCGCTCGGCCAGTTTCTCCACCAGCGCCCAGTCCTCGGCGAGGCGATCACGGTCCACGATGCGCCGGGTAGCTGCCGCAGCGTCCCCGCGGCTGCGCACGCAGGCCAGCAGGACCCGCCGGATCCGCTCAACGGGCCAGTCCTGCTCCAGCTGCTCAAACACATCTTCGGCGTAGCGGTTGAGGATGCCTATCACGCCACCGGAGGTGAGCGCGTAATAGTCGGTGAAGGCCAGCTTCCGTCGATGCTGTCGAGGCCATAGTTGAGTCAGGGCAAACTCCATCAACGGCAGACCGCCGTCCCCTTTCGCGGCATCGAGGGCGATGTGTTGGACCAGTCCCTCCTCGTAGGTCACGCCGCAGAGTTGGGCTGGGACGGTGATCGCGCGTTCTAAGGCGTCCTGGTCCATCGGGGACAGGGGCACCAGCCGGTCCTGCAGCCGTGCTCCCACGCTGGGGTGGTTGAGGAGCTGGGCGAGGAAATCGGCCCGCAGTGTGCACACCACCCGCAACGCGGCATCATCAGCATCTGCGGAGGGCAAGACCTGGTCGAGGAAAACGGCCCGCTCCTCATCAGGGCAGATGGCGAAGATCTCCTCGAACTGGTCGATACAGAGCAGGATGCGTTTACCAGTCAGCACGCCCAGCTCAGCAGCCAGGCCCGTCAGCCCCTCCCGTCGCAGCCGCTCACCGCGCCGCTCAACGTCTTCCACGCTCGGCTGTGACCCCTCCAGCTCATACAGAGTCTTGGCCAGCGCGAAGCAGGGCATCTGCCCGGGCCGGAAGATAGCCGTGGCCCACTGCTCGGTGCTCAAGGCCGGCAGCAGCCCCGCAGTGACCAGCGAAGATTTCCCTACCCCCGAGGGCCCCACGACCACGACCAGCGCGCGCTGATCCACCATCCGCACCAGCTGGTCCGTCTCGGCTTCCCGACCGACGAACAACCCGGCCTCAGCATCGGAGGCCCGAAACGGCAACAGGCCCCGGTACGGGCAGACTGGCACGGTCTCCAGCACCTCCGGCCAGGCCTGCACCAAGTGGGCCACCGGGATCGCGTAGGCATCCCGCTCGGCGTCCCAGCTGGCTGCGGCCACCATGCCCACCACACCATCCCCGACCCCATTGGCCACCACGGCCGGGGAACCGCTGTAGCCGGGCTGGACGCGGAAAGCCGATTCGCTGTCCGCGTCCAGCTGGATCATCCCGGCGCCCACCGCACCCCGCAGCCGGCACCCCGCCCACGCCCCAGCCTGCCGGGGCGGCTGGCCCGGGTAGCCGAACACCGCCACCTCAACATCGCGGAGGTCCTCCGCCTCGGCCAGCCGCGCCGGGCCCGCTCCTTCTGGCAGGCCCTCCCCGACCAAGACCAGCCCGGCCACATCCCCGCCTGTGGCCCCCGCCACCGGCGGCGTGACCCACACCGCTACCCGACAGGTCCGCGACGGGGCTCCCTCGGCGTCACCCAAGGCCGGAAAATCCACCTGCACCCGCGCCCCTGGCCCCGGCGCCTCCTGCGCCCGCAGATCCCGACCCAGCACGGTGTTCACCACATGCGCGCAGGTGAGAATGTGCCGCTCCCCCACCACGAACCCCACCCCCGCCGGGGACTGCGAAGCGGCCCGCAGCACCCGGACAACGAACCCCTCCCGCCTGGCCGACACCGGACTACCCCCCACCAGGTTTCCACGACATGGTGACCTTGAAATTCACCTCTGCCGTCCCCTTGGCGATGATCACGCCGGTCTCGCCCCCCATCTTGAGCCCGAACTCCACCGCTATCTGCTCCGGCGCGATCTTCCGCAAGGCATCGACGACCCTGGTCAAGGAGGGCGTGAGACTCGCCAGTGTCTCTTCCAGGGTCACGAGCGCCCGAGCGGCCTTGCCCGACTCGCCCGAGGCCAGGACCAGATCCTCCGCTACCTCACTGCGATCAACCTCGAAGACCACGACGTCATCAGGACCATCACCCACCGGAATACCCAACAAGTACGACATCCAGATCCCTTCGGAAACCGGCCGGTATCATAGAGGGCTCGGGCTGCTCAGGCGCCGAAGGAGCGCTCGACGACGGCGCGAGCCTTGCGGGTGGTGCGGCGGTAGTCGTCGAGGACCTGACCGGGATCGTCGTCTGCGGAGCGTCCCAGCGCCGTGGCCACGGCGGCCAGTTCCCGGCCGGAACTGGGCAGTTGGTCGACCTGCTTGCCACGCACTAGGGTGAGCGCGTTGCGAGTCCTGGTCGCCAGTGTCCAGGCAGTCAGCAGGATCTCGGCGTCGGCTCTGGGGAGCAGCCCGGCATCGGCGGCGGCCCGCAAGGCGGCCGTCGTGGAGGGTGTGCGCAGCGCCGGGACCTCGTGGGCGTGCTGCAACTGCAGCAGCTGGATAGTCCATTCCACGTCGGCCAGCCCACCGCGGCCGAGCTTGGTGTGGGTCGTCCGGTCGGCGCCGCGAGGCAGTCGCTCAGTGTCGACTCTGGCCTTGATCCGGCGGATCTCGGTGGCCTGGCGCGGGCTCAGCCCCCCTGCGGGGTAGCGCACCGGGTCGATGACCGAGATGAACCGCTTCCCCAGCTCCACATCACCCGCCACCGGGGTAGCCCGCAACAATGCCTGCGCCTCCCAGGGCTGCGCCCACTGGGTGTAGTAGGCCTGGTAAGAGGCCAGGGTGCGCACCAACGGGCCGGAGCGCCCCTCGGGACGCAGCCCGGTGTCCACCAGCAGCGGTGGGTCCTGGCTGGGCGAGCCGAGCAGGGTACGCACCGACTCGGCAACGGAGGAGGCGAAACGCACGGCGTCGGTCTCCGGGTGGGTCCCGGCCTGCGCATCCGGGAGCGCCTCACAGACGAACAGAACGTCGGCGTCCGAGCCGTAGCCCAGCTCCGCGCCTCCCAACCGGCCCATCCCGATCACCGCGATCCGGGCCGGCTCGGCCTGCCTGCGTTCGATCTCCGCACGCAGTGCGACGTCCAACGCCGAGGCCAGCACCGCGGTCCACACCGAGGACAGGTCAGCACACACCACGGTGACGTCGAGCAGTCCGAGCAAGTCAGCGCAGGCGATCCGGAACAGCTCGTGGCGGCGCAGCGCCCTGGCGGCCACCACCGCGGCGCCGGGGTCGCGGTAACGGCAGGCGGTGGAGCGTAGCGACGTCGCCACCTCCACCGGATCACGGCCAGCCAGCTCGTCCGGATCGGCCAGCAGCTGCAGCGCCTCGGGTGAGCGGACCAGCAGCTCGGCCACCATCCGGGAGGTGCCCAGCAACTCCATCAGCCGTTGGGCTACCACGCCTTCGTCGCGCAGAAACCGCAGGTACCACGGGGTGTCACGGAGCGCCTCGGAGACCCGCCGGTAGGCGGCCAACCCACGGTCGGGGTCTGGGGTGTCGGCGAGGAACTCCAGCAGGACGGGCAGCAGCGTGGACTGGATGGCTGCCCGGCGTGACACTCCGTCGGTGAGTGCCCGGAGATGGTTCAGCGCCCCCTGCGGTGAGGCGTAGCCCAGCGCCGCCAGCCGTGCCTTCGCCGAGGACTCCGAGAGCCGGTAGGCCTCGGTGGGCACCCTGGCTACGGCCTCCAGCAGCGGCCGGTAGAACAGCTTCTGGTGTAGCCGGCGGGCCCGGTGGGACTGCCGGGTGTACTCCATGCGCAGCGCTCCGGCAGCGTCGTGCCGTCCGGTCGGTCGTATCCCGGCGGCGCGGGCCAGCCAGCGCCATCCCGTCGTGTCGTCGTCAGCCGGGAGCAGGTGGGTGCGGCGCAGCTTCTGCAGCTGCAACCGGTGCTCCAGCAGGCGCAGGAACCGGTAGGAGGCCGCGAGGTTCGCGGCGTCGTCCCGGCCGACGTACCCACCCGCGCTCAGCGCGGCCAACGCCTTCACGGTGGACGCGACCCGCAGCGAGGTGTCGGTGCGGCCGTGCACCAGCTGCAACAGCTGTACGGCGAACTCCACGTCGCGCAGGCCGCCCTGGCCCAGCTTGAGCTCCCGGTCCCGCAGTTCGGTGGGAACATGGTCGGCGACCTGGCGGCGCATCGCCTGGACCTCGGTCACGAAGTTCTCCCGGTCCGCGGCGGTCCACACCAGGGGGGTGAGGGCCTGGAGGTAGCGGGCACCGAGCTCGAGGTCACCAGCGATCGGACGGGCCTTGAGCAGCGCCTGGAACTCCCAGGTCTTGGCCCACCGGCGGTAGTAGGACAGGTGCCCTTGCAGGGTGCGCACCAGCGCGCCGGCCTTGCCTTCCGGGCGCAGCGCTGTGTCGACCTCAAAGCACGCCGACGCCAGCCGGATGGTCGCCGAGGCCAGCTTGGTGGCCGCACCCAGCTCCTCCTCGGAACCAGCTACGAAGATCACGTCAACGTCGGAGACGTAATTGAGCTCGGCCCCGCCGCACTTGCCCATCCCGATCACGGCGAGCCGGGGTGGTTGCCCGCCGGGGGCCACCTCAGTCACCGCGACGGCCAGCGCGGCGCGCAGCACCCCGACCGCGAGCTCGGCGAGCGCCTCGGTGACCTGCTCGAAGGGCACCACCGGTAGTTCGGTCTCCACCACGGCCGCGAGGTCGGCGGCCGCGAGCTCGCCGATCAGGTCACGGTAGGTGTTTCGCAGCGCCCGCGCAGGCGCGGAGGGGGACTCGGTGCCGACGGCAGCGAGCAGCCGTTGCACCGCGTGATCCGCCCAGTCCACCTGGGTCGCCTCCGAAGTGGCCAGGCCGTGCCAGCGCGCCGGGTCGGCGACGAGGTGATCCCCGAGTGCGGTCGAGGAGCCGAGCACGGCGAGCAGCCGCCCGCGTACCCCGGGGTCGTGGCACAGCAACCCGCCCAGCTCGGCCCATCCCGGCCCGATGGCCCCATCCCCCAGGGCCCTATCCCCTAGGGCGCTGGCCAGCCGGGCCAAGGTGCGCAGCGCCAGGTTGGGATCGGGTGCCCGGGACAGCGCCCACAGCACGTCCTCCGCCTCCGGGCAGGCCTGCCCGTGACGCCACCAACCCAGCCGAGTCAGGGTGTCCGCGGCGCCGCTGTCGGTGAGTCCCAGTCGCGCCAGGGAAGGGGCGGCCCGCCTGCTTTCGGCCACGACGCGCTCCAGACGCTAGTGGTCCAGCAGCGGCTGGGAGGGCCACTGCACACGCAGTCGGGTCACGTGCGTCAGGCTAATCCGCGCTCTGGCGAGCGCGTGAACGCGAGGGCGACGGGACGCCACGCGGCCACACCATGACAACGCGAGCCGACCGCCCCAGCTGCCTCGGAGACCTGCCGCGCGGCGAGCGCGCTTTTTCCTTTAGCCGGGCGTGCCCTCGGTCTCGCGACACGCGATGGGGCGCCGGTGCTGATGGCGACTCGCGTTGTGCCGTCGTAGAGCCGCGCGCCGCGCCTCCTGCTGCAACCGGTACCGGCGTTCCGCGAGCATTTCCGGCACGCACATCATGCCCAAGACCGTGAACCAAAAGGCGACGGCTCCCGTCATCCATCTGAGCATCGCGACGCTCGACATCTTTGAACCCTCTACGGCGCTCCGTGACACGCGCCTCTCGATCAGATTAGATGACGCGCTGCCCTCCTCCCGACTCTGGTGCCTTGATCACACGGCAGTGCTCGCACCCACCGCAACGGCACCCGACCATGAGCCCCCGTCATGACGCTGTGCCCATGGCGCTGGGACAAAGCACGGCTACAGTGATCGGATGACTCACTGGGGGGAGCGACCCTGCCCGGACCGCGGGACTCAGCCGCACCGCAGCCGCAATGGCACCGGTGGGCGTGAAGTGGTGTTGCCCGCAGGCTTCTACGACGACCCACGCCTGAGCGCCGCACTGGCACGACTGGACTTCGGACCGATCTTCCGCCGGGTGCGTGTTGAGACCCGCTGTAGTCAGCACGTGCTGGGCGCGCTCCTCGGCCTGGACCAGGCCACCATGTCCAAGATCGAGAATGGTCAGCGGTCACTCACCGACACCGCCGCCGTCGTCAGGGTCGCCAACGTGCTGGGGATCCCTGCGGGCAAGCTCGGGTTCCGCTACGGGGTTACGGTAGGAAGCGCAGCGGAGGCCGACCGGAGGGGCAGCTGGGTGGAACGCAGGAGGGACTTCATAGAGCAGGTCACCGCGCTCACCTTCGGTGCCACCGGAGTGGACTTCCACCGGCTGCTTGCTCTCGTACCGCAGGCTGAGTCCCCTGGCACCCGCCACCTGGGGGCCAGTGATGTCGAGGTCATCGAGCAGGCCACCGCCACCTACACCCGTCAGGACCTCGCCACGGGATCCGGGCCGATCCGGGACCTCGCCGTGTCACACCTGCGCTCGGTCCTGCCCCTGCTCGACGCCCAGATTGCCGCCGAGCTGCGGCCCCGCCTCATGATCGCCACCGCACACCTGGCGTTGGTCACCGGCTTCATGAGCTTCGATGTCACCGACCATGACGCCGCCCGGCGGCTGTGGATGATCGGCCTGGGGCTCGCCCGGGACTGCGAGCACCCGCTCGGTAGTGACCTCACCGCCTACCTGCTCTACGACATGGCGAGCCAAGCAGTGCATCTCGGCCGCCCAGACGAGGCGCTCAAGCTGGTCCACATCGGCCAGGCCGCCGCGGTCGGAGCACACCCCCTCTCCGCGTCCACCGCCAACGCTCTGTCCGGCGTCTCGGCCCGCGCGCACGCCGCCCGAGGTGATGCCCGGGCTTGTGACCGTGCCCTGCACCAGGCCGAGGAGCAGTTCGCCAGCATCGATCACCAGGCCCGTCCACCCTGGGGCGCCTGGCTCAACGGCCTCCGCCTCGCCGTAATCCAGGGCGGTACGTACTACGCGCTCGCGCGGCACGAGCGCGACCCTCGTGCCGCCGGGCGGGCGGTGCCGCTGCTGCGCCACGCCTTGGACCAGTTCGGCCCCGACCACGCCCGGGGCCGAGCGCTGTATTTGTCCGACCTGGCCGGGGCGCACGCCATCGCCGGGGACATCGACACCGCCGTCGCGGTGGGTCACCAGGCCCTGGACGCGGTCACCGCGGTGCACTCCCCCCGGGCCTATGGCCGGCTGCGCGCGCTGAACACCGTACTGGAACCTCTACACACCAGCCCCGGAGTCGCCGAGCTACGCGAGCGCCTGACCGCCACCGCCCTCTGACCTATGTGGGCCTCCCGGACAGTCGGGTCACGTGCGTCAGGCTGACCCGCGTTCTGGCGGGAGCGTGAACGCGATCTCCACGGCGTCGTGCACCGGACGGAAGCCGATCCGCGGGTAGATCGCATTGGACACGGGGTTCGCCAGGTCGGTGAACAACACCACGTGCTGCGCACCGGCCTGCCGGGCCCAGCCCGCGGCGGCTGCGGTGACGGCGCTGCCATACCCGTGCCCGCGATACCGCGGCGGCGTATACACCGGCCCGATCCGGGACATGCCGGCCACCGGGGCAGTGGCTGATGCCCAGGCCACCGGCTGCCCAGCGATCTCCCACAGCAGCGCCGCGGTGCCCACCGCCAGACTGCCCCTGGCCTGTTGCCGGGCGGTCCCGGGGCCGCGCAGCCCGCCGGTCGCCTCGCTGGCGAACTCCTCCCGCCACTGTGCCAGCAGCTCGAGGTCATCGGCGTCAGCTTGCCGGGGAGCACCCCGAACACCACGGGGTGGGGTGAGCTGACCCAGGGCAAACACCCGTTGCGCCATTCGCTCGTGCGCCGAGATGCCGGTGCGGGCTGACCAGCGGCGCGCGAACCCTTCCGCCTCACTGCGCGGCCCGACGGTGCCAGGCAAACCTTGGTGGCTGGGGGCGAGCACCTCGACCGCCGCACCGGCGCATTCCGCAGGCAGCCCGCTGACGATCAGATCGGAGGGCGGCAGACGCACCGCCGCTCCGGCCAGGACGCCGGCCCGGTACACGCTGAGCAATACCGGTGGATGAGCGGCGGCGTCGGGCATCCGCGGCAGTAAAGTAAGCGCGGTGAGCGCGAGGTTGTGGCGGATCGGATCGGCCTGCAGCAGCGGCTGGGTGAGCGTGGTGAACTCCGCGAGGTCGCGATGCAGCCGGCCGTTCATCCCGCCATCCTCACCCCGGCAGCCCGGCGCGTCGATCGATTACAGAACGGGCAGGTAGGTGCGCAGCTCATAGGGCGTGACGTGACGTCGGTAGCTGTCCCACTCGGCGCGCTTGTTGCGCAGGAAGAAGTCGAAGACGTGCTCTCCGAGGGTCTCGGCGACCAGCTCAGAATTCTCCATCTCGACCAGCGCCTCGGAAAGGTTCTGCGGCAACGGCGCATAACCCGCCGCCCTCCGTTCCTGCTCAGACAGGGCCCACACATCGTCCTCCGCGGCGGGCGGCAGCTCGTAGTTCTGCTGCACGCCCCGCAACCCGGCGGCGAGGACCACCGCGTAGGCGAGGTAGGGGTTGCACGCCGAGTCCGGGCTGCGGATCTCCACCCGCCGGCTGGACGCTTTGCCCGGTGAGTACATCGGCACCCGGACCAGCGCCGAGCGGTTCGCGTGTCCCCAGCACACCGCGGTGGGGGCCTCTCCCCCGACAATCAGCCGCTTGTAGGAGTTCACCCACTGGTTGGTCACCGCGGTGAATTCCCGGGCATGCGCCAGGACCCCGGCGATGAAGGCTTGGCCGGTGATGGACAGCTCGTAGGGGTGGTCATCGTCGTGGAAGGCGTTACGGTCGCCCTCGAACAGACTCATGTGGGTGTGCATGGCCGAGCCGGGCTGGGCGGTGTAGGGCTTGGGCATGAACGAGGCGCGCACCCCCTGAGTGATCGCGACCTCCTTCACCACGTACCGGAAAGTCATGATGTTGTCGGCCATCGTGAGCGCGTCGGCGTAGCGCAGGTCGATCTCTTGCTGACCCGGGGCGCCCTCGTGATGGCTGAACTCCACCGAGATGCCCATCTGCTCCAGCGCCTCGATGGTGTGCCGGCGAAAGTGCGGAGCAGCGTCGTGACTGGCCTGGTCAAAGTACCCACCGGAGTCGGCGGGTACCGGCTCGGAACCGTTGTCAGGCAGGTCACGCAGCAGGTAGAACTCGATCTCAGGGTGCACGTAGCAGGTGAACCCGCTGACCGCCGCCTTGGACAGGGCCCGGGTCAGCACATGCCGTGGGTCGGCCCAGGACGGCGAACCGTCGGGCATGGCGATGTTGCAGAACATCCGGGCCGAGTAGTGCACCCCGTTCGGGTTTTCCCAGGGCAGCACCTGGAAGGTGGCGGGGTCCGGTTTCGCGATCATGTCGGACTCGTAGGCACGGGCGAAACCCTGGATAGCCGACCCGTCGAAACCAATGCCCTCGGCGAAGGCTCCCTCTAGCTCAGCTGGTGCCACCGCCACCGACTTGAGGTAGCCGAGCACGTCAGTAAACCACAACCGAACGAACCGGATGTCGCGTTCCTCCAGCGTGCGCAGCACGAATTCCTGCTGGCGGTCCATGCGCGCAGGGTAGAGGACAGTCCGTGACGGCACTGCAGTCCGCCCCCTACGATAGAAGGATGCGTCTTGCCACCGTGGTCATCGCGCTAATTATCGCGCTGGTCACGTCCTGCGGCGGGGGCGGCGGGCAGCAAGCCGCTCCTGCCCACAAAGCCACCCTTCCCCCCGGCGCCACGCTGCTCGCCGACTCCGCTGCCGCCATGCGGACGGTGACCACCACCCACTTCGCCGTGAACGTCGCAGGCAACGCACCCGAGGTACAGCTGCGTTCCGCCGAGGGCCAGCTCACCCGGGATGGTTCCGCACAGGGCACTGCCACGGTGGACGAGGGCAGGCAAACCCTGGAAATGAAGTTCGCGGTTATCGGCGGGACAGTGTACCTGCAGCCTCCGACCGGCCCGGTCCAGAAGCTCCCGGCGTCCATGCTCAGCGCGTACTTGGACCCTAGTGCGATTCTCGACCCGAACCGGGGCATCGCGGCGGTGCTCGCCAGTGGTCAAGGAGCGACCACCCAAGACCGGGAGCAGCTCGATGGCGTGGACAGCTACCGGCTCAAGGTGGACTTCCCGGCACAGCCGCTCGGCACGCTGGTGCCTGGGCTAGGGCTGGTCCCGGGTACCAGTGAGGTCTGGGTCGCGGCCGCAGGCTCACGGCTGATCCAGGCCCAGTTCCCGACGAGATACGGCACGGCCACGGTGCACTTCTCCGACTTCGACGCTCCGGTCCAGATCACCCCACCGGCCTGATCTGGTGGGCGAGAGGCCAACTCCGCTCCGGCGTCGCGGGCTGGCATTGGGTGCTGGCGCGCTGGTCACCCTCCTGGCCGCGCTGGATGCCTACGTTGTGGTCAGCCTGCTGGTCGATATCATCCGCGACCTGCAGGTGCCGCTGAATCACCTGGAGCGCTCCACCCCGATCATCACCGGCTTCCTGCTGGGCTACGTCGCGGCGATGCCCCTGCTGGGCCAAGCGTCCGACCGCTTCGGCCGGCGGGCGCTGCTGCAGGCTTGCCTGATCACCTTCGCGGCCGCCTCAGCGGTCACCGCGGCCGCGGCAACCTTGCCGGTGCTCGTGGCGGGGCGAACCGGGCAGGGCATCGCCGGTGGCGCGTTGCTGCCGGTGTCCATGGCGCTGGCCGCGGACCTGTGGCCGGGTCGTGGCCGCTCCACCGCGTTAGGCGCGCTGGGCGCCGCTCAGGAGCTGGGCAGCGTGCTGGGCCCGCTGTACGGCGCCGCGCTGGCCGCGCTGATCGGTTGGCGCGGCGTGTTCTGGGTGAACGTCCCGCTCGCGCTGGCCGCGGTGGTGGCGGTGCACCTGGCCGTTCCCGCGAGGGCCCGACCCGGTAGCGGCAGACCCCCCAACCGGGTGCCGCTGGATCTCCTCGGCGGTGGCTTGCTGGCGTTCACGCTGGGACTGCTGGTGGTCGGGCTGTATAACCCCGATCCCAACCGTGGGGTGTTGCCCTCCTGGGGATGGCCGGTGCTGGGCGCGGCCGCGGTGACCGGGATGGGGTTCGTGCTGTGGGAGCGGCGGGCAACGGTGCGGCTGCTCGATCCCGCTGGCGTGCGGTGGCGGGTCTTCCTCGGTGCCCTGGGGGTCAGTCTGGCGGCCGGAGCGGCGCTGCTGGTGACTCTGGTGGACATCCAGCTCTACGCGCAGACAGTGCTGGGCCGCGACGCCGCCGCCGCGACCGCGGTCCTGGCCCGGTTTCTGGTGGCGCTGCCCGTCGGGGCGCTGGCCGGAGGGGTGGTGGCGAACCGGATGGGTGAGGTGGTCGTGACGCTGGTCGGGATGGTGCTGGCTGCCGCCGGCTATCTGCTGATCGCGGGGTGGCCGGCAAACGTCATGGCTGCTCGCTATCACCTCGGCCTGCTGAGCCTGCCGCGCCTGGACGCCGACCTGGCGCTGGCCGGCTTGGGTCTCGGCCTGGTGATCGCGCCACTGTCGGCGGCGGCGCTGCGCGCGACCCCGCCCGACCGGCACGGCGTGGTGTCCGCTGCGGTGGTCGTGGCCCGGATGACCGGCATGCTCGTCGGCATCGCCGCGCTGTCCGGCTGGGGCCTGCACCGCTTCCACGAGCTCACCGCTGGGTTGGCCACTCCACTCCCCTTCGGCGTCAGTGCTCCGGTGTACCAGCAGCAGCTCGCCAGCTACCAGCGAGCCCTGCAGGCCGCGCTCCGCACCCAGTACCACGAGATCTTCCTGCTCACCGTGGGGGTGTGCCTGCTCGGTGCGCTGGGCGCTCTCCTGATCGGCCAGCGCACCCCGGCGACGGCGGGTGTCCAGACACCTCAGGCGACGCACAGCGCGGAGTGCTTCGGCAGGGCAAGCCGCACCAGGTAGGCGGACACCGCGTCGTCCACACACTTCACTCCCTGCAAGGCGACGGTGTGCTGGTTGCCCTCGAAGCTGACCAACTTGCCGCGGAGCTGGTGGGCCAGCTCCACCCCGGCCTGGTACGGGGTGGCCGGGTCACCGGTCGTGGAGATCACGAGTACCGGCGGCAACCCCTCCACCTGCGGGTCTGGCGGCCCGCCGCTTGGCGGTACCGGCCAGAAAGCGCAGGCATCCCGAGCCGCCGACGGCGGATGCCCGTCATCGAGGAACGGCGCGGCCTGCCGGTATTGCCGGTCGGCCTGCCAGATCACCACTGGATCCGTTACCGGAGGGTCATCGACGCAGCGGACTGCCTTGAAGGCGTCCTGGCTGCCGGAGTAGCCGTGTCCGTCGCGCTGGTAGTACAGGTCGGCCAACCGCAACAGGGTGGAGCCGTCCCCGGTAGCCAGTTCGATCAGGCCCCGGTTGAGCACCGGCCAGAGCTGGTCGGTATACAGGCCCTGAATCGTGCCGATACTCGCGTCGGTGTAGGACAGCTTGCGGTCGCCGACCGGCAGTGCCGCAGTGGTCAGTGGCCGCACTAACTGCTGGAAGCGGCGGTTGGCCTCCTCCTTCGGGGCCTCCTTCGGGGGCACTTTGAGGACACTGCCCAACCAGCAGCGGGGTTGCCCGAGACACCAGCCGACGAAGGCGTCGAACGACTGCTGGAATCCAGCACCCTGGTTCGCCAAGCTCTCCACCAGGTTCTCGTTCGGTTCCAGCACGCCGTCGAGCACCATCGCCCGCACATTGCCCGGGAACTGGTCGGCGTAGGAGGTGCCGATCCGGGTGCCGTAGGAGTAGCCCAGATAGTTGAGCCTCGTGTCGCCGAGGGCGGAGCGCATCACGTCCAGGTCCCGCGCGACATCTCGGGTGCCGGCGTGGGCGAGCACGTCCTTGCCCACCCGCTGGGCGCACAGCGCGGCGTAGTCCCGGTTCTGGTTCTCGGTATAGGCAATCCCGGCCGGCGAGGTGTCCAGGTCAAGGGTGAGCCGCGCGGCGTCCTGCTCCTGGGTGGTCCGGCAGACGATCTTCGGTTGGCTCGCGCCGACTCCTCGGGGATCGAACCCGACCACGTCGAAGCGCCGACCCAGCTCGGTACCGGCCACCACTGCGGCCAGCGAGGCGACCGCGTGCATCCCCGAGGCACCCGGACCGCCGGGGTTGACCAGCAGCGAACCCAACCGCTCCAGCTGGTGCGTGGCGGGCAGGCGGAGCAGTCCTAGCCACGCGGTGCGCCCGTGCGGGTGGGCGTAGTCCAGCGGCACCTCCACCCGGGTGCACTCCAGCTGAGGGTTCGCGAAGGACTCCCGGTCCCGGGAGGTGGTGGCGAAACCCGGGCAGCTGCCCCAGGTCAGGCGTTGACTGTAGAAGCGCTCCAGGCCTGGGGGCACCGGCCCGGCGGGGCCGTGCTGGTGCAGTGTGAAGCCGGACCCTCCACCTGGAGGTGATCCCGCGACGTCAGCGGGTTGCCCGGCTTCGGCGGCGCAACCGTTGAGGGCAAGCACGATCGCCAAAACAGCACCCAAGCCAGGGCCCAGGAAAATACGCAGACGCAACAGGCGCGGCATCCGGCAGATCCTAGTGAGCCTCTGCGGCGTCTCCCGCTGGCCCGCGGGAGGCGGATGATGAGGGCATGCCCCCGCTGCGTCTGGTTTTGGCGCAGGTGAACCCCTGCGTGGGTGATGTCGCGGGCAACACCACGATGATCGCCTCGCGCTGCCGGGAAGCTGCCGCCGCGGGCGCGCACCTCGTGGTGTTCGGCGAGATGGCGCTGACCGGCTACCCGGTGGAGGACCTCGCAATGCGGGAGTCTTTCGTCGCCGGGTCCGTGCACGCCCTGCAGACGCTGGCAGCGGCCCTCGCGCACGACGACGTCCGGGAGCTGGCTGTCGTCGTCGGATACCTGGACTCCGATACCCACGGCCCCCGCAACGCGGTGGCCGTCGTGCACCGGGGGTGGGTGGTAGCCCGCCAGTTCAAGCACCACCTGCCCAACTACGGGGTATTCGACGAACGCCGCTACTTCATCCCCGGCACCACCCTGACCGTGTTCCGGCACTGCGGCCTGGAGATCGGGATGGTGATCTGCGAGGACCTCTGGCAGGTGGGCGGTCCGATCGCCGCGCTGGCGCAGGCTGGGGTGGATCTGGTGGTCGCGCCCAACGCCTCCCCCTACGAACGTGACAAGGACGACACCCGGCTGGCGCTGGTGGCCCGCCGCGCCATCGAGGTGGGGGTACCGCTCGCCTACGTCAACCTGGTGGGAGGGCAGGACGAGCTGGTCTTCGACGGCGACTCGAGGGTGGTCGATGGGCGCGGGGAGCTGCTGGTACGTGCAGCGCAGTTCACCGAGCAGCTCCTGGTCGTTGACCTGGAGCTGCCCGGTGGATCGGCCAGGGCCGTCGGACGGTACGCCGGGCTGGACGTTGGCCGGGTAGTCCTCACCAACGAGGCAGCGCCGGCCTGCTCACCTGTCCTGCTGGTGCCGAGGACGCCGAGGGCCGAGCCGCTCTCGGAGCAGGCCGAAGTGTGGAACGCGTTGGTGATCGGCCTGCGGGACTACACGCGCAAGAACGGATTCCGCTCAGTGGTGCTTGGGCTCTCCGGCGGGATCGACTCTGCGGTGTGTGCCGCACTGGCGGTGGACGCGCTGGGCGCCGACGCGGTGTACGGGGTCTCGATGCCCTCGCCGTATTCCTCGGCGCACTCCCGATCCGACGCCGCCGAGTTGGCCGAGCGCACCGGCCTGCATTACCAGGTCCAGCCGATCGGGGACATGGTCGAGGTCTTCGTGCGCCAGCTTGGCCTGTCCGGAACCGCTGAGGAGAACGTGCAGGCTCGCTGCCGGGGGGTGACCCTGATGGCGCTGTCCAACCAGTACGGCCATCTGGTGCTGGCCACCGGCAACAAGTCCGAGCTCGCGGTCGGGTACTCGACGATCTACGGCGACGCGGTCGGCGGGTTCGCGCCGATCAAGGACGTGCCGAAGACCGCGGTGTGGGCGCTGGCGCGGTGGCGCAACGCGATGGCCGAGAAGCGGGGCCAGACCCCGCCGATCCCCCCGCGCTCGATCAGCAAGCCGCCCTCGGCGGAGCTGCGTCCCGGCCAGCTTGACGCCGACTCGCTGCCGGACTACCTGCTGCTTGACAAGGTGCTCGACGACTATGTGGAGGGCGACCGCGGTTTCGGCGACCTGGTGGCGGCGGGTTTCGCTCCGGAGCTGGTCGAGCGCATCGTGCAACTGGTGGACGCCGCAGAGTACAAACGCCGGCAGTACCCGCCTGGCACGAAGATCACTTTGAAGGCTTTCGGTCGGGACCGGCGACTGCCGATCACCAACCGCTGGCGCGAACGCGACCCGTCGCGCACCCGCTGAGCCGGAGTCGTCCGAGGAAAGGCTGAGACCTCATGTTCGTGGCCCGCGCCCACGTCCCCGAGCACCTGCGACCCGGCCCGGCCGACCGGCACCGCTGGCCATTCACCGTGCCAGCCGTCGCCCAGCTCCTCGACGAGGGCCTGGAGTTCGCCGCCCCGGTGAGCTTGCTGGTCGGCGACAACGGCTCCGGCAAATCCACACTGGTGGAAGCGATCGCCGAGGGTTTTCGGCTCGACCCGTACGGCGGGCGGGCCTCGGCCCGAGCAGGCCGACCCAACCCGACCAAGACGCCGCTGGGCGAGGTCCTCAAGCTGGAGACCACTGCGGCCGGTTCCCGGATGCTGGCCGGCCCGCGGCTGAAGAAGAAAGGCTTCTTCCTGCGCGCCGAGACCGCGTTCGCTATGACCGAACAGCTCGGCGGAGTGCCCGGCTACTGGGCCGAGGACACCTCGGCCATGAGCCACGGCGAAGGGTTCGTCACGGTATTTAAGGCGATGATGAACGCACCCGGCTTCTACGTCATGGACGAACCGGAGTCAGCCCTCTCGTTCACCGCCTGCCTGCACCTGGTCGCCCTCCTGCACCAGCTCGGCCGATCCGGCTCCCAGGTTGTCTGCGCGACCCACTCACCGATCCTGGCCAGCACCCCCGGGGCGGACATCATCGAGGTCGGCGGCCACGGCTACCAGCGCACCACCTGGGGCGAACTGGAGCTGGTTGACCACTGGCGCCGCTACCTGGACCACCCCGACGCCTACCTACGCCACCTCATCGACGACCAGGGCCACCAGGAGGAGCAGCGCCATGCGGCCGGATGAGCAGGCCATCGCCGACGCCGACGCCCGCTTCACCCAGTGGATGCGCCTCAACCTCGACCGAGCCGCCGACCACTTCGGGCTGACCCTCACCGGACAGTCGGTGTTCGGGTGGCGGCTACGCACCATCGGCGCCCCGGCCGCTGGTGGCGAGGGGCCGGTCTGGCTGCGGGTGGTCACCGAGTTCCCCGAATGGGCACACGGCGACACCTGGACCGGCAACACCGACGCCAACACCCTCACCGGCATCACCAAGCCCCAGGTGATCGGTGTGCACGAGTGGGACGAGCAGAACTGGCGCCGCCAGCGCGCCGAAGTACTCACTCTGCTGCCAGGCACCGCGATCTCGCGCACCAACCAGCTTCGAGCCGCAGTCGACCTGCCCGACGCCTGGTGGGCCGACCTGCGCGAGGGCATCGACGTACTGCGAGCCACCCTCACTGTCCGCGCCTACACCACCAGCGGGCGCGTAGCGCAGCGTACCCGCGCCACCTACGGCACCGAGCTGCACGTGACCGAGTGGGAGACCGTGCACGGGGACCTGCACTGGGAGAACCTGCTCGCCCCGGAGTTCGGGTTGATCGACTGGGAGCTGTGGGGTCGTGGCCCGGCCGGCATGGATGCGGCCACCCTGCTGCTGTACTCGTTGCTGATCCCGGAGGTGGCCGAGCGGGTGTACGACACCTTCGCTGACCAGCTCGACACCCCCGCCGGCCGTACCGCACAGCTCGCCGTCGCTGCCCGACTGCTGTCGCGCATCGCCGACGGCGACTTCCCCGAGCTGGCCGACCCGATCCGCGCCCATGTGCGCCGCCTCGGCGTCATCCCTGTCCGGTGACGCGGGGTACCGGGGCTGGAGGCCGGGTAAACATCCGCTCACCGGGAGCCGATCGTAGCCGACCTCAGCCACTCCCAACGCCTCCATCTCGGCTATCGCCTGCTCGGCACGCTGACCGCCACCCAGGTCGATCACCCCGACTCGCAGCGGAATCGACCAGCGTACCGCCTCGGCGATGTTCGCCCGGGTCCGGGCGTGCAAGCCGGCTCTGCCGGTCACCGCTGCGTGCTGCCCCGGATCGTCGGAGTAGTACGAACAGGCCAGCCGCACCCCCGGCCGTCCGAAGCACTCCCACAGCACCGGCGTGACGTGCACCAGGTTGGAAAATACTTCGACCTGCACCCCGGCGGCCAGCGCATGGTTCACCAGCTCGGGCAACGCCGGGTACAACGTGGGCTCCCCGCCGAGAAACTGCACCGCACCCACCCCGAGGTCGGCCGCCTCGCCGATCATCCGCCGCCAGTCACCGACCGTCATCGACCCGTGCGTACCCGCCGGCCCCGACTCCGCGTAGCAATGCACGCACTCCAACTGGCAACGACCAGTCAGCTCCAACCAGAGGAACGACACACCCGACACGGCGCGCCCCTTCCACCCGGAAGACCACAGATCGGATCAAGGGTCCCAGCCACAAATGGAATCGGCCAAGGCCTGGTCGAAGACCACCTCGATAACCTGCTCTACCGACCACCCGCTCTCCGTGTATCAGCCATTGCGTTGCTGTGCTCCTCCCTGGTGACCACGTCTGAGCACTGGGTGGCGGCCCGGTGGTGGTGTGGGGTGGTGAGTTCGGAGGGAGCGGGTAGATGGCTAGCGGTGGCGGCGCAATCGTGTCAATGGTTACCCAGCACAATGATAGTAGTCGCACTGGCGTCACTGTCCGTGAGACGGTGCTGACGCCGGCGAGTGTCAGTGGTCCGGAATTCGGGAAGCTATTCACTCGTAGCGTTGACGGCGAGATCTACGCTCAGCCGTTGTATCTGCCACAAATGACTATTCCAGGCAAGGGCACGCATAACGTGGTGTATGTTGCGACGATGCACAACTCGGTGTACGCCTTTGACGCCGATCAGGCGACGGTAACGGAACCATTGTGGCATCGGACCCTGGAGCCCTCGATCGCGCTACCGGACACGAATATCGGCCCCCCGGGCTATGCCGATATCGCAATCGAGGTGGGCATCGTGAGCACGCCCGTGATTGACCGTGGTCGCAACGCGATCTACGTCCTGACTGCCAGCAAAGACACTAGCGACTATTCCCACTGGTTGCACGCCTTGGACCTGACGACCGGCGATGACCTATTCGACGGGCCCACCCGAATCGTCGCAACCTTTCCGGGCACCGGCGATGGGAGCGTGAACGGTCAACTTACATTCACCGACCACCGTCAACTACAGCGTTCGGCGCTCACGCTGGCCAACAACCAGGTATACGCAGCGTTCTCCTCCTACGGCGACGCTACGCCGTATCATGGATGGGTCATAGGTTTCGACGCGGACACGCTTCAGCGAACTAACGTGCACGTCAGCACACCGAATTTAAGCGGCGGTGGGATTTGGATGGCCGGACAAGGCCTCGCCGTTGACGCCCTCGGAAACCTGTACTACCTCAGTGGGAACTCGACCACTGAGGTCACCAGCCCCGCCTGGCACCCTCCGGACGGCACCGACTTGCCGGAAAGCGTGGTCAAGCTCAGTCCCAGCTTGCAAGTGCTGGACTGGTTCGCACCCTACAACAGCAAGGACCTTGACCGCACCGACTACGATCTGGGGTCAGCGGGACCGCTGCTGATTCCTGGCACTGACCGCTTACTGGCGGGCGGCAAGCAGAGCAAGTTCTATGAGCTGGACACCGCCGCGCTGGGCGGTCTCCAAACCGGCTCTACCGACCGGGTACCGAACTTCTGGGTGGAGCCTGATAGTGGCTACACCGATGACCCCACAAAAACCAAGCATATCCACGGCGGTCCGGTGACCTGGACCTCCACCCGTGGCCAATGGATCTACGTCTGGCCGGAAAACAGCGTGCTCCGTGCCTACGCCTACCCCTTCACGATCACCGAACAGACCTGCATCCCGGTGTCCATGAGCACCACAAATGATCCGACCGGCATCCCGGGAGGCTCACCGGGCATGCCGGGCGGCTTCTTGTCGATCTCAGCCAACGGCAACGACCCGGAGTCCGGCATCGTGTGGGCAGCCCATCCCTACCTCAGTAACGCCAATCAGCAGGTGGTGGATGGGATCCTGCGCGCCTATAAGGCCTCTGACCTCACCCAGGAAATTTGGAATAGCAAGAAAGACGCCGCCCGTGACGACGTCGGGAAATTCGCTAAGTTCTGCCCACCGACCATCGCGAACGGAAAAGTCTACCTGGCAACGTTCTCTAATCGCCTTGTCGTGTACGGCCTCGAAGCGTGATCAGGTGCTTCTCGCGAGAAGTGGCGGTTCCGTCGTAGGACCGTTTTCGGCCGGGACCGGTGACTGCCGATCACCAACCGCTGACGCGAACGGGCCCCGTTGTGCACCTGGCAGAGTGGATGGCAGCAAGATGGTATCCTGATGGCATGCGTACTACGGTCGACGCTGGTGGTCGCGTTGTTGTCCCGAAGGCGATTCGGGACAGGCTGGCGCTGCACACGGGAAGTGAGGTCGAGGTGATCGAGAGCGACGGCTCGGTCGTCGTGACACCGGTCACCGAACGCGTGCCGATGGCTGAGGAAGCAGGCATCCTCGTCATTGCTCCCACTGGTCAACCGCTCACCGCTGACCAGGTACGGGCGCTCCGTGATGCCACCCGCCGGTGAGCTGCCTGTCTCGTTGCTTCTCGACACCAGCATCGCGATCCCGGCTTTGGTGGCCGACCACGAGCACCACGCGGCCGCGCTCCGCTTGGTCACGAGCAATGCGGTGGGTCTCGCTGGACACGCATGGTTCGAGACCTACTCAGTCCTCACCCGGCTTCCTGGTGCGATCCGACGCACCGGTTCTGAAGCCTTGGAGCTGATGCAGCGAGCGTTCCTCGGCTGGGCGCCGCTGCCAGCACCGCAGGCCGAGGTTCTGCTGGAGCTGTTCGCCCGAGCAGACATCATCGGCGGTGCCGTGTACGACGCACTCGTCGGCGCAGCCGCTGCAGCTGCGGGCCGACCACTCGTCACCATGGATCGGCGGGCGGCATCGACCTACCTAGCAGTCGGGGCCAAGGCCCAGCTGCTCGTACCATGATCCGCTACTCCGCTCGCCTCCGAGGAGGTGAGGAGTCCAGCGGCCTGCTCGGTGAGCTGGCGCACGGCGGGCCGTCGCCGATAAGGGGCAAGGTCACTGACCACCAGCCAGGCTCCCCCGAGGACGACGGAACGTCGCCGAGCCGGTCGTCGGATGATGGTATCGCACCGTAACACCCTGATCCGTCCTGCTAACAAACGCCGCGAGGGAAAACACCGTGGGCAAACACGAGAAACAAGACCCCCAAGACAAGTACGTGGGGAACGGGCACGACCCTCATCGGCCGATACCGGCTGAGGATCCTGGTGGCAAGCACGGGAAACCGGACACCGACGATGACCAGGACAAGAAGTGACCACAACGGCGCCACCCTCGTGGGCTGAGCTGGTGGAGGACCTGACGGCGGAGGGAGTGCTCGGCGAGCCGTGGCGGGCGGCGTTTTTGGCGGTGCCCCGGGAAGTATTCATTCCCGAGGTGATCTGGCGCCGCGACGGGGACGATCTGGTGGCGCTGCACCGCGCGGAGGACCCGCAGGAGTGGTTGCGCCGGGCATACGGGCCTCGCTACGTGATCACTCAGGTCGACGACGGCAGCCCAGCCGGCCCTGATGGGCGCGGCCGGGTACCGACCAGTTCGGCCTCACGTCCGGACATTGTCGCCCTGATGCTGCAAGCCGGACAGGTTCAGCCGGGAATGCGGGTACTGGAGATCGGCACAGGCACCGGCTACACCGCCGCATTGCTGGCGCACTACCTCGGCGCCAGCAACGTCACGACGATCGAAGTCGACCCCCTCCTGGCGGCGCGGGCCCAGGCCGCGCTCGCCACCGCCGGGTACGGCGAGGTCACCGTGCTCACCGGTGACGGGGCGCACGGCCACCCCGCCGGGGCACCGTTCGATCGGGTGCTCCCCACCGCCGCCGCACCCCGGGTGCCCTATGCGTGGGTGGCGCAGACCCGGCCAGGTGGGCTGGTCGTCACCCCTTGGGGTAGCGCCTACAAGCCGGCCGGGCTGCTGTCGCTGAGCGTCAACTCCGACGGCACGGCCACCGGGGGACTCATCAACACCACCATCTCGTTCATGGAACTGCGCGACCAGCGAACTCCCCGACCCGAGATCACCGAGGTGGTGCGCGACACGGACATCCCCGAAGTCAGCGACACCGACTTGCACGCTTCCTACGTCGGTAACGACGACGCACCCTTCGCGGTCGCACTTCAGGTGTCCGATTGCCATGTCGAGTACGTGGCCGCCACCGATGACGACGGCCACTGGTGCGTATGGTTCCTTGACCCACGATCCCGATCCTGGGCGCGGTTTGACTACCACCCCGGAACCCGACGCTGGCCCGTGCACCAGTTCGGGCCACGGCGACTCTGGGACGAGATCACCACCGCCTACCACCGATGGGAACAGCTCGGCCGACCCGCCGCCACGCGCTGGCAGTTCACCATCACCCCGCACGGGCAGCACGTGAGCCTGGCCTAGCGTGTGAGCCTCATCGCGCGCTAGGGCCAGCCCTGGCAATTGGTGTCAGGCTTTGATATAAGCGATCCTGCATGACACGGGGACCGGCGGACAATCGCCGGCCTCGAGGGAGGACGGTCGAAGATGACCGCAGTTGCTGCCCAACCCGCACTGTACGGCGGACCGGTGGGACCCGACCAGAAAATCAGGCGAGTCCGCATCCAGGATCTCATGGCGGCCAAACGTCGTGGCGAGAAATGGGCGATGCTCACCGCGTATGACTACTCCACGGCCGCGCTGCTCGACGCCGCCGGAATCCCCGTGCTGCTGATCGGCGACTCCGCCGCCAACGTCGTCTACGGCTACGACACGACGGTCCCGGTCACCGTCGAGGAGCTGGTGCCCCTGGTGCGCGGCGTGGTCCGCGGCGCCCGCCGGGCGTTGATCGTCGCTGATCTGCCCTTCGGCTCCTACCAGTCCTCCCCGACCCAGGCGCTAGAGACCGCGGCCCGTTTCCTGAAGGAGGCCGGCGCGCATGCGGTGAAGCTCGAGGGTGGCCGCCGGGTGGTGCCGCAGGTCGAAGCGCTGGTCGCGGCGGGCGTGCCGGTGATGGGCCACCTCGGGCTCACCCCGCAGTCGGTGCACACGATGGGCGGCTACCAGGTGCAGGGACGGGGCGAACCCGGTGAGCGCTTGCTGGAGGACGCCAAAGCTCTGGAAGCCGCCGGGGCGTTCGCCATCGTGCTCGAAGTCGTGCCCGCCGAGTTGGCCGCGCGAGTCACCGCGGTGACGAGTGTGCCCACCATCGGGATCGGGGCCGGGCCGGCCTGCGACGCGCAGGTCATGGTGTGGCAGGACATGGCGGCCTTTCACCCTGCCGCCGGCCCCATGCCGAGGTTCGTCAAGGCCTACGCCCAGCTCGGCGACGGGCTCCGGGAGGCCGCGAGCCACTTCGCCGAGGAGGTCCGCTCGGGCGCCTACCCGGGTTCCGAGCACACCTACCACTGAACGGGGCTCAGAGGCCGGTGACCCGGATCCCGGCGTGCGTGTGGTATCGCCTGTTAATCGCGACGAGGTTGGCGGTTAACGCCTCCACCTGGCCGGCGTTGCGCAGCCGACCCCCGTAGATGCCACGCATGCCCGGTATCGCGTCGGCCAGAGCACACACCAGGTGGGTGGCCGCCCGGTCGTCGCCCAACACCAGCACGTCGGTGTCCAGGGTGCTCACCGCGGGGTCCTCCAGCAGCACCGCGGAGACATGGTGGAACGCTGCGGTCACCCGCGAGTCGGGCAGCAGGGCCTGGGCCTGCGCGGCGGCGCTGCCCTCCGGCACCGCCCGCGGGTACGGGCCTTGTTGGTCGAATGCCAGCGGGTTCACGCAGTCGACCACGATCGTGCCGGCCAACGGTGAGCGCAGCGAGGTGAGCAACCCTGCGTGACCGTCGAAGGGCACCGCCACCACGACCAGATCTGACTCGGCGGCACAGCCGGCGTTGTCCGTGCCGGACACCCGCGGTGAGCCGGCACGGTCCCGCAGCAAGGCCGCGGTGTGCTCGGCCCGAGAAAGGTCTCGGGAGCCGATCACCACCGACAGCCCGCCGAGCGCCCACCGGTAGGCCAAACCGCGGCCCTGCGGACCGGTGCCACCAAGAACTCCGATGGCCAGGCGCGAGAGGTCAGCTTGGCTCACGGGTTGATCGCTGGTGAGCGGCGGGGTATCGGGTCCAGGCAGGACACCAGGACTTCCCTGGACTGCGGGTCGGTTACCACCGAGTCGTTCCGGTCCCGGTACACCAGCTCGCCGCTGGCGTCGATCTCCAGCAGATAACCGGCCTCGGCGAGCTGGCCCTCGTCCAGGTCGACCAGCCGTTCGGTGCGGCTGGGTACCACCCGGTAGACCGGCCACGGCAGATCGCCGTAGGTCTGATGGAACTCATCGAGGAGATAGGCCATCTGCTGCTGCCAGGGCAAGGGCATCTCCTCAGCCAGTGACCGGGGCAACACGACGTAGCCCTCGTTGACCCCCACCGTGGCCCGCTCGAGATGATCCCGCAGCGGGGTGGCCGAAGCCGGTCGACCGGCCGGTCGCGGGATCGGGTCTGACGCGTACACCTTCACCTCCGGATGTCAGGCCGCCTTCGCGACCGGCACACCGGGCCGGACCGCGAGCGGCATCAGTTCGCGCTCCTCAAAGCTCACAGCCCGCTGCCGCAGCGGCACCGTTTCATTCGCCGCCTCGACCATGCGGCCGTTACCCAGATACATCGCAACGTGGTGGATGCTATCCGGGTTCGACCTGTCGTAACCCCAGAACAACAGGTCTCCGGGTTGCGCCTGGCGCACCGGCAGCTGGGCACCAGCCCAGTACTGCTGCCGCGCCACCCGAGGCAGCGTGACCCCAGCCGACTCGTAGGCTCGCAACATCAGTCCCGAGCAGTCGTAGGCAGCAGGCCCGGTAGCGCCCCAGACGTAGGGCTTGCCGACTTCACCCAACGCGTAGCGCATCGCCCGCTCGGCAACCTCGGAGGACGCGTGTGGGGGAAGTGGCGCGGCGCAGGACACCCGGGTGAACTCCGCGACATCGCCGCCCACAGCGCCGATCACGTTGACCGCCAACGGTTCCCACTGGTGGTAGCGCGCCGGGAAGGCCGACCGCTCGACGTCCTGCGCGGAATCGCCGGGCCGCTGGGTTTGCCAACCGGGCACCGTCAGCAACACGTCGTAGAACTTGTTGATCTCGTAGACGGGATCGGTGACCTGGGTGGTGCCACCCCACCCCTGGGAGGGGCGCATCTGGAAGATGCCCAGCGAGTCCCGGTCGCCGTAGTGCAGGTTATGCAGCCGGGACTCGGTCATCGCCGCCTGGATGGCGATCTGCCACGCTCGCGGCGGCAACCGGCGCTGTTTGCCGATCGCGATGATCTGCTGGGCGATGGCCCGTTGCTCCATATCGAGGTCACTGACCCGGACGGCCACCCGTGGCGCTTCCCGGGGATCGGTGGACGCGAGAACCGTGCCGCAGGGCGCGCCAAACATGAAGTCGCCGGAACCGACGCCACCCAGCAGGACAAAGATCGCGCCTACCGCGATGAAACCGCCGAAGGAGCCGAGAACCAGAAGCCCGATCAGCCACCGCCGCATGGCTCAACCCACCCGCTCGTAGCTGGCCACTCGCCAGCCGGAGGGAGTGGAAACCAGCAGCAACCGCACCACGACCGCGGTGGTGGGCACGTCCACCTCAGCCGAGTCCTCTCCCACGCTGACGGTCCGCGGTTGACCGGTGATCTGGGCGGCTGGCACGTTCGCCGGGTTGATCGACTGAAGTTGGGGGAACAAGTCGTCGGTGGTGTACGGCCGCAGCTGCTCGGCCCACCGCGCCGGGGTGATGCCCTGCGGGACCGTGAGAAACGCCTGCACCCAGGAACGTGCGACGGTAAGCGCGGCGGCTGGGGCCGGGCCGGTCGGGAAGGGCACCCGAGGACCGCGGCCGAGGTCGGCTCCGGCCGGCCCCGAGGCTGGTGCCGGCGCGACCGAGCTGGCCTGCGGGCCGTGCGACGGCGCTGCGCCGACCATGCTCGTCCGGCTGTGGGGCAGCGCCCACTCAGCTCCGAGGACGATCACGACCAGCGCCAGCATGGTTGCGGCGAGGTGCTTGGGGGAACGCACCGGAGCGCCCCAGAACTTGCGGTAGACGGCGGCACGGCCACGGTGGGTACGGATCGGCACGGAGATCTTTCCCGGTCAGTCCGTGGTCCGGGCGCTGTCAGGGCCAGTGCCGTCCGCGCCGGCTTCCGGGCCGACCTCAAGGCCGGCCGAGGGGCGGTAGAGGACCCACACAGGCTGCCCAGCCACCTCTTCGAGCTCGGCTGGACGCGGCGCGCCCCGGGGATCGTCCAGCGCCGAGGGCACGTACACCGCCTCCTCGCCGATCTGAGCGCGGCCTGCCCCGGTGAGGCTGAACCCGGATGGCAACGCCGCCAACCGATCCGGACGCACCATGCTCTCGATCGAGCTGGTCAGCGCCGCCGCAGCGCCTCCTTGGCCAGAACCACCCAGACCCCCCGGACCGAGCACCGGGATCGCCGCTAGTGCACCAGCCTCGGGACGTCCGCGGCTGCCAGCAACAGAGTCCACGGTCGGCGTTCCCGAATCAGCCTCGGTGCCGCGAGCCTCCTCCCAGAACCGCTCCGACGCCGTGGCCTCGGTGCCTGGCGGCCGCCGCCGTAGCCGGGCCAGTACACCCGGTGGGGAGGACGGCAGCCCACCACCCACCGCACCGACCGCGAGTTCGGTCATCTGCCACATCCGCCGGATCGGGCGGGCTATCAGCAGCATCACCAAGGTGATCATCCCGCCGAGCAGCATCTGGGCGAGCACCGAGAGGTTGCGGGAGGGGTCGAACACCCACACCATCACCAGCGTGTGTAACGCGGCCAGCACCGAGAGCACGGCGATGTTGAGCAGCGCGGCGCCGACCGCGCGACCGACCCCGCGCAGCAGGTCGTGATGCAGGATGGCGACCAGGCCGATCACCGGACCGAGCAGGATCACCACCCGCAGCAGCACCTGGGCCAGCAGCAGCGTCGCCTGGGCGAGCATCTGGAACAGTCCGAACATCACCGCCTGCAACGCGGCCAGGAACCCGACGCCGATCCGGTTGCCGTCTACGCCCTGGAAGTAGCCGTAGGCGCTCCCGGTGCGCTCGGCGACGGCCTTGTATTCCTGCTTCTTGCGGTCCGCGACGCCGGATTTCGGATCATCCGCGCCAGCCGCGATTTCCTGCTTGGTGTAGGCCTGCGCGCGCAGCAGGTCACGACCGAGCTGGGTGGCCTGGGGGCCGTCCGGGGAACCGAACTCCCCCCGCAGCCAGTTCCGGTAGATGATCTGTTCGTGCAGCAGAGTCGGCAGCGCGTCACGCTGCTGGATCCCGACGTCGTAGAGGAAGCCGGTGCGCACCTCGTTGCTGCCCTGGACCAGGAGCCCGTCCAGGACCTGGGTGTACAGCAGCGGGGTGAGGAAGGTGGCGGCCGCCAGCCAAATACCGGCCAGCGCCCACGCCGCGCGTTTGCTGACGGTGGCGAGATCGCCGCGCCAGATCGACCGGAACAGCACGATCGCCAACAGCACCGCGACCAACCCGAACCAGGGCGCGTACACGCTGCGATACAGCGCGTCCGTGCCGGAGACGATCAGATTGTTCAGCGGGGTCAGCAGCCCACCCTCGGCGAGCGCGTAGTGCAGTCCGTTGGTGGCGCCGACGATCACCTTGGCAACGTCGAAGAGCAGGTTGCCGGTCCAGGTGTCAATCACCGCGTTGGGGTTGCGCAGCCCCGAGGGGCCGCAGCCCAGGTCGTAGGTATGCCACACCAGCCCGGCGTAGCCGACCTCGGCGTACACGCTGTTCGGGGTGCCCGCCTGCGGCGGCGTGGAGTCGAGGGCACCAACCATGCCGGATCCAGGCCGCTCCGGGTTGGGCGCTTGTTTGCAGTCCTCGACTCCCGGGATCTGCGCGAGGGCCGGTGGTCCCAGCACGGCCTGCACGCCCAGTACCGCGATGACTACCATCAGCAGCGCCGCGATTCTCCTGCCGCGCGGCATCCGGGTTCTCATGCTCTCGCCCCGACCGGCGCCGCCGGAGGCAGCTCAGCCCCCAGCGGCTCGCCCCGCAGGGCATCCGGAGTGGTGTCCAGCGCGGCACACAGGTGCTCCAGATGGGCGCCGGAGAAGTCCACTCGCACTCGTTCCACCCCGCCAGCGCCGTCAGCGAAGATGAACTGCCGAGGCGCCCGGTCGCGTTCCGTGGCCCCCCGCTCCCCTCCGGGGCGGTGCCCCAGCGAGGCCACCACCTGCTCATATCCCACCCCGATGGGAACCTTGAGCAGTCGCAGCGCATCGGACTGCGCGGGTGTGTCGTCCAGCCTCCCGACGAAGACCGAGTCCAGCAGCGACACGAAGCCCTGGATCTTGAGAAAGTCAGCCGGGATCTGCGACGACAGCAGGACCCGCACGTTCCACTTGCGGGAGTCCCGGGCGAAGCGGTTCATCAGCACCCGGCCGGTCGGGACCTCGGACAGGAAGAACGCCTCGTCGATCCAGACCCCCTTGCGCTGGTCGCGAGGACGCTCGTAGATCGACCGCTGGGTCAGCCAGGCCGCGAGGTTGAGCAGCTCCACTCCGAGCGCCTCGTTATCATTCCAGTGCTCTCGGTCAACGTTGTCCTTGGGCAGGGGCAGCCCGGCCATGGTGAGCACGGTGAGCCGGTCGTCGCGCACTTCGGTGTAGGGGTCGGCACCCTTCTCCGGGATGAGCAGTGACATCCGCTCGCGCATCTCATCCAGGAAATCGGCGACCACGATGGCGTGCTCATGATGCTCGGAAGGATCACGGCGCAGCGTCTCGAACACCTGCCCCGGATGCGCCTCAGGCCGCCCGCCCACCGTACGAACCGCACGGAGCAGCACGATGCGGGTCTTCGCCATCCGGGCGACCTCGAAGGGCAGCACCCCGGTGAGCACGTCGAGCACCAGCCGGCGCCGGGTGGCGGCAGCCAGCGCCTTTTCCCGCCGCCAGGCCCGCTCCGGGTGCTCCTCATCCAGGAAGTGCGCCAGCTCGGGCTCGGCGACCACCCGGTAGGGGTTGAGGATGCCAGGCTGGGCGTTGAGCAGGTTGATCGGCCGGGCGTAGGGGCGGAGCTCGGGCAGCTCACACAGCTTGGCCAGTGGGCCGGAGGGGTCCAGCAAGGTCCAGTACGCACCGGAACGCAGCGTCTTGTACACGATGCCGCCGCCCAGGAAGGACTTTCCCCCACCGAGCCCGGCCACCAGCGCGGTCAACCCGGAGGAGTCCCGGATCTCCTGGGCCATCCACGGGTCCCAGGCGACCGGGCGCCGGGTAGCAGTGCACGTCTCGCCGAGCAAGATGCCGCGCCGGTCCCCCACTTCCGCGGTGGCGGTGGGCACCGCGGACGCCGCCCAAATCACCGAACCGCGGCGGAGGTAGGCACTCGAGGACAGCGGCTCGCCCGGGATGAACTCGCGGGCCAGCGCGTACTGCGCCTCCGGATGCTCGATGGCAATCTTGGGCTTGTAAAGATCAAGTAGCTGCTGGGCCAACCGCAGCGCGTCCCGCTCCGTGGGCCCCGAGACCGCGACCCGCCACCACGACCGCACCCGGGTGCCCAGCGCGGTGAAGCCCGAGGTCATCTCGTCGTCGATCTCCAGCACCCGGGTGGCCTGCCGGACCAGGCTCTGCGGCGGCTCGAGGTCGTGCTCGTCGGTGTAGTGCCGCACCTGGGAACGCACCTTGTTCATCTGCCGCTGCAGCTCGCCAGCCACCTCCTCGGGGCGGCGCACATAGATGCGTGCTGACCATTCGACCGCGGCCGGCAGGCGGTCCGAGCGCTGCACCCAGGGATCGTCGATCTCTGGGATCTGCAGTCCGTGCATCTGGCCCACGGTGAGCACCACGACGTGCCGGGCAATCCCGGCGTTGGAGCCGGTACGACCGCGGACCGTGAGGGTGGGCGCGTAGGGCTCGGCGTAGAAGTCGGCCGCGTCGGTGAAACTGGCCAGGTCCTCGGGCTCCCAGGTGGCGCTGGGCGCTGCAGGAAGGTTGCGCGGCGCGGGCAGTCCCAGCGAGCACGAGCGGTGCATCAACCAGGACATCTCCTCCGCGGTCACCGGCCGACCCTCCAGCCCGGTGACGCCGACCACGCCGTCCAGGTGCTCGACCTCGGCGTCGATCGCGACCAGCTCGGCGTCCACGGCGGTGGGGAACACCCACCGCAGTACCGGCGCGGCCTGTTCCACGACCCGATCCACCAGGGAGCGGGTCTGCACCTGCACGCCGAGGTAGACCTCCTTCTCGGCCATCGAGTGCCCGAGGAGTTGTTGCTGCTCGCCGATCATGTAATCGTCGAAGGACGGCGCACCGGGGGTGTCGGGCAGCCGCCCCACCGCGTTGCGCACGTGCGCCTCGGCCCACATCCGGATCGGGTAGGGACGAGCGGTCACCCGCAGGTGCATCCACCTGCCCTGCAGCTCCGCGTACTGGCCAGCGATGGCGTGGATCAGGTCCTGACGTTGCGAGTCCGAGCGGAACGACCAGCGCTGCGACGCCAACCGGTACCAGGCGTAGACCTCTTGCCCGTTGCGCACCAGGTGCCCGTCGATCGAGCGCACCGCGATGGAGGGGGTATAGGCCGGAGCCACGGCCTCACCGGGAAGCTTGTGGCCGCGCCGGTGGGAATCACTGCGCCGGTGGGAACCACTCCAAGCAGGGGGCGTGGCGAGAACCGACTCGGGACCGTCCTGCCCGGAGTGCTGGTCGCGGTCACTGTGGTGGGGGGGACGCCGGAGCCCGAACACCTGCGCGCTCCTTCCTGCGACGGCCCCAGCGACGGCTCGACCGCTGGCCAGGTCGAGGGCGGTCGCGTTCGACCCGGACCCGCGCCGCGCTGGCGGCACCAGCGCGGAGTGCAGTCACCTTCCGAGGTGCGGTGAGCTCGCGGACCCACATCACGACAACAGCGGTCAACGGGCGTTCGTGGCTGATCCGGGCGCCGATGAACCGGGTGAGGAAGATGGTGATGAGCAGCCCCCAGGCGGTCGAAAAGAAGCTGAAACCGATGCCCAGCTGACGCTCGATGGCGAGCACGACGAGAAACAGCACGATCCCGACGCCCCAGGCCACGTACCGGGCGCGCCACGGGAACGTCGCCTTGGGTGGGCCGAGCCATACCGCGTCTACCCGGTACACATCGTCGTCAGTGCGGATCCGCAACGCCGCATCAACTCCTCACTTAGGCGCTGAACAGATGGGCGATCCACTTTCCGAGGTCCGTCCCTGTGCCGGACACCGCCAGCCCGATGACACCCAACGCGATGATCACGCCTGCGACCCGTCGCATCACCCCGGCGTTGTCTCCCTTGCCCCCCCCTAGCCACAGCAGCAGAACCGCCACCGCCAGCAGCAGCAGTGGCAGGATGTTGTCCAAAATCCAGGCGCGCAGGTTATGCGTGTCAAGCTCGGCTCCCTGGGCGACCACGGTCAACGCAATCATCGCAACCCCCTGGGGATTCGATCATGGTTCGATGCCGGGCGGTTGCCCGGTGGGTAGTGAGTAGACCATGCCAGCGTTTCCGGAGCGTACCCGGCTCGCCACGCCCAGTGGTCACTCGGACGGCGCAACGCGCTCCTGGACGTCTTGGGGTGCGGTGGGCGTGCGGGTAGTCTTCGTGGCGTGAGCGAGACCTACACCGCGGTATACGAACGAGACGGCGAAGCCTGGGTGGTGGGGATCGCCGAAGAACCTCGTGTTCACCGCCGGTGTACCAGTTTGGCACAGGCTCGAAACAGCATCCGGGACGCCCTTGCCCGCTGGCTCAAGACTGATCCCAAACAGCTCCGAGTCGTTGATGACTTCCGTCTGCCAGCCCACATCCGCTCTACCCAGCAGTCGGTGAAAGCGACGCGGACGGAGCACGACCGGAACCGGATGATGGCCAGCATGACCGATTCCAGGTCAGCACTGAGTTGGGCCGAGGATCTGGGCGTCTCCCTGCGGGACCCTGTGACGGTCCAGGCGCTCAAGAACCTCGGCGACAGAGAGGTATCGATCGATACATTTTGTCACACAATTACGATGGCGGAAGAGCTGTCGAGGCTAACGGCGGCCGGTGACTAACGGCTCACGCTGCGGTGCTGATTGGCCCAGGCTGATTGGCCCAGGCTGATTGACTCAGGGCTGATTGGCCCAGGGACTGTTGGGGCGCTCGCGGCGAACTCCACCGAGCATGACGTCCACTCGCTCGTCGAAGAAGCACAGCATGCCGGTGATCGGCACAGCGTCGGGCAGCGGCCGGGGATAGCTCCAGACGATGTCGGCAATAGCGTTCGCGCCCGCAGCACCCGGCAGCGACCAGTAGGACGCGACACCCTTGTAGGCACAGACGGTGGTGGTGTCGCTGGGGTGCAGGAGATCGGTGCGTACATCGGCGGGCGGTAGGTAAAACCGCACCGGCAGAGAGGTCTCGAAAAGCAGAATGGGCCTGCTACTCTCCGCGAGCACCACCCCGTCGCGCTCGATGCGTACCGTTCGCGAACTCTGCCGGATATCAATCCGCTTGAACGGGTCGCGCGGGTGCCCGAGAATGATTTCATCCTCTTCTAACCATTCGTCAAACGCATTGAAATCGAGGACAACGTAACCCGCTAGATCAGGATCGTGGGGCTGGAAAGCAGCTCCGGGGCATTCGTGCTCCGCGGTGCGAACGGTGAACACATCGCCGTCGCTGGTGTGCACGCTGAAGCCCGTCGAGGGGGTAAGCACCATTGGCCCGTCGGCCCGGTGCTTCTCGACTCCGCCGCTGATGACGTCGTCACCCGGCCGTTGCGGGACAAGCTGCGCGAGGACGTCCTCGATCGGGACCGCATACTGCGGCACCACCCGATGCGGCTCCCACACCAGCACGGCCTGGGTGGTGTCGGCCACCGGCGTACCAGCGACGCGCACTCGAACCCGTTTCGGAGTCGGCTGGTACCGCAGATCGGGCAGTGCGGACGAGACGACTGAGGCGAGGCAGACAGCCATGCCGCTGAGGGTGCTCGCCGCTGCCGGGATCCGTCAATCCCCTTGCGTACCGCCGGGTGCCACCGTATTGATCGTGAGATGAGAGAAGATACTGGCAGAGGTCGAGAACTCCAGGGAGTGCGCAACCATGCCCGACGATCGCTGCGGCTCGCAGCCGCTGACCCCGTGGCAAGCGTGGCTGTCGATGTTCGGTATCCGGGCACCGCTGTCCGGTGACGTGACCCAGGACATCGCGCCCTCGATCGGCGGCCAGCTCGGCCTGCTCAACATCAACGCCACCCGCTCGGGCGACCCGGCGTTGGAGCAGCGCATCATCACCCAGGTGGCCAGCTACGGCCGCCAACTCGGCTGGCTCATCGAGGCCGTCGACGTGCTCGCCGGGCGGCAGTCCCGGCGCGGCCTGAGCGAGGCGGACATCCACGTGCTGGATCAGCTCCACGAGCTCACCGAACGGGTCGAGGCGGCCAAGGAGCAGGCGGCGCTCGAGCACATCGAGCGCATCGTCTCTGAGGTGCAGGCCCTGAGCCGGGATCCGCAAGCCAACGCGGAGGCGATCCGGCGGGTGCGTGAAGCCCTGCCGGACAGTGATCGGTAGGCGAGGTCCACACAGGAGGAAGTCGATATGCCACGCACCGCACAGACAGCTCTGGTCACCGGCGCCTCAGCTGGGCTCGGCACGCATTTCGCGCGGCTGTTCGCCCAGGATGGCCACGATCTCGTGCTCGTCGCCCGCCGGCAGGGCAAGCTCGATCAGGTGGCCACCGAGCTGCGCCAGGTGTACGGGATCCGCACGACCGTCCTCGCCGCCGATCTGACTGACCCGAAAGCCACGCTGCACCTGCACGAGGAGGTCGTGCGGACCGGCATCGAGGTGGAGTTCCTCGTCAACGACGCCGGGTTCGGAACCGCCGGGGCCTTCGCCGAGCTGGACCTTGCCCGCGAGCTGGACCTGATCGAGCTCAACGTCAAGGCGCTCACCCACCTGACGGGCCTGTTCCTGCCGGCGATGCTCGCGCGTCGCAGTGGCCGCATCCTCAACGTCGGCTCGTTGGCGGGCTTCCTGCCGGGACCGTTCATGGCGACGTACTACGCCTCCAAGGCCTACGTGCTCAACTTCACCGAGGCGCTCAGCTACGAGCTGCGCGGCACGGGCGTCACGGCCACGGTGCTCTGCCCGGGCGCGACGGCGACCGAGTTCGCGCAGGTGGCCAAGATGCAGAACGCGGCCCTGTTCCGCAGCTCCGCAGACGCGGCCTCGGTGGCACGGTATGGCTACCGCGCGATGATGAAGGGCAAGACGATCGCGATCCCCGGCCTGTGGAACAAGATCTCCCAAGAGTCGCTACGGGTGAGTCCGCGTCCGGTGCTCCGCAGCATCGCCGGACGGCTGAACAAGCCCTGATCGGCCCTTGCCCGTGACCGGCATCGTGATCAGATTCCCGCGAAGGCGGCCACAGCCAGACCGAGGACGAGCAACGGGCCGGCGAGGCGCAGGTGCACGAACGCCAACGCTGCGAACCACAAGGGCCACACCGGCACTGGGCGTGGCGGCTGCGCTGGGCGGCCCTGGCGGAACCACGGCCACACGGTGACCAGCCGGTAGAGCCCGCCGAGGGCGAGCAGCGCCGGCCAGCTCAACGCGCCGAGGAGCACGCAGACTACGATGAGCAGGTAAAAGCCTGCCATCAGGGCCAGCGTCGCACCCCGGGCCCGCCGCTCACCCAGCAACACCGGCAGCGTGCGGATGCCCAACGGCTCGTCGTAGGGGATCTTGTCGGTATGCTTGCCCATGAGCACCGACGTGCACAGCAACGCATAGGGCAGCGACGCCAGCAGCACCTGCCAGGTGATCGATCCCACCGCCGCGTAGTAGGTGCCACCGACCATCAGCGGTCCCCACACCACCAGCACGTCCGCCTCTCCCAGCCCGTGCTTCTTCAGCCGCAGCGGCGGTGCGGTGTAGGCCACCGACAGCACGAACCCGGCCAGCGCGAACGCCACCACGGGCCACCCCCGCGCCAGGGCGAGCACGACCAGGATCGCCAGGTCGGCAGCGTTGATGACCAGCACCGACACCACCAGCGCCCGGCGGGTGACCAGCCCGGAAAGGATCGGGTGCGGGGCATACAGCGCCCGGGGGTAGCTCGCGGTGTCCGAACCGGCGCTGGTGTCATAGAGGTCGTTCATCAGGTTGTTGGCCAGGTGCGCGAGGGTGATCCCGATGATGGCCAGGACGAGCCAGCGCCAGTCGAAGGCGGGCGCGCGGGCGGCGAGCAGCGCGGCTACCAGACCGGCGACCAGGGTCATCGGCAGCACGGCCGCGCGGGAGATCACGATCCAGCGGGTCACCGCGTCGATCGGACCATCGGGTGGGTTAGACGTGCTCAGGGCGTAGCGCCAGGCGCGCACCCGAGAACGAGCCGCAGCATCGGTCACACCGTCGAGCCTGACGGCTCCTGCCGGGTGGGTCAACGGAAGGCGTGCACTACCGCGGCCATGTCCTCGCCCGCGTGCCCGGCACTGGCCGCAACCGACATGAGGTCGTGGATTGCCCGCATCAGCGACGGGTCGTCACCGGCTTGCAGCAACGCCTCGACGATAAGCTCCGCGTCCTTCACCGCACCCGCCAGCCCGAACGCTGGCGCGAAGTCGCCGGTGATCATTGCCTTGCCCTTGAGCTGGGCGTACGGGCTGTCAGTGCCGCCACCGCGGATGGCATCCAAGAACAGCTGCGGGTCCACTCCGAGGTCACGGGCCAGCGCGATAGCCTGCGCGGTGGCAGCGGTGATGGACAACACCCAGGAGTTGAGCGCGAGCTTGAGCGCCTGCCCGTCACCGGCCCGCTCGCCGACCCAGATTGTCTTGCTGCCGATCGCCTCGAACACCGGCGCCACGGTGGGCTCCAGCTCGCGCGGTCCCCCCGCGAGCACGATCAGCTCGCCCTGCTCGGCGGGCTGCTTGGTGCCCAGCACGGGCGCGTCGATGAAGCCACGGCCATGCTGGCTGGCGAGCTGGGCAAGCCGCTGGGTGTCGGCGAGACCAACGGTGCTGGTCTGGGCCCACACCGCGTCCTGCCGGGTCGCCTCCAGCGCCCGCCCCATCACCTCGGCAACCGCGTCACCGTCGAACAGCATCGTCACGATCACGTCCGCACCGGACACCGCGCCGGGGGCATCCGCGGCGACCTTGGCCCCCTCATCGGCCAGCGGCCGGGCCTTGTCCGCGCTGCGGTTCCAGACAGTGACGTCCAAGCCCGCCCTCACCAGGCTGCGGGCCATCCCCGCGCCCATGATCCCGGTGCCCAGCACCGCCACAGAACTTGTCACGTCGGCTCCTTCCGATCGCCGGCCGTTGGGTTAACCGGGCTTACGGGCGGCGAGCCGTTCGACGGTCCCGGCCGCGAACCGGTCGTGGCGTTCGATCCGGAACCCTGCGGCGCGGACGTGCTCCAGAGGTCGGCGCCGGAAGTGCTCGCCACCCAGCGGGATCGTCACCCACTCCAGGACGCGTTGGGTGGCCCGCAGCACCGGGACCGAACTGGCCACGTGGTCGGCAAGCAGGAGCACTCCCCCCGGTCGCAGCACCCGGGTCATTTCGGCCAGGGCCCGCCGGTGGTCGGGGATGGCACACAGCGAGAAGGTGCAGACTACCGTGTCGAAGGTGGCGCTGGGGAACTCCAGCGCTTCGGCATCCCCCACCTGCAGCGTGACCTGACGGCCGAGGTCATCCGCGCGCCGCCGGGCGATCGCCAGCATGTCCGGGCTGAGCTCGATACCGGTCACCCGGGTCTCGGGCGGGTAGTGCTCCAGGTTCAAGCCGGTACCGATGGCGACCTCCAGCACCTCACCACCCACCTGCTGACAGATCCAACTCCGGGTGTCGCCGAACAGCACCCGGTCGAAGAAACGCATCTCGCCGTCGTAGGTCTTGGAATGCTTATCCCAATACCGGCGCCATCGCGCACGCCGGGCGCTCTCGGTCACCCCGCCACCACCTCCCGAGGCACCACCGATGATGACGACGCACCGCTGGACCTGCGCTGGCACCGACGAGGGTAGCGTCGCCCAGGCCAGTCAGTCCATGCAGGTGTAGGGGCGTCGGGGAGCGGGCATCCTCCCGCCATGGGATCACCGGAAGGTGCGATGCGAAGTGTCACCCCAGACCCGCTAGGGCACGACGACGATGTCGTCACCGAGAGTGAGGCGCTCGACGAGGATGAACTGGGTGTCGATCCGTTAGAGGGCGGGATGGACCCGCCCGAGGACTGGTCGGGGGCCACTCGATACGGCACTACCCCGATAGAACAGGCCACCGACCGTCCGCTGACCGAGCGGCTGGCCGAGGAGCGCCCGGACCTCAGGGTCGAACCGGGGCGGGACCGGCCGGTGGCTGTGACGCCCCTGGAGGAGCTTGACGACTCCGTCGACGACGAGATGCTCCCGGAGGAGCCCCCGCAGGGGGAGGGATGAGGCGTGACTGATATCACACAGCTGATCCTAGACGATCATGAAACGTTCCGTCGGGAGTTCGCCGCGCTGGACGACACCGGCGAGCCCGAACAGCTACGGGAAATCTGGGAACCTCTTGCGGTACTGCTGGAGGTGCACGCAGCGGCTGAGGAGGCCATTTTTTACCCGCAGCTGCTGCGCCGGGGGGCCGATGCCGAAGACGAGACCCTAGACGCGATCGGTGACCATAACGACATTCGTGACGGAGTGCGCGAGGCAGCACGACACCCGATCGGTAGCCCGCCGTGGTGGGATGCCGTCCGGCACGCCCGAGTAGCCAATAGCCGCCATATGGCCGAGGAGGAGGACGACGCGCTCTCTGATTTTCGCCGCAACACCCCACTCGGGGTACGCGTGGACCTGGGCCACCAGTTCCTGAAGTTCAAGACCGATCACTCCGAGGCCCAGGACGTGGACACCGACGATAAAGATCCGCAGGGGTACGTCAGCGCGGTAGAAGCGGAGATCTCCGCAGGCGGCAAGCAGGAGTCCCTGGGCATCGGCAGCCTGAAAGGACGTTGACGATGACAGATCATTTGTTACGTCAGTACGCACCGATCCCACCCAAGGGGTGGCAACAGATCGATGAAGAGGCCAAGAACCGCCTGACTCCCCAGCTGGCCGCACGCCGCCTGGTCGACTGGTCAGGCCCGCACGGTTGGACGCATTCGGCCACCAGCCTCGGCCGGACCACACCGGTGGAGACCGCACCACCGGGGACGAAATCCGAGACGCTTCTCGCCCGCCAGCGGCAGGTCCTCGCGTTGATCGAGTTTCGGGTGGGCTTCACGGTGGAGTGCTCCGGGGTGCAGGATGCCGAACGCGGCGCCAGCGACGTGGACTACGCCGATCTGGACCGGGCCGCCCACGACGCCGCGTTGATCGAGAACCGGGCCGTGTTCCATGGCTGGCCGGAGGCGGGGATCACCGGCATCGTGGGGTCTAGCTCCCATCCCCCGGTGACGCTGAAGCACGACGCCAAGACCTACCCGCACGCCGTCGCTCAGGCGACCAACCTGCTTCGCCAGGCCGGCATCGAAGGTCCGTACGCCCTGGCCATCGGCCCGGAGGGATACACCCGCATGGCGGAGGCAAGCGAGCAGGGCTACTCCGTGCAGGAGCACCTCATCAAGATTCTCGGCGGAGACATCGTGTGGGCTCCCGGCTTGGACGGTGCCGTGGTGATGAGCAAGCGGGGCGGCGACTTCATCCTCAGCGTCGGGCAGGACTTCTCGATTGGCTACACCAGCCACGATGCCGAGCTGGTGACGCTTTACCTGGAAGAAAGCTTCAGCTTCCGCGTCACCGAACCCGACGCGGCCGTCGTCCTCACGGGTGGGTAGGCGCTCTCGGGTGGTGCCGGTGAGTTTGTTCCCGACTGGTAGGGGGTAACCGCTGAGGGCTGGGAGGGACCCTAGAGGGAGGTTAGAGTGCCATGTCGATGACACAGTCTTCAGTCGGCGCCCGGGGAACGGCCATGACGATGCAACGCAGCCGGGGCGCGGGGAGCGCCTTCCTGCTCGTGCTACTAGGCCTCTGGGGCGCCATCATCCCCTTTGTGGGGCCGTACTTTGGTTACACTTTCGGCGTCAACACCCCCTGGTTTTTCACCTACGACCGGTTGTGGCTGGATGTTCTGCCCGGTATCGCCGTGCTGTTGGGCGGGCTGATCCTTGGCCCGAGCGCGAACCGCGCCAGCGGCGGGTTCGGAGCCTGGCTTGCCCTGCTCGGCGGCATCTGGTTCACGGTCGGCCCAGTACTCAGCCAGTTGTGGCGGGTAGGCGGGCTCGCAGCCCCCATCGGTGCTCCGGCGGGGCCAAGCCTGCTCCACGTGCTGGAGCAGCTCGGCTACTTCTATGGCCTCGGAGCGCTGGTCACCGCCCTGGCGGGGATTGCTCTGGGTCGGATGAGCATACGCTGAGTGCATGACAGCACATGAGGTAGGGCCTTAGCGCTCCGCATCGGCGGGGCGGCAGAGGAGATGACATGCAACGAGGCAGTGGCGGAGGCGGATCGGGGGGAGCAGCTTAGGCCGGCTTGAGCGGGTCGTGACCCAGCGACATCAGCCGGTGGCGCCACCCGGTGCGGCCCGCGACGGACTCGCGATTGCCTCGGCGCTCGGCGTGCACCCGGCGGATCACTCTGCGCATCAGTTCGATATCCTCGGGGGTGAGATCGGTCCGGCGCTTCCCTAGGACATGCAGCACCTGCTGGCCAGTCAGGGTACCTGCCTGCTCGGGAAGGCTTTCGGCCTCAGGGCCCGCGGAGCAGGTGCGCAACCAGTCGGCGAGTTCGCGGGAGGACATGTTCACCACCCGGTGGAACTCGTGCCACACCTCATCATCGTGCAACGCGGCATTCGCCATCGTTCTGCCCCCTTTCTGCCGCTGTGCGTCGCGGGGGGTGCCCCGCTTACTACGCGCCCAAACCCGACGGCCCCGGTTCTGGGGGCTCGGGGGGTTCAGGGCGTGGTCCGGCGGGGCCCGGGCGTCGGGGCAACGGGCCGGGATACGGATCCGGCGGGGGTTCCGGGTCCGGTGGGACGGTGTTCACGGGGCCCACCTGCCGGCTCAGATGCTGGCAGAGCCACCTGGTGGCAGTTCGATCGGTAACCACGATGTGTGGGTACCCGCCCGTGGCGCTGTCAACTCACGGCGATGCCGATAGCCAGCAGTGTGACGCCGACGAGCAGCCAAGCCACGTAGTCACCGAGGTGACCCGAATGCGTGCTCCGCAGCGCACCCAGCGGCAGCCTCACTGCGTGCACGATCCCGCGCAACAGCCGCGGCAGCCGGTCGCTATACACCGCAGTAACGGCGATGAGCAGTGCCAGCAGGGTCGACACCATGTCGAAAAGCAGGCCAGAGAGGCTCCACGTCTCGGCCCCTGGGGTGGGCGGGGGCACAGCACGGATGCCGTCCAAAGCCGCGGCGGCGTAGCCAGCGGAGTCCAGCAACTGTTGGGCGGCGTCCTGAGCGGAGGCGGCCAACCCCGGGAGCAGACCTAGGGCGAGCCCACCGGCGAGCAGGGCCACCACAGGGGCGAGCATGGTGGCGGGGACGCTGCGCACGGCGCCCTCGGTTTCCCGGTTTTCGTCAACGCCTCGAGTTTCGCCGTGGACGCTGATTTCTCCTTGGACACTGGTTTCTCCTTGAATACTGGGCGGGATGCCCATCCCCACAAAGACGCGCATGCCGGCCCGCAGTACGGCCCCGCCGGTCAGCGCGGAGACTCCCACGAACAGGGCGCTGGGCCAGCTGAACCCTGCGTGGGAGAGACCCTCTTCGGATAGTGTCTCGCCCAGCCCCGTGCCGAACGGGGGAAGTGCGGCCAGCGCAAGGCCCCCGGCGAGGAAACAGACCCGGGTGAGGGGCAGGTCACGGCCTCGGCCGTGCAGTTGCGCCTCATCGACGCTGCCCCGGGTATTGAGCAGGATCCCGGTGCAGAGGAACAATGCGCCCTTCACTGCGGCGTGCCCGAGAACGTAGACGACCAGGCCACCGACCGCCGCCGGCTCGAAGGCACCCAGAGCAACGAGGAACACGCCGACGTGCCCCACAGTGGAAAAGGCGAGCAACCGTTTGAGGTGGGATTGGGCCTGGCACATCACCGCACCGATCACTGCGGTGAGCACGCCGGCGACCATCAGCACCGGCCGGAAGCGCTCAGCCGGAAGCGCCGAAGAGAACGCCGTAGAGGCGGTTCGGGCCACCCCGTAAATGCCCAGTTCGACCATCACCCCGGAGAACAGCACGCACACCGGCGAGGGCGCGACGGCGTGCGCGTCGGCCAACCAGAAGTGAAACGGCACCGCAGCGCCCTTGACGAGGAAGCCGGTGAATACCAGCGTCGCAGCTAGGAGCACTAACCAGTCGGTATGGTGACCAGCCAAGGCTCGCTGCACTTGGGCGAAGCCCAGCTCCCCAGTCCGCCCGTAAACCAACCCGATGCCAAGCAGCGCGCAGTAGGCACCCAGCGAGTTGATCACCGCGAAGTTAAGAGCTCCTTGCAAGGGCTTGGCTTCCTCGATTTTGTAGCCGGTCAGCGCATAGGCCACCGCACCCATCAACTCGAAGAACACGAAGGCGTTGAACAAGTCGCCGGTGAGAACGAAACCGACCATGCCCACCAGAAAGAGCAGGATCAGGGCGTGGAAGTAGCTCTCCACCTCCTCGAAGTAACGCCAGGTATAGGTCAACGCCGCGGTGACCAGGACGGCAACCAGAGCGGCCAGCCCAGCACCTACCCGGTCGACGACGAAGACCACCCCCACGCTCACCCCGTGTTCGGGTGAGTAGCCCCCCAGCCAGCTGACCACCCGCCGCGAACCGGTGGCAACGAGCAGCGCCACCGATCCAGCGAATACGAGCAGGCAGGTGAGCAGCGACACCGCGTCGATCACCAGCCGGGGCAGCACCCGACCAGCGGCGGCCAGCACCGTCGCCGTCAGCAGCGGCAGCGCCACCATCAGCGGGGGCAGCGTCTCAACAACCATGGGCCTCAACCATGGGCGGCACCGCTCAGTCCCGCAGCGCGCGCAGCTCGTCGGGGTTCACGGTGCCGTGTCGCTTGTGGATCTGGATGGTCAGCGCGAGCAGCACCGCGGTAATCGTCGCGGAGACCACGATGTCGGTCAGGGTCAGGGCCTGCACCACGGGATCGACGACCCGGGTGCCGACCGGGATGTCGCTGAACACCGGTGCGGTGGCGCCAGCTCGGAAGCCGACGGCGAGCAGCAGGACATAGGTGGCGGACTGGGTGACGGTCAGGCAGGCCACCGCGTGCACGAGGTTGCGGCTGGTCACCAAGCCGTGGCACCCGACCAGGAACAGCCAGCCAGCCACCAGGTAGGGCAGCACGCTCATCGCTGGTCCTGATAATCCACGCGCCGCAGCACCACGGCTTGCTCCAGGAACGCGGCGAGCAGCAGGACAACCGCGGCCGCCACCTCCACTCCCACGGCCGCGTTGAGCAGCGGGACCGTCCCCCCGGAGAGCAGCTCGCCACGGGAGCCCGTGGGCAGCACGTTGGCCAGGAAGGCGCCGCCGAGGCCAAGACCAGCCAGGCCCACCGCGGCGAAGGCCGCCGCGCCGAGGGACTCGGTAATTTCCAGCACCGTCGGCGGCGCGGCACGGCGCATCGCCAGGTAGCGTCCGGCGACGTAGAGCAGGTGCCAGCCGGTGGCCAGCACGACCCCGCCCTGGAATCCACCACCCGGGCTGAGCTGACCGTGCGCGATCACGTACAGCCCGACCAGGACACTGACCGGCAGGAGCAGGTACCCCGCCAACCGGGTGGTCGGCAGCACCCGGCCGGCCGAGCGCTGTCCGACCTGCCGCTCTTCCGGCGAGGGACGCAGCAGCACCAGGGTTCCGATGACCGAACCGAACAGGATGAACTCCTCCCCCAGGGTGTCCACCGCGCGCTGGTCGAAGTTCACCGAGGACACCACGTTGTCCGTCGCGCGCTGCTCGATGGCCACCGCCACCGCCCGATCCCCATAGGGATGAAAGTCGGAACCGAAGCTCGGCAGACCCCGCGCCGCGAGGAAAAACAGCACGGCGAATACCGGTGTCACCGCCGCGAAGAGCACCAATCGTGCCCGGGGGCTCACTGCCGGCCGCCCAGCTTCTGAATCGTCAACATGATCATCAGTGGCACCACCGCAGTGCCGATTGCCAGCTGAGACAGTGCCACATCCGGCGCCTGCACGGTGACGAAAAGAATCGCCAGCATCAGCCCGAACACCGACAGGCTGACCGCCTGCCGGGCCGGCTCCCGGCTCAGGACGACCACCGTGCCGGCGAGGGTGACCAGCCCCATCGCCAAGTAGATCAACAGCATCATGCCGGCGAATCCGTCTCGATCAAACCCTCACGCTGCGCGATGGCCCGGCCGAAAGCGGCCACCGTGACCGCGCCGCTGCCGATCAGCAGCACTCCGATCAGGACCAGTTTGACCGCCGAGAGGCTCAGCCCGTCCTGCACCACCAGCGCAGCGATGATCAGCGGCGCGCCCACGGAGGAGGCCGGACCCAGATAGTGCAGCCGTAGCAGGGCCTCCCGTGCCACCACAAGACCCAGACAGCCCACGGCCACCCCGGCCATCCCCGCGGCGAGCAGCACGATCTCCACCAGTTTCACTGCCGCACCACCAGGCGGGCGAACACCAGCGACCCGGTCAACGACAGCGCAGCCAAGACCAGGCCGGTGTCCACATAAGCGCTCCGCTGGTATCCTGCGGCGAGCAGCAACATCTCCAGCGTGGCGACCACGCCGGCCATCGCCAGGCCGGCCAGCCTGTCCAGGAGGGGCCCTCGACCGGCCACTACCACCGCCGGCAACATGCCCACCACCAGCAGCACCGCCGCGCCCACCAACCACCGGTTCATCGGTGCACCGACCTTTCCACAGCGTTTTCCACTGGGCCCAGTGCAGCGCGCACGGCATGCACCAGCAGCGCCGGTGGGTGACCGCCGCTCTCCACCACAAAGCTGCCGGGGCTCAGGCTCAGCATCAACCCAGCCACCGCCTGCCAGCTCTCCTCGCGGGCCTCAGCCGGCTGGCCCGCCGGTGACACGCTCCTCAGGGGCAAGCTCCGCAGTGCACCCGCCGGTGTCCCCCGGCGGCGTACCTCCGGCCACACCAGAGCGGCCAGCAACCACGTGTCAGCCAGCACCGCCGCCGGGAGCCGGAGCAGCGCGCCTGCCCAGCCCCACGGCATCAGGAACAACGAGCCGCTCATGCGGCGCGCCAGCACCGCAGCGCCACCCGCGAGAGCGCTCAGCACCGCTCCCAAGGCGAACTCCCCGCCAGAAAGCGGTGATACTAACACCAGGTACCCGGCGAACAGCAGCGCCCACCACACCGCCACCTCAACCACCTGGCGTTCCCCGCCTCGGTCCACACCACGATCAAACCACGTCCTGGCGCAGGAAACATCGATCCGTGAGCTAGTACAGTCTGTCCCCAGAACGCCCCAGCCAGCGTCGGTGATGGCGGCTCGGACCCCGGAACGCTGGCCAGGCCTGATGGATGACAGCGGCAACGGGCACGGCAATGATCGCTCCGAGGATTCCGGCGAGCACGGTGCCGACGGCGAAGGCGAGCCCGATCGCCAGGGGATGCAACCGCACGTAGCGCCCGACGATCAGTGGTTGGAGCAAGTGGACCTCGAGCTGGCTTTCGACGATCAGGATTCCCAGCAGGATCACCGCGGTCAACCATCCCTGGGTACCGAATGTGACCAGCACCGCCAGCCCACCAGCGACCAATGCACCAACAAACGGAATGAAGCTGCCCAGAAATATCAGCACAGCCAACGGGATCGCCAAGGGCACGCCCAACCAATACAGTGCAAGACCGATCACGATGCCGTGGATAGAGGCGATGGTCGCGGTGCCGCGCACGTAACCGGTGATGGTGGCCCAGGCGGCCCGCCCCGCCCGGTCTACTTGGCGCGCCTGACGCGGCGGCAACGAGCTGATGAGCCAACGCCAGATTCGTTCGTGGTCATAGAGCAGGAAAAAGGTGATGAACAAGGTAAGGAGGGTGAGAGTGAGAAACTCCACAAAGTAGCCGGCCCCCGTGGTCAGATAGCCGATGGCCTCGCTGCGGTTGCGCTGCAGCCAGTCGACCACGGGCGCCTCGATCTGGTCGAGCTGACGTTGGCCGACACCTCTGCTCGCCAACGCCATCCGGAGCTGATGGAGGGTGGCGACCAACTGTTGGATCAGGGAGGGCAACTGCTGGGCGAAACGCGCGCCGATCAGGTATCCAAAACCAGCTAGCACAACAATGGCACACAGCAGCGTCAGCAGCGCAGACAGCGGTCCCGGTAGGCGGCGGTGCAGCAGCCCGGCGAACGGCCGCAGCAACGCCGCCAGCAGCAACGCCGCGACCAGCGGGATCACCACCAGCGACAGGACGGCGAGTACCCGCACGATGGCGTATGCCGCAACTCCCACCAGGAGCAGCCGCCACGACCAGGCTGCGCCGAGCACGAGGGTGCGCGGAATCGCGAAGCGGCTGTCGCCGCGCCGGGATGTCCCCCGCAAGCTGCCGTTCCGCCGCGCGTGCGTCGTGGCGGACAGACGGGTTACGGTCATGTCACCGCCTTCAGGGCACGGGCGGAGCGGCCGAATCCTGGCGAAGGTTGTCCAGCACCAGACCGTACCGGTTGACCACGCGTCTCGCAGTGCAGGATCAGCGCGGGCACCGGCTCGGGGACGATCTTGTCAAGATCGGTGAACGCGCGGCAGAGCTCGCCGTCACGACACCAGCCGGCTCACAGTCGCCGTTGGGTGCGGTGGCGCAGTAGTCGGGCGCTGATCGCGACGATGAGCCCGACCGGCAGGACCATCAACGCGACACTCCAGGCGGGGCTCCCCACATCCGACAGCGAGGTGACGAACATCCCGACCAGCACCACGACCGTCACTGCCCCGGCGATGAGTTTTGCCCGCTCCAGGTTGCTGTCCTCGCCGAGGCCCAGACTGAACTGATCGGCGCCCTGAGGGAGCTTCCGGCGCTCGGGTTCGGGTGCGTGCTGCTGGGGCGCAGCAGGGACTTGCATGACAGGCTCCTCCTCTACCACGCGCTGGCCCTGAGCGTCATGAGCGCGGGCCATGTCCAGCCCGCAGAACGTCGCAGCCAACGCCGCGTTCATCAGAGCGGCCCGACGGTGCTGTGGGCTCCGCGCAGCCAGCAGCATCACGGTCGCCATGTGCAGTCCGTCGACGAGTGCGCCGCGCACGGGCGTGAGCAACTGGGGTGCGACGAAGGTGAGGACGGCTTGGGCGAGGTGGCGCACGCCCAGCACGCGGGTGACCAGGCACGCGCGCGGAGTGGCCGGGTGACCCTCCGCGGCGCTGGCCACGCGGCCGGGGAAAAGAGCCAACACCGCGCCAACCCCGGCCCGCAACCACGTCACGCTCCGGCTCGGCGCGTCCACAACACCCTCCTCACGACAACGGTACTATGCGCAAACGCAACTCCAGGATAGACCGGTTCACACCCGGACACGCGCCGTCGAGCGGCGCCGCTGATCGCGTCTCAGCGAATTAACAGCGGCCGCGCTGAGCGCGTCTGCTCAATCACTGCGAGACACCTCCATGCAAGCTTCTCTTTTCAGCTTTCATTCCGGTGTAAGATTCCCGCGCGATGAGAGAGGTAGGCCATGACCGGGGGCACCGCGACGGAGTCGACAATGCCACCCCGGCAGCTCGCCCGGTCGGCGGCGAGGAGACCGCACGCGGTCAGCTCAAGCGGCTGGCAGCCGCCAGCGAACCGCCCACCGTGTCGCTCAGGGTGATACCGTTCACCGCCGGGTTGCACCACGGCACCATGGTGTACCGTGATGGCTTCACCGCAGACCTGTACCTGGACAAATCCTACGAGGTTGACCGGTACGACACCGCGTTCAGAAACAACGGGGAGTCGTCTCTGGACGAGAAGGCATCCCGGGAACTGATCACCCAAGTCGCCAGGGAGCTAGGCAAGTGAGCACAACCTCCGCATCCTCCGCCCAGGTATCGCTGACCGGAGTCAAGCCGACCGGCGAGCCGCATCTCGGCAACTACATTGGCGCTATCAAGCCAGCGCTGGCGCTCGCCCAGGAATACGACGCGCTGTATTTCATCGCTGACTACCATGCCCTGACGACCGTTCGTGATCCGCAGTTGCTGCGCCACTACACCAGATCGGTTGCCGCGACGTGGATCGCCGCGGGCCTCAACCCTGATCGCGTTATCTTCTACTGCCAGTCGGACATTCCCGAGATCTTTGATCTGACGTGGATCATGTCGTGCATGACCAGCAAGGGACTGATGAACCGGGCACACGCCTACAAGGCCGCGCGGGACCGCAATGAGGAGTCGGGAAAGACCGATCTGGATGCTGGAATCAACATGGGGCTGTACAATTACCCGGTGCTGATGGCCGTAGATATCCTGATCATGGAGACCGACGTGGTACCGGTCGGACATGACCAGTTACAGCACGTTGAAGTCGCCGCCGACATAGCCGGGTCGTTCAACCATGTCTACGGGAAAGACTTCAAGTTCACGATTCCCCAGGCTATCGTTTCCGACACCGAAACAGGGAGAGCCCTGCCCGGCCTGGACGGTCGGAAAATGAGCAAATCTTACGATAACACGATTCCGTTGTTCTGCAGCGAGGCCCAGCTCAAGAAACTGGCGCGTCGTATCCCGACCGATTCCACGCCGGTCGAGGCGCCCAAGGACCCCGACAGTTCCCCTGCCTTCCAGATCTTGGCTCAGTTCGCCGCACCGGAGATCACGGCTGAGACGCGGCGGCGGCTGCGCGAGGGCGGCATGGGCTGGGGAGAACTGAAAAACCAGCTGTTCGAGGTACTCAATACCCGGTTGAGCCCGCTGCGCGAGCGGTACAACGCCTTGATGGACCCCGACAGCGAGTTGGACGCCCTGCTGGCGGCAGGGGCCGAGAAGGCCCGCAAGCGGGCGGTGCCGGTGCTGGCCCAGGTACGCAAGGCGATCGGCATCGACTGACCGCCCCCGCGATTTCTTCCTTCGCGACGACCAGACTGGCATCATGCTTGAGCCAGCCGACACGATCAGGTCTGATTACCGCAGCAGGATCGACGCTCTGGAAGTGGTGTGGCGACGCTGGGCCGAGATCGGCAACGAACTGTCCGAGCAGCAGTGGTCGCGTGCTACGCCGACGACGGCGAACGCGCGATCGCCGCGCTGCGCACTCGGGAGCCCACGTCCCTGTTTGTCTGGCCGGGCGTGGCTGGAATGACCACATGGGTCGAGGCGCTGATCGAAGCCGCCAGCGGCCGGTCCCCCACATCACCGTTCCCTGTCCTGCGCTAAGCCGCTGCGTCCTACCACACGTATCAGGTTCATGATCCTTGCGGCTTCCGCGCTCTGGAATCCGCAGGCGTCCAGATAGAACGACCGGAGTCCGGGGCGATGCAGTGTTCCGCGGAACCGCCAACGACAGACAGATGATCGACTTCGAGGCCTTCCCACGGTGCAGACCAGCCGGCTCGTCCTGCGGAAGATCGCCCACTGCGCCGTCCCAGCGAGGAGCAAACCATCATCACGCTGGGTGCTGGAACAGGTGCCGCAAGGCGATCGGCATCAATCATCGTCGCCGCACCGTCGCATCGTGTGCTGTTCCGCGGAACCGCGTAGATTCCAACGCTCATGTCGGCGTCGCCATTGAGGCGCTCATCGCGCTCATGCGGGACCAGGTTGACGCCCTATCGGTCACCAGCGCCCGCTACAGTACGTAGCTATGCTGGTCCGACGCTTCTCCGTTGTCCTGAAGTGAGGTTCCCCGTAGCACGGGCGCCTCCCGTGTGGGGTCAGTGATCTTGGTCTAGCCCGGTATGGAGGGCCTCGAAGGCGACGGGGCTGTACATGCCGATGCCGGAATGGCGTCTGCGTGAGTTGTACCAGCATTCTATCCACTCGAAGGCGGTAATATCTCGTGAGGTTGGCCGGAAGGTAGTATTTTTGTTATCATAGGCTACGGCGGCGGTCACACAGCCCGCTTTTACCCGTCTGGGACCCGTACTTTCCACACCGACGGCAGGTCCGCCACGCCACGCGCGCCCGACCCTTGCGCATCCGTCGCCGCTTCACCACACCAGCCACCATCCGCGTAACCCCGTCGTTTTTTCGGGAGTCGCCTTGCGGTGATGGTGTGGAGCCGGGTGTTCGGCGCGGTCGGACGGTTCCATATCAGCCCAGCCATTCCCTCAAGAGGTGGCGCAGTTTCTTGGCGCCATCCATGTCGAGAGTAATCACGAACGGTCCCCGGCACGGCTGACACGGTGCAGGGATCGCCTCGCGGCGGTTGCCGGTCGAACGCTCAGCGCGGTTGCGCGGCGAACATCGCCGCCTGATCCACCCGAAATGTTTGAGGCATCCCACTCGCTTCTACGCCTGTTGCTACCCTCAGCAGGTGTCGGTCTCCTACTGCGATCATCACCGTCTCATTCTGAGACAGTGTACCGTGACTGTCTCACACTGAGACAGGGGTGTCAAGTGAACCTAGAAGAAGCCCTCGACGAGCTGCTGCCCGCTAGCAACCGGACCGGTAACGAGCAGGACGATCTCGTCGCCGCAGCCACCGAGGCATGGCGACGACGCCACGTCAACACTGACGCGGGCGCCGCAGTCATCATCGCCCTCACCCACCATGGTCTGTCTTACCGTCAGATAGCCGACCTCACAGGGATACCTGCTGCCACCGCGCACCGCTGGGCGCGGCCCCCCGAGGAGGACACCGGGTAACCGCGGCCTCAGCTTGCTTACACCAACCCGGCCAGAGCGGCCCAGTGGGAGGCCATCGCGGCGGCATCTGGGACGACAAGGAAATGCCGCGCCCGCCACCGGATATCGACACCCGAAGGCCCATGGCCGTAGACTCTGCAGGACGTTGCGGCATCAGCGGGCCAGGCGGTTCGCGGGGTCACGCCATCGGCGGTGACGTCAGCCCGGCTCCGCACTGCAGTGGTGAGCGTCACGGACGCCAGACTGGTGCCGACACGCGCCGGCTCCGGCGTTTTCCCCAGCGCCGGTCCTAGGATCGCCGAGTGGCCGCTGGCGCAGCAGGACTCGACGAGGGCGCCGCCATGCGGGTGCTGCGCCGCGTCTTTGGTTACGAGTCGTTCCGGGGAGCGCAACAGGAGATCATCGAGCACGTCGCCGCGGGTGGTGACGCGCTCGTGCTCATGCCCACCGGCGGTGGCAAGTCGCTGTGCTACCAGATCCCCGCTCTCCTGCGGGACGGCGTCGGCGTCGTCATCTCGCCGCTCATCGCGCTGATGCAGGACCAGGTCGAGGCCCTGCGCGCGCTCGGCGTCCGGGCCGGGTTTCTCAACTCCACTCAGCAGGCTTTCCAGCGCCGCCAGGTGGAGTCTGCCTTCCTCGCCGGTGAGCTGGACCTGCTCTACCTGGCGCCGGAACGCCTGCGCGTCGAGTCGACGACCAGCCTGCTGGATCGCGGCACGATCTCGCTGTTCGCCATTGACGAGGCACACTGCGTGGCCCAGTGGGGGCACGACTTCCGGCCCGATTACCTTGCCCTGTCCACGCTGCACGAGCGGTGGCCCACCGTGCCCCGCATCGCATTGACCGCGACAGCCACCCAGGCGACCCACGCCGAGATCGCGTCTCGGCTGAACCTGCTCGACGCCCGTCACTTCGTGGCGAGCTTCGACCGCCCGAACATCCAGTACCGCATCGTGGGCAAGACCGAGCCCAAGCGGCAGCTGTTGGAGCTGCTGCGCACCGAACACTCCGGCGACGCGGGCATCGTCTACTGCCTGGCCCGGGCTTCGGTCGAGAAGACCACGGAGTTCCTCGTGCAGAACGGGATCGAGGCGCTGCCCTACCATGCGGGGCTCGACGCGCCAGCTCGGGCCGCGAACCAAGCTCGCTTCCTGCGCGAGGACGGCGTGGTCATGGTCGCCACGATCGCGTTCGGCATGGGCATCGACAAGCCCGACGTGCGCTTCGTCGCCCACCTTGATTTGCCCAAGTCGGTGGAGGGCTATTACCAGGAGACGGGCCGGGCCGGTCGGGACGGCCTGCCCGCCACCGCCTGGATGGCCTACGGCCTGGCCGACGTCGTACAGCAGCGCAAGCTGATCGATACCAGCGAGGGCGACGATGCCCACCGCCGCCGCCTTGCCACCCACCTCGGCGCCATGCTGGCCCTCTGCGAGACGGTCGAGTGCCGCCGCAGGCAACTGCTCGCCTACTTCGGTGAGCAGGCCAGCGCGTGCGGCAACTGCGATAACTGCCTGTCACCGCCGGAGTCGTGGGATGGCACGATCGCCGCGCAGAAGCTCCTGTCGACCGTGTTGCGGCTCGATCGAGAGCGTCGCCAGCGCTTCGGCGCCGGCCAGGTGATCGACATCCTGCTCGGCAAGAAGACGCCCAAGGTCACCCAGTTCGGCCACGACCGCCTGACGGTGTTCGGGATCGGCACCGAGCTGAACGAGGTGCAGTGGCGCGGGGTGGTGCGCCAACTGCTGGCCCAGCGGCTGCTCGCCGTCGAGGGCGACTACGGCACGTTGGCGCTCACCGACTCCAGCGGCGAGGTGCTGAGCCGGCGACGCCAGGTCCTGCTGCGCCGCGAACCCGAACGGGTAACCCAAGCCGCACCCAAAACACCCAAGCCACGCCGCGCCGCACCCGTCGAGTTGCCCGAGAAGGCGGTGCCGGTGTTCGAACGGCTCCGCGCCTGGCGCGCCGCCGCCGCGAAGGAGCAGAGCGTGCCCGCCTACGTGATCTTCCATGACGCGACCCTGCGCCAGATCGCCACCGAATGCCCTGCAACCCTGGCCGAACTCGGCACCATCAGCGGTGTCGGCGAGAACAAGCTGGCCAAGTACGGCCAGCAGATCCTGACCGCGCTGGCGGCCTCCGGCGCCACGACCACACCTGGGGACCTACCTGGGGACCTACCTGGGGGGCAGCAGTTCGAACGCACCCCCCTGCAACGGGCGAACTGCGCGGAAGTGGCGTTCATCGAAGGTCAGCACTCGCCAGGTGTTCAGTCGCGCCGCGAGTAGCACAGTGGCATAGTCGGCCAGCCCGAGATTGAGATCAGTCCCGATGTCCCCGGTGGGGCGCCGCCAGCCCGCATTTCCCGCGGCCGCGGCTGCTGGTGGCCTGTGGCGCGGCCGGTGGCATCTCGGCGACGTTCAACGCTCCGATCGCGGGCGTGTTCTTCGCCCTGGAGCTGATCCTGCGGGACTTCGAGGCAAAATCCTTCGGGGTGGTGGTGCTAGCCTCGGTCACCTCCGCGGTGATCGGCCGCGCCCATTCGGCGACCAGCCGCTCCTGGCGCGGCCCGCGTTCCACCTCACCTCGCCTGTCGAGTTCCTGTGCTACGCCCTCCTCGGCATTCTCGCAGCCGTCGTGGGGCTCCGGGCCTCGATGAGTTGCTCGCAATGGTCATGATTGATTTTGCTTCAGCACACAAGATGTAGCTCGACTCGATAGATAACGCTTGCGACTCACCCGGGAAGAATCGTACATATCGTACTTGGTTGACCAGTAATCCGATCGTGGCGTCGACCGTCGCGCGTAGCGTTACAAGGCAATGTGAGAGATCTCACCTTTAAGCGCGTAATGGCTGGATCCGACGCATTTAGTATCCCGCTCATAGATCATCTTTTTTGCCGCGGGGTTGCGGAGGGCTCCACCCGGACGCAAGAGTGGGTAGGAAATTCACGACAATGGCCGATCTGCGCCAGCCCCGGCGCGGGAGAGATGTAGTCATTCAGGATAATACCGCCTAGTGATCGAGAGAGATAAAGAAGGGTCAATGTCAATGACGCCGTGACCCAGGTCACCGAGCGAATCTGGGACACGTGCTGCTACAGCCATCCGGTAGCGGTGCGAGTCCGTCCCTGAGCGCTGCCAGCACGGAGAGGCGAGATGGATAACCGATCTTCAGTCAACAGTTCCGCCAGCCGGCGTGTGCTTCTCCTCGGGCCCGGTGAGCTGCCCGATGCCACTCAGCGGGCGCTGCAGGCCGCCGCGGTCTGGGTGACCCGGCTGGTGCACCCCAGTGATGCCGACATCCGCGAGGCGCTGAGCGAGCAGGTCGACTCGGTGATCGTGTGCTCCAGGGACGATGCAGTTGCGCTTCGACTCGCGCTAGTCGTGGAGCACATTCGCCCCGGGGTGCCTCTGGTCGTCACAGTGCACAGCCGGATCATCACCTCCCAACTAGAGCGCGCGGTCAGCAACATCCGCGTCACGTCCATGGCCGAGATCGTGGCTCCTACGCTGGCTGCGCCCTGCCTCGATGACCGCCTGCTGTGGGTGAGGCCCACGCCAGAGGGACTCTCAGGCGTGCGGGCAGATCACGCCCGTCTCCGCCTGGTGGAGATCAAGACACCCGACCGCCACCGCGGCCAACAACTGCTGGCCAGCCTTGGCTCGCTTGTCCGACCGTTCGAGCCGAGCGCCCGAATCTTGACTGCGGGCCTGTTCGGATTCCTCCTCATCCTCGTGCTTGACACCGTGGCGACGATCCTGTTCTTCGGCCGATCACCCCTGGACTCTTTCTACACAGCAACCAAGACCATCGTCACCGTGGGACCGGACCAGACCGTTGACCGGGGCCCCGGCTGGATCAAGGCCTTCTCAGCGGTGAGCATGCTCATCGCTATTGCCTTCACCGCGTTGTTTACCGCAGGCGTCGTCGAACGCCTCCTCGACCGCCGGCTCACCACTGTCGTCGGCCCGCGGGCGGTTCCCCGCAAGGGCCACGTAGTGGTCGTCGGCCTAGGCCAGGTCGGGCTGCGCCTGTGTCGACTCTTACGCGAGCTTGGCATACCCGTGCTGGCCATCGAGAACGACCCGGATCGCTACAACGTCGCCCGGGCGAAAAACTACGGGCTTCCCGTGGTCATCGGCCAGGCCAGCAGCCACTTCCTCCTCCAGCGGCTTTCCCTCCACCGCGCGCGAGCGCTGGCCGCAGTGACCAGCCACGAGATCAAAAACATCTCGGTTGCGGTGACCGCCTTAGGCATGCATGACAATCTCCGCACAATCCTGCGAGCCGGACGCGGCGACGTGGTAAACGAGACACGATCACTGTTCCGCATCGGTGTGGTGCGAGATGTCTACCGGATCGGGGGGACACTGCTGGCCGCCGCGGCCTTAGGCTCGGACGCGACGGAGGCGTTCCTCCACGAACAAACGGTATACTTAATCACCCCCGACGGCCGGATTGAGCCGTTCTGGGCTGATATGCACACTCCGTCTACCCATGGACTACGCGACCAGCCCATCTCGAGAGACAAAGCAGGGGAGGTTATGTCATCACGTGGCCAACCGTGATATTTTTGCTGGCAGCCAATAACCAACCCCCACCGCGCTACCGGTCACCGACCAAGACGCCATCACCACGGCCGAGCTGCTGCGCTCGCTCAGACGGTGAAGCCTAGCGCGCGTAGTTGCTCGCGACCGTCTTCGGTGATCTTGTCTGGGCCCCACGGCGGCATCCAGACCCAGTTGATCCGCACGTCGTCCACCAGTCCCCCGCCGGGGCCGGCGGTGAGCGCGGCGCGGGTCTGGTCCTCGATGACGTCGGTCAGCGGGCAGGCCGCGGAGGTCAGCGTCATGTCCAGGGTGGCGACGTTGCCCTCGTCGACTCGGATGTCGTAGACCAAGCCCAGATCGACGACGTTAATGCCCAGTTCCGGGTCGACCACATCGCGCATGGCTTCCTCGATGTCGTCGATGGCGGCCAGCTCCCCGCGCGCCACGTCGGATTCCTCGTTCAGGCTCATGGGGCCTCCGATCGCTCGGCACCGTTGGCTGTCGCGTCACCGGCCGCTGCCCGCCCGACGGCGTCCTTGAAGGCCATCCAACCTAGCAAGGCGCACTTCACCCGGGAGGGATAGCGTGAGACGCCGACGAAGGCCACCGCGTCGGCAAGTACCTCCTCGTCGGGCTCCACCTGGCCTCGGCTCTGCACCATCTCCACGAACGCGTCCATGGTGGATCTCGACTCGGCCACCGTCCGGCCGATCACCAGGTCGGTGAGCACCGAGGTCGCCGCCTGGCTGATCGAGCAGCCGATCGCGTCGTAGGACACGTCGCTCACCCGGTCGCCGTCCAGCGCTACGCGGAGCGTCACCTCGTCCCCGCAGGTGGGGTTGACCTGGTAGGACTCGGCGTCGAAGGGCTCTCGAAGGCCCTGCCGGTGCGGGTTGCGGTAGTGGTCCAGGATGATCTCTTGGTACATCTGCTCCAGTTTCATGCGCCCACCCGGAAGAAACGGCGTACCTCGTGCACCCCGGCCAGCAGCGCATCGACCTCGGCGGGAGTGTTATACAGCGCGAAGCTGGCCCGCACCGTGGCGACGATCCCGAAGCGCCGGTGCAGCGGCCAGGCGCAGTGGTGCCCGACCCGCATCGCGATTCCCAGGTCATCGAGCACCTGACCCGCGTCGTGTGGGTGCACCTCGTCGAGCACGAAGGACACCGCGCCACCGCGGTCCGTGGTGTCGAGAGGACCGATGATCCGCACACCGTCGATCTCCGACAGGCCGGCCAGCGCTTGCCCGGTCAGGGCACGCTCATGAGCAGCGATCCGGTCCATGCCCACCGCGGACAGGTAATCCACCGCGGCACCCAAGCCGACCGCTTGGGAGGTCATCGGGACACCGGCTTCGAAACGCTGCGGTGAGGGAGCATAGGTGGAACTTTCCATCATCACCAGCTCGATCATCGACCCCCCGGTGAGGAACGGTGGCAGCGCATCCAGCAGCTCACGGCGGCCGTAAAGCACGCCGACCCCGGAGGGCCCCAGCATCTTGTGCCCGGAGAACACCGCGAAGTCGACGTTCAGCGCGGCAAGATCGACCGGAGTGTGCGGCACCGACTGGCAGGCGTCCAGCACAGTCAACGCCCCGACCTGGTGGGCCCGACGGACCAGCTCCGCGACCGGCGGCACGGTGCCCATCACGTTGGACTGATGGGTGAAGGCCACTATCTTCGTCCGCGGGGACAGCTCCAGCGAGTCGAGGTCCAGCCGGCCGGCGTCGGTCACCCGATACCAGCGCAACGTGGCCCCGGTGCGCCGGCACAGCTCCTGCCAGGGCACCAGGTTGGCGTGGTGCTCCATCTCGGTCACCACGATCTCGTCGTCCGGCTGCACGGCGAAGCGCTGGATGGCGTCCTTGCCGATCGAGGAATTGCTCAGCGCGTAGGCGACCAGGTTGATCCCCTCGGTGGCGTTCTTGGTGAAGACCACCTCCTCGGGCGCCACGCCGACGAATGCCGCAATCCGGGCCCGCGCCGACTCGTAGGCGTCGGTGGCCTCCTCGGCGAGTTGGTGCGCGCCGCGGTGCACCGCGGCGTTGTGCTGCTCGAGGAAGGCCCGCTCGGCGTCGAGCACCTGCCGGGGGCGCTGTGAGGTGGCCCCGGAGTCCAGGTACACCAGCGGTCGACCCTCGCGCACCGTGCGGCACAGGATCGGGAAGTCGGCGCGGATCTTCTCCTGCTCGCTCGTCGTCAGCGCCCCGGCAACAGCCAGGTTCCTGGCGGTCAGTTGCCCGGTCATGCGGACACCTCCGTCACCTCCTGCCGGCGGGTGAACCGCTCGTAACCGCCGGACTCCAGTTCCTCGGCCAGCTCCTGCCCGCCGGACTGCACAATCCGCCCCCCCGCGAAGACATGGACGTAATCAGGTGTGATGTGCCGCAAGATCCGGGTGTAGTGGGTGATCAGCAGCACGCCGACGTCCCCGCTGGCCCGATAGCGGTTCACCCCCTCGGAGACCACCCGCAGCGCATCGACGTCCAGGCCCGAGTCGGTCTCGTCCAGCACTGCGATCCTGGGCTTGAGCAGAGACAGCTGCAGGATCTCGTGGCGTTTCTTCTCGCCTCCGGAGAAGCCTTCGTTCACGCTGCGATCGGCGAAGGCGGGGTCGATGTCCAGTTCGGACATCGCCGTTTTGACCTCCTTGATCCAGGTGCGCAGCGTGGGTGCCTCGCCGCGGATCGCGGTGACGGCGGTGCGCAGGAAGTTCGCCATCGAGACACCGGGCACCTCGACTGGGTACTGCATGGCGAGAAACAGTCCGGCCCGGGCCCGTTCGTCGACCGACATCGACAGCACATCGGCGCCGTCCAGGAGCACCTGCCCCGAGGTGACCCGGTAGCGCGGGTGCCCGGCGATCGAGTAGGCCAGGGTGGACTTGCCCGACCCGTTGGGTCCCATGATCGCGTGGGTCTCCCCCGCCCGGACGGTCAGGTCAACGCCGCGCAGGATCTCTTTCTCGGGAGTCTGCTCGTCGTCGGTGGGCACCGCGACGTGCAAGTCTTTGATCTCCAGGGTGGTCATCGGTGTGTTCTCACACTCCTGCTAGCGGTTGGTCACGGTAGATGGGTCCACGTACACGTCGTCACCCTCGATCGTCACGGCGTAGGTGTCCACCGGTTCGGATGCCGGTGGCGAGGAGGGCTCTCCGGTGGCCAGGTCAAAGCACGATCCGTGCAGCCAGCATTCCAGGCCCTTGCGGGTTACCTCGCCTTCGGACAGCGCGATCTCGGCGTGCGAGCAGACGTCGGCCAGCGCGTAGACGCGCTCGCTCTGGCGGACCAGCACCACCGGCACGCCGCCGACCTCGAAGCCGACGGGCACGTCGTCCTTGAGATCGGTCAGGCTGCACACCCGCAGTGTTGTCATACTCCCACCGCCTCCAGTTCAGCCTCAATCGCCGCCGCCAGCCGCTCGCGGATCTGCGTGACGGTGATCTTCTGCAGGATCTCGCCGAAGAAGCCCCGCACCACCAGCCGGCGGGCCTGTTCGGTGGGGATGCCCCGGGAGGTCAGGTAGAACAGCTGCTCGTCGTCGAAACGGCCGGTGGTGCTGGCGTGGCCAGCTCCGACGATCTCCCCGGTCTCGATCTCCAGGTTGGGCACCGAGTCGGCCCGAGCGCCGTCGGTGAGCACCAGGTTGCGGTTGACCTCGAAGGTCTCCGTGCCCTCGGCGGCGGCCTGGATGAGGACGTCGCCGATCCACACGGTGTGCGCGTCGGGCTTGTCCGGACTGCCCTGCAGCGCGCCCTTGTAGGCGACGTGGGACCGGCAGTGCGGAACGGCATGGTCCACCAGCAAGCGGTGCTCCAGATGCTGCCCAGCGTCGGCGAAGTACAGCCCGAGCAGCTCGGCGTCGCCGCCGGGCTGGGTGAACGTCACCGTGGGAGACTGCCGGACCAACTCGCCGCCCAGACTCACCGTGGTGGCTCGCAGGACCGCATCGCGGCCTAGCCGGGTGTGCTGCGCGGCGACGTGCACCGCATCATCGGCCCAGTCCTGCACGCTCACCAGGGTCAGCCGGGCACCGTCGGCAAGGATCAGCTCGACGTTCTCCGCGTAGGTGCCGCTGCCCCGGTAGTCGAGCACCACCACGGCCTCGGCGAACGCCTCCAGGCGCACCTGCAGGTGCCCGTAAGCGACCTGTCCGGCGTCCGGCCCGGTGACGGTGATCGTCACGGGGTCCTCGATCCGGGTCTGCGCCGGCAAGGTCACCACGGTGGCTCGCGTCATCGCGCTCCAGGCCTGCGCGGCCACCCGGTCGGCGGGGACGCCACCCTCACCCAGGCGCGGGTCGGACCGGTCCACCTCTTCGACGGTGACTGTGCCCGCCGCTTGGTCCCCTATCTGCACGCTGACCTGCGCAGTGCCGGTGGCGCCGACACCCTGGTGCAGCCCGCGCAGCCGCCGCAGCGGGGTGAACCGCCAATCCTCCTCGCGCCCGGTGGGCACCTCGAAGGCGTCCACGTCGTAGGAGGTGAACCGCTGTCCCCGGGACACCATCGGCCCCCCGGAAACAGCCGGTGTCCTGCCGTGCGAGTGTGCGGCCAGACCGTGCTCGGCCGGCCGGTTGGTGGTAGCCGTCATCTCAGCCGACGGCTCCTTCCATCTGCAGCTCGATCAGGCGGTTGAGCTCCAGGGCGTACTCCATGGGCAGCTCGCGGGCGATCGGCTCGATGAACCCACGCACGATCATGGCCATCGCCTCGTCCTCGGTCAGCCCCCGGCTCATCAGGTAGAACAGCTGATCGTCGCTGACTTTGGAGACGGTGGCCTCGTGGCCCATCGACACGTCGTCCTCGCGGATATCGACGTAGGGATAGGTGTCCGAGCGGCTGATCTGATCCACCAGCAGGGCGTCGCATTTCACGGTGGAGCGGGAGTGGTGGCTCCCCTCGTTGACCTGCACCAGCCCCCGGTAGGAGGTGCGGCCACCGCCACGGGCCACTGACTTGGACACGATCGTGCTCGAGGTGTGCGGCGCGGCGTGCACCATCTTCGCCCCGGCGTCCTGATGCTGCCCCTCACCCGCGCAGGCCACCGAGAGCACCTCACCCTTGGCGTGCTCGCCGATCAGCCAGACCGACGGGTACTTCATGGTGACCTTGGAGCCGAGGTTGCCGTCGATCCACTCCATGGTCGCGCCCTCGGCGGCGGTGGCCCGCTTGGTGACGAGGTTGTAGACGTTGTTCGACCAGTTCTGAATCGTGGTGTAGCGGCAGCGGCCACCCTTCTTGACGATGATCTCGACAACCGCGGAGTGCAGTGAGTCGGACTTGTAGATCGGTGCCGTGCAGCCCTCGACGTAGTGCACGTACGCGCCCTCATCGACGATGATCAGTGTCCGCTCGAACTGGCCCATGTTCTCGGTGTTAATCCGGAAGTAGGCCTGCAGCGGGATGTCCACGTGCACGCCGGGCGGCACGTAGATGAACGACCCGCCCGACCACACCGCGGTATTCAACGCGGCGAACTTGTTGTCCCCAGCGGGGATCACCCTGCCGAAGTACTGCTGAAAGATCTCCGGTTGCTCGCGCAGCGCGGTGTCGGTGTCTAGAAACTGGACACCCAGCTTGTCCAGATCTTCGCGGATCTTGTGGTAGACAACCTCGGACTCGTACTGCGCGGCCACGCCGGCCACCAGCCGGGCCTTCTCCGCCTCGGGAATGCCGAGCCGGTCGTAAGTGGCCTTGATGTCATCGGGCAGCTCGTCCCAGGACGTGGCCTGCTTCTCGGTCGAGCGGACGAAGTACTTGATGTTGTCGAAGTCTATGCCGGACAGATCAGCACCCCAATGGGGCATCGGCTTGCGCTGGAACAGTCGCAACGCCTTGAGCCGGTTTTCCAGCATCCACTCCGGCTCGTTCTTCCTGGTCGAGATGTCACGAACCACCGCTTCGGACAGCCCGCGCCGCGCACTGGCGCCAGCGACGTCAGAGTCGGCCCATCCGTACTTGTAGCGACCCAGACGAGAGAGCGTCTCTTCCTGGGTGAGCGGGGTCCTCAGGGCGGTCGGGGCTCGCACATCCTGCTCAGGGGCAGTCGTCATGCTTCAGACGCCTCCATCCGGTTCTGGGGTGCTTGGTTAGGGTGGGATGCTTGGTTAGGGTGGGATGCTGGGTTAAGGGTGGGAACAGCCATCCGGGCACGCCGGGGTAGCCGGGCCTCGGGAACATGCGTCGTACATACCGCGTCCCCGCGGGCGATGGTCGCCAGCCGCTGGACATGGACGCCGAGCAGCTCGGCGAAGGCCGCCGTCTCGGCCTCGCACAGTTGCGGAAACTCCGCGGCGACGTGCGAGACCGGGCAGTGGTGCTGGCATAACTGGGCACCAGCGCCGAGGTGTTCAGCTGAGGCGGCATAACCCTCCGTGCTCAGAGCGGCCGCCAGGAGCTGTGCCCGCGCCACCGGGTTAGGCGCCGCGGCCACCGTGGCCCGGTGCCGCTCGACCAGGTCTGTCACCCGGCGTTCGGCGAACGAGCGCACCGCCTGTTCACCCTCGCGCTCGAAGAGAAAGCGCAGCGCGGCCACCGCCAGATCGTCGTAGGTGTGCTCAAACTGCGCCCGCCCAGCGGCGGTGAGCAGGAACACCTTGGCCGGACGGCCACGGCCCCGGGGACCTCGGCGTGGTGCTGAGCGGTAGCTAGCCTGCCCGAGCGCCAGCAGGGCATCCAGGTGGCGGCGCACCGCGGCCGGGCTCAGCCCCAGCGCATCGGCGACCTGTGCGACTGTCACTGGGCCGTGCTCCAGCAGCATCCGTGCCACCGCCTCGCGGGTACGGCGATCAGTCCCGACGTTTTTCACAACGTCTATGTTACGTATTTCCCCGGCGGGTGCCAACTGATCGGTATCCTCATCACCCGGGTCGGGGTCCTCGTGACCGATGCGATCGGCCGGCGTGCGCCGCGTACGATCCCCCCATGCCGCCCGCCGACGACATCGAAACCCGGCTGACCACCGTCGAGCGCACCGTCGCCCAACTCCGCCAACAACTCGCCCTCACCACCTCCGACGCCACCGCTGCCCGCACCCTCGCCGCTGGCGCCGACCACGACGTCTCCGAAGTCAGAGCTGAACTGCGCGCCCACACCCAAGCCCTCAACGCCCTGCGCGAAACCCAGCTCGAACAAAGCCACAAAATCGTCGAGCTGGGCCGAGAGATGCGCGAAGGCTTCGCCACGCTGGCCACCGGCATGGCACAGATCACCGCGCTCCTCACGAAGGCCGGGGAAACTTCGTAGGCCCGGGTTACCGATCCTGGTCGGGGGTTTGGCGGGGTGCTGTGTGTTCGGCGTGGACGGCACGCAGAGCACGGATGTCCCGCACCGCATGCCGGCCATCGGCGGACTGGATTGCCATCACCGCGATGTACTCATCGTCGGGCAGCTCAAGGCGTGCCCAGGGGGCGCCCTCAGGGAAGGACACCCGGAGCACCAGCTCCCAGGGGATCGTGCGGGTTTCCAGCAAGTTGCGCACCTCCACGCCCTGGGCACTGGCACGTACCCGGGGCCGGGCGAACAGCAGAGCCGCACCAGCCAGCAACAGCCCCAGCAACATCATGGCTACCTGGTCAGAGAGCCGGAAGTAGACACCGGTCGGGGTGCGCCGCAGCAACACCGCGACCACCGAGAAAACCACGACCACCACCACCGCGGCGGTGATCGCGACCCAACGGGCCTTGCGCGGCCGGGCCTCGAACACTGTGGTGGTCATCTCACGGTGGTAGTCATGTCGCGGTTCGCCGGGCCTGGCGCAGCCCGCGCAGCACCAGAGCCGTCTGCAACGCGGCGACGCAGGCGTGAAAACCCTTGTCCTCCGCGGAGGAGGGTAGCCCGCAGCGGTCCAAGGCCTGCGCCTCGGTCTCGCAGGTGAGCACACCGTTGCCGATCGGGACCCCCTCGTCCAGCGCGACCCTGGTCAGCCCGGCGGTGACCGAGTCACAGACGTAGTCGAAATGCGGGGTGCCCCCCCGGATTACCGCCCCGAGCGCGAGCACGGCGTCATGCGCCCGGGCCAGTTCCTGACACACCACGGGGAGCTCGAGGGCACCGGGCACCCGCACCACCGTCGGCTCGATGATCCCCGCTTTGGCGGCGGCGGCACTTGCCCGCTCCAACAGTGCCGTGGTGACGCGGGGGTGCCAGCACGTCGCGGCGATACCCAGCCGCAGCTGCGCGCAGTGCGGTACCTCCAGCGCGGGCTGGCCGGTGCCGCTCATGGCCACCCTCGCTCGAGGGGCACCACGCCAGAGGGAATCGGGCCAGAGGGAATCGGGCCAGAGGGAATCGGGCCGGGGGAAATCGGGCCCGAGGGATCCAGACCGTCGAGGTCGTGGCCCATCCGGTCGCGCTTGGTGCGCAGGTAGCGCAGGTTCTCCGGGTTCGGCCGGACCGGCATCGGAACCCTCCCGGTGATCGTCAGGCCGTAACCCTCCAGGCCGGCCCGCTTGGCCGGGTTGTTGGTGAGCAACCGCATCGAGCGCACTCCCAGATCCACCAGGATTTGCGCGCCGGTGCCGTAGTCCCGGGCATCGGCGGGCATGCCCAGGGCGAGATTGGCGTCCACGGTGTCGGCACCGGCGTCCTGGAGCTGGTAGGCCTGCAGCTTGTGCATCAGCCCGATGCCGCGGCCCTCGTGGCCCCGCACGTAGAGCACCACCCCGCGGCCCTCGGCGGCGACGGCGGCCAGTGCCGCGTCTAGCTGCGGGCCGCAGTCGCAGCGCAGCGACCCGAACACGTCCCCGGTGAGACATTCCGAATGCACCCGGACCAGCACGTCGGTCCCATCGCCCAAGTCACCGGTGATCAGGGCAATGTGCTCGACCCCATCGAGCAGCGAGTCGAACCCGATTGCGGTGAACTCCCCGTGCACGGTCGGAATCCGGGCTTCCGCGACTCGCACCACCTGCTTTTCGAACCGCCGCCGGTAGGTGATGAGATCAGCGATGGTGATCAGTGTCAGGCCGTGCTCGGCGGCGAAGACCTCCAACTCGTCGCGACGGGCCATCTCGCCGGGATCCTTCGCCGAGACGATCTCGCACAGCACCCCGGCCGGTGGCAGTCCGGCCAGCCGGGCGAGGTCCACCCCGGCCTCGGTGTGCCCGGGACGGCGCAGCACCCCACCCTCCTTAGCCCGCAGCGGCAGGACATGGCCCGGGCGGGTGAGGTCGACCGACTTGGCGTCCGGGTCGGCCAGCAGCCGGATGGTGTGCGCCCGATCGGCCGCCGAGATCCCGGTCGTGATGCCCTCGCGGGCGTCCACCGTCACAGTGTACGCGGTGCCTCGTTTGTCCTGGTTGGTGTGGAACATCGGGGGCAGGTCCAACCGGTCGCAGTCCGCTCCGGTCAGCGCCACACAGATGTATCCCGAGGTGTACCGCACCGTGAACGCCAGCAGCTCGGGAGTGGCCCGCGCCGCAGCGAAGATCAGATCGCCTTCGTTCTCCCGGTCCTCGTCATCCACCACGATCACCGGGCGCCCCGCCGCCACCTCGGCGATCGCCCGGTTGATGCCGGCCAAGGCGCTCTGGCTCATCGCATCCTCCTCCCCCGCATCATCCCCCAGCATCATCCCGCAGACGGCCGTCCCCGGAGGCAAGATGTGGGCAGACCAACTGCTCGACATACTTTCTTTGCGCTGGCTCAGTGAAAGGGGGATCTTCGTGGATGTTGACGGTGACGCGCACACGATCGGCCGGCGGGTGCGCCAGATCCGGTACGCCCGGAGCAAGTCGCTGCGGGTAGTCGCCGGTCTTGCGGGGATGAGCAAGTCGAAGCTGTCGCTGATCGAGCGGGGAGAACTCGCGCTCGACAGCCGCTCGGACATCGTCGCCCTGGCCAACGCTCTGCAAGTAGCCCCCTCTGAGCTGACCAAAGTTGACGTACCCGCGCCGGGTAACGGGGAAAGCGACGCGGTCACAGCAAAGATTCGCTGTGCCATGCAGGGCGCGCTCGTGGGCGCGCCGGACGGGCGAGTGTGCCCCATCGAGCAGTTGTCGGTGCGGGTAGACGCGGTGGGACGTCTCAAACAGCGCTGCGCGAACGGGGAACTCGGCGCGATGCTTCCGGAGCTGATCGGGGACTTGTACGCCAGCATCGCGGCGGGCCGCAACGACGCGCAACTTCTGAGGCTGGCCGTGGAACTGCACACCAATGGCACTCAGACCTACCTGTACGTCATGCGCGCATCGGATGATTTACGGCTGGTCGCGGCGTCGTTGGCCAACGACGCCGCGGAACGCCTGGACGATCCGGTGAGTCTGGGTGTGGCCGCGTTCGGTTTCCACAATGTGCTGCTCGCGTCCGGATCATTCACCCTGGCTGATGGCATCGTGCGCCGAGCCGGGGTTACCCCTGGCGTTGACGTGGAACTGGCCGGGATGCTGGCCTTGGCAACGTCGCTGACCGCAGCCGCCGGCAAGCGTCCCGCCGACGCAGAGGCAGCCTTGGACTATGCCGCTGACCTGGCAGTGCGCACTGGGGAAGGCAACAGGTTCTTCCTGTCGTTTGGTCCCACCAACGTCACGCTCTGGCGTATGGCAGCGGTCCTCGAAGCAAAGGACTATGAGCGGACCGTCGCGCTCGCCGAGACTGTAGCCCCGGAGCGGATTCAGGCATCGGCGCGGCGAGCGGGCTACTGGATGAGCTACGGGCGGGCGCTGGCCCGACTGCGAGGACGCCAGAAGCAGGCGGTGATGGCACTACGGAAGGCAGAGCTGATCTCACCAAACGAGGTGCAGCGCCACCCCTTCGTCCGCGAGGTACTCGGTGAGTTGCTGGTGCGCTCACGGCGTGATGCCCTAGGCGTGGAGTTGCGGGGGATGGCCTATCGGGCTGGTTTGCCGATGTAGCCCACGCGGGTGAGGTCCAACGATGTGGACCTCGGCGGGTGCTGGTCGGCGAGGATTACCGATCATGGGCGAGACCACCGCACCGTCCGGGAGTGACCGGCAGTCCTACTCGCCGCGCTGGCGGCGATCTCTGAGCTGCTGGCGTAGCTCATCGATGTCCCACCGGCCGTGTCCTCCGGCGGTGACCACGGCGGGGGTGACGAGCCCCTGCTGCCACCAGCGCACGAGGGTCCCCCGGTCGATTCCAAGCTCGCGCGCAGCGACACCGGTAGCGACGAGTGCGGCCACGTTTAAAACGATCACATACGAATGCCACGTATACTACTGAGCTGCAACGTTTACAACGAATGAGAACGTCTGCAACGATTGGTCCCTATGGCGGCCCCGCCGGGTGCTAGCGACACCACGGCGGGGCCTTGATCCCAAACCTGACGAGGAGGTCGAGGACCCATGATGAATCCTGGCAGGAATACGGCGTCGGGTCTCGCACCCATGGCCGTAGTGGAAGGTGCGACGGCGAAGGCGGGTCGCAAGAACCGCAGGGCGATCCCCGCTCAGTGCGGGGTACACGGGGGTCCGCGGGGTTTCACCAACGTTGTGGTGGAGCACAAAGAGAATGGGGACATCATCTTCGACCCGCACGTCACCGGCCAATGCGTGATCATCTTTGATGAGGGTGCCACGGCGACGTTGTTCGACGTTCTCGGGACGTGACTGGGCAGCGCCTGAGGAGCGGCGAGCCTTGACCAGCAGGAGCGCCGCCGGCACAGCTCCTCGGCACCGTGATCGACTGTACTGCTGCCGAGTTCGACAGGGGAGCTAGCGGGGTCGTCCTGAGCAGCTCCCCTGTCGAACTCGGCGCACGGAGGGCACTCAAGATCGGGGCTACCCCCTCGTTCAGTGAGCTACCGGCCCCACCTTCATGCCCCCCGCCGGACCGACCACGGTGCCTTCCAATCCACCACCCACCGGGGTTCGGTTCGGAGGAAAAACCAGGAGGCCCGATCCGTTTCCCCCGACGGTGGGGCCTCCTGGCCCTTTCAGGGCTGTCCGTTGTGAACAAGCCGAGGCGAGCTGGGACCCGCGTCGGGGTGAGGAAAAACGGTGTCATGAGCCGAAAACCCGGCTGGTCTGCTGGCCACGACGCTGAGCGTTGTCCACGAGAGAATGGTGAGTCACACCACAAGGAGGCGCGATGTCCATCATCCAAATCCGTCGAGCATTTAAGGAATACAAAAACCGCATCAGTCCGAGAGACCACAATATGGACACCGATCTTATTGCAATGTGTCAAGAGATGCGCGGCACGCTCAATTCAATCGCTCTCAGCTCGTCGATCATCACACATTTTGAATTCACCGTGTCTGGATGGGGAGTCGATTTGGAGCCCGCTCGGTTCAATGAAGACCTCATAGAACATAAGGATCACGCGCGCCATGTCGAGGACCAGCTCAACGCACTACGCGGCAGATGCAGTATCATCGATAATCATGTACGTTCACTGGAAAAGACAGCACAGCGGCGCGGCTTTTCATCTCTGACCGAACTCCTTGGACTGAGTTCGCAGGAGCGGAAGCAACAACTTACTACAGCCCTCCAGCGTATCTATCACAGCGAGATATTATTCCATCACAACGTTTACGAAATCAAGATTGCCCCGGAAAAGGCACTCGCGGCCGTCGAGGACGAGCTTGGTCCTCCAGGAATGATGTATCCGGCCAACGTTCCGAAGGCGGCTGCGATCCTTGGAGAGTGCGCTAAGGAATTCAGGAAGTCAGAGTCAAATGCGGACTATAGCGCTTTGCAGCTTCAAGAGTTAATTAATGATTTGAAACAATGAGGATCGATGAGCAGATTCGGGGTGCTGGTAAGGAAGCCGCCAGGAGCAATCGATGGTATTTTGCCTGGTCGGCTGCCCGTAGCTATTCAGCAGGGTTCGGGGGCTGGTGGTAGCCAGGGTTGGCCGGTGAAGAGTTGGGTGAGGACGTCGAGGGTGTCGAGTCCCCATTTGGTGGCTGTGCTGAGGTAGGACTGGACGATGGCGAAGTCGGCGAGTCCGGTGA
>JAFATA010000066.1 GCA_019244165.1 Pseudonocardiales bacterium | reverse complement strand
GGCTCCCCGGTAGAGACTGGATCTTGGTCGATCGTTCTTCTACCAGGAGCCGCACTCACTTTCACAGCACGACGCGCCGAGTCCTCCCAGTCCCCCGCGTGGCATCCTTGACTGCCCGCCCAATCTCTTAACTACCGGGCATTGGGTTTAAACGACACCGACAAGCACCTTACCCGCGCGTACGCGCTGAGCCAGCACGCCGACGCCACGGTGTTCACCGGCCTGTTCTACCGCGACCAGATAGCCGCGTACTATCAGACGAATGGGCTGCCTGAGCCCTACGGCGAGACGGCACGCCGGAAGATCGTGCCCGAGGCGCTTGAGCGTCGGGTGCTCAGCGCGTTTTCGGATTCGACCTCGTTGTTCCGCAAGACCTCGTGCGCCGTGTCGTACGCACATGGGCTGCCTGACTACAATGGGCACTACGGCATCCGCGAACTCTGCGACATCTGCCCCCTGATTCAGCTCGACTTATGCCAGCGCGCGCACCGCGTACCGACTGCCGAACAGATACATGAGGTCGCCCGCGTATTGCCTGAAGCTGCTGAGCTGAAGGTTCTAGAAATTACCGAACGGGCAGCCGCCGTGTCCGGGCTGAATACAGAACAACCGCGCTACTACCTGCAGCACGCGCTTGGCTTCCAGATGCACGACGAACGCCACCCGCACCATGCGCGGCGGCATGGTCGTGCCAACATTGGATGGAATGGCACCCGAACAGATGAGTGACTGGACGAGCCTGCGCTACGCCGTAGTCGATGTCGAGGGCAATGGCCAACAACCGCCCGACCTGGTAGAGGTGGCCGTCGTGCCGATCGTCGGTGGCGCGATCGGTGAGCCGAAGAGCTGGCTCGTGAAACCTGAGCGTCCCATCAAGTACTTCGCGACGCGTATCCACGGCCTGACGAACGACGACGTTGCCGACGCGCCCGCGCTCGCTGATATCGAGGATGAGGTACGTCGCTGTCTTGATGACTCGGTGCTTGTCGCCCATAATGCACACGTCGATGTCGGCGTGTTGCAGCGCCACCTGGGCGCGTGGGAGTGCCCCGAGGTCTTCGACACGCTCAGGCTCGCCAAGCGCCTTCTGCCGGGCCAGATGAGCTACCGGCTCGGCGCGTTGGTCACTTCTTTCGCACTCGCCGACGGCTTGCCCGACGGTCTCTCGCCCCATCGGGCGACCTATGACGTGCTGGTTGCGGCACGGCTGTTCGTGCGGCTCGCCACCCGCGACGATGGAACCCCGCGGTCGCTGCAAGAACTCCGTGACCAAAAGCCGGGAGGCGACAGCGATGAAGGCCCGTCCCTTTTTTAGCCAATCGGCAAGCTGTGCCGGGATCTGACCGAATCGGTGACCGGGCACGCACTCGCATGCTTGTACGCGGCAGACCGGTATCATCACGTCGAGCATGAAATCCGGCCGCAGGTAGAAGCCGACAAAACAGTCATTAGCGACCGCTACATTCCCTCGGGTCTGGTGATGCAACGCCTTGACGGCGTTGATCCGGCTTTCCTGTGGCAGCTCAACACCGAAACCGATCGACCATACCTCACGGTCATCCTCGAAGCCGATCCCGAAATCATCTTGGAACGACTAAAGGAACGCGGACCACATAACCGCTTCCAGCTCATGCCCGGCAGCAGCCACGCCGAAGTTAATTTCTACCGCCAAGCGACCGACCGCTTGGTCCAAGCCGGCTTCGATGTGCTGCGCGTGGACTGCAACCAGCGGTCACCAGAGAAATCGGCGACATTCATCCGCGATCGCCTGCTGACCCAACGGGGCTGACCATCGGCAGCCTGCTCCCCATGATCTTGATCATCCGCCTGCGCCCGGTCAGCCCCGCGTTGCTCCTCACCTACCGGCCCAGCCACACCTACCGGCCCAGCCACCGGTGGCCAGCAGGCGAAAGTGACGCTACGTGTTGCGTCGAGTACAAAAAGTCCACGGACGAGCGAAATTACCGTCGTTGAGTAACCCTTCCGCCCCGCTACACACACCACCTGTTAAATCTGTAGCCCGAACGGGTGTTCATGCCTTACTCTTACGGAACACACTGTCCGTGTGACGAAACTCACTTCTCACGGAGACCCTGAGATGAACATGGCATGGGTCGTGAACAACCAAGTGGCTCTCGTGCTCCTCGTGATGGCCGGCTTCGCCGGCATGTACTTCGGGCGATGGCGCGCTGAGAACCGCAGAGCTCGACGAGACATGAAGAATGTCTGGAACCGCCGCAAGGGCTACCGGGACGTCCGACGCTCACCCAGGTCGTCCCCGGAAGACCCCTTACATTGACCCTCGCAGCCTCCAGTGCCCCCCGCATGCCGCCCGGGGAGCGTAACCCACGCCACCACGACCCCACAGAAGAGGGAAATTGAGCCGCCACTGAGGAAGATCAGATCACACGGTGGGCAGCACCGCCGAGCGGACGCCGGTCGCATCGGACCTTGACCGCGTTCACCCGGTCCCCTTGGGCAACGACAGGTGCTCCTCATCACCGCCGTTGGGATCTTGCCAGGTTCGTAGACACCAGGACCGTAAAGTACCGTGACGCCCATTTCACGCAATACCAGCGGCAGACCGAGACCTCTTTCAATGCGGTCCGGTCGATAAATTTGAGAGCCTGCGGCGTGGGGATCACGCACACCGCCCACCCCCGCGTTTGGGCCCGGCCGACAAGCTCGCCGATGCGCGCCGCCCGCGGGGAAGCGCAGACAATGAGGTACAGCACACGGCTGGTCCGGTTCAGCCGTCCGCCAATCCGATTCGCGCCGCGAGCTGTTGCAGCTCTCCGGTGCGCGCACCACGCGATTCGCGGCGGAGGCTATCAACAAGGCCAATGGCGATGGGGCGGCAACGTACCGCGTCCGGAAACAGGTTTTCGGTCGTGAGCAGCGCGTCTATGGCGTCATCGCGGTGGCCAGCGAGACTGTGCCCCCTCGCCAGGTCGAGATAATAGCTAGCGCGCCGCTCCTTGGGTAGCCGGCTGAGATCATCGGGTGTGACCTGACAGGCGGCACTGACGGCACCAGCACCGTCACCGAGGTGGAGCCGAACCGCGACACGATGCAAGTGGACATTGGTCGGACCGAAAGCGGTAAAGTACTCGTTGCCATCGTACCCAAGCTGACGCGCAACGCTGTGGCCTTCACCCAGCAAGTCGCGAGCTACCGCAGGCTTGCGAGCACGAGCGGCGCACACCGCTCCCGCGAGAAAAAGCGTCCCGTAGAGCGACAGGCCCGCCGGTGAGCCGTTGCCACGTTCTGGCTCCAAATGGTCAATACTGACCCGCGTGAGTTCGAGCGACTGATCGTAATGTTTCAGGAACATGAGACCCAGGGCAACCTGGCGTGCCGCAGCACCGATCAGCAAACTATCACCGGTCTCCTCAGCAAGCACGAAACCCCGCTCAGCGGCCAACCAACCAAGATCAAATTCCTCGAGCTTATAGAGCGTAGAAGCAGTCACCTGGTACGCCTGCGACAAGAGCGAGCGGGCACGTCGCGCCTGATCGCCCGCACCCGGATAGGCGGCAACGGCCGTCTGGGCAGTAGTGAGCAGACGCGGCAACGTCTGGCCGAGCAGGGACCAACGGGTTTTATCGAAAACGGTATAGGAGTAGGTGACCTGTTGGGCGAGCCGGTCAAGATCCGGTGGTTCGGCCATCTCAGCGGTCGAAGGCACGAACACCCGGCTAATGGCCTGATAGGACTGTAGGGCAGATCGGATAGCGGAAATCTCAAAGACATCCAAACAGTGTCCGGCTTGGCGGGTCTCAGTGGTGTCGGTCAGGGTCTCGACCGAGACATGAAGAACTTCGGCTACCCGTTCGAGCATCGGCAGCCGGAGCAAGCCACGTTCACCGCTCTCCACCTTGTCCACCCAGCTCAGCGACCGCTCGCACAGCTCAGCAAACCGCCTGCGGGTCAGGCCACGGCGGACCCGCCACTGGGCAACCCGCCGGCCGATCTCCCGCCGCCGTTCGCTCGCGTCGTCACTGGACACCGTGTCGTACTCCAAGCCGCCCTGAGCTAGTTGAAACCTTTCGTATCTGCTCCCGCATAGCACAGGCTATCAGCAGGTTCGCGCAGTTGGAGACCCTACTAACGCGTCGTCACTGTCCCGAATCGGGGCATTAGACACTTTGTACGGCGCTTTCTGACCAGCCAGTCTTTAGCGTCGCTGCTGACCCCAGGGCCGGGATGTACGGGCTACCCCAGCGCACGGTTGGTGCCCTTGCCAGTTGGCCTTGCGTGCTCCTCCCCCAGCGCAGGCCACCCACTGGCAGGCACTGCCCCCCGAACCGCGCGCTGCTCCAGGACGGACCCGCCCCGGCCCTGGGTGCCATCCCCGCACCACGAAAGGTGGAGCCATGCCGAAGACAGCGCTGGTGGGGTGGGTTTTTCTGGATCGCCCTCAGCACGAGGGATACACCATCCGGTGGCGGCGTGGAGAGCTGGTGGCCTACGTCCTGCACGGCCACCGGATCGGCGACGACACCACAACGGCAGGGGTCCTGGACACCATCCCGGTAGCACCGACGGGTGGACCGACCTCGCCGAAATCCGGCTGCTCGGACAGCGCTGGCTACGACAGCGGTGAAGCAGGCAGGCACGGTTCCGCGGAACACCTACCGGCCCAGCCGCCGGTCAATCAGCGCCTTGATCTCTGGAGCCGAGACGCTGCCAGCCGGGGCCTTGCCGGTCGCCAGCGTGTGCGCAGCGGTAGCCAGCATGCGGAAGTAGGTGCCGGGTTCCTTCAGCTCGGAGTACGCGAAGTGCCTCCACTTGTGCAGCAGGTCATGGACCGGGGCGAGGTCTTTGGTCTGCTTCGCGCGCTCCAGCACGATCTCCCACTCGCGGTCGAACTCGGTGGCGACGTCAGGCGTCAGGCACGCGCGGATGGCCTGCGGTTCCGGCGGTGGGGGCACCGGTGCGGGGCTCGGGAGCGCGGCGGGAGAAGCCATGTGCATACTCTAGCCGCATCGTCCGACGCCTTCCGGGTACGCGGAGTAAGAGCACCTGTACGCGGGTTGCAGGATTGGGGACGTGGATCCGGAACTAACGGCGTTGACGTCCTCGGCATTGGGAAACGGCCGGGTGGGTCAGGCCGGTCGTGGCCTGCGGGTCAGTACCAAGGAGTGACCGGTGAGGTCCTCCGGCGAGCAGCTCCCTGCGACATCGGGATATGACGCGTTCCTCTCCTACAGCCATGCCCTGGACGGTGTCCTCGCGCCAGCGCTGCAGAGCGGGTTGGAGCGATTCGCCAAACCCCGCCGTGCCCGTAATGTTGCCCTCGGGTTCACGGCACGGTTCCGCGGAACCGTCCGACCACCCCGCCCCACCTGATCTGCGACGGTATTCAGCCATCTGGCAGCCTCCCTGAGGCACAGCACCACAGCGACCCCGGAGCCCAATGATCGAGCATCCGCGGTTGCGCCGGCACATGGTCGTGGGTGGGCATGTCGAACCGGACGAGACGCAGGCCGAGGCCGCCCCCCGCGAGGCGACGGAGGAGTCCGGGCTGCGGGTCCGGTTACTGGCGTGGCCCTCCCCGGCGCAGCCGGCGGGGACAACGCACGCCCCGGTTCCCCAGCCGTGGTGGATCACTCAGATGGCGGTCCCCGCCGATAACCACTTGGACGAACCGCATGTCCACGTCGACCACCAGTACGTGGCGATCGCGGACTCGCCGGTGCGGGTCCGCGATCCGGCCCATCCCTTCGGCTGGTACAGCGGGGAAGAGCTTGATGCCTTGATGATGTTTCCGGACACTCTGCTGCAGGCCAAGACGCTGCTGTCGTTGATGGGGGCTGTCCTCACCGCAGCCGAACGCGACAACGCGGCGATGCTGCGAGTGCTGACGGCGGCCGGGTTGAGCTGACCAGCTGCTCCCCGTGGGCGCGGTTCCGCGGAACACTCTGCGTACGCCCTGAGTGGCGGCAACATCGTGCTCGAAGTACCCCAACGGGTGCCAGGCTGGAGCGGCAGACCAGTTTGCCCCTCTCCGCCGCCATCGCCGAACTGCTCATCAGAGGAGACTGCGTATGACGAACTGGCAAGCCAAAGCTACGAGGATGGTCGAGGTGATCACCGCTTCCGGCGAGCTGCGCACGCCGTTGTGGCAGCAGGTATTCCGCGCCGTACCCCGCCATCATTTCGTCCCCGTGTACTACACGCCCGACGACGGAGGGGGCTGGCGGGAGCACCCCAGCGGCGAACCCGGATGGCTGGAGGCGGTCTACGACGACCGCACCCTGATCACCGCCTTAGTCGACGAGGACGGCCCGTGCGGGGTGCAGCAGATCCCGGTGTCCTCCTCTACCGCCCCGGCGCTCATGGCGCACATGCTGGAGGAGTTGGAGATCACACCGGGCATGCGGGTGCTGGAGATCGGCACCGGCACCGGCTACCACGCCGCCGTGTTGTGCGCCGCCCTGGGCCAGGACAACGTGGTCAGCGTCGAGCTGCGCCCCGAACTCGTCTCGGCCGCCGGGAAGCGGCTGGCGGAGCTCGGCTACCACCCGGTGCTGCGCGCCGCCGACGGCCGGGACGGCCTGGCCGAGCACGCCCCCTACGACCGCATCATCGCGACCTGCGCCGTCCCCGCGATCCCCGCCGCGTGGATCAGCCAGCTCGCTCCTGGCGGGGTGCTCCTCACCGATCTCAAAGGCGGCCTGGCCGCCGGGAACCTGGTCAAGCTCAGCCGCAATGGCGGCGGGGCGCTGTCCGGGCGGTTCCTGCCCTGGTGGGCCGGGTTCATGCCGATGCGCCACGAGCAGCACATCGCCCTCGTACCCGTGCCCCACGGCGAGGCAAGCACCCGCCGCGCCACCACGGTCCCACCCTTTCTGCTGGACGAGCCGGTGTTCGCGTTCCTCGCGCAACTTCACCCCCCGGCCGGGACGTCACTGCGCGTGCGGGGTGAGGACAACGGCTCGCTGTCCACCGTGCTCGTCGCCCCCGACGGCTCCTGGTGCCAGGTGGCACACGAGCCCGGTGGCCACCGGCGAGCACCAGGTTGCCGCGGCCGGAGCGCCGCTGTGGTCGGCAGTGGAGGCCGCCACCGCGCTGTGGGAGGAGCTGGCGCGACCCTCCTGGGAGCAGCTGAGTCTGACCGCCGAACCCGACGGACGACAATGGGCCTGGGTGAGCGCTGACCGGCGAAGACTGGCGCATCAGCACGCGGGATAGAGTCGCGGTGTGCCGGACAGTCATGACGTCGTCGACCCCTATCAGTACCGCTACTCGGCGGCCCTGGCGCGCGACATCGAGTCGAAATGGCAACGTGCCTGGGCCGAGCGTGGCACCTTCGAGGTGGCCAATCCGGTCGGCCCCCTCTCCGGTGAGACGCTGAAGCCGCGCGAGAGCAAGTTCTACGTCCTCGACATGTTCCCCTACCCCTCCGGGGCCGGCCTACACGTCGGGCACCCGCTCGGTTACATCGGTTCCGACGTGTACGCCCGCTTCCTGCGGATGAAGGGGCACACCGTCCTGCATCCCTTCGGGTTCGACGCGTTTGGCCTGCCCGCCGAGCAGTACGCCATCGAGACCGGCCAGCACCCGGCCACCACGACCACCCAGAACATCAACAATATGCGCCGCCAGCTAACGCGGCTGGGCCTCGGACATGATCCACGCCGGGAGATCTCGACGGCGGACCCCGGATACTACCGCTGGACTCAGTGGATCTTCCTTCAGATCTTCAACTCCTGGTGCGACCCCGCGAGCGGCCGGGCCCGCCCGATCACGGAGCTGGTCGAGCAGTTCGAGGCCGGTCTGCAGGAACCTGTCTCGCCCGCGAACCCGGATCAACGACCCTGGGGTGAGCTGGACGCCACGACCCGGCGCCGGGTCGTGGACTCCTCCCGGTTGGCCTACCTTGAAGAGGCACCGGTCAACTGGTGCCCGGATCTGGGGACCGTGCTGGCGAACGAAGAAGTCACCCTGGAGGGGCGCTCCGAGGTCGGGAACTACCCGGTGTACCGGCGCCGGATGCGGCAATGGATGCTACGGATCACGGCGTTCGCCGACCGGCTGCTGACGGACCTGGATACGCTGGACTGGCCGGATTCCCTGAAGCTGATGCAGCGCAACTGGATCGGCCGCAGTACGGGCGCCGAGGTGTCCTTCACCGCGCTCACCCCACACGGTGCGCAGCGCCGCTGTGAGGTGTACACGACTCGGCCGGACACGCTGTTCGGGGTGACCTTCATCGTGCTGGCACCCGAGCACCCGCTGGTGGACGAGCTGAGCGCAGAACAGTGGCCACCCGCTACCCCCGCCGCCTGGCGCGGCCCGTCGTCCGGCGGCCGGGCGGGCTCACCGCGAGAGGCTGTCGACGCCTACGTGCAGCGGGCCTCCGCGCGCAGCGACCGGCAGCGCCAGGCGCAGACCACCAAGACCGCGGTGTTCACCGGCAGCTACGCGATCAACCCGGCCTCCGGCGAAGAGGTGCCGATCTTCATCGGCGACTACGTGCTGGCCGGCTACGGTAGCGGCGCAGTGATGGGGGTGCCCGCCCACGACCAGCGGGACTACGAGGTGGCCCGCGCGCTGGATCTGCCGCTGCGCGCCGTGGTGCGTCCGGACGATGCCTGGCTGGCCGAGCGCGCCAGCGCGAGCGCCGATGATCCGGTGAGCTGGGGGGAGGCGTTCGAGGGTGCCGGTAGGGCGATCAACTCGGCGGGCGCCGACGTCTCGCTCAACAAATTGCCCACCGCTGAGGCGACCCACGAGATCCTGCGCTGGCTTGAGTCGACGGGGCACGGGGTACGCCGCACGTCCTACCGGCTGCGCGACTGGCTTTTCTCCCGGCAGCGCTACTGGGGCGAGCCGTTCCCAATCGTTTACGACGAGACCGGCCTGCCCCTGGCGTTGCCCGAGTCGATGCTGCCCGTCGAGCTGCCGCCAATGGCCGATTTCCGCCCGCAACCAGCTGAGGGTGATCAGCCGAAACCACCGCTGTCGCGGGCGGTGGGTTTCGAGCACGTCGCCTTGGATCTCGGGCAGGGCACCAGAGTGTACCGGCGGGAAACCAACACCATGCCGCAGTGGGCCGGCTCCTGTTGGTATTACCTGCGCTATCTGGACCCGACCAACGACAAGCAGTTCCTGGACCCCGAGATCGAGCGGTACTGGATGGGCAGCGCCGAGGGCATCGAGCGGGCCGGCGGGGTGGACCTGTACGTGGGTGGCGTCGAGCATGCCGTCCTGCACCTGCTCTACGCCCGCTTCTGGCACAAGATCCTGTTCGACCTGGGGTACGTCTCCACCCCCGAACCGTTTCAGCGCCTGTACAACCAGGGATACATTCTCGCCGACGCGTTCACCGACACGAGAGGACGCTACGTCCCGGCGGCCGAGATCACGGCGGTAGAGGGCGGGTTTACCTACCGGGGGGAGCCGGTCCGTCGGGTGCACGGCAAAATGGGCAAAAGCCTGAAGAACGCGATTTCCCCGGATGACATCTATGACGCCTACGGTGCCGATACCCTACGCATGTACGAGATGGCGATGGGCCCGCTGGATGTGGACCGGCCATGGCAGCCCGACGACGTCGTGGGCGTCTTCCGGCTGCTGCAGCGCCTGTGGCGCAACATCGTCGATGAGCAGACCGGCGAGCTGAGAGTCCCGGCGAGCGAGCTACCCGACGACGAGCCGCTGGTCACGCTCCTGCACCGGACCGTTGATGCGGTCGATCGGCTCTACGCCGAGCTGCGGTACAACGTGGCCGTAGCGCGGATCACCGAGCTGAACAATGCGCTGAGCCGCTACGTCCAGCAGCACGGGGCGAGCCCACGCCAGGTGGCTGAGGCGCTGGTCCTGATGGTGTTTCCGCTGGCCCCCCATGTGGCTTCGGAGCTGTGGGAGAAGTTAGGACACCACGAGGCGATCGATGACACCCCGTTCCCGATGGCGGACCCCGACGCTCTGGTGCAGACCCAGATCGTGGTGCCGGTCACGGTCAACGGGAAACCACGTGGCGAGATCACCGTCGACCCGCGGGCCAGCCACACCGAGGTGACCGACGCCGGATTGGCCCTGGAGGCGGTGGCGAAGCTGGTGGAGGGCAAGGAGATCGTCCGGGTAGTAGTCGTACCAGGAAAGATCGTGAATTTCGTCGTCCGGTAGGCGCCGGGGTGCGTGCCGCCACGGCTACCCGGCGCGCCCCTCGCCGGCGGGGACGGCATCGTCGCTGCCGGTGTCGTCGCTGCCGGCATCGTCACTGTCAGTGCCGTCTGGCGTGCTGGGCTCGGGGGAGGGACTGCATTCGGGAGAGGGACTGGGTTCGGGGGGCATCCCCGGGGAAGACAGTAGCGTGACGGCGCAGCCAGCCAGCAACGTCGCGGCCAGCAGTGCCCCTGCAAGCGGTCCGGAGGGGATATTGACGGGGTCGAACGCCGCCGCGCCGAGCCGCCCGCCGGCCAGTGCGCCGAGCACTGCGCTGCCGAGCGCGAGCACCACGGCGGCTATCCCGAGCGCCCGCAGCCGCTGCAGCAGGTCGGACCCGACTGCGGCGCACCGGCGCCCCACCGCGGCGCCGACCAGCAGGGGCACCGCCAGCCCGACACCCCACCAGGGCTGCACACCGCCCTGCGGTAGCGCCGCGAGCAGGGGCACCGCCGGCACCGGCCCCGCGTGCACCGCTACCGGACTGACCGACAGCGCCCCGATCGACAAGCCCGGTCCGGCCAGCCAAGACAGTCCGGCGATCGCCGCGTTGGGCAGGTACCCCAGCGACAGGACGCTGAGCCCGAAGGCGCTGCCAGCGTCGGGCCCCCACATCCGGACGACCTGGGGCGCGGATACCACCAGGGCGATCAGCACCGTGGCGAAGCCAGCGGTGAGCAGCACCGCTAGGCCCCACAGTCCAGCCCCCAGGCCAGGGCGCACCCAGTCGGGTGCCCGGCGCAGCACCGCAGGCAGCAACCCGCAAGGCCGGGCCAGACCCAGACCCGCGGCGGCACCGGCGAGCAGCGCACAGCCGACGGCGGCCTGCGCCGGGTCCGCGGTGACGGTCGCTGGGGTAGCCGCCAGCGCCAGGAGAGCACCCAGGATGCCGTGGGTCGCCGCGATCACCCCGGCCACCCGCCCGGCGTCGGCGGGCTGGTGGATTCCGGACCGCATCGCCACCCCCGCTGCGCCGCGGGCGACCAGCGCACCGAGGAGCAGGGTGGGCAGCAGCGGCAGGACCCCGAGCAGGGCCCCGTCAATGGTCAGGGGAACGTGGTGGGCGGCGAGCCAGGCCACCGCTCCCACCCGAGCCATCCCTGCCACCGAGCTGTCCGCTCCGCCAGCGGCCGCGGCGAGCAGGGCGAGCACCACGACAGCGGCGAGGTAGCTGCCAACAGCAGGCAGGCAGGCGGCGCCCACGATCGCGCCCCAGCCGGGGCGAGCGCCCTGCGCTGCTGGTTCATGGGCTGCTGGTTCATGGGCTGCTGGTTCATGGGCTGCTGGTTCATGGGCTGCTGGTTCATGGGCTGCTGGTTCATGGGCTGCCGAATCATGGGACGAGGACAGCAGGCTCACGGTCCCCACCCTCGCAGCCTGGTGGTGCCCTCGCGGCGATCACCGGGCCGACGCGCCCCGAGGTAACCAGATCGGGGTACGTCAGGACAGTGACTTCATGACCTCGCGCATCAGCTCCGCGGTGTCACTGGGAGTGGTACCGACCTGGACACCGGCAGCCTCCAGGGCGTCCTTCTTGGCCGCCGCGGTGCCAGACGAGCCGGAGACAATGGCGCCAGCATGGCCCATGGTCTTGCCTTCCGGGGCGGTGAAGCCGGCGATATAACCGATAACCGGTTTGGTGATGTTGGCTTTGATGTAGTCGGCAGCACGCTCTTCGGCGTCTCCGCCGATTTCACCGATCATCACCACCGCCGCCGTGTCGGGGTCGTTCTCAAAGGATTGCAGTGCCTCGATATGAGTGGTGCCGATCACCGGGTCACCACCGATTCCCACGCACGTGGAAAAGCCGATATCGCGCAGCTCGAACATCATCTGATAGGTTAGGGTACCGGATTTGGACACCAGGCCGATCCGGCCCGGACCGGTGATATCGGCGGGGATGATCCCCGCATTCGAGGCGCCGGGGCTGATCACCCCTGGACAGTTCGGGCCGATGATGCGGGGCCCCACCGAACTCGTTCGGGCGTGCGCGCAGAAGACGACGGTGTCCTGCACCGGGATCCCCTCGGTGATCACCACGATCAGCTCGATACCGGCGTCGGTCGCCTCGAGCACCGCGGCCTTGGCGAAACGCGGCGGGACGAAGACCACGCTGACGTCGGCGCCGGTGAGGGCCATCGACTCGGCCACCGAGCCAAACACGGGCACCGAGACACCCTCGAAGTCGAGGGTCTGGCCACCCTTGCCCGGGGTAACCCCACCGACGATCTGACTTCCCGCGCCTAGCATCCGCTGGGTGTGCTTGCGGCCCTGCGAACCGGTCATGCCCTGGACGATGATTTTCGAGTCCTTGGTCAGGAAGATTGCCACTGGTCAGGCTCCCTTGGCGCAGGTCAGTGCGGCGAGCTCGGCGGCCTTGTCCGCCGCGGCGTCCATCGTGTCGACCATCGTGACGAGCGGGTGGGCCGCCTGCGCGAGAATCCGGCGCCCCTCGGTGACGTTGTTGCCATCCAACCGGACCACCAGCGGCTTGGCCGCCGCATCACCCAGGATGCCCAGCGCCTGCACGATGCCGGTGGCCACCTGGTCGCAGGCGGTGATCCCGCCGAAGACGTTGACAAATACCGAGTGCACGTCCGGGTCACCGAGGATGATGTCCAGCCCGTCGGCCATCACCTGGGCGTCCGCGCCACCGCCGATATCGAGGAAGTTGGCCGGCCGTATTCCCCCATACGCCCGGCCCGCACGGGCAACCACATCGAGCGTGGACATGACCAGGCCCGCACCATTGCCGATGATGCCGACCTGCCCGTCGAGCTTGACGTAGTTGAGGTGGCGGGCCCTGGCCCGAGCCTCCAGCGGGTTGAGCCCAGCTGAGTCGGCCAGCTCGGCGCGCTCGGGGTGGCGGAACCGGGCGCTGTCATCAAGGGTCACCTTCGCGTCCAGCGCGATGATCGACCCCTGCGAGTCGCGAACCAGTGGGTTGACCTCCACCAGGGTCGCGTCCTCGGCGCGGAAGACCTCCCACAGCTTGCGCACCACCTCGGCCACCGCTGGCGCCACCTCCGCCGGGAAGGCGGCGGCCTGGACGATCTCGGTGGCCTTCGCGGCATCGACTCCGGATATCGGGTCCACCGGCACCTTGGCCAACGCCCCGGGTGTCCTCGCCGCGACCTCCTCGATGTCCATCCCGCCCTGCACGCTGGCCATTGCGAGGAAGCGGCGGTGGGTGCGGTCGAGGAGGAATGAGAGGTAGTACTCCGCAACGATGTCGCACGCGGGAGTCACCAGCACGCGGTGCACGGTATGGCCCCTGATGTCCATGCCCAGGATCGCCGCCGCCGTGCGCTGTGCCCGCTCCGGCGTAGCGGCCAGCTGCACCCCACCAGCCTTGCCGCGGCCGCCGGTCTTCACCTGAGCCTTGACCACGACGGTGCCACCGAGCTCCGCGGCGGCGGCCCGCGCCTGGGTGCTGGTGGTGACGACGCGCCCGGGCAGCACCGGGACGCCGTGGGCGTGAAACAGATCCTTCGCCTGGTACTCGTACAGATCCACGCCTTGACCCTATCCAGCCGTCCTCGGGCAGCAGCCCACCGGCACCAGTGAAAGAGATCACTCCACGACAGCGGCGGTCACGGCCTGGCGCACCCAATCGACGATCTCCTGGGTGGCGGCACCGGGGGTGAAGACCTTGGCCACTCCGAGCTCGGTGAGTACCGGGATGTCTTCGTCGGGAATGATCCCGCCCCCGAAGACCAGCACATCCGTCGCACCCTGGAGCCGGAGCAACTCGATGACCCTGGCGAACAAGGTCATGTGCGCGCCGGAGAGCACCGACAGGCCTACCGCGTCGGCATCCTCTTGCAGCGCTGTCTGCACGATCTGCTCCGGTGTCTGGTGCAACCCGGTATAGACGACCTCCATCCCGGCGTCGCGCAGGGCACGAGCGACGATCTTGGCGCCACGGTCGTGCCCGTCGAGCCCCGGTTTCGCGACGACCACCCGGATGCGTCCGCTCATCAAGCCAAGGGTAGCTCGTCGGGTGACCTGCCGAGCACGCTCTGGTGACCCCCGACGCGCCTGGTGCCCACGGTTGGTGTGCCCACTGGCTCCCTCCCCATCCGGGGTGGCCGACCGCCCAGCGCCGAAGAACGGACGCTGGCCGATACAGCCGGACATACCACGGAACGGCGCCTTGCCCCCACGCGCCGCCCTCCGTTACGGTCCTGCGGCCCACCGCCCCGAGTACTGCGTCAACAGACGAGTACTGCGTCAACAGAGTACTGCGTGAACGGAAAGGTAGGACTTGGCCCGACACCGCTCGCCCAGCGGCCGACAACCATCGCCTGTGGTTGAGGCGGCACTGCGGGCTGGCCGCTCGGGGAGCACAGCGCGCTCGGGAAGCACAGCGGCAGGCCGCATCACGGCCCTCTCCCCCGTCACGCGCGGTCGGGTGGTGATAGCGGCCGTTGCCGCGGGCGCCGTAGCGGCGGCGGGCCAGACGATCGACCGCACTGCCGTCACGATCTCCGACAATGCCACGCTGGTGGCGTCCGCCCAGGATGCGCCAACGGGGATAGGCGTCGGCGGCCCCGCCTCCCCACCGGAGTACCTCCCGGTGACTCGGCCCACAGACCTCGGGCCCACCGACCCTGCCTCGGTGCAAGCCGTGCTGGCGATGGCGAAGGGCCAACGCCTGCACGATGAGCGCGTCGCCCTGGAAGCCGAGGCCAACCGAGTTCGATTCGTCCTGCCCACGAAGGGCATCTTCACGTCGGGATACGGTGCCCGGTGGGGAGCGTTTCACTGGGGTATCGACCTGGCCAATGCCATCGGGACGCCGATCGTCGCCGCTGCCGATGGGGTCGTCGCGGAGTCCGGGCCGGCCAGCGGTTTCGGCCTCTGGGTGCGCATCCGGCACGCCGACGGCACGATCACCGTCTACGGGCACATCAACCGCTCGCTCGTGGTGCAAGGCCAGCGAGTCCGGGCGGGGCAGGAGATCGCCGAGATGGGCAACCGGGGCAACTCGACCGGGCCGCACCTGCACTTCGAAGTGTGGAACGCCGCCGGCCAGAAGATCAACCCGATCATCTGGCTGCACCAGCACGGCATCGACCTGTGACCGCACCGCTCGCCAGCTCACCGGTCGCCACCCGATGGCCACCCACCCACCAGATACGCGTGCGCCGTGCGCCACACCGAGCACAGCGGGCCGCGGTTGCGCCGCGAGCGCAACGCCCGGTCGCAGTGCCGGCAACGTCCGCGGGGGCCAGGGCTGTGCTGTACCAGAAGGCTTCGCCAGGCCGTGGCCAGAGGCAGCAGCCGAAGCCGCACCGCGGACCAGGCCGCCCCCGGCTCCGCTGCGCGCAGCATCCGCTCGACGTCGCGCAGGTACGCCTCCACGCGTTCCCGCAGAACCCGGCCTAACCGCTCGTCCATCCCGCACCCCCCAGAGCTTAGTCGAACATATGTTCGAATACTAGGGGGCGACCCTGACAGTCCCAGCTGAAGGCACAGCCTGACGGTCACAGCCGGCAGGCCTCCAGCGAGGTCACCAGGATCGCGCGAGCCCCCACCGCCCACAGCTGGTCCATCACGACCTGGATCTGGGAGCGCAGCACCATCGCCCGCACCGCGACCCAGCCTTCCGCCTGCAGTGGGGAGACCGTGGGGGCCTCCACGCCGGGCGTGATCTCCCGGGCCGCCGGCAACGCCGCCAAGGGGCAGTTGTAGTCCATCATCACGTACTGACGTGCGATCAAGACTCCCCGCAGCCGCTGGATCAGGACCTCCAGAGCACGCTCACTCACTGGCGCAAGCCTGCGCTGCGCGCCGCGCACCAACACCGCCTCCGAGCGCATCACCGGCTCGCCGATGGGGTGCAAGCCAGCCGCTTGCAAGGAGGCACCGGTCTCCACCACATCGGCGATGGCATCAGCCAACCCCAACTCGACCGCAGTCTCCACCGCACCGTCGAGCTTGACGAGCTCAACGTGGATACCCACCTTGGCCACGGCCTGTCTGACCAGCGAGGGCAACGATGTGGCCACTCGCTTGCCATCCAGATCAGCAAGGCAGCTCGCCACCCCGTGGGGAGCCGCGAAGAAGAACTTCGACGCTCCGAAATCCAACCGCAACAGCTCGATGGTCGCCTCCGCGTTACCCGCGGCAGCGAGCAGATCCTGACCGGTGATGCCCACCTCGAGCACCCCGGTCCCCACGGTGCGGGCGATATCGGTCGGCCGCAGGAACACGAACTGCACGTCATTTGGCACATCGGTGGCGAACAGAGCCTTATCCTCGCGGTGCATCCAGTATCCCGCCGCACTCAGCAGTTGCATGGCGGGAGCGTTCAACGATCCCTTGTTCGGCACCGCGACCCGTAGCATGAATGATCCCTCAATGTGGTGTGGAGTGACATGTCATCCCGGCCGCTGGCCCCGGACCGGTCACACCAGACCGTACGCCGCTAAGCGGTCACCCCCGTCAGTCCGTCGGGGTGGACCGCGTGTGCCGTCGTCCTAATCGTGAGTGCACCTCGGCGACAAGAGCCCCCCAACGTCGGTGGTGTCGAGCTCACGGCACGGCATACCAGCAGCCGTGCTTGTAGCCAGCGTGCCGGAACACGCCCAGGGCTACAAAGCCCACACTCTCGTGCAGTGCGACGCTGGCCTTGTTGGGCAAGGCAATGCCGGCGAACAACGACACATAGCCAAGCTCGCGGACCTGGGCGATCAAACGCTCGTAGAGCAGACGCCCAAGGCCACGCGACCGGTGCTCCGGGTCAAGGTAAACCGAGGAGTCCGCCGACCAACGGTAAGCGGCCCGCTGTCGATGCCGCGAGCATAGGCATAGCCGACCACCCGGTCCGCGTCATCGGCGACGAGCCAGGGTAACTGGGAACGGGCCAGCATTCGCCGAGTGATCTCAGCGGCATCGGGAGCCAACTCCTCGAACGAGATCGCCGTACCGTTCACGATAGGCCGGTAGATAGCGCAGATCGCTTCCGTATCTGCGCACGTCGCGGGTCGAATGATGACCGCCCCATCTACCGGTCCATCACGGGTGCTACAGCTTCACCAGCGGGACCCCGCCGATGAGCATCAGCCGGATCGTCCCCGCCGAGCCGAAGTCGATGGTCACGGTGGCGCGCGGGCCGCTGCCGTCAGTGGCCACCACGGTGCCCAGGCCGTACTTGTCGTGGCTGACCCGATCCCCCACCTGAAGCGACAGTGCCGAAGTTTGCCGGGCCGAAGTTTGCCGGGCCGAAGTGCGCGGGGCCGGGGTGTTCCGCGCCGGTCGGGTGAACGGCCCGCCCCCGCCAAAGACCGTGCACCCGACCGGGGCGGCCCGGCCAGGTTCCTCGCGCCGCCAGTGCACCAGCGACTCGGGCACCTCAGCCAGGAAGCGCGAGGCCGGGTTGGTCACAGGCGCTCCCCACGCGGACCGGGTGATCGCCCGGGAGAGGTAGAGCCGGTGCCGGGCCCGGGTCAGCCCGACGTAGGCCAGCCTGCGCTCCTCAGCGAGCTCGGTGGGGTCGCCCAGCGCGCGCTGGTGCGGGAACCCCCCGTCCTCCCAGCCGGTGAGGAACACCACCGGAAACTCCAGGCCCTTGGCGGTGTGCAGGGTCATCAAGGTCACCACACCACCCGAGGCTGCACCGTCGTCGTCCGGGACCTGATCAGCCTCAGCGACCAGCGCGACTCGCTCCAAGAACGCCGCGAGCGACCCGGGCGCAGCACCACCGTCCTCGGAGGGGACCACCAGCCCGATCTCGGTGCCGAACTCCCGCGCCACCGTCACCAGTTCGGTGAGGTTGTCCAGCCGGGAGGCGTCCTGCGGGTCGTCGGAGGCCTCCAGCTCAGCCCGGTAGCCGGTGCGCTCGAGCACCGCCTGTAGCACCTCGGCAACCCCCTCACCCGCCGCCACGGTGTCCCGCAGCTCATCCAGCAGCGCCCCAAACGCCGTGATCGCACTGCGGGATCTCGGGGTGAGCAGCGGGATCTCCTGCCCGGCCGCGACGGCCCGCAGTGCTGCGGCAAGGGAGATCCGCTCCCGTTCGGCGTAGGCGGCCAGCGCGGCCTGCGCGCGTTCCCCGATCCCCCGGCGTGGCGTGTTGAGGATCCGGCGCAACGAGACGGTGTCCTCGGGGTTGTCCAGGACCCGCAGGTAGGCCAGCGCGTCCCGGACCTCGGCCCGCTCGTAGAAACGCACCCCGCCGACCACCTTGTAGGGCAGCCCGAGCCGGATGAACACCTCCTCGAAGACCCGGGAGGAGTTGTTGGTCCGGTAGAACACCGCCACGTCGGCAAACCGGGCGTCACCGCGGTCCACCAGCTGGTCGATTTCCGAGGCGACGAACACCGCCTCGTCGTGCTCGTTGTCGGCGACGTAACCGACGATCGGCTCACCGTCCCCGGCGGCCGACCACAGCCGCTTGTCCCGGCGTCCCGGGTTGCGCGCGATCACTGCGTTCGCCGCGGACAGGATCGTCTGGGTGGACCGGTAGTTCTGCTCCAACAGGATCGTCCGGGTGTTCGGGAAGTCCCGCTCGAACTCCTCGATGTTGCGGATCGTGGCCCCCCGGAACGCGTAGATGGACTGATCAGCGTCGCCCACCACGCACAGCTCGGCGGGACAATCGGCCCCCGCCGGCGCCCCCTCCGACGCCGAGGCCGGCTCCACGAGCTCCCGGACCAGCACGTACTGCGCATGGTTGGTGTCCTGGTACTCATCGACCAGGATGTGGCGGAACCGGCGCCGGTAATGCTCGGCAACCTCCGGGAAGGCCTGCAGCAGCTCCACGGTACGCATGATCAGGTCGTCGAAGTCCAGCGCGTTCGAGGTGGCCAGCCGCCGCTGGTAACCGGCGTAGACCTCCGCCACCCGGCGCTGGAGGTCATCTCCCGCCGCGCTGGCCGCCGCTTCGGGATCGACCAGCTCGTTTTTCAGGTGGGAAATCTTGCCCGCCAGGGTGCGGGCGGGGTAGCGCTTCGGGTCCAGATCCAGGTCGCGGGCCACCATCGCGACCAGGCGGCGGGTGTCGTCGGAGTCGTAGATGGAAAAACTGGACGTCAACCCGGGCAGCCCGGACAGCGCCGCCGGCTGGGCAGCGGCCTGCCGGCGCAGGATCCGCACGCACATCGCGTGGAACGTGCAGACCCACATCACCGCGGCGCGCCGGCCGACCAGCTCGGTGACCCGCTGCCTCATCTCGGCCGCAGCCTTGTTTGTGAAAGTGATCGCCAGCACCTGCTCGGGGGTGACATCGCGCTCGGCGAGCAGGTAGGCGATCCGGTAGGTCAGCACTCGGGTCTTGCCGGACCCCGCACCCGCGACGACGAGCAGCGGAGAGCCGGCGTGCTCCACCGCCGCACGTTGCTGCGGGTTGAGCTCAGCGAGCAGATCAGGTAGCCGGGACGGGGCGACGGAAGCACTCATCGTGGCGACCATGGTATCGGAGTAGGGGTACCCGGGAGGGCAGGTGGACGGCAACGACACACCGTGGCAGACTGCGTGGCGTGCGCAAGCGCCACCGCTTTTTTTACGGGTGCCGGGTCCGGTGCCCGTGATGGTGTGACGCGCAAGACCGACCACCACGACGCCACCGGAGTCCACGGGCCTGGGGCGTTGTTGCTGCCGGGGAACGCGGCCTCCGGGACAGAAAATCGGAGACCACCGAGATGTCCTATCACGCGACCAGCGAAGCGGCGCTGAGAGTCCAGGACGGCACAGCGAGCAACCTCGCCGCGCTGCGCGCCGAGATCGACTACCTCGACACCGAGATCCTACGGCTGGTGCAGCGACGCACTGCGGTATCCCAGGCGATCGGCAACGCCCGACGAGCTGCTGGCGGTCCGCGGGTGATCCACGTCCGCGAGATGGCCGTCCTCAACCGCTACCGTGAACTGGGCAAAGAAGGTCACGAGCTGGCGATGCTGCTGCTCCGGCTGGGACGTGGTCAGCTCGGTCGCTGATCCACCACGACTCCTCAACGAGTACGTCCGCAGCCGGGCCCGGACACGCTCTCGCAGCGGCGGCTGACCCGATCGGCGGCACCGCCCGTCCCGTCGAAGCTACCGGACACCGATGCGACCCTCGGGCGGGGGTTGCTCCGGTGGCGGAGGCCCTAGCCTGGGCCCCTGCCTGAAGCCCGTGAAGCCTGAAGCCCGTGAACCTGAGGCCGTGAGTGAGGAGCGCAGCAGGTGAACCCCGAGACCAGACTCGTCGCCGACCGCTACCGGCTGGACTGGCGGATCGGCACAGGCGCGATGGGCGTGGTCTGGCGAGCGCACGACGAGCGGCTGGACCGCACAGTAGCGATCAAGGAGCTGCTGATGCAGCCCGGGCTGAGCGAGGCGGACGCCCAGATAGCCCGGGACAGGGCCATGCGCGAGGGTCGCATCGCGGCCCGCTTAAAGCACCCGCATGCGATCCACGTCTATGACGTGGCCCTGGATAGCGCCACCGGCGCGAGCGGCCAGGTGGTGCCGTGGCTGGTCATGGAGTACCTGCCGGCGCGCAGTCTGGCCGCGGTTCTCGCCGAGCAGGGGACGCTGGCGCCGCAGGAGGCGGCCAGGATCGGCCGGCAGGTCGCCGCCGCACTCGCCGCGGCCCACGAAGCCGGGATCGTGCACCGGGATGTCAAGCCCGGTAACGTCCTGCTCACCCAGGACGGGTTCGTCAAGATCACTGACTTTGGGATATCCCGGGCCAGCTGGGACGCCACCGTGACCCGCACCGGTGTGCTGGCGGGAACGCCCGCCTACTTCGCTCCGGAGGTGGCCCGCGGCGAGCCGCCCGGCCCCGCCAGCGACGTGTTCTCCCTGGGCTCGACGCTGTATGCGGCGGTGGAAGGCGAACCACCGTTCGGGCTGGAGGACAACACCCTGGCGCTGTTGCGGACCGTCGCCGAAGGCCGGGTCCGACCCCCGCAACGGGCCGGGCCGTTGTCCGCGGTGCTGATGCAGTTGCTGGCGGACGACCCCGCGGCACGGCCCTCGATGCCGGAAGCGGCCAGGGCACTCGGTACGGTGGCCGCTTCCGGCAGGCCGCTGCGCACGCAGACCACGATGCCCGCCGCCGTGACATCGACCGTGACATCGACCGTGACATCGATCGGGGCGACACCGGCTGCGATGGAACCAACCACGGTGGATCTGCCCGCCGGTGCTCCGCCGGCCGTGACGGCGTGCCTGAGCCGCCCGGAGCACCCGGAGCACCGGATCCGGTGGCGGCCGGGCCCGGCGGTGATGTTCGGGGCCGCCGGCTGCCTTCTCGTGCTCGCCGTGGTACTGGTCATCGCCTCACAGGTGGTCGTGCCGACCGCCGGCCGCGGCCACCTGGCGCTAGCCCCGTCCGCGCCATCACCGGCGCCCGCGGGTGCCCCGTCCCCCGCGCCGGTGCCGGCCCGTCCCCCCCAGCCTGGACCCCAGCCCGCCCAGCCCGAACCGGGGCAGCTGGAGCAGACGGTCCGCTCCTACTACGGCCTGCTCCCCGATGACACCACGGTGGCCTGGCAGTACCTCGGCGCCGCCGAACGCGCCCAGGGCTTCCAGCGCTACCACGACTTCTGGAGCGGGATCAGCCGGATCAGTATCCGTGGGCCCATTGCCGTGCAGGGCAGGACCGTGCTGGTGAACCTGGTGTTCGAGCCGACAAACCGGGCGCGAACGTTCGAACGCTACCGGCTCACCCTGGGCAACGCGCCTAACGGTCGAGTGCTGATCGAGTCCGCCGCGCGGGTGGTACACCCGTGAGTGGCGTTGCGGGCTATAACACTGTTACGCACTCACGGGGCGTAGCCCCGGTCGGAAGCCCAGCGGGACAGCTCGTACCGGTTGGACAGCTGAGTTTTGCGCAGTACCGACGACACGTGGGTCTCCACCGTTTTGATCGAGATGAACAGCTCAGTGGCGATCTCCTTGTAGGCGTAGCCCCGGGCCACCAGCCGCAGCACGTCACGTTCTCGAGGGGTGAGCTGATCCAGCTCCGGGTTACCCACCGGTGCTGCCCCGGGCCGTTGGGCGAATGCGTCGAGCACGAAACCGGCCAGCCGGGGGGAGAACACCGGGTCACCACCGTGCACCCGGCGCACCGCGTCCGCCAGCTGCGGTCCGGAGATCGTCTTGGTCACGTACCCGCGGGCTCCGGCCCGGATTACCGCGATCACGTCCTCGGCCGCGTCGGACACTGACAGCGCGAGGAACACCACCTCGGGCTGTTCGGGACGGACCCGGCGCAGCACCTCCGCGCCGCCCCCGTCGGGCATATGGACGTCGAGGAGCACCACATCGGGGCGCAGGTGCCCGATCCCGGTGACCGCCTCGTCCACGGATCCGCCCTCACCGACCACGACGACCGGCAGCGCGCCCGGCTCGGCGCTCCCCGCCCGGGCCAACTCGGCCTTCACGCCGGTGCGGAACAGCGCGTGGTCGTCCACCACAAAGACCCGGATGCCCCGGAGCTCAGTGCTGGTGGGCGCCGTCATGCCGGCTCACCGCCCTTGCGGCGAACGACGGCCAGCTGGACCTCGGTGCCCTCACCGGGCGCGGTGCGCAGGGTCGCGGTACCCCCGTGGCGTTCCATCCTGCCGCGGATCGAGTCGGCCAACCCGTGCCGGTCAGTGGCAACGGCCGCTGGGTCGAACCCGGTGCCCCGGTCCCGGATGAAGACGTGCACCTGCCCGGGCTCGACCTCGGCGTACACGCTGACCTCGGTGACCTGCGCGTGCTTGGCCGCATTGACCATCGCCTCCCGGCTGGCCTGCACCAGCGCAGGCAACGGTTCCTCTAGGGCGCAATCACCCACCACGACGACCTGCATGCTCACCGCGTAGGTGTCCTCGACGTCGCCGGCAGCGGCGTGCAGGGCCGCGGCGAACGATGGCGCCGCGCTGGCGCCATCGGGACGGACCTGCGCTGGACGCCCGTGGCCTTGCGGTCCGTAGAGCCAGGCGCGAAGTTCCCGCTCCTGGCTGCGGGCCAGCCGGCGAACTTCCCGGGCCGAATCGGACTGCTGCTGGATCAGTGCCAGCGTTTGCAGCACGGAGTCGTGCAGGTGCGCGGCGATCTCGGCCCGTTCCTCGGTGCGGATCCGGGCCCGGCGTTCCTCACCCAGGGCGCGCATCAGCCGCAACCACCAGGGCACCGTGAGCACGGCCACCCCGACGAGGGTCGCGGCGGCGGCCAGCAGCGCGAATCGTCCCTGGCCGAGGTTGCCCTGGTTGAACAGGAACACCGCGATCCCGCCGGTCACCAAGGCGATCCCGGCCAGGACCCGGAGCAGCGCTGTCCTGCCACCCCCCAGGACGAGTCCCGCGCCACTGCGCCAGCGGGTCCGTTGGCCAGCATCAGCCTCTCGCCACACCACCGCCGCCCCGACCAGGGCGATCCCCAACGGTCCGGTCACCCAGCCGCTCCAGGGAGTGCCCAGCGCGGCCCCGGCCAGGGTCAGGCCCCCACCGAGCACGACCAGACCGACCGCCTGCTGCCTGTCCCGTGCGGTGCCCGGCCGGCGGGAGGGGGCCTCGGTCGCCGGCAGAAACGCCCACAGCAGCGCGTAACCGACCAGCCCGGCCCCGCCGAGGCCAGCGAGCACGGCGAAGACCACCCGCACCCACAACACCGGCACACCCAGGTGCTCGGCGATGCCGCTGGACACCCCGGCGATGACCGAGTCCGACCGATGACGGCGCAACGGTGGCGGCCCAGCGAGCGACACAGCAGGCGGCCCAGCGGGCGACCCGATTCGCCCCGCCTGATCTGCCGGTGTACTCACGCGTGTCATGGTCACACGCGCAGCGGTGTCCCGGGTATCAGGGGCGGCCCTGGTATTTGGGGGATCTGGGGAGGGAATCAGGGTCGTCCCCGATGCGCTCACCGCCGGGAAGGGCCACGCTCACCGGTGTGAGCGAGAGCAGGGCGGCGCACCCGGTACGGGATGCCTGGGCGAGCAGGCCACATCGGCGAGCCAGCGAGGCCAAGGTCGCCGGAGTCGCGGCGGCGATCGGCCGGCGGTACGCCATCGACCCGGTGCTCCTTCGGGTGGCGTTCGTGGTCACCGCCCTGTTCAGCGGGACGGGGGTGCTGCTGTACCTGCTGGGCTGGCTGCTGCTGCCAGCCGAGACCCCCCAGGCCCACGGCAGGGAACACGGGCTCGGGGCCCGCCGCGGCCTGATGTCCGCAGTCCTGATGATCGTGCTCGTTCTGCTCCTGATCCCGGTGACCGGGGCGGTGTTCGGTGGAGGCGCCTCAGGCGTGCTCGCGCTCGCGGTGGCCGTGGGGGCGCTGGTGCTGCTGCACCGTTCGCGGGCCGCGCTGGGTGAGGGTCCGGGGTCCTCCGCGCCTGCAGAGCCCCCCTCCCCCGGCACACCCCCTAGTACGCCGACCCCTCCTCCGACAACGCTGGCTCCGAGCTCCACGGCCGACGGTGCCGGGCAGTCCGCTCCGCCAGCGTGGGATCCGTTGGGGGTGGCACCGTTTGCCTGGGACCTCCCGGAGCCCTCAGCGCCGCCAGGGCCCGCCCCTGCACCACGAGGTGCCCGGTTCAAGGTCACCCCCATCACCCTCGGGCTCGCGCTGCTGACCGGCGGCATCGCGGTAGCGTTCGTGCCCGGGCTGGCGGCCGCCCAGCTCGCGGCACTGCTGCTGGGCGTGGTCGGGCTCGGCCTGGTGGTGGGCTCACTCGTGCAGAGCGGCCGGGGGCTGATCCTCGTCGCCGTCCCCCTGGCCCTGCTCACCTGGATGCTGCAGGCCACCCCAACGGCTGGCTTCAAGGTCGGCAATAGCTATTGGGACCCGGTCACGGCCGCCCAGGTGCACCCGCGCTATGCGGTCACCCTGGGCAACGCCCGGCTGGACCTCACCGGGCTGCGGCTGGCTCACGGCCAGACCGTAACTACCCGGGTCACGGTGGGCATCGGGCAGACCCATGTCATCGTACCGCCGAACGTCGACGTCCAGGTGAGCTGCCAGACGCAGTTCGGGCAGGTCCACTGCCTCGGGCGGAGAGGCTCTGGCCATCCGTCCCGCGTGAACGTCACTGACCCCGGCCCTGACGGCCCCGGCGGTGGCACACTGATCCTGGACGCGCGATCCGGCGTCGGCCAAATCTACGTGAGACGGGGATCATGAACGAGACGGACCCCATCGCTCACCCAGCACCGCAGGACACCGAGGAGGCGAGCGCTCCGATCCCGCGGCGTGGGCCGGATCTGCTCACCCTGCTCGCCGGGCTGGGCACGCTGGGAATCGCGGGCACCGCGCTGTTCGGCGGCATCGTCCGACTCCCCGACCTGGATCCCCGGTGGGTCATCGCGATGCTGGCACTGATCGTCGGGCTGCTGCTGGTGCTCGGCTCGCTTCGCCCCCCGCGTCGCTGAGCGCGCGCCGTCCGGGCCTACCAAGCCGAATCTCGCCGTGACGAAGGTGGAGTTCTATCAATGAAACTCGCGCCAGCTGGGCCCCGGCGGCGCTAGCTACAATCACCGACGACAGCCTGGTTCGTCGTTTCGTCGCTATCGCCAATTGACACCGCCCACCCCCAGACCGCGACCAAGCGCGTCCCGCGCGTCAGCCACCATCCGCTTGGTGATCCGCGCACTGCGAATCATCACCGAACCATGAAAGGTGCGCGGATAGTGGTGTAGTTCGGTGCTCACCCCGGCCTGTAGCAGGCGTTGCGCGTAGGTGATCCCCTCGTCTCGCAACGGGTCGAACTCACACGTGGCCACATAGGCAGGCGGCAGGTGCGACAGGTCCTCGGCGCGCGCGGGTGCCGCGTACGGGGAGACATCCAGGTTCCCGCCGTGGCCGAGATAGGACGTCCAACTGAACACCACATTCGGTCGATTCCATAGTGGAGTATCCAGGTATGACTTCATGGACGGCGTGTCCAGCCGATCGTCCAGTTGAGGCATGCCCAGGTACTGGAAGCACAGCTGGGGACCACTCCGGTCGCGAGCCAGCAATGCCACCGCCGCGGAGAGCCCGCCGCCCGCGCTCTCGCCAGCCACGCCCAGCCGTGACCTATTGACGCCCAACTCGTCCACGTGGTCGGCCAGCCAGGTCAACGCGGCGTAGCAGTCCTCGATCGGGGCAGGGAACGGATGTTCGGGTGCTAGTCGGTAGTCCACCGATACCACGACCGCGCCGACCTCGTCGGCAATCTGTAACACCTCGGTGTGCACCATGTCGACGTTGCCGAGGACAAACCCGCCTCCATGGATGTACAATAGTCCAGGCGCGGCCTCCTCGCCCGTTTCCGGTCGGTACACCCGCACCGGCACCTCTGGCGCTTTCGCCGACCTTGACACGGTGGTATCCCACACGTTCACCGACCGGCTAGGGTGGTAGGGCGGAATTGAGTCGAGCATCTCGCTCATGCGTTCACGCTCGGCGGCCAGGCTCGCCTCGTCAAAAAGGCGCACTTCGGGCACTCTATCCAGCCACGGGACCAGTTCCTCATCGAATACGTATGTCATCAAGTCTCCTTGAGCCCTTGCGGTTTGCCAAGGCCGCGCAGCGCAACCTGGCCTGGCAACAAATCTGCAGAATTCCAGCAGGTCTCGTCCGGGTCGTTGTTTGGTGGCGTGTTTCGGGCCGGGGATGCGAGGGATCTGGACGAGACCGACACGGATGGCGTGGCGGAACTCGCTGATCAGGGGCTCGGCCACCGATGCGGGGATCTGGGGTGCGCCGGTGTCGCGGGTCTGGTGGGCGGCGTGGATCAGGCTGCGCAGCGCGCGCTGGGCCTGCTCCTCGATCGCCCCGGCCTGCTCCGCGATCACCCGATCCCCTCCCGCACACGCCCCGCACTCCGGCGCAGGGGACGACGATGAACTCACCCAGCCATGATCACCAGGACCCAGCCCGAGATCAACACGACCCGCCTGCCAACCACCACATCACGCCGAATTGGGATGGCGCTACGGGCCCACCTAATGATGCGGGGCGGTAGAGGCAAGGGCCCGCTACTCAAGCACAGCCCGATCCTACCCAGACAACTCAATCATGAACGGGGAACACCGAGTTACACCAGCCTCCAACAAGCACGACAGCACGGGAAACTTAGCACTTCCCCACGCCGAGATCACAGCCTAACTTACAGCACCGTAGTTCAGATATTGGCCACTTAGCTGACACTACGCAGATCGCGGCGGCTGTCCTACGCTAGGCAACAGCGCTACTTTCGGAACTTTCAGACATGGAAGTGAGGGATGAGGTATGAGCGAAGGACAGTGGCCAGCGCTTGCGCCCGAGAATCAGACGACCTCCGCCGCGATCATGAAACTCGGCATGGCGTTCCGCAGCTCCAAGACGCTCCTGAGCGCCGTCGAGCTGGGCGTGTTCTCCGCGCTCTCGGGGGGGAGCAGGCTTGATGCCCAGACACTGCGCGAACGCGTGGGCCTGCACCCGCGCGGCGCCAGAGACTTCTTTGACGCGCTGGTCGCGCTGGGCATGCTGGAGCGCGAGGAGGGCCGCTACGCCAACACGCCCGCCACGGAACTGTTCCTCGACCGCTCCAAGCACTCCTACGTGGGTGACATCTTGGAGATCGAGAACACCCGTCTCTACAGTATCTGGGGATCCTTGACCGAGGCGCTGCGCACCGGACTCCCGCAAAATGAGACAAAGGACACCAAGAAACTCTTTGAGGAACTTTACACCGAACCAGCAAGAATGGCACAGTTCGCCCGCGGAATGACCGTAATTAGCGCTGATACGGCACGTACGATCGCGGCGACGTTTCCCTGGCACAAGCACCACAGCGTGGTTGATGTCGGCTGCGCCGAAGGGGGTGTTCCGGTTCAGATCGCCTTGGCGCATGAGCACATCACCGGTGGCGGTTTCGATCTCCCCGCGATGGGGAGGATCTTCGATACCTACGTCGAGAGCTTCGGGCTCGGTAAACGGCTGAGCTTCACCGGCGGCGACTTCTTCACCGACCCCCTCCCCCCAGCCGATGTACTCGTGATGGGGCGCATCCTCCATGGTGTGGACATCGACGAGAAACGGCTGTTGCTGAACAAGGCCTACGACACCCTACCCGAGGACGGCGCACTGATCGTCTACGATGCGATCATCGATGACGAGCGGCGCACTAACACGTTCGGCTTGCTGATGAGCCTCCACATGCTGCTTGACTCACCGGGGGGGTTCGAATACACGGGAGCGCAATGCCGCGCCTGGATGCAGGAGGTTGGCTTCCGCACAAGCTACGTCGAGCACCTCGCCGGACCCGACTCGATGGTGGTCGGCATCAAGTAGGGCCACGCTTTGCCCGATCGCTCAGGTGCCGCGCCGTCCCAGAATAGTCATCATATCATCCCCTACCCCGACGTAAAGCCAGCGTCCGCAGTGAGGATCGTCCCGGTCAGGTAAGCTGGCTCGGCCAAGTGTATGTAGCTGCTGGTGATTTCGGTGGGATCGATAGCCTGGCGTAATAGGATGTGGCCCACCAAGACCGCAAAGATGCGATATTGCGTCAAAAACCGGGGAAGACTCGCCGTAGGTCGTCGAGGGTGATGGACTCGCTGGTGAGTTGGTCGGGCGCAGTGGTCTCCAAGACGAGACTCACGTGCCTGCCATCGAGCGCGTCCGCGTGCCCGAGGAATCCAATGATCACACCGAGTTGATCGACGAGCAGTTCAACGGCGGCAGGGGCCAGTACCGCCGTCGGGTCGAACGCGAGACAGGTGCAGGCAGGAACCCGAGGTCAATGCGCAGTTGTGCTCTGGTGGTCTTATCCAGCGTCTCGAAACGCTGCACCAACGCCTCATTGGCGAGTAGGAAACCCTCTGCACGCTCGGTGGGTGTCCTTATCGCGTCCCACCGAGCCCAAGGTCGAGTGAGATCGTCGGGGCTCATGTTGTTGCCCAGATCAGCGAGCTCGTTGTGACCGGTGCGCAGGGCCGTGATCGCCTGATTGGCCTGGTCACTCATCCGTGTCTCCAGATCCGTTGTGACGTTGTGATATCGGGATGACGAGATCGCCTACTTGATCCCGACGACCATCGAGTCGGGCCCGACGAGGTGCTCGACATAACTTTCGCGAAAGCCCGTCTCCTGCATCCAAGCACGGCAATCCGCTCCCGTGTACTCGGATCCCCCAGGGTTCTGGATCAGCATGTTGAGGCTCATGAGCAGACCGTGCGTACTGCTGCGCCGTTGGTCGTCGATGATAGCGTCGTAGACGATCACTGCACCGCCGCTAGGCAAGGCATCGTAGGCCTTGTGCAGCAACAAGCGTTTCCCGGCGACGTCGTAGCCGTGCAAGATGTGCCCCATGACGAGCACATCCGCCTGGGGCAGTGCGTCGGTGAAAAAGTCGCCGCCGGTGAAGCTCAGCCGCTCACCGAGCCCGAAGTCCGCAACGTACGCATCGAAGATTGGCCCGAGCGGGGGAAGATCGAAGCCGCCGCCGGTGATGTGCTCGTGCATCAGGGCGACCTGGACAGGAACGACACCTTCTGCACAACCGATGTCGATCACACTGCTGTGCTTCTGCCAGGGGAAGTTGGACGCGATCATCCGCGCGCTGCTGGCGCTGAGCGCGGTCATCGCACGTGCGAACTGCGCTAGCCTGACCGGGTCAGCGTAGAGCACCTCGAAGGGTTTCCTTCCCGTTTCGTCTTTGGCCACCTCGTTTTGGGGGAGTCCGGTTCGCAGAGCCTTCGTCAGAGACCCCCAGTGGCCGTAGTGAGTCGCATTCATCAGCTCCAGAAAGCCACCCACATAGGAAGACTTGGCCCGATCAAGGAACAGCTCGGTTGCGGGCGTGTTGGCATAGCGGCCGTTCTCGCGCTGGAGCATACCCAACGCGACCAGCGCGTCGAAGAAGTCCGTTGCGCCGCGCGGGTGCAGACCTAGGCGTTCACGCAGCACCTCGCCATCGAGCGCGCTCGCGCTCGCCAACTCTGAGAAGACCCCCAGCTCAACAGCGCTCAGCAGCGTCTTCGAACCCCAGAACGCGGTCCCAAGTTGCATAATCACGTCAGGCGTCGGCCCATTCCCATGCCCGACCGCCGACATCCGTACGTCGCTCACAGCCCCATTCCCATCACTCCGGAAAATAGACCCACCGCTAGAGATCGACGGAAACCGCTGGTACTTCTCCCGACCGTAGACAGTTTGTACTCGATCCTGGTCATAGGTGCCGTCGCGAGTAGTGGCGCTTTGGTCACGCCCCTGGTGTCTGCGATGATCTGCTGCCGCTGAAGAAATCCGCGTAGCGACCGACCATCAGATCACGGCCCTTGAACTGGGCGGTCTCCTCCGGGCCCACTACGGTTGCTTCCGCCGTGGGGTACTGGCCAGCTCCCCCGGTGGCTCCGAGCGGGATGAGCACACCATCGGGGCCCGGCCGGTAGGTCGCCTCGGGGGCACGGCCCTGGGCCATGGCGGCGATGTTGTCCGCGACCACCTGAGCATGGTGCTGTGCCGCAGCGGCTCGCTTGGATTCGGCAATGCCGGTGACGTCACCGATGGCGAACACGTTGTCGTGTCCGGCGACTCGGAGTCGGTCGTCGACGTCGATGAAGCCGTCGGGACGACGGGCCGACAGTAACTCCCCCGCGAGATAGTCGCTCTGCGGGACCACGCCGTAGCACCGGAACCAGAGGTCAGCATCAATCTCGACGCCGGCTGTGGTCGAGGCCAAGATGGGAGCGTTCACGCCGGGGACGACGGTGATCTCCTCGACCAGCGGAGCACCGAGGACCAGCCGGACACCGCGCTCGCCTGAGCTGGCGACGCAGGCGGTCGCGCAGCTCAGGCGAGTAGGCACCGCTCAGAACCTCGTCAGCGACGTCGACAATGGTCACCTCCTTGTCGGGCCACACGTCGGTGATCTCACCCGCGAGCTCGAGACCGACAGGACCGGCACCGACGAGGAGCACCCGCGATGCTGAGGCGAGCTGTTCACGGGTCACGGCCTGCTTGGTCAACGCCTCAGCAGTGTCATCAACGTCCATCTTCGCTGGATACGGGTATGACGACCCGCTGGCCAGGACGACGTAGTCTGCGCCGATCCGCTGGCCACCCGCCGTGGTGGCGCCCTGAGCGTCGACCTTTACCGCACGGTCACGAACTACCCGACCGCGGGTGAGAAGCCCGTCGTACCGGAAGAACATCCGCTCGGCCCACTCCTTGCTGACCAGACTCCGCAAGGCCGCCACTGAGTGCACGAAGGAGTCCTTCGGATCGACGAGCACCACATCGACGGCGTCGTCCAGTGCCTTGGCCAACGAGATCCCCCCGTAACCACCCCCAATGATCACCACACTGACTGTCACATCCGACTCCTGTTCCCGATCCGTGACCGCGACATGGGGATGGCCGAGCTGGCGTCGATCTTGCGACTGGAGAAATCCAGCCTCAGTGGCCTGATCCGTGGAACTCGTCGGCTAGGTGTCGGCCCGGGGGTGGCTCCCATCATCTTTGACAATGACACAGATGCCTCGGCGTAGCATCGTCCAAACCCCGGCTGGACGTGCCGCCGTCGCCGTGTTGGTCATCGTCATGTCTGTCAGTGGCTTTGGGCCGGGGTCTGGTGAACGGTTTTCCGGGGGCTGAACTGGTTGGCGGGGTCAGTGAAGGGACGTCCGTCCAGGTTCCAACTCCACGAGATGGTGGGGGCGAGCCGAAGGTACGGGGCCGGTCCGAACCGGCTTTCCCGTTCGATCAGGTCGGCCGTGCAGTAGATGCGGAGGAAGCGCGGCGTCCACGGGTCGGTAGACACCAGGTCGTCGATGACAAGGGCAACGCTCTTGTTGCCGGCTCGGACGTTGCGGAATTTGCGAGTGTGCACTGGGTCGTGGCCTCCGACGTAGAGATAAGTCCCGTCGAACTCGAAGCCGACCGGCGCCACGTCGGGCTGACCGTCAGCGGAGACGGTCGCGATACGGGCGAGCGGCTGCGATCGCAGGTAGGCGATCTCTTCCTCGGTGAAGGACATCGATACCCTTTCTTCCCTGAGCCAAGCCGATGATCTGGAAGCTTCCTCGCCCATCGGCGCCCGGATCTGAACCCGGCACCATCCGGCACGAACACACCATCACCAACACTACTCGGATGATGGAACGGCCAGATCTCTGCTCAGCAGGCCAGTACTGCCTGCAGGGCGCTGGTCAATACCTGCGCCGGGGCGTCGGCCGGGGCAGAGCTGCGCCAGGCCACGTGGTTATCCGGGCGGACCAGGATTGCGCCGCCGTCCTCGATCTGCCGGACGCGTGTCCACACTCCCTCCGCATCGGCCCAGTCGCCGTGAACGCCGATCGACGCGGTGCGGATCACGATGCCGAACCTGTCCGCGGCCTGCTCAGCCGCCTCGCGCCAGGCTGTCCCGTCCGGCCCTGTGATCAGCAGGAAACACGCACCCCGTCCAACCAGGTCCAGTGTTGACAAACGTTCATCGGTTCGCTTTAGCCCTGGCTTTTCATCCGGACATGTAGCTGATCGGCGCGTCGACCGTAAAAGGTGCTCCTGACCTGGGACGATAAGGGTGTTGACGCCGTTATCTCTGCCAGGTTGAGGAGCACCTTGACGGTGAAGGTTACCGGTTGGTCGCA
>JAFATA010000030.1 GCA_019244165.1 Pseudonocardiales bacterium | reverse complement strand
CACAACTCCACACACGTTACGGTGGCCATAGCGGAGGGGAAACGCCCGGACCCATCCCGAACCCGGAAGCTAAGCCCTCCAGCGCCGATGGTACTGCACCCGCCAGGGTGTGGGAGAGTAGGACACCGCCGAAACACACCCCCAGCGACGGAGAGGATTCACGACCGTGCCAGCCGGACCGAGCCCGACCGGAGGTACGGATCAACCCGCGGTAGCCTGCGGTCGCGCCGCGGCGCGACGCATTCCGGCGATGAAACGTCGTGCGGTCACTAGCCGGATGGCGCCACCAGCTCGGGCGCCGTCGCAGCGCCAGGGCGTGGCCCCCTCGGAGTCTGAGATACCGCGTCCGGGTCTTCCTGCCGACGCGGATCCGCGTGAGCTGGACCGGGAAGTCCGCAAGGAACTGTTGACCCTGCCAAAGGGGCTGGCCGACCTGGTCGGAGCGCATCTCGTGATGGTGGCGCGCGTGCTCGATGAAGATCCACAGCTGGCCCTTGCGCACGCTCGGTTCGCACGCAGCAAAGCGAGCCGGGTCGCTTCCGTTCGGGAGGCCGCAGGGCTCGCCGCCTACCACGCCGGGGAATGGTCCGAGGCGTTAACAGAGTTACGTGCCGCGCGCCGGCTGGGTGGTGATCCCGGTTGTCTGGCGGTGTTAGCTGATTGCGAGCGTGCGCTGGGACGGCCGGAGCGGGCACTGGAGATTGCGCGGAGCCCGGAGGCCGGGCAGCTTGGCACTGATGAGGCAGTCGAGTTGCGGATTGTGGCCGCGGGGGCACGACGCGACCTCGGCCAGTTCGACGCTGCGGTGGTCGCGCTGCAAGGGCCAGACCTGGATACGGCAGGGCAAGAGCCCTGGCGGGCCAGACTGCGATACGCCTACGCGGACAACTTACTCGCCGCTGGTCGAGAGCAAGATGCGATCCGCTGGTTCTTGGCCGCCGCTGAGGCCGACGTCGAGGAAACAACGGACGCGGCGGAACGCGCCGTCGCGCTCAGTGAGCGGCCGGCACCGGAGTGAACGGGCCGCTGGACGGCTACGATGCGGTACTGCTCGATCTGGATGGCACCGTGATCCGGGGAGACGGGATCGTACCGGGAGCGCCGGAGGTGGTCGGCGAGTTGCGCCAGGCCGGACGGGCGGTGCAGTTCATCACCAACAACGCATCACGAGCAGCCGAGGACGTCGCCAAGCACCTCACCGCACTGGGCGTCCGTACCGCTCCGGAGGAGGTTTCCACCAGCGGTCAGGCTGCGGTGGCCTTGCTGGCATCCCAACTCCCCGCTGGTGCCGCTGTTCTGGTTGTCGGGACCGAAGCCTTGGTTGCGGCGGTGCGGTCGGTCGGGCTCCGGCCCGTGGCCGTGGCTTCCGAACGGGCGTCGGAACGACCAGCCGCAGTCGTCCAGGGCCACTCTCCGGAGACCGGGTGGGCTCAGCTGGCCGAAGCGTGCCTGGCGATCCGCGGTGGGGCGATGTGGGTTGCGTGCAACCTTGACCCTACGTTGCCCACCGAGCGGGGTCTGCTGCCGGGTAACGGCGCCATGGTCGCGGCGTTGCAGGCTGCTACTGATCGAGAACCTACCGTGGCGGGCAAGCCGGCGCGCCCGCTGCTCGATGCGGCCGTGGACCGCATCGGCGCGCAGCGACCCCTGCTGGTCGGTGACCGGTTGGACACCGACATCGCTGGGGCGGTAGCCGCTGGGTTGGATTCGCTGCTGGTGTTGTCCGGCGTCGCTGACGCCGTCGCACTGCTCGCGGCGCCACCAGAGCAGCGACCCGGTCACCTCGGTGCCGACCTCCGAGTGTTATGCGCCTCGCTGGAGAAGAGCCGGATCCAGGCACGACCGCACTGGCGCGTCGAGGTGGCCGATGGCACTCTGCTGCTGCACGGTGACGGGGCCGCTGACGACCCCTTTGACGCGTTGCGGGCGCTGTGTGCCGCCTGGTGGATCGAGCACACCGGGCCAGTGCGAGTGCGCGCGTGCGATGACGCCGCCGCCAGGGCGTTGGATGTGGTGGGTCTTGGTGAGACCATGCGGTGACCCCAATGGCCAGGAGATCAGCGATATGACGTCCCAGCCATCCCCACCCACGACGAGCGGCATCACCGATGCGCTCGCCTTGTTGCACGATCTCGACGAGCTTCCGACCGCTGATCATGTGGCGCGGTTCGCTGCTGTGCACAACTCGCTCACCATGGCCCTATCCAGCATCGATGAGGTTTAGGTGGTGGGGAGGTTGAGAGATGGGACGCAGGGCCCGGCTGGATGCGGAGTTGGTGCGGCGCGGTCTGGCCCGATCCCGTGATCATGCCGCTGAGCTCGTCGCACAGCACCGGGTTCGGGTCGGGGGGGTAACGGCCACGAAGCCGTCCACCGGAGTGGACGCGGGCACCCCGCTGCTGGTTCGCACGAAGGGCAATGAGCCCAACTGGGTGTCGCGGGGCGCGAGGAAGCTCCTTGGCGCACTGGATGGTCTTCCCGCCGGGGGTCCGGCGGTGGCAGGCCGGCGCTGCCTGGACGCCGGTGCCTCTACCGGTGGTTTCACCGACGTGCTGCTGCACCGTGGGGCCCGGGAGGTGGTCGCGGTCGACGTCGGCTATGGGCAGCTCGCGTGGTCCCTGCGCACTGACGAGCGGGTGCGGGTGCATGATCGGACGAATGTGCGGACGCTGCGGCCCGAGTTCATCGGTGGCGCCGTCGATCTGACCGTGGCTGACTTGTCGTTCATCTCGCTGCGCCTGGTGCTGCCCGCCTTAGCCAGATGCACCAGGGCGGACGGTGACTTGCTGCCCCTGGTGAAACCCCAGTTCGAGGTCGGCCGCGACCGCCTGGGTGCTGGCGGCGTGGTCCGTGACCCGCAGTTACGCGTCCAGGCCATGCTGGACGTGCTAGCAGTCGCGGCCGATCTCAGGCTTTGTCTGCTCGACGCTACCGCAAGCCCCCTGCCAGGACCGTCCGGCAACGTCGAATACTTCCTGTGGCTGCGCCAGGGTGTACCCGATCCATCGCGTGCGGCCGAGGAGCTGGTGCACGCCGCCGTGCGGAGGGGACCGCAATGAGGTTCGGACGTGAGGTCCTGCTGGTGTTGCACACTGGGCACCCGGAGAACCTGCGCACCGCCGAGCAGGTCACGCACCGGCTGGCCACGGCGGGGATCGGGGTGCGGGTGCTCGCCGAGGAGAGCGCTCACCTCGACCCCGCGCTATGCGAGCACGAGGTGCCGACCGGGCCGAAGGCCGCTGCGAGTGCGGATCTCGTGCTGGTTCTCGGCGGCGATGGCACCTTATTGCGGGCCGCTGAACTGGCCCGGCCCTGTGGCGTCCCGCTGCTGGGGGTGAACCTCGGCCGGGTCGGCTTCCTCGCTGAGGCCGATCTCGACTCCCTCCACCAGACCGTGTCCGCCATCGTCCACGGCGACTACCTCGTAGACGAGCGGATGACCATCGACGTCACCGCCAGCCTCAACGGGTCCACGTTGGCCCGTACCTGGGCGCTCAACGAGGCCAGTGTGGAAAAGAGCAGGCGGGAGCGGATCCTCGATGTGGTGCTCGAGGTGGACCGCAGGCCGGTTTCCGGCTTCGGCTGCGACGGCGTGCTCTGCGCTACTCCCACCGGATCTACCGCCTATGCCTTCTCCGCAGGTGGACCGATCGTGTGGCCGGATGTTGACGCGCTCGTCGTAGTCCCCAGCAACGCTCATGCGCTGTTCGCCCGCCCACTGGTGGTCTCGCCAGACTCAGTGGTCGCGGTGGAGACCGATCCACGGGGGTATGCCGCAGTGCTCTGCTGCGATGGGCGCCGGACCTTTGCGCTGCCGGCGGGCGCTCGGATCGAGATGGTTCGTGGCCTCACCCCGATCCGGCTGGTGCGCTTGTACGACTGCCCGTTCACGGATCGGCTGGTGCGTAAGTTCGAGCTGCCCGTGCAGGGCTGGCGAGGCCCCCGGCCGGGCTGACCGGCGGGCTGCTTTGCTGGGGCACGCGGCGCGCTAGGGTGCCCCGCGTGCTCACCGAGATGCGCATCGAGGGCCTCGGTGTGATCGATGAGGCCCTCCTGGAGTTGCATCCCGGTCTGACCGTGGTGACCGGTGAGACCGGAGCGGGCAAGACCATGGTGGTCACCGGCCTGCAGCTGCTCGCCGGTGGACGGGCTGACGCCTCCCGGGTCCGGCGCGGCGCCGAGCGGGCTGTCGTGGAGGGCCGCTTCCGATTACCCGAGGGCAGCCTCGCCGCGAAACTGGCCAGCGAGGTGGGTGCCCGCCTCGATGAGGACGGCAGCCTGATCGCCAGTCGCACCCTCACCCCGGACAGCCGTTCCCGGGCTTATCTGGGTGGTCGTTCGGTCCCGGCCGGGATGCTGGCCGAGCTAGCCGACGGCATGCTCGCCCTGCACGGTCAGAACGACCAGCTACGGCTGTTGCGCGCCGGTGAGCAGCGCGCCATGCTGGACCGTTTCGCTGGCGAGGCGGTGTCGGGACCGCTGAGCGCCTACCGCCGGGTTCGGCAGCAGTGGCTGCGCTGCTGCGCTGAGCTTGCCGCCCGCCGGGATCAGTCCCGAGAGCTGGCCAGGGAAGCCGACCTGCTCAGGCACGGCCTCACCGAGATCACCGCCCTCGACCCGCAGCCCGGGGAGGATGCCGCTCTGCTGGCCGAGGCTCGGCGGCTGGCCGACGCCGATCAGCTCCGGCAGACCGCGGCCCTCGCGCAGTCCCTGGTGGGCGGCGCACCGGAGGGTGATCGCGACCAGTCGAGCGCGATCGAGCTGGTGGCGCAGGCTCGCCGCCGGTTACAGGCGGCCCAGGACGCTGCGCTGCAGGCGCTAGGGGAACGGCTGGGAGAGGCCGCCGCGGTGCTCGGCGATGTCACCGCCGAGCTCAGCAGCTACCTGGAGGCGCTGAACGCCGACCCCACCCGGTTGGAGCAGGTGCTGGCCCGCCAGGCCGAGCTCAAGCGGCTCACCCGCAAATACGCGGCCGACGTCGACGGTGTGCTGGCCTGGGCGAGGCAGGCCCAGCAGCGCCTGGCGAGCCTGGATACCTCCCACGAGGCCATCGCGGCGCTGGCGGCGCGGCGTGACGAGCTGGCCACTGAGCTGGCCGGGCACCTCACCGCCCTCACCACGGCCAGGGCCGCAGCTGCCCGACAGCTCGGGAGCGCCGTCACCGCCGAGCTCGCCGGATTGGCGATGGGCCAAGCGCAGCTGTCCGTGGTGGTTTACCCGACCCTGGCCGGGGACGGTGACCAGGCCGCCCTCACCGTCGTCGGGACGCGGCTGCGGGCCGGTCCGGACGGTGCCGACGAGGTGGAGCTGCGCCTGGCACCGCATCCCGACGCCGGGTCGCTACCGGTGCACAAGGGCGCCTCGGGCGGGGAGCTATCCCGCGTGATGCTGGCGCTGGAGGTGGTGCTCGCCGATGCCGACCCGGTACCCACGATGGTCTTCGACGAGGTTGACGCCGGGGTCGGCGGACGGGCGGCGGTCGAGGTCGGGCGGCGTCTGGCTCGGCTGGCACGCAGCCACCAGGTGGTGGTCGTTACCCACTTGGCCCAGGTTGCCGCCTACGCCGACCGGCATCTCGTGGTGGACAAGGCGACCGGTGCCACCGGGTTGAGCCGCAGCGGGGTCCGGGAGCTCGATGAGGTGGCCAGGGTTGGCGAGCTAGCGAGAATGCTGGCCGGGCTGGGTGACACCGATACCGGGCGGGCGCACGCCGAAGAACTCCTAGCCGCCGCGGGGGGGGACAAGACCCGTGAGTGGGAAACACTGTTATAGCACTCAATGCCACTCACGGGCTGCGGCGCGCCTCCCTGAGGAGCGCCGCAGCTTTTGCCACCATCATCGGCATGAGAATCTCCGGCCTGCTCAGCCGATCCGGTCATGAGCTGCCCGGGATGACCGGGCTAGCCAGGGTGGATCGACGCGCTGAGGCGTTGGCACGGCGCGTTGGCCGCGGCGAGATCGCGGTGTTCGACCAGGTCGATCTTGACCGCAGAACCGCTGATGCGCTGGTAGCGGCAGGAGTCGCTGGGGTGGTCAACGTCGCGCCATCGATCTCCGGTCGGTTCCCGAATCTGGGTCCTGAGATCCTCGTTTCCGCGGGCATCATGCTGCTCGACGGGGTCGGCGCGGAGGTGTTGCGGATCAAGGATGGTAGCCGGCTGAGGCTTCACGAGGGCCGGGTCTACGTCGGGGACATCGAGGTCGCTCACGGCACCGAGCAAACCATCGACTCGATCTCTGACCTGATGATCGAGGCCAAGTCCGGGCTGTCCGCTCAGCTTGAGGCGTTTTCCGCGAACACCATCGAGTTCCTTCGGCACGAGCGTGCTTTGATCATCGATCGGGTGGGCGTGCCCGATATTGAGGTCCCGATCCGCGGCCGGCAGGTGCTGGTGGTGGCCGCCGGCTACAACCACACCACCGACCTGGTGGCACTCAAGCGCTTCATCCGGGAGTACCGCCCGGTGCTGATCGGCGTTGAGGCCGGTGCCGACGCACTGCGCGCCGCGGGGCATCGACCGCGCCTCATCGTCGGCGACCCCTACCAGGTCGAGACCGACACCCTCAAATCGGCCGACGAAGTCGTGGTGCCCGCCCAACCTGACGGGTTTGCCCCGGGGCTGGAGCGGATCCAGGACCTGGGGATCGGTGCGGTGACCTTCCCGTCGGTGAGCAACCCGGAAGATCTTGCCCTGCTGCTGGCCGAGGCACACGGCGCTGAACTCGTGATCACCGTCGGGTTCCACGCTACCCTGCATGAGTTCCTCGATCGGGGCCGGTCCGGGTCCAACCCCTCGACGTTCCTCACCCGGCTGAGGCTGGGCAGCAAACTTGTGGACGGTCATGCCGCCGCCGCCCTGTATCGCAGCCGGGTGTCGGCGGGTGCGGTGTCACTCATGGTGCTGGCCGCGCTGGTCGCGCTGGTCGCGGCACTGCTGGTCTCCCCGGTCGGGGGCGCCTACGGCGTCCTGGTCCGCCATCACTGGAACGACCTTGTCTCCTGGGTTACGAGGCGGGGATAAACTGTGATCTCGCTGCGGTACCACGTGATCTCCATCGCTGCCGTCTTCTTGGCCTTGGCGCTCGGAGTGGTGCTCGGGTCCACCGCGCTCAGCGGCCGGTTGCTGTCCGGGCTCAACTCCAGCCGGGACGAGCTGGGCCGCCAGGTGAGTGATCTGCAGGCCGAACGCAACGCGCTACGGGCCCAACTGGTGAACGCCGACACTTTTGGCACTGCGGTCGGTCCCCGGGTGGTGCGTGGCGCCCTACGTGGTCGCACCGTGGTACTCGTCACCACCGCGGACGCCAATCCCGCCGACCGGGATGCGCTCACCGGGCTGTTGAGCAGCGCCGGTGCCATCGTCACTGGTGAGCTGCAACTGACCGACGCGTTCACCGATCCGTCCCGCTCCGACCAACTCAGCGAGCTATCCACCCGCCTGCTGCCAGCTGGCCTGCGACTGCCTACCGCGTCGGATGCCGGGACGCTGGTCGGTGGGTTGCTTGGCTCACTGCTGTTAATCAATCCGCATACCGGGAAAGCGCAGGCCACTCCGGCCGAGGCTACGGCCGTGCTCGCTGGGCTGGGCGACGGTGGCTTCGTGAGAGGCGGCCAGCAGGTGCTGCCGGCTCAGCTTGTTGTGGTGCTCACCGGCGGCGCCAATCGCGGCAACAGCAGCGGCGACCGAGCCGGAATTCTGGCCCGGTTTGCTACCCAGCTTGATCACGCTGGTGCTGGTGCTGTGCTCGCCGGTAGGTCTGGGTCCGCCGACGGCAACGGCCCGATCGGCGTCGTGCGGGCAGACACTGCGGCGGCCTCTGTGCTGTCCACCGTCGATGACGTCAGCACTGCGGCTGGGCGGGTGGTGACGGTCCTGGCCTTGGCTGAGCAGGCACAAGGCCGGGCCGGACGGTACGGTACCGGCGGCAACGCCCAGGCGGTGGTCCCCGCGATCCAGGGCTGACCGATCAGCGCCGGCCGATCCAGGGCTGACCGGTGAGGCGGTGCCCCAGTGCCACTACTGGGCCACTACTGGCAGTGTTACCGTGAGGTTCCGTGGTCGGTGGTGTGCCGCCAGCTGCAGCGCGACCGGTTACCAACCGAAGGGCCGGTCCGGACCACGGGAGAAGGTCTTGGTCAAGCCCGTCCGCCCAACCAGGTACCTGTTCGTTACGGGGGGCGTCGCCTCGTCGCTAGGCAAGGGACTCACTGCGTCCAGCTTGGGCCAGTTGCTGACAGCCCGCAGGTTGCGGGTGACGATGCAGAAACTGGACCCCTACCTCAACGTCGACCCGGGCACGATGAACCCCTTCCAACATGGTGAGGTGTTTGTCACCGAGGACGGCGCGGAAACCGATCTGGACATCGGACACTATGAGCGGTTCCTGGATCGCAACCTCGGCCGCAAGGCTAACGTCACCACTGGTCAGATCTACTCGGCGGTGATTGCCAAGGAGCGGCGTGGGGAATACCTCGGCGATACCGTGCAGGTGATCCCGCACATCACCGACGAGATCAAGTCCCGGATCCTGGCCATGTCCGATCCGGAAGATGATGACCGCCCACCGGATGTGGTGATCACGGAGATTGGGGGGACGGTCGGGGACATCGAGTCACTGCCGTTTCTGGAGGCGGCCCGCCAGGTGCGCCACGACGTCGCCCGGGATAACTGCTTTTTCCTGCATGTTTCCCTGGTGCCCTACCTTGCCCCCTCCGGAGAGCTGAAGACCAAGCCGACCCAGCACTCTGTGGCTACCCTGCGCAACATCGGCATCCAGCCCGACGCCCTGGTCTGCCGCGCTGACCGGGAGATCCCAGACGCCCTGAAGCGCAAAATCGCTCTGATGTCGGATGTAGACATCGACGGGGTGGTCGCGGCGCCGGACGCGCCGTCCATCTACGACATCCCTAAGGTTTTGCACTCCGAAGGCCTCGACGCCTACGTGGTGCGCCGGCTGGGGCTGCCCTTCCGCGACGTGGATTGGACGGAGTGGGGAGATCTGCTGGACCGGGTACACGCCCCGAGGGAGGTGGTGCGGATCGCCTTGGTGGGCAAGTACGTCGATTTCCCAGACGCTTACCTGTCGGTGACCGAAGCGCTGCGCGCCGGAGGGTTTGCCCACCGTGCCAGGGTCGAGATCCGGTGGGTGCCCTCAGATACCTGCGAGACCCCCGCTGGCGCGGAGGCGGCACTGGCCGGGGTTGACGGGGTACTGGTGCCCGGTGGGTTCGGGGTTCGGGGGATCGAGGGCAAGATCGGAGCCATTCACCATGCCCGCGTCCGCGGGATCCCGATGCTGGGCTTGTGCTTGGGCCTGCAGTGCATGGTGATCGAGGTCGCCCGGAACCTGGCTGGGCTCGATGGCGCCGGCTCCACGGAGTTTGATGCGACGACCGCACACGCGGTGATCTCCACCATGGCCGACCAGGCCGCGGTCGTGGCTGGTCAACGTGATATGGGTGGGACGATGCGGCTGGGTAGCTATCCCGCGTCGCTTCAGTTGGACTCGGTGGTGGCCCGGGCCTACGGCGCCATCGAGGTCTGCGAGCGGCACCGGCATCGCTACGAGGTAAACAACGCCTACCGGGACAAGCTCCTCGCCGCGGGTTTGGTGATCAGCGGCACGTCCCCCGACGGTCATCTGGTGGAGTTCGTCGAGCTACCGACCAGGATTCACCCGTTTTTCGTCGGTACCCAGGCTCACCCCGAGCTCACCAGCCGGCCCACTCGCCCGAATCCGCTGTTCGCCGCTTTCGTCGCGGCGGCGCTGAACTACCGGGCCGCCGACCGGCTGCCGGTCGAGCTGCCGGCGGGACTGCGGTGAGCGCCCCGCACGAGTTCACGGTGTCCGGCAGCGACACTCTGCACGTTGGCCGGATCCTGGCGCTGCGGTTGGATCAAGTAGTGATGCCTGGGGGCCGCACGGTGGCGCGCGAGATCATCGAGCACCCCGGGGCGGTGGCGATCGTGCCGCTGCACGATGACGCCTCGGTGGTGCTGGTGGACCAGTACCGGCATGCGGTGGGCCGCCGGATGCGGGAGCTGCCCGCCGGTTTGCTCGACACGCCCGGGGAGGACCCGGTGACGACGGCTCGTCGCGAGCTGTCCGAAGAGGTCGGCTGCACCGCGCGGGACTGGTCGGTGCTCCTTGACGTGGTGCCCTCACCGGGGTTCAGCGACGAGGCGGTGCGGGTGTTTCTGGCCTGCGGGCTGGCTGAGGTGGGCCGGCCGGCCGGTCCCGACGACGAGGAGGCCGACCTGTCCGTGGTTCGGCTGCCACTGGCTGAGGCGGTGTGTCAGGTGCTGGCCGGCGAGATCGTCAACTCCTCGGCGGTCGGTGGGCTTCTCGCCGCGCAGGCTGTGTTGGCGGGGACTGCCCAGCCGCGACCGGTGGACGCGCCATGGCCGCACCGCCCGACCCGCTTCGCTAGCCGTCCCCAGCTGAGGCCATAGCAACCAAGGAGGCACGCCGGGGTGAAAATCGGTGTTCCGCGTGAGCTGAAGATCCACGAGTACCGGGTCGCGATCACGCCAGCAGGAGCGCTTGAGCTGACCCGTCGCGGGCATGAGCTGCTGATAGAACGGGGCGCCGGGGTGGGCTGCGCCTTCCCCGACGAGGCCTACCTGGCGGCGGGTGGGCGCATCGTGCCGGCGCCCGACGATGTGTGGGCCGAGGCCGAGATGGTGCTCAAGGTGAAGGAACCGGTGCTGCAGGAATACCACCGGATGCGCAAGGGTCAGATCCTGTTCACCTATTTACATCTGGCCGCGTCGGCGGAATGCACAGCTGCGCTGATCGACGCCGGAACCGACGCGATCGCCTACGAGACCGTGCAGCTGCCGGATGGTTCGCTGCCCCTGCTGGCGCCGATGAGCGAGGTGGCCGGGCGGATGGCTCCCCAGGTAGGGGCGCACTGCTTGGAGCGCATGCAAGGTGGGCGCGGGGTACTGCTCGGCGGTGTCTCCGGGGTGCCGGCGGGCAAGGTCGCCGTGCTCGGGGCCGGGGTGGTGGGAATGAACGCGGCCACGATCGCCCTGGGCATGCAGGCCGAGGTAGTCGTGCTGGACACCAACATCAACCGGCTGCGGGAGATCGACTTCGTGTACCGGGGCCACCTGCAGACCATCGCGTCGAACGCTTACGAGGTGGAGAAGGCCTGCACGTGGGCGGACCTGGTGATCGGGGCGGTGCTGGTGCCCGGCGCCAAGGCACCCACCCTGGTCAGTCATGATCTGATTGGTCGGATGCGCCCGGGATCGGTGCTGGTGGACATCGCCATCGACCAGGGCGGCTGCTTCGCTGACTCGCGGCCGACGACGCACGCTGACCCCGTCTTCGCCGTGCGCAACTCGGTGTTCTACTGCGTGCCGAACATGCCGGGCGCGGTACCGCACACCTCCACCTACGCGCTGACCAACGTCACCCTGCCCTACGTCTGCGCGCTGGCCGATAAGGGACTACGGCAGGCGGTGCAGGACGACCCGGCACTGGCCCGAGGAGTCAACGTGGTACGGGGCTCGGTGGTCCTTGCCGAGGTCGCCAGGGCACACGACCGCGACTACCTGCCACTGGCCGAGGCACTGGGATGAGCGCGGATGACGCGCTGCCGCCGGCATTGGCCACGGTGATCTCTGACTACTTGGACCACCTCGCGGTGGAACGCGGCACGTCGGCGAACACCCTGGACTCCTACGCCCGCGACCTGCGCCGCTACGGCGCCTACCTGGCGTCGATCGGGGTCACCGGGCTTGCCGCGGTGCGCGAGGAGCAGGTGAGCGGATTCCTCGCCGCGCTGCGCGAGGGAACAGGGGGGTATCGGCCGTTGGCGCCGTCCTCGGCGGCCCGCACGCTCGTTGCGGCCCGCGGGCTGCACCGGTTTGCGCTCCGGGAGGGATTGGTGCCGGCCAACGTCGCAGCCGACGTCCACCCCCCGAGCCCGCCGAAACGGCTACCCAAGGCTCTTGGAGTGCCCGAGGTGCTGCGTTTGCTCGAGGTGTTCCCCGAGAGCGGGGGGCCTCGTTGCCTGCGCGACCGGGCGCTGCTGGAGTTGCTGTACTCCACCGGAGCGCGGATCTCCGAGGCGACCGGGCTGGACCGAGACGATATCGATGCTCCGGCGCGCACCGTGCTGCTGCGCGGCAAGGGTGGCAAGCAGCGGCTGGTGCCGGTGGGCCGCCCGGCCCTTGCCGCGTTGGATTCCTACCTGGTGCGCGGGCGCCCCACGCTCGCCGCACGAGGGCGGGGCGTTCCTGCGGTGTTCCTTAACGCCCGGGGTACTCGGTTGTCTCGGCAGAGTGCCTGGGCGGTGCTGCGGGATGCCGCGGAGCGCACCGAGCTGGCGGCTGCGGTATCACCGCACACCCTGCGGCATTCCTTCGCCACTCACCTGCTGGAGGGCGGCGCGGACGTGCGGGTGGTGCAGGAACTACTCGGGCATGCCTCGGTGACCACGACCCAGATCTACACCCTGGTGACCGTGGACAACCTGCGTGAGGTCTATGCGACCGCCCATCCGCGGGCGCGGGGCTGACAGATTCGCCCCACGGCGAGGCGCATGGCGGACATTTCCCGCCGCAGAATAGGCTCGTTACGGATCGTGCTGCGCCGACCCGGCGCGGATCGCACTGTGCTGGAAAGGGGGATCAGCGTCCATGTCGAGCTGGGCGTCCGCGCAACAGCCGCTGGTTGCGCCGACCCCGCCGATCTCTTCCAGTGAGGGGACCGACCCAGTTGGCCGTCGGTGCCGCGCGGTGCCAGCGCCACCCCCACTGGACCGGCACGGCCCGGCCCGGGTGGTGGCGATCTGTAACCAAAAGGGCGGCGTGGGCAAGACCACCTCGGCGATCAACCTCGGGGCAGCGCTCGCCGAGTATGGCCGCCGGGTGCTGCTGGTGGACTTCGACCCGCAGGGCGCGCTCTCGGTCGGGCTTGGGGTGGCCGCCCAGCACCTTGACCACACCATCTACAACCTGATCATGGAGCAAGGCGTTCCGGTGGAAGCGGTCCTCCGGCCAACGTCGGTACCAGGCATGGACCTGCTGCCCAGCAACATCGACCTGTCCGCCGCGGAAGTGCAACTGGTCACTGAGGTGGGCCGGGATCAGACGCTGGGTCGAACCCTGCGGCCGTTGCTGGCGCACTACGACTTCATCCTGGTCGACTGCCAGCCCTCCTTGGGTCTGCTCACCATCAATGCGTTGGCCTGCGCGGACGGTGTGCTGATCCCGCTGGAGTGCGAGTTCTTCAGCCTGCGCGGGATGGCGCTGCTGATGGACACCATCGACAAGGTGCGCGAGCGGCTCAACCCCAAGCTGACGATCACTGGCATCCTCGCCACGATGTACGATCCACGTACCCTGCACGCCCGTGAGGTGATGGCTCGCGTGGTGGAGGCTTTTGGCGACACCGTGTTCGATGCCGTGATCAGCCGGACGGTCAGGTTCCCGGAGACCACCGTCGCTGGCGAGCCGATCACCCGGTGGGCACCGAGATCCTCCGGTGCGCAGGCCTACCGTGCACTAGCCCGCGAGGTGATCGCGCGATGAGACCTGCACCGGCTCCGACCGCGGCGCAGGATCCGGCGACGCCGTCGGTCCCTCCCGCCACCTCCGGCCGCTTCACGGTGCGGTTGGAGAACTTCGAGGGCCCGTTTGACCTGCTGCTGCAGCTCATCTCGCAGCAGCAGATGGACGTGACCGAGGTCGCCCTGCACCAGGTGACCGACGAGTTCATCGCCCATCTCCGGGTGCTGGGTGAGTCTTCCGACCTGGACGAGACCACCGAGTTCCTGGTCGTCGCAGCGACCCTGCTGGACCTCAAAGCGGCCCGGTTACTGCCGTGCGCCGACGTCGAGGATGAAGCTGATCTCGCGCTGCTCGAGGCGCGGGACCTGCTTTTCGCGCGGCTGCTGCAGTACCGGGCATACAAGCAGGTCGCCGCGCTGTTCGCCGAGCTTGAAGCGGCGGCGCTGCGGCGGTACCCGGCCTCGGCGGTGATCGAGGAACGGTTTGCCGGTTTGCTGCCCGAAGTGGTGCTCGGCGTCGACGCTGCGAGCTTCGCCGAGACTGCGGCCGCGGTGTTTCGCCCCAAACCGCCGCCCTCGGTGTCGTTGGAGCACCTGCATACCCCTCGGGTGTCGGTGCGCGAGCACGCCGATCTGCTCCGCAGCCGGCTGGCTCGCGACGGCCAGGCGAGTTTCCGCAGTCTGGTCGCCGACTGTGGACACACCAGGGAAGTGGTCGCCCGCTTCCTGGCGTTGCTAGATCTGTACCGTGCCGCGATGGTGGTCTTCGACCAGCCCGACCCGCTGGGTGAGCTGATCGTCCGATGGACGGGTGATCGTGGGCAGAGCACTGCGGCAACCCCGCCGGATCAGGACGGGGACGAGGACAAGGACTACCGGTGAACGAAACCGCGCTTATGGAACCTTTCGCCGGGACGGAGACCCTGCCGGCGCTGCCCGGCGACGATGATCTCGATGCGGCTCTGGAAGCGTTGCTGCTGGTGGTGGACTCCCCGGCGGGCGAGAACGTGCTGGCCAGCGCGCTGGGCCAGCCGGTGGGCCGGGTCCTCCAGGCACTGCACCGGCTGCGGGATGGCTACGCCCACGCTGGGCGCGGTCTCGACCTGCGTCAGGTGGCGCAGGGTTGGCAGCTGCACACCCGCGATGTGTACGCGCCGTTCGTGGAACGGTTGCTGCTGGACGGGCAGCGCGCCAGGCTCACCCGCGCTGCCCTGGAGACCCTGGCTGTGGTCGCCTACCGCCAGCCGGTCACCCGCTCGCGGGTCGCCGCGGTGCGCGGAGTGAACGTCGATGGGGTGATGCGCACGTTGCTGGCCCGAGGTCTGATCGCCGACCTCGGGACCGACCCGGACACCCACGGTGTGCTGTACGGCACGACAGAGCTGTTCCTGGAGCGGCTCGGGCTCTCCTCGCTGGAGGAGCTGCCTCCGATTGCCCCCCTGCTGCCGGACATCGACACTATCGACGATGTCCCCCTCTGATGTGGTGTCCGCGCTGCCCCGGCTGCACAAGGTGCTCGCCCAGGGCGGCGTGGCCTCCCGGCGTGCCGCCGAGGAAATGATCGCCCAGGGCCGGGTGCAGGTGAACGGGGTGGTGGTCCGCGAGATGGGGGTGCGGGTCGACCCCGAGCACGCGGTCATTCACGTCGATGGCATGCGGTTGGAATTGCGTCCCCATGTCGAGCACCTGGCGCTGAACAAGCCCCGTGGCGTGCACTCCACGATGTCCGACGACCGGGGCCGGCCCTGTGTCGGCGACTATGTGGCCGACCGGGCACAACGCCTGTTCCACGTCGGGCGCCTGGACGCGGACACCGAGGGCCTGCTGCTGCTCACCAACGACGGGGAGCTGGCCCACCGGTTGATGCACCCGTCCTACCGAGTGCTCAAGACGTACTTGGCTGAGGTGCCCGGTCCGGTGCCTCGATCCCTGGACCGGACGTTGCGCGCCGGGGTGGAGTGCGGCGACGGTCCGGTGGCGGTTGAGGGGTTCCGGGTCGTACAGGCTCTGCCGGGCCGGGCCCTGGTGGAGGTGGTGCTGCACGAGGGGCGCAAGCACATCGTGCGCCGGCTGCTCGCGGAGGTCGGGCACCCGGTGCTGCGCTTGGTGCGTACCGCCATCGCCGACGTCCGTCTCGGGGAGCAGCGCCCCGGCACGGTCCGGGTGCTGTCCCGCGCCGAGGTCGGCGCCCTCAACCGCGCGGTCGGCCGGTAGCGAGTCGGGAGGTCAGCCGGGGTGCAGCAAGGTGACCGATTGCGGGGGGTAGTAGCGGTGGACGGGCCTGCTGGCACCGGGAAATCCACGGTGGCCCGCCGGCTGGCAGCCTCGCTGGGCGCCCGGTACCTGGACACCGGTGCGATGTATCGAGCCGCCGCACTGGGTGTGCTGCGAGCGGGTGCCGACCCTGCCGAGCCCACGGCGGTGTCTGAGGTGGTGGTGCGGTGCCACATCGAGGTGGGCACTGACCCGGAGACCCCCCGCGTGCTGTTGGACGGCGAAGACGTCGCCCGGGAGATCCGTGGCCCGGCAGTCACCGCGGCGGTCAGCCCGGTCTCCGCGGTGTCCCGGGTGCGTGAGCTGCTCGTCGCCGCACAGCGCCGGATCATCTCCGACGCCACCGCCAGTGGCGGCGGGATCGTGGTCGAAGGACGCGACATCGGCTCCGTAGTGGTACCCGACGCCCCGCTGAAGGTCTTTCTCACGGCGAGCGCGGCGCAGCGGGCAGCGCGCCGAGCGGCCCAGGATGGTGTCGAGGACGTGGCCGAGGTCCGCCGCGCCGTCGAGCGCCGTGACCGGTTGGACTCCGGCCGGGCCGCCTCGCCGATGTGCGCCGCCGCTGATGCCGTCGAGCTGGACACCACGGCGCTGGACGTCGATGCCGTGCTGGCCAGAGTGCACGAGCTGGTCGTTACGCGTGGGCTGACCGGGCTAGCGGCTCGGGGCCGGACGTGAGTTCGGAGCTGCCCCAGGCGGCGGCGCCCCCGGGCACCTGGCTGTGGTTGCAGGACTTCACGCGCTGGATCGGAACCTGGTGCTTCTACGTCGGTTACCGCCTGCGGGTCCGCCACCGGGAGCGGATCCCCCGGATTGGGCCCGTCGTGGTGGTGGCCAACCACAGTGCGATGATCGACGGTCCGCTGTTGTACGGGCTGATAGGACGGCCCAGCTCGTTCCTGATCAAGCAGGAGATGTTCCGCGGGCCGCTAGGCTGGGTGTTGCCCTGGCTCGGGCAGTTGCCGGTGCGCCGCGGTGCGGCCGACCGCGCGCCGCTGCTCACCGCCGTCCGGTTGCTGCGTGATGGTGGGGTGGTGGTGGTGTTCCCGGAGGGCACCCGCGGCGAGGGCGATGTGGCCAACGCGCAGCAGGGTGCCGCGTGGCTGGCCCGGGCCGGGGGGGCGAGGATGCTGCCGGTGGCGATCCGCGGGACCCGCCGACCTCCGGGCAGCAACCGACGGTTCCGGCCGCGTGTTGATGTCCTGGTCGGTGAGCCGTTCGCGGTGCCCCCGGGCACCGGACGAGCGGTGGTGGCCGCGGCCACCACCGAGATGCGTGACCGGCTGGCCACGCTGGTCACCGAGCTGGACGGGATCCGCCACCTGGGCCGGCCAGGTGCGTCGCGACCGGAGGGAGCCTGATGAGCAGTCTGGCGCTGGATGACGCCGAGGCGCAGGCCGGGGCGGATGCGGTGCTCGAGCAACCGGTGCTTGCCGTAGTGGGCCGCCCCAACGTGGGCAAGTCCACGCTGGTCAACCGGATCCTGGGGCGTCGTGAGGCGGTGGTGCAGGACGTGCCGGGGGTGACCAGGGACCGGGTGGCCTACGACGCGTTGTGGAACGGGCGCCGGTTCACTGTGGTGGACACCGGAGGGTGGCAGCCCGACGCACGCGGTCTGCAGGCCGCAGTGACCGGACAGGCGGAGCTCGCCATGCGCACCGCGGACGCGGTGCTGCTGGTGGTCGACGCCACGGTGGGAGCCACCGCGGCGGAGGAGGCGGTGGCCCGAGTGCTGCGCCGCTCGTCCACTCCGGTGGTGCTGGCCGCGACCAAGGTGGATGACGAGCGGGCAGTCGCCGACACTGCGGCACTGTGGTCGTTGGGGCTCGGCGAGCCACATCCGGTGAGCGGGTTGCACGGCCGTGGCACCGGCGATCTGCTCGACGCTGTGCTGGAGGTATTGCCCTCGGCGCCACGGGACGCCGCCGTTCGCGCCAGCGGACCGCGCCGGGTCGCCCTGGTCGGCAAGCCCAATGTGGGCAAGTCGAGCCTGCTCAATCGGCTGGCGGGCGAGCAGCGGTCGGTGGTGCATGAGGTCGCCGGCACCACGGTAGACCCGGTGGACTCGCTGGTGGAGCTGGACGCCGAGACGTGGCGTTTCGTGGACACCGCCGGTCTGCGTAAGCGGGTGCGGACCGCCAGTGGCACCGAGTACTTTGCCTCGTTGCGCACCCAGGCGGCGATCGAGGCAGCTGAGGTGGTAATCGTCCTCATCGACGCCAGCGAGCCGATCACCGAGCAGGACCAGCGAGTGATCACCTCGGTAGTGCAGTCCGGGCGAGCATTGGTGCTGGCCTTCAACAAGTGGGACCTGGTTGACGACGATCGGCGCCACGAGCTGACCCGGGAGCTGGACCGCGATCTGGCCCGGGTGCGGTGGGCGCAGCGGGTGAACATCTCGGCGCACACCGGACGATCGGTCGGCAAGCTCGCCCCGTTGCTGCGCACCGCCTTGGAATCCTGGGACCGGCGGGTGCCCACCGGTCAGCTCAACGCGTGGCTGTCCGAGGTGATCGCGGCGACACCACCGCCGGTGCGCGGGGGCCGGGCACCCAAGGTGCTCTTCGCCACCCAGGCCGGCACCCGGCCGCCTACCTTCGTGCTGTTCACCACCGGCTTCCTCGAGGCCAACTACCGCCGGTTCCTGGAGCGACGGCTCCGGGAGACGTTCGACTTCACCGGCACCCCTGTGCGCATCTCCGTCCGGGTCCGGCAGCGTCGATAGGGGGGCGATAGGGCTACAGGGCGGTCGTGTTCCGTGCCACTGAGAGATGTCGGTCACGATCTTTGGACCGGTCCGCGTGCGGAAGGGCAAAGTGAAACTACGACCGGTACGAGACTGAAAGGCGCGGTGTGACCACCACGATCGAGGTGTTCGCTGACTTTGTCTGCCCGTTCTGTTACCTCGCTGAGCAACCCCTCGCGGACGCCGCCGAAGGCCGTGACGTGCAGATCGCCTGGCGGCCCTTCGAGCTGCGACCGGAACCCACCCCGACGCTGCGGCCTGAGGACGACTACCTCCAGTCGACGTGGCGGCAGGTGGTCTACCCGATGGCTGAGCGCATGGGCGTCCCGATCGTGCTGCCCCGCCTGTCGCCGCAACCCTACAGCCGGTTGGCCTTCGAGGGCTTCGCGCACGCCGCGGAGCACGGCCTGGGCCAGCGCTACACCGAACGGATATTCCGGGCGTTCTTCGTCATGCAACGCGATATCGGGCGACCGGAGGTTCTGACCAGCGTCGCCGCAGAACTCGGGCTCGACGCCGACGATTTTCGCGCCGCGCTGGACTCTGGCCGCTATGCCCAAGCACACCAGCAGGCGCTCCGCCGAGCGCACGAGCTGGAGATCACCACCGTGCCCACCCTCCTGGTCAAGGGGCAGCGGCTGGAGGGCGTGCCTTCCGCAGAGGCGCTGCATCGGCTGCTCAACGACGTGGTGGCACTCGGCCGGTAGCCCCGCGTTGACTGCGCTAGGCTGTGCAAGCGCCTGCAGAGGGCGTGGCCGGGACGTGGCGCAGCTTGGTAGCGCACTTGACTGGGGGTCAAGGGGTCGCAGGTTCAAATCCTGTCGTCCCGACCAACACGGGCCCGCTGATGATGGACAAAACACCACGTCAGCGGGCCTTTTTCGTGTTTGGAGTTGATCTTTACGACTAACGACAACAACGGTCTGAGAATCCTTGGGTTCAGGGTTCGAGTCGGCGCACGAGTCTTGACGGTTACTCGTGACGCACAGGAAGCGGCTACTGCTCCCGCTGTTCGGGTATTGGAGGCAGCATCGGCAGGCGCCGTACTCGAAGCCGGTTCCGCTCGATGACGACGATGGCGCCTTGGCCAAGGTCATCGTGCAGCCCGGGAAGGTTCGCCAGCAGAACAGCGGCCTGCTCGTCCGGCGTCAGGGGTTCGTAGGTGCGCAACAGCACGAACGATGGCGCGGCCGTGCACTGCCGAGCCAGCAGTTCGCCAAAGTCGGTGTCCTCGGACACGAGGACGAATGCGTGCTGCCGCGCGAACTCCAAGATCACGGAGTCGGTGGCGTGCTGGAGATCGTTGTCACGGACGTGAGTGGCGTCGATGCCAGCCTCACGCAGCAACTGCGCAACACGATGCGAGAGGTTGGAGTCGAGAAGGAACCTCATCACCGGGCTGCTAGTGGCAGTTCACGCTCCTGAACCGCTGCGGCGGCATACTCCAGAGCAGCCAGGATGTCATCGCGCTCCAGGTCCGGAAAATCCTCCAGGATCTCCTCGGCCTCACGCCCTGCGGCCAGCTGACCCAGGATAGTGCTGACCGGGATGCGCAGGTCACGGATGCACGGCAGCCCACCCATCTTCTGGTGGTCGATGGTGATGCGATCAAACGCCATGGTGGTGGCCTCCAGTGATCATATTAGCTGGGGTCAGGTCGGTTGTACCTGCTCGCCTCGGTTGATGCGGACGGTCGGTTATATCCGGGGCAGCCTTACGGGAATGGTGTCATCCGACGAGATCGGCGGCCAGGACGAGGGGGGAGCTGGACGAGTGAACGGCGCTTCCTGTTGGGGGCCATTTGGGGACCACACATCCTGCGCGGCGGCGAACAACCTCAGCGATCGCGCAATCTCTTCCGCGTCTCCGTGATCTGAATCAGATCAGTCACCGATGAGTTGCTGGGCGCGTTGGTGAGACACTCCGAAGAGGGTGCCGATGTCTCGCACGGTGACGCCTTGCTGGGCGAGTTGGCGGGCCACCTCGCGGCGTTTGCGGCTGGCGGCGTCGAGGTCATGGCGGGCCGCCTCGGCAAGTTTCTCGGCCGCAGCCAGTTCGGCGGCAAGGTCAGGGGCTAGTTCGGCGTGCACCTCAACCTCGATCTCGTCGGCAGGTTGTCCGGACACGAATGCGATGGCCTCGCGGTGGATCTCGGCGGCTTTGGTGAGGCTGCGGACCTGTGACAGCGCGCCAGGAAGCTGGTCGCACTGCACCATCCACCAGCCCCCGGAGCGGCGCGCGGTCGCCGTGTAGCGGGTCACTTGGCCCACCACCTTTCGCCCAGGGCCGGGGCGAGTTGCCGGAAAATCGCCTCGGCCAGTTGGTCGGCGATCTCGCTGTGGCGGGGAATCGTGGTGGCGACGGTGCCGCAACGGATGCCGGTGTGGCGGGTCAGCTCGTACATCTCGACATCGACTCCGGCCTTCTTGGCACCTTGTCTGATCTTCTTGATGACGGCTGACCGCTTCACCAGTGTAGGCTAGGGGGCCTAGACGCGCTAAGGTTAGGTGGGCTAGACATATGGTCGGCATGATCTCCGCTGGCGTGGCAGCCTGAGCGCGCATTGGCCACCGTAGCCTGACCGCTAACTGGAGCTATCAGCGCACGCAGCGCGACGAGTCCCTACGTCTTGATCTACGCGAGCCGTGTAGCCGCACGATGCGACACATCAGAGCGGAGCCATTGGGGACCATTTGGGGACCACACGTCCTGCGCCGACGTGAACAACACGCACGTCGACCGTGCGTGCACACGGCGCCTGTACCCAGTCTGACCAGTAGAGATGCCTACTCCTACGTCCTGGGGGTCAAGGGGTCGCAGGTTCACATCCTGTCGTCCCGACCAGCTCAGAGGCGGTGTCCGAGCGATCGGGCGCCGCCTCTGCGTCGTTGCGCCGTCGCCGCCTCCACGCCCGGGGCGAAGAGCAGGGTGGCGCAAGAATGCTGCAAGTCGTATGGACTGCTGGGATTTTCTCGACGCACTTAGTAGACGGAATGAAATAAGTTACCCACTTGGAGACATTATCGAGCCCGTGACCCGCGACGATGCTAACTTCGGTGGATTTGTTGTTCAATTCCGGCTACTTAGCCCGGTGGCTGCGCTGTTTCTGCGTATTTGGCCAAGAGTCGTAGGAGTCGTGCTGCCCCCAGGGGATCGACGATCAGGTGTCCGGGGAGCAGTCCGTCGGGGATATCGGGGGGTAGGCGCGCCCGTTGCCCAGCTCGCAGGCGTGCAGGGCGAGGAGGAACGCGGTGGCCATGTCGGCGACGTGCACGAAGTCGCGGACTGCGGTGCCCTCGCCGTTGACGACCAGCTCGGGTGCTCGGCCCTGTTGGACGGCCAGGAGCTGGGGAATGAGCCGGGTCGTATCGCGGCCAGCGGAGGGCCACCGCCCCGCAGATGCTGCCCGAGCTCCGCTGGATGCAGCGCGCGTTCGGCTGGGCCATGCCTGCCGGGGATCAGAAGCAGGCTGGCGCCATCATCGTGACCACCGCACAATACGACCCCTGCACGTTTACCTCCCGGTTCAGTGCGCCGTTGCACACCGAGCCTAGCCAGCCATCCACCCGGGTCGCCCTCGCATTACCGTTGGAGCGCCAGGCCGGTGACGACGAAGCTGACCTGCCGCGCGATTGCTACCGCGTGGTCGGCGAAACGCTCGTAGTACCGGCCGATCAGCGCGGTGTCCACAGCCGATTGCACCCCGTGCGGCCAGTCTTTCGACAGCAACATCTGGAAGGTTCGGCGGCGCAGCGCGTCGACCTCGTCGTCGTCTTGGGTCAGTCGGTCAACCGACAGCGGGTCGCGGTTCTCGATCGCGGTCGCGGCATCACGCGCCAGGCTGGTGGCCAGCACGCCCATCCGCGCGAAGACAGGGCGGATCTCGCCGGGGATCGGCACGGCTGGGTGTTTCATCCGGGCGATCTTGGCGATGTGTTCGGCGAGGTTGCCCATCCGTTGCAGGTCACCCAGCACATGCAGGGCCGCGACCACTATCCGCAGGTCGGTGGCTACCGGTGCCTGCAAGGCGAGCAGCGTGACGCAGCGTTGCTGCATGTCCCCGCATCGCGTCGTGAGCTGTTGCTTGCTGGAGATGACCGACTCGGCAACGGCGAGGTTGGCGCGATGGAGCGCGACGGAGGCGTTGGTCATCATCTGCCCGGTGAGGCGAGTGGTGCTCGCCAGGTCGTCGACCAGGGCGTCCAACTCAGCGTGGAAGGTCTCCCGCATCGCCTGAGGGTACTCCCGCTTCGTCCGAGGGTAGTGGTCGTGAGCCTGGCGGCTGGCCCGCAACAGGCGGCCCGACGCCGCTCCGCGGCTCCGGGTAGGTGGCCTACCTGATCCCGACAACCATCGAGTTGGGTCCGCTGAGGTGTTCGACGTAGCTGTCGCGAAGGCCCGCCTGCTGCATCCAGGCACGGCAGTCGGCGCTGGTGTAGTCGAACCCTCCGGGCGTCTCGATCAGCATATTGAGGCTCATCAGCAGGCCAAAGGTGTTGCTGCGCTGATCGTCGTCGATGATTGCATCGTAGACGATCAGCGCGCCGCCCTCGGGTAGCGCGTCGTAGGCCTTGCGCAACGGCAGGCGTTTGCCGTCGATGTCCCAGTCGTGCAGGATGTGGCCCCTCACGAGCACGTCTGCCGGGGGCAGTGGGTCGGTGAAAAAGTCGCCAGTGGTGAAGCTGAGCCGCTGGCCGAGTCCGAAGCCCGCAACGTAAATGGCGTCCAGGTCCCGGTGTATCTGCGTAGGTACCCCGCGCCTCTATCTGTCAGTGGCGGCGTGAAAATCGGCCACAACGGGTGTTGCCCGCACGCGCTACGACCGAAGGAGAAGCGTCGGTGTCGGCCCGGGTAGATCACATGGCGGCTAGTCCTCGCGCGCGAGAAGCTGACCCCGGCAGCGTGTCGCTCGTCAGTATCGGTGCTTCCTCCGGCGCTCATGGTGTGGGGGACCATGGCGCGAGGGTGGTAACGGCGGAGGACATCGACTGGCTCGTTGCGCACCTGCGGGTGGTGGTCTCCACTAGCCCTGCCGTCTGGGCGGGCCGCGGGATGACGCTGCTACAACTGACCGCGCTGCACCTCATCAGCGCGCTAGCCCCGATTACCCTCACCGACCTGGCCCAGGCTCTGGGTACCAGACCGTCGGCCACCTCCGCGATGGTCGACCGGCTGACCCGCACCGGGCTGGTCTGCCGCACGTCCGACCCGCAGAACCGTCGACGCGTCCGACTCACCCTCACCGCCGATGCCGAACCGATAGTCGGCGACATCGACCTCGATACCGCCAGGCGCCTGCAGGCAGTGCTCGCCGGCATGAGTCCGCAGACCCGCGGCCACCTGATCGACATACTCATCGACACCGTACGACGCTTCGCCGAGTAGCCAGAGAGGATCACACCCTGGCCCAGGGCGCCGCTGCGCATCACCCTCCCGCAAAAAAGTTTCTCAGAGAGTGGGAGCTACCGTTACGCTCCTGATCATGTTGAACACGCTGGTCGGCTACGCACGCTGCTGCACCGATACCCAAGACCTCACCGCGCAGCGCCAGCGACTGCGGGAACTCGGCGTCGAGGCCCAGCGGATTTACCTCGACCACGGGCTGACCGGCACCAACTGCGCCCGTCCCGGCCTGGATCAAGCCCTGGCCGCAGTGCGCAGCGGCGACACCCTGGTGGTCACCAAACTGGCCAGATTGGCTCGCTCGGTTCCCGACGCCCGCGCCATCAGCGACTCGCTGGCCGCCCGCGGGATCCGGCTGTCGCTGGGCGGGCAAGTCTACGACCCCGCCGATCCGCTGGGGAAAATGTTCTTCACTCTTATGGTCACGTTCGCTGAATTCGAGATCGACCTGATGCGGCTCAGCGCACGCGAGGGCACGGTGGCGGCCCGGGCCAAGGGCAGCTGCGCGGCCGGGCACCCCAACTCTCAGCAAGAAGCAAGCCCAACCGTGCCGGCTACACGACAGCGGCGAATACTTCACCGCCAACCTCGGTCATAATCGGACGCATCGTGGCGATATCGTATGTACCGGCCACTGGTATTCGCTAGCCGGATCGTTCAGCCAGGCCCACTGCTGATCGGGTGTACGGAATGCGTCTGCGTGGGTCAGCCAACGGATCAAGCGAGGGGGAGTGCATGAGCGCGGCTCCTGGCGGTCAGTGCGGTGGTGGCTGCAGGAATGGGCTCAGGCGAACTCGTGGTTGCGCACGGCGGTGGTGAAGGCCCTCCACGCCGGTGGGGGGAGGGTGAGCACGCTGCCGGTGGGGTTCTTGGAGTCGCGCAGCGCGACCACCGGGCCGGCGAGGGCCACCTCGACGCAGTTCATAACGTCGCTGCTGCGGCTGCTCTTGTGCCAGCGGGCGCCGGTGAGATCCAGCGCAGGCATCCCGGGCTCCTCTCCCATAGGGTCGTGCGGCCGATGCGGCCCGCCGGGTCAACCGAGTTCGGCGGCGATCTGGGTGATCAGCTCACTCGTTGCAGCGGGTGCAAGGGCTGTCTGCAGGATAGTCCCCAACGCCAGCCGGTAGGACGCCAAATCGACCTCTTCCTCCAGGAACAGCCCGATGCTCTGGTTCTCCACGGCCACCAGCGCCGGCTCCTCGGCGAACTCCAGGATCACGAACGGCCCGCGCAGCCCGGCATGCGCGCCGGCCGCCAGCGGCACCACCCGCAGCGTCACGTGCGGTTGCTCGGCCACCACCAGCAGGTGCTGCAGCTGCCGGTGCATCACCCCGGGCTCGCCGACCGGGCGGCGTAGCGCACCTTCGTCGACCACCGCGCAGAACTGCGGGGCGCTGGCGCGGGTGAGCAGTGCCTGGCGGGCCATCCGGGCCGCCACCAGGTTGTCCAGCTCGGACACGGTAGGGGCGATGCCCTGGATGACTGCCCGGGCGTACTCCGCGGTCTGCACCAGCCCCGGGACGAACAGCGCCTCGTAGTTTTGGATCCGGGTGGCCTTGGCCTCGAAGTCGATCAGAGTGCGCCACAGCTTGGGCAGCCCGGGTTGGCGGGTCCACCAGCCGCGTTCCTCCGAGCGGCGTACCAAGTCGAGCAGCTCGTCGCGGGTGGCGGCGGGCACCTGGTAGAGGCCCAGCAGCGCGGCGACGTCCTCGATCTGCAGGCCGGAGTTGCCGGTCTCGATCTGACTGATCTTGCTGGGTGACATGCCCATGCGCTTGGCCACCTCCGCGCCGGACAGGCCCGCCTGCTCCCGTAACGCGCGCAGCTCGGCAGCGACCTGCCGGGAGCGGACCGAGGTGTGCGGGTTGCCGGGCATGGCGCGCACTATGCCCGAGCAAGAGGCTGATCCAATCGCCTGATTGGATAATTGCTTGCAGTACTTGCAACGCTCGATGGTTCTGCCATGGACCTCATCGAGATCGATCGTAAGATCATGAATGACATCGTGGTCGAGAAGACCTGGGAGATTCCGGCGCACGCCGATAAGGGGCCGGTCACCATCACGCTGCGCATGCCTGAGGTGAGGGTCACCGACTCGGAGGGCAGGCACATCGTGATCTCACCCGCCCAGGCCGACCTGGTCAGTACCCGGATGAGCTACATCGTCGAGTGGATGTGCGAGGCGGCACGAAGCGGGACGGAGGAGGACGACGACTGAGTCCTGGCGCACCGGTACGGCAGACTGGGCGGGAGCATCGCCGCCGGGAGGATTAGGAGCAAGCCGGGGGATGAACACGAGGCAGGTGCAGGCTCAGCAGGCGCCCGAGCCGCTACCGACTCCATCCGGTGCGGTCGGGCGGGCCGACTGGGTGCCGGCACTGGGCGTGCTGGGCGCGGTGGTGGTGCTGGGCCTGCCGTTGGGCGCGCTGTGGTGCTGGCTCGCGCCGGCCGAGTTCGTGATGCGTTTTGCCCGCGCCACCCCGCCGGGCGGCGTGGTGCCCTTCGCCGGGCAAAATGAGTACCACTTCGACGATATGGCGACCTTCGTGCTGTTCGGGCTGGCCGCCGGGATGCTGACCGGTGCGGCGCTGTGGCTGTTCCTGCGGCGCTGTCGGGGTCCCCTGGTGCTGCTCGCCGCGGTGCTCGGCTCGCTGGTCGCGGCGTGGCTGGCGATGCGGACCGGCCTGTGGCTGGCCGCCACCCGCTATCCCGGTCTGGCGAGCACCGGCGTGCCGTTCCTGCGGGCGCCGGTGCTGCAGTCCAGTTGGGTGATCATCACACAGCCGTTCGGGGTCGCAGTCGCCTACTGCATCGCGACCGCCTGGAGCGGCACCGACGAGCAGGACTGGTGAGCGAATCAGTTGCGGCTGGCTTTCACGGAGAACAGGTCCAGTGGCACCGGTACGGCCCGCAGCATTCGCAAGAACGCCGCCTCCCGCACCAGCAGGCTGCGCACCAGGCGCAACCGGCTCACCGGGTCGCATTCCTCGAGCAAGGCTTGCCGGTCCTCCAGGGTCAGCAGACAGTCCGAGGCCAGCAGGTGCGCCAGCGCCGCCAGGTCCACGTCTTCCTGGGGCTCCTCCCAGTCCCCGTGCTGCCACGCCGCGCAACAGTACTGCCGGTGCGCTTCGCGGGCAGCGCGGGCCAGGATCGGCAGGAGCATCGACTGCTCCGCTGAGGGGTCGTCATCAGGCACCCACTCGATCCTGCCGATCAGGTAGGGCGCCGAGGTGTTGTCGACGTCGAGCACCCGGAACCGCCTCTCGCCGCGGGTGACGATGTCGAAGCGACCGTCGGGAAGTCTGCGGGCCTCCTGGAGCACCGCGGTGCACCCGATGTTGTGCGTCTCCTCCACGGCGTCCAGATCCTGCTTGACCGCGATCACCCCGAAACTGCGACCGGGTACGGCACCGGTCACCAGGTCCACGGTCAACTGGCGGTACCGGGGCTCGAAGATATGCAACGGAAGCGATGCACCCGGGAGCAGCACAATCCCCAGCGGGAAGAGGGGAACGGTCTCGGCCACCTCTCCACGTTACGACGCTGCGTGCGGATCCGCTCGATGAACCGGATCGCCTTAGGTTCGCCTTAGATCGGCCGGGGTTCTGGGGGGCGCAGCACGGCGAAGGGGTCGGTGACCCGCATGCCGTGCTCCGCGAAGCGGTACAGCGCCGCGGGCCGGCCACCGGAGGGTCCGGGCGCGGCGGTGCCGCCGGTGGGGATCAACACCCCGCGGCGGGCCAGCACTCGCTGCAGGTTGGTCGCCGACACCCGGTAGCCCAGCGCAGCGGAGTAGAGCTGACGCAACGCCGAGACGGTGAACTCCGAGGGTGCCAGCGCAAACCCGAGATTGGTGTAGGAGAGCTTGGCGCGCAGCCGGTCCCGCGCTCGACGCACGATCAAGCCGTGGTCGAACGCGGTAGCTGGTGAGTCCCGCAGGGCATCGACCACCGGGTGCCATGCCGTGTCGGGCGGCAGCGCCGGATCGGCCACGCAGGGCACCAGCCCGAGGAACGCGGTGGCCACGGTGCGCTGGTGCGGCATCCGGTCCGGGGCGCTGAACACCTCCAGTTGCTCCACGTGCGCCACCTCACGGACGTCCACCTTTTCGGCGAGCTGGCGCAGCACCGAGGTCTGCACGTCCTCACCGTGGCCCAGACGGCCACCCGGCAGCGCCCAGCGGCCGAGATCGGGCTCGATGCCGCGTTGCCACAACAGCACCCGCAGTTGCCCGTCCCGGACCTGCAGGACCGCAGCGAGAACTTCGTGCACCGCGAGCCCGACACTGTTATGATTCACGTTTTCGACTATAAGGCGAAAACTGGGGTGGAGGCCAGCGCGGGTTGGTGGTTCTTCAAGGTCGGCCAACCCCCGGGTTGGCCGACCTTGAAGAACCACCAATGCTGGGGAAGGAGGCGATATGCCCGTTACCGCCGCGTCGGAGTGGCGCCAGCAGGTTCGTGAGCTCGCCCAGCAGCGCGACGCGGTCCTGCTCGCGCACAACTACCAGGTGCCCGAGATTCAGGACGTCGCCGACCACGTCGGGGACTCGTTGGCGCTGTCCCGCATCGCCGCAGACTGCGCGGCGCGCACTATCGTCTTCTGCGGCGTGCACTTCATGGCTGAGACCGCGAAGATCCTCGCTCCGGCCAAGACGGTACTCATCCCGGACGCCCGGGCGGGTTGCTCGCTGGCCGCCTCCATCGACGCCGGGCAGCTGCGGGGCTGGAAGAGCGAGCACCCGGGCGCCGTGGTGGTGTCCTATGTGAACACCACCGCCGAGGTCAAGGCCGAGACCGACATCTGCTGCACCTCCTCCAACGCCGTCGAGGTGGTGGACTCGATCCCGACGGAGCGGGAGGTGCTGTTCCTGCCCGACCAGTTCCTCGGCGCGCACGTGCAGCGCGTCACCGGCCGGGCTAACTTGCACGTCTGGGCGGGGGAGTGCCACGTGCACGCCGGGATCAACGGCGCCCAGCTGGCCGCGAAGGCTGCCGCCGTGCCCGACGCCGAGCTGTACATCCACCCGGAATGCGGGTGCGCGACCAGTGCCCTGTATCTGGCCGGCGAGGGCGCGGTGCCCGCCGGACGGGTGCGGATCCTGTCCACCGGCGGCATGCTCGATGCCGCCCGAGCAACCGGGGCCCGGCATGTGCTGGTGGCCACCGAGATCGGCATGCTGCACCAGCTGCGCCGCGCGGCTCCGGAGGTCGAGTTCCGGGCGGTGAACGACCGGGCGTCCTGCCGCTACATGAAGATGATCACTCCGGCGGCGCTGCTGCGCGCCCTGCGCGAGGGCGTCGAGGAAGTGACCGTCCCGGCCGAGGTCGCGCAGCGGGCCCGCGGCGCGGTACAGCGCATGATCGAGATCGGTCAGCCGGGCGGCGCTGAATGACGAACCGGCAGCTCACCGCGGACCTCGCGGTGGTCGGCACCGGCGTCGCCGGGCTGAGCGCGGCCCTGCGCGCCGCCGAGCTCGGCCTGCGGGTAGTGGCCCTGACCAAGAACACGATCGAGGACGGCAACACCCGGTGGGCGCAGGGCGGTGTCGCGGTGGTGCTGCCCGGTAGCGGCGACAGCGTGGACGCGCATGTGGCTGACACGCTGGCGGCCAGCGCCGGGCTGGGCGATGAGGCCGCTGCCCGATCGATCCTGGCCGCTGGTCCGGCCGCAGTCAGCGCGCTGCGCGCCCGCGGCGCTGTCTTCGACGGCAGCGCCGGGGAGCTGGAGCACACCCGGGAGGGCGGGCACCGGGCCTTCCGGGTGATCCACGCGGGCGGTGACGCCACCGGAGCCGAGATCGAGCGAGCCCTGGCTGGCGCGGCCCAGAGCGGGCAGCTGCCGGTGCTGGAGGGGCAGTCGGTCACCGACGTGCTGCGCGATGACACCGGCCGGGTAGCGGGGCTGGCACTGCTGGGCGAGGCTCTGGGAACAGGGGTGTTGCGCAGCCGGGCTGTGCTGCTGGCCACCGGCGGCCTCGGCCAGCTCTACACCGTCAGCACCAACGCCGATGCAGCGACCGGTGACGGGCTGGCGCTGGCGTTACGGGCCGGGGCGATGACCGCTGATCTGGAGTTCGTCCAGTTCCATCCGACGGTGCTGCACCTCGGAGCGGGCTCACGGGGCCGCCAACCGCTGGTCACCGAGGCGATCCGAGGTGAGGGCGCGGTACTGCTGGATATCACCGGCGCGCCGGTGATGACCGGTGTGCACCCCCTGGGCGCGCTCGCCCCGCGGGACGTGGTGGCCGCCGCGATCACCCGCCGGATGGCCCAGACCGGCAGCGACCACGTGCTGCTGGACACCACCCACCTCGGCTCCGCGGAGCTGCGCCGTCGCTTCCCGACAGTGCATGCGGTCTGTGTAGCCCTCGGGCTGGATCCCGCTCGCGAGCCGATCCCGGTGGCTCCGGCCGCGCATTACCAGTGCGGTGGTGTGGTCACCGACACCAGCGGCCGGAGCACCGTGCCCGGGCTCTACGCGGCGGGGGAGGTGGCCCGGACCGGTCTGCACGGCGCGAACCGGCTGGCCTCCAACAGCCTGCTGGAGGGCCTGGTGGTGGGGACCCGGGCCGCCGAGGCGGTGGCGGCCGACCTCGCGGTCTCCCCGCGCCCCGGCCCACCGCTGCCCCCCTGCCCACTTCGCCTGGTGGGCGACCGCGACGCGATCCAGCGATCGATGAGCGCGCACGCCGGCATCGGGCGGGACGCCACCGGGCTGGCCGCCGCCGCTACGGTCGTCCGGGCGGCCCCGTGGCGGCGGCTGCGGACCCCCCGCGACGCCGAGGACGCCGGGCTCACCCTGGCCGCGGCCGCCGTGCTCGCCGCCGCGAGCGCGCGCACCGAAACCCGGGGCTGCCACCTGCGCACCGATCACCCGCGCACCGCGGCGCGCTGGCAGCGCAGCATCACCGTGGTGCTCGACGACGTCGGCACCCCGGTGGTTGCCCAGCCGATGCTGGTCGGCGGGGTGGCGTGAGGACAGTCGAGGCGCAGCTGCGCGCCGCCGGGCTGGACGTCGAGGACGTGCACCGGGTGATCAGCACCGCGCTGGAGGAGGATCTACGCTACGGCCCGGACGTCACCACCGCGGCCTGCGTCCCCGCAGGTGCCCTCGCGACGGGGACCGTCTCCGCGCGCCGACCCGGCACGCTGGCCGGGTTGCCGGTCTTCCTCGCCGTGCTCGACGCGGTGCTCGGAGCCAGCGGGTACGAGGTCACCGCCCGACGCCAGGACGGCGACCGGCTGGCCGCTGGTGATGTCGCCCTCGCCGTGCGCGCCCCCCTGGCCGGGCTGCTCACCGCCGAACGCACCGCGCTCAACCTGCTGTGCCACCTCTCCGGTGTGGCTACCGCCACCGCAGCCTGGGTGGATACGGTAGCCGGCACCGGTGCGTCGATCCGGGACTCCCGCAAGACCCTCCCCGGGTTGCGAACGTTGCAGAAGTACGCGGTGCGCTGCGGCGGCGGGGTCAACCACCGAATGGGGCTCGGGGACGCGGTACTGATCAAGGACAACCACGTGATCGCCGCAGGTTCGGTGACCGCGGCCCTGGCGGCCGTCCGGGCTGCGGCCCCGGATCTGCCCTGCGAGGTGGAGATCGGCACCCTGGCGGAGCTGGATGAGGCGTTGGCCGCCGGGGCGTCACTGGTGCTGCTTGACAACATGACGGCGCCCCAGTGCGCCGAAGCGGCCCGCCGCGCCGCGGGTTCGGGCACCGCGCTAGAGGCCTCCGGCGGCCTGACCCTCGACGTGGCGCGCGCCTACGCCGAAACCGGGGTGCACTACCTATCGGTAGGCGCCCTCACCCACTCCGCCCCAGCCCTAGACCTCGGCCTGGACGTGCGCTCCTGATCGATCTTCCTTCGGCACCGAGTTCCGGCCCCACCGGAGCAGGCCCGTTCACTCGTATGACGATGCGGCAGATGTGCTGCATCGCCCACGAAGCGTTGAAGGGTACCACAAAGACGCCTGTGAAACTTATGGCGAGTCGGTTGTCGTCGGGTGCGAACGCAAAATCGGTGGGTGGCCCTGGGCTAATTACAGTTCCAATGGGCAGGACGTCGCGCACATTCCAAATTGACATTTCGCCGAAATTTCTTTCCTTCCGTGTCGCAAGGAGGGAGCCGTCCGGGCTGAATTTCATCGAGAAGCCGCCCACTGGAATTCGTCGAGAATCAATTTTCTCTGTGTTGAGGTTCAATAACCTGATTTCGTTCTCGCCGCCGATGCTCAACCTTTTCCGTCCGGACTGAAGCTCATTGATTTCTCATCATCAAAGGGGAGGAGGGTGCCAGTATGATCATTAGAGCTTGTTTTCCACAATCGAACATCGCCGCTGGAACTACTCGCAACAACGTAACGGCCATCTGGGCTGACCGCCAGTTCTCTTGTGGTGTAGCCCTCGGGTAGCGGGATTCTCGGCACCTCGCCCCGACTCTTAGTGGGCCAAACAATAATTTCAGATTTATCGGCACACGCCAAGAAATCACTATTCGGGTCGAGGGAGAGCTAGAGTACGTCGCTGTAGTTTCCTTCGATGGGCACCTCCGAGGCGGGAGACGATGAGACGTCAAGCAAGCGGATTTTTTGCTTGTGATTATCTGTAAAAGCGTAACGCAAGCCATTCTGGCTGAGGCTCTCGATTCTACTCACATTTAACCGATCGTCTACAGAATTTCGCACGATGGTCGGCTCAAGCTTTCCAATCGAATAGACAGTCACCTTTCCGGAGGAAGCAGCGACGAGGCGTCTATTGTCGGGTTGGATTGCAACTTGGTCTGCCCCGGCAGGGATCCCCTGATTCAGGCTGGTGTCGATAATCGCGATCACGCCAGAACTGTTAATGGTGGCGATCATGCGTCCGTCCGGACTGAGCGCGCCTGAGCCAAAATCATTAAAATTGCAGACGGCGATCGGCATCCGTCGCGGCACGTCGAAGAGCGCTATACCGCCCCACAAGCGCATAGTTGCGAGACGACCATCAGGAGTGAAGGATAACTTGTTAGGGAACGAGTTGGAGATCTCGATCGCTTGCGCCTCCTGACGATCGAAGTCCCACCAAGCGTCCTCCCCCTCATCGTCGCTGTACATCGCGGACCTTCCGTCCGGCGCGACCGCGAAGTTCGATCCACTACTATCGAAGAGGAACTGGTGGTCCGGGCCTATCGACCTTCGTGGACCTGGTCGTTTACTCTTGAGTGGACCCGGGATTTTACTCGTAATGACCCTGCTGGTGGCGATGTCCCAATGTCACGATGTCATCGCCGTTGGTGTACGCCAGTTCGCGACTCTCGCTTCTGAAACCGAAAGCGCATAGAGCACCATGACGGAGCGGTATCGCATAGCGAGGACCGTTGGGATCTGGGGACCACAGCTGAGTTCGCTGTCCGACGCAGGCGCCGAGCAACTTGCCATCCGGGCTGAAGGTCAGGCTTTCGGGTGTTTCGTCAGGAGCGAGGTTTAATGGTATTTCTTGCACTCGGGTCTCCGTGTAAGACCAAAGAACCAGCTTTTTTCCTTGCTCGGCGCTCTGTGTGTAAGCGAGAATGTGTCTATTTGGGCTGAAGGCTGAGCCGTCAGCTCCGGCTACGGAGGCGAACGCCCTTTTTGATACCCCACAACTCAATGCCATTGAAATTGGTTAGCGAAATTATCGCTGGGTCCGTGGGGCTGAATTCGATCTCATTATTTTCTCCCATTTGGGTTACGAGCAGCCTATCGACGTGCTGTCGCTGACTGGCCATGCTCGTCAGCGTATCAATGGCCTCTCTGGTGGGCGCGATCTTGTACGCGGTGGCAGCCAGCAGCATCGCGAGATTCGGTTGATAACTTGCCAGCAAGTTCGCCTGCGTCACCAGCGCCCGTGACTGGGATAGCTTGCTCTTTTCATTAACCTGGTTGCGCTGCCATACCGCGACTACACCCAGGCTTGAGGCGGCCAAGACCAGCAAGACCAGCAGGGTCAGAACCGCGACTACCATGCGCAACCGGCGGACGGATCTGGTTCGGAGGGCGCGGCTGGCTTGGATGAACTGCTGCTCGGGGGTACCGAGGTCGGCGGGGCGTTCGGTGAGCCAGCGTTCTGCTTCGGCCAGGGGTGTTCCGCGGAACAGTGCCCCTTCGTCGCGCCGCGTCGCTTCCCACTGGGCCAGCGAAGCGCGCAGCTGCTCCTGCCAGGTGCGGAAGGCACGGTCGGCGTCAAACCATTCAGACAGCCGCGACCATCTGCTGATCAGGGCTTCATGCACCAGCTTGACCGATTCCACCCGGTGGGATCCCGGTCGGTGACGAGCAATCTAGTCGCGGCGAGCCGTTGGGCTAGTTGCCAGCGGGGTTCGCCGAGCTCGGGGCGTCGGGCTATCCGGCGTATTCACGATGATCGCCCCCGCTTCACCCACCAACTTCACCCCAAACTCCAACTCGATGCGACCCGGAGACAACGTCTGCAGCACTTCCATCGACGCTTGAGCCGCGTCCCGCACGCTGCCCAACGCCTCGGTCAGCCGCTGACCCGCCTCCACCACCCCGTCCCGGCCCCGGCTGACCCGCTCGATACCGAGGCTGTCCTCGTCCACCTCCACCAGCACATCACACCCGCCATTCGGCTCCGAATGGCGGTCACAGGACCCTCGCCGACCGCCATTCGGAGCCGAATGGCGGCGGGGGCCGCTGGCAGCCCGGTGTCGCTACTCCCGGCTTACAGCTGCACCCAGTTTCCGGCCTCGTCGCGCTTCCACAGGCCGGTGAAGTCCCCGGCCCGGGCTCGGGCGAGCTGCGCCTGTTCCTCCTCGGACAGCGGATTCGCCCGGATTGCCGCGATTCCCCACCAGTGGTCAAGCACCGCCTCGGCTGGCGCGAGATCAAACTCGGCTCCACCCCGAGCCAGCGCCTCGGCGAACTCGGCCTCGAACTGCGCACACTCGGCCGGTGACGCTGCGGTGAGGATGGCGCGGATCGCCGGGCCGGAACGCTCGATCTTCGTCGTCGCGGTGGTCATCTGTGGAGTGTCGGCCATCCGGCCGCGCGTCGGTGGGACGGGTCGGTGCCGGGCGTGGCACGTCAGTGCGCGGGGCAGCGGGCTCCGATGATCCGGGGGACGCAGTCGGCGTAGCTCAGCAGCAGGTCCACCGCGGCGTCGTTGCGGGCGGTCTCGCGTTCGATCACGTTCGCCGGTGGGTAGAAGCCGCCTTGAATCAGGCTAGTCGGGTACATTTCAAGAGAGTAGGACCAGATGTGGTGCTGCGCCCACATCCAGTCGCCGATCGAGCCGTCACTGATGTAGAGGTGGCTGGACTGCTCGGGGGTGTAGCCGTTGGTGGCGGCCATCTGTTTACCGAGCGTGCGGAAGGCCGCGGCGTCAGAGGGGTTCAGGCCAGGGCCGGTGTCACGGGTGGTGAAACTGTAGGGCCAGAGCACCAGCTCGGAGAAACTGTGAAAGTCGATATGGGCGGTGATCTGCTGCACGCCCCGGATAACCCGGCTGTTCACCCAGTCCCGCAGCTGCGCGGTCTCCGGTGCGGAGAACGGGGCAATGCCGTGGTAGGTATCGTTTCCGGGGCTGGCGCTCGACCCGTCGCAGCAGGCCCACTCATGGCCCCAGTTCCGGTTGAGGTCGGTGCCGATCTCGGTGTTGCCCGGAGGAGTGGGCTGGCGGTTCTTGCGCCACATCGCGAACAGGCCGGTGGAGATGTCGTACTCGGTGCCGTCTGGGTTAGCCATCGGCACCACCCAGATCCTTCGAGACCTCACCAGCTGGGTGATGGCTGGATCGGTGCCATATCCCTGCGCCAGCCGTCGCACGATGTGCAGACACATCTCGACGGTGAGGTGCTCACGGGCGTGCTGAGCGCAGCTGAACAACACCTCGGGTTCGGGCTTGTCGACGCGCACGTCGTCGCTGATCTCCACCAGCAGCAGCGGGCGGCCTTGCACCGAGCGGCCATAGCTGGACACCACGACCTGGTGGGAGTGCGCGGCGGCCAGCGAGTCCAGCTCAGCGGTGAGCGTGCGGTAGGTGTGGTAGCCCTGGTAGCCGAGTGGGAACTCGCCGGGCGCCACTGGGGTCGGCACCAGTGTCGGCGCGGGGAGGGCGAGCAGCCGCAGCCCGCGCCTGCGCAGCCGATCCGTCTGCACGGGCGTGGCCCGGATCTCCAGGTAGTCGCGGCCACCGCCGAGCACGTCCACGCCTTGACGCAGCACGGTGGAGCGCACCGCCGGGTTGTCCACCCCGACCACCCGGTAGGCCGAGGCCGCCGTCTCGGGCAGGGGTGGCGCCGCCGCGGCTGCGGATAAGGGAACAGCCAGCGCGAGCAGTGCCAAGACGGCCATGACACTGACAGCGGTCATGGCACTACGGCGCATCGACATCAGGCGGAGCCTAACGATCGCGCCTTCTCCCGCATTCAGTGGGCGGTGCTCCCCGCCGACGGTGTGCTGTGACCGGTGCCTGGGTCGGTCTCGGCCTGCTTGCCCTGGCCGGCTTCCTGCTCGGCGGCGGGGTCTCCGCTTGGCGCACCTCGCGCCCGGTGGCCGTCGTACTCGGGATCGGGGCTGCGTTGGCGATTGCTAGCGGCATTGCCTGGCTGCTGTGATCTTGCGTCAGACATGGATGCATCAGGTTCTATGCTGTGATAGGTGAGAACGACGCTCAGTCTCGAGGACGACGTCGCCGTACAGCTGGAACAGCTCCGCGCCCACGGGAACCAGCGAGACGCGATCATTGAGGGCGAGAGCTACCGGTGATCGCGATCGACGCGAACCTGCTCGTCTGATGGTGGCACCGAGGGTGGGGTTGCCGTGGGCGAGCCTGCTCGCGTTCGTGCGCTTGGTGACCAACCCTCGGCTGTGCACCGAACCGGAGTCGGTCATCGACGCATGGGGCCAGGTCGCCGCATGGCTCGACGCCGACCCGGTCTGGACACCGGTACCGACCGCGCCGCATCGCGAGGTGCTGAGCACCGCGTGACCAAGCGTGTGGTGCGCGCCCGCTCCGCCGCCTCGGCGGGGGCGGGGGGCGTGTGGTCGGTGGCCCACCGGCGGCTCACCGTCGGGCTGGTCGCCACGGTCACGTTGGCGGCCTGCGAGGCGCTCGCGGTCTCGACCGTCATGCCGCGGGTGGCCCGGGACTTGGGGCTCGGCGGCTACGGTCCGGCGCTCAGTGCATTTTTCCTCGGCACCGTGGTGGGCGTGCTGCTCGGCGGCGCGGCCGCAGACCGGTTCGGGGCCAGGCTGCCCTTCCTGGCGGCCGCTGTGCTCTTCGGGACGGGTCTGGTGGTGGCCGGCCTCGCGCCGTCGATCGCGGTGCTCGTGCTCGCCCGGACCTTGCAGGGCATCGGGTCGGGCGGGTACCTGCCGGCCAGCTACGCCACCGTCGCCCGGTGCTACGCCGAGCCCGACCGCGTCCGGATTTTCGCGCTGCTCGCCACCGCCTGGGTGGCCCCCGGCGCCGTCGGGCCGTTCGTCGCCGGTGCGCTGGCCGACACGGTCGGCTGGCGGTGGGTCTTTATCGGCCTGCTCCCGCTGGTCGTCACGGTCGCGGCGCTCACCGTGCCGGCGCTGCCCGGGCCGGCACCGCCAGACGGTGCGATCCGTCGGCTCCCGGTCGCGGATGCGCTCGCGGTGGCGACCGGCGTGGGTCTGCTGCTCACCGCCCTGGATTCCACCCGGTGGATCATCGCCGCGGCACTCGCCCCCACCGGGCTGGTGATCGGCAGCCGGGCTCGGCGGGTGCTGCCGGCCGGGGTGCTGCGGCTGCGGCCGGGCGTACCGGCAGCCGTGGTGGTGCAGGGACTGCTGGCCCTGTCCTTCATCACGGTCGACGCGTTCGCCCCGCTGGCCGTGACCTCGGTGCGCGGAGAGAGCGTGCTCGTCGGCGCGATCGCGGTGGCGCTCGATTCTCTGACGTGGGCGCTGGGCGCCTGGCTGGCTGACCGGTTGCTGCCCGTGCGGCCGCCGCAGACCCTGATCCGGGCCGGATTCGCGCTGCTCGCGGTGGGGATTGGGGTGGAGCTGGCGCTGCTGGTGCCGGCGTTGCCGCTGGTCGTCGGCTTCGCTGGCGGCGCGCTGGCCGGGCTGGGTATCGGGCTGGCCTACTCGCCGCTGTCGGTGGCGGTGCTCGTGGCCAGCGAGCCAGGCACTGAGGGCTTCGCCAGCTCTGCGCTCTTGCTCTTCGAAAATCTGGGCTTCACCTTCGGCACGGCACTCGTCGGCGCGCTGGTCGCGGCCGGTGCCCGTGGACGTTGGGACCCGGCGATGCCGCTCGCGGTGAGCTGGTCGAGCGCCGCGGTTGTCGCGGTGCTCGGCGCGGTGTTGGCCCAGCGCGTCCGTGTCGATAGAGGGCCAAATAGAAGATAGTGCGAAGCTGGTGGGGTGAGACGCGTCGTCGTCCTGGATTACGGGTCGGGGAATTTGCGCTCCGCCGAGCGGGCGTTGCGGCGAGCAGGCGCGGAGGTGGCGGTGAGCGCCGACGTCACCGCCGCACTCAACGCCGACGGTCTGGTGGTGCCCGGCGTCGGGGCCTTCGCCGCCTGCATGGCCGGGCTGCGCTCGGTGCGCGGCGACCGGATCATCGGTCGCCGGTTGGCCGGCGGGCGCCCGGTGTTCGGGATCTGTGTGGGGATGCAGGTACTGTTCAGTCGCGGCGTCGAGCACGGGGCGGCCACCGCCGGGTGTGGGGAGTGGCCCGGGACCGTGGAGCGGTTGAAGGCCGACGTACTGCCGCACATGGGGTGGAACACCGTGTCCGCGCCAGCGCCGTCACGGCTGTTCGCCGGCCTTGACGCCGACGCCCGCTTCTACTTCGTGCATTCCTACGCCGCCCGCCGCTGGGAACTGGAGAGTTCAGCGCCGCTAGCGCCGGCGCTGGTGAGCTGGGCCGAGCACGGTGAGCCGTTCGTCGCCGCAGTGGAGAACGGACCACTGTGGGCAACCCAGTTCCATCCCGAGAAATCCGGCGACGCCGGGGCCCACCTGCTACGCAACTGGATCAAGACGCTGTAGCCAAGGCGGTTCAGGGAGGCTGATTCCCTTCAGGGGTGTCCAGGACTTCCGACCGCCACGTGAGCTTGACCTCGAAGTTGCCCGTCATGCCCGTCTTGGCGATCACCGCGCCGACCTCTGCATCCAGCCGCACCCCGAAAGCGATCTCCACCTCGTCCGGTTGTCGAGCCATGGTTCGGAACTTCGTTAACGCGACGATCGCCGCGTCACGCACCTCGCCCAGCGCTGTCTCGAAAGTTGTCCTGGCTTCGCGGATCCGTCCTTGCCGCGTCACCGGCGTGACGCCTGGCACCTCGTCGACGTCGACGAGTACCGAACCCCCGCCTTCGAGTCCGAATCGGGCCAGCTCCGGCACACTCCCACCTCTCTTCCTATCATGCCGTTGGTGACAATGACCGCTAATGGCCGCATGGAAGGTTCAGCCATTCCGCGGGTACTATTCCTTCTCGAACCTTGTCGAGTTTGTCGAGAAGCTGGTCTAGCTGGTTGGGATCGCTTAGGTACTCCAACACCGCGCTATAAAACGCATCACGCATGGTCGGTGGCATAAGGTCGGAAGCATCGAAACACAGTGCGTTGGCGTTGGTTAGATCACCGGAAATTTTTTTGCTGATGCTATCCGGGTAGACATTTTGATTCACCTCTTTGTTCACGGAGAAGGCGCCACCGCCGATATGTGGCCAGATCGTCTGCGCCTTGGTGGTCGCCAAATACTTGATCAGTTTTCGCGCTTGCGGAGTGTCATGGAGCATGACTGCCATGTCGGCTGACACTTCAAAAGTCCTGCCGGCGACACCGGCGGGGAAGGAGAAAAAGTCGAAATCTGCCCCGGGCTTCAGCTTTTCGCTTTCGTAATTCTGATAACTAGCTGTGATAAACGAGGAGTCATGATCTAAATAGCATCCTGGCGGGTTCGTGAACATCGGACGTCCAGCGTCTGCCCAGTCGGTCAACAGCGTCGATCCGGATCCCGTGATAGCCGTGATCGTACCCCATTCCTGCCATGCCTTCTTGACCTGTTGTGATGTCCAGGGAAGCTTGCCGGAAGTCCACTGTTGGTAGATGTCCGTACCGAACTGGTGCAGCAGGATATCCTCGATCCAATCCGTGCCCGGCCAGCCGGAGATCGGGGTCGAGCCCATGCCCATGCACCACGGCCGACCGCCCGCCTTGGCTATGGTCTCGCCCCGGGCGACGAGCTGGTCCCAGGTCTGGACCGCTGGCTCGGACCGCTGCTTCGGGTCGTACCAGATTATGCTCTTGAGGTTCGCCTTGATCACTACTCCATAAAGGCTGTCCGTGCCCAACTTCTGCACGTCCGGCCATTGTTTGATATATACGTCCTGCTCCGGCTTTTCGATCACATCGTTAAGACGATACAGTTTGTTTTCGTTGAGGTACTGACGCAAATCGCCAATGCTGGACTGAATTGCAACGTCCGGAGTCGTGCCGTTCTGGACCTCCGAAGCCAGTTCCTCATCCAGAGCTCGTGTACCCTGATAGTTGACGCGCACACCGGTATCCTGCTCGAATTGGTGCAGCACCTTCTCAAAATTCTGTTGCTCCACGTCGGTGAGGGTCCAGGAACCCAGTACGCTCACCGAGTCGGCGGAGTCCGGGATGGAGCACGCCGCCAGAATGGTACTGATGAGAATGACCACAATGAACAGGGAGATTGTCGGACGTCTGGTGTATATCATCTCGCTCGATACCTGTATTCCTCTATCCGTGGCCAGAGCCCGAACGAGACGAACACGATGATCAGAAAGTCTAGAATGAGGATGAAGTACTTCCGGCTGGCATTCTCGCCGGCACTACCAATGCGCTTGTGGAAATCTGCGATCAATTTTTCTGTGCGCTTGTTGGAGGTCTTTGCTGCGGTGCTGGCAGCAGATTTTTGATCGGAGATGAATCGGTCGACGGTGGGACCGCACCCACCGTTCGCACACCCGTCTTCCTTGTCCATCAGTTCGCCCAGCTCCTGCTGTCCTCGGACATCCGCTGCGGATGGCTGCTCCTGCTGGAGGCGCACGACTTCCTGCAGGATGTCCCGGGAATTTTCCAGTCGATGCTGAGCGATAACTGCGAGAGAAGTCACGATTGACAATCCGATCAGAACTAAGGTGGCGGCCAGCAGTGGCGGGTTTACGAGACGCCTAAATCGATGTCTCAGGAATACCTGGGTCGCAACAAGTAACACAAACAGGAGAACAATCGGTACGACCCACTTAAGAAGGTTTTCAATCGTCATCGCACTTGCGGAGATTTGGGCGTTCAGCACACTGATTTGATCACCCACAAGGTTGTTGAGTTCAGCCAAGATCGGGCTGTCTCCGGCATGCACCAGGTGCGATGCATACCACAGGTCAGCCGTGCCCAAAGGAGTTCCAGTGTGCGCGTCAGCCTGCCCGATCAAGCCCGAGTAAGACTCCAGTAGCGCCTCAAGCAACTGTATCCGCTGGCTGCCCCTGCCTGTAACGTTGCGTGCGGCGACTTGGACCAGGCTCTGGCTGGCGAGCGTCAGCTGGTTCTGATAAAGCAGGCCCGGCCCGGTGAGCGTTACTTCACCACTCCGGAAGCTGTCAACGGCTGCGCTGTCGGCTTTCACCAGAGCGCCTCGTGCCGCGACCACTTCAAGAATCGCGGGAGCCGTGGTGTTCTGTACCGTCTCAACAGTGCCATACACTCTCTGAGATATCCGCCAGGACATGACCCCAACCACCAAGGTGGTGACCAAAAGGACTGCAAAAAGAACCCCCAGGGTCTTGCCTGTCGTGGTTTTCGGCTCCGTTGGCGGCGCCGTACCCGCGTCCGCGGTCACCGGATTAGCCATGTCGTCACCACAGGGTCCAGGGACGGACTCTATTAGCCAGGTCGACCAGGAAGCCATGGCTTTTGCGATCGGGGGCTTGCCGGGCGAGCGCGTGGTAGGAGCTATAGAGGAGTTTTCGAAGCTTCTGCTCGCTGACGGGGTTGCCGAGGACATCATTGCCGTTCAACTGCTTGTCGCCTTTGGTCTCGAGGACCCAGTCCAACGCAACCTCTCGCACTGCCGTCGTGAGGCGGTGCCGAGCGGGGCCATCCGCGTCACCCCCGTCCAGGTTCAGCTCTGGCAGCCGTCCGATCACCTCGCGGAAATCTTCCACAGTCGGAAGCCCGTTCCCGTGTCCAGGGTCGGTTGTGAGGCGTCCAGATAGAATTCGAACTGTGGCGATCTTGGCTGCGTGGTAGTGTAGGGAGACATCGGGTACATCGTCGAGAATTGCAACCGCATCCCTCCGGTTTCCTTGGCGCAGGCAGATCCGGGCGAGGCTAAATGCGGCACTAGCTTGCGAGCGATCTCTGCGCCAGACCGCTTGATAGTAACGCTGGGCCTCCTCGGACTCGTCCTGCTCGTAACAGAAACCGAGAGCCAGCTTTGGTGCATCCTCTCCTGGCAGCGCTTGGTAGACCTCGTCAAACTTCGTTTTTGCGTCGGTGATCTGGTCTCTTGCCAGCGCGAGCAGCCCGTCGTGCCACGCTATTTTCCAGTCGTAACCATCGATCTTGCTCGGCATTCCTTCGGCACTAAATAGACAAGCCTGGGCTTTTTCGGGTTCGCCCAGCTTGAGGTGTGCTCGGCATTTGCTCAATTGGATCTCGACGGATTCCTGCTGAAACATCGAAGACTGCTCGATGAGCCGGCGCGGATCGGTCGCGCTCATCGTTGCCAGAAAATTCGCCCCTGGATCCTCTGCGGCTGGCTGCGGAGCTGGTAGACCGGCAGCCACTGCGCCCGCAGTGGGGTGACCGTTGTTCAGCGTCGCATCGACGGCATGGTTGGTCGTCCAGCTATCCAGCGGTGGGACCATGCTGAGTCCGGCGTCGAGTAGGGCTGCCATATCGGTGAACACGGATGAGTGCTCGGGGCGCGGCGTTCCGTCTCGCAGCGAGAGCACCTCTCGTAGGACGCCCCTGAGTTGCTGGGACATCGCTGCCGCAGACGGGAAACGTTTGTCCGCCTCCCTCTGGGTCGCCCGCTCCAGCGCTCGACGGAAGGACTCAATGCCGAACCGGATTGGACTGTTTTCTGTTTCTGTGTCGACCTGTAGTGCATCCGTGCTCGCCTTGAACAAGTATTCGAGAGTCTTTCCGACCGCATACAGATCGGATTGCACCGTCAGGCCACGATTACGCTCCTCCGCACCGACTTGGAAATCGGTGTTCACGATGTGTGGAGACCATCTGTCGCCAATCCCACGGACTGCACCAAGATCGATAATCTTTATGCGGTTCGCGCTCCTGATCACATTGCTCGGGCTCATGTCACAGTACAGCAGTCCGCGGCTATGCAGATATTCGAGCGCGTCGAGGATTTCAACGCCGTAGGCGATGACATGCTCGACCTGTAGCGGTCCACCTAACGGCTCCTGGCGTGCTTTGGCGATTTCTCTGATCTTCTGCAGTGACTGTCCGCCAACGTACTCCATCACAATGTAATTGGTCGGCTCGCTGGAAGTTGGCTCCTGGTGAGTGACGAAGTTGAAGATGCGAACAATGTTGGGGTGATCGGCCGTGGTCAGGAAGCGGCGTTCTCGTGTCATCGCTTGCTCGTTGTCGGTATTGATTAGTCTTTTGAGGACAACGTAGTTGCCATCCAGATGAGTGTCCCTGGCCAGGTAGACCCAACCGAGGCCACCGTGCGCCAAACAGCCGACGACCTCGTACTGGTTCGCCACGAGATCACCTGCGGTCAGCCTTGGGAACTCAGGAAATGTCGAACTGGGCAGAACTTGGTCGGCGGGATTGGGAAGATCGAGGATCGGCAGTGGCACAAGACCTGCACACATCCATGTCTTTAAAGATGACCGGGCAATGCTGAGGCTGGGTGAAAGATCCTGGTGGAACGCGAGCAGCAGTCGGTGTCCCCGCTTGGTGAGTGGCTCGAGCACGTCGGTTACCAGCATGACGGGATTCTGGGAGTCGTCGATACCGTACACCACAATGGTCATCGGCGGTGGGCTATCTAGCAGCTCGGCAGTGGGTTCTGCTGAGGGATCCGCGGCGATGCCCGTCCGGTCGACAATGCGCTCCAACACTTCGCCGGGAGTCTTCCCGGCGGCATCGATGGCGAGATGGATACTGCCGGCCGAAGGAACGGTCCCCTCGGGGGCCTGGACTAGGCGCGGATCCGCTGAGTGAGGCCGCTGTTCCCGGTCAGCAAGGCTAATAATGCGGCGCACGGTGGCCGACCGCAGCGAGTCCGGCCCCCCGGTGACGATGATGAGAGTGTTGTCGGCATCATGACGTCGCTCGATCCATGACACGATCTCTCGGGCGAACGTGTTATCGAGGGCTTGTGAGTCGATGTCCTCAACGAGACTAAGGTCGGAGGACATAACGCCGCCTACCCATTCTCTTACCCGGCCAAGATGCCTGATGATCGCTTCGACGGGAAGCATGTAAGAAAATCCGAACTCCGAGTCGGCGTATTTGCTGACTACCATGCCGATAACCTGTTGTGTCATCTCGTCGAAAACGGGCGCGCCGCTGAATCCTGGGCGTACCGGACCACTCGGTGATATCGGGTTCATCTGGACGCATTCGATGCCCGGTCCGCCGTTCCCGGCTAGCTTTGCGTTCAGCCAAAATCCGTTTTCCAGGCCTGCAGGAAACCCCCCGGTGTATACGGCGCGGCCCCAGGTCATGGGTATTCGGCGCAGCGGGGTGGTCGAGCCTGTGGGCTGCGCCGTCTCGAGTTCGAGCAAGGCGATGTCGCCGCCGTCGGCGTTGTTGGGTGGAACCCACCCGTCAGCCGCGACCCATGCTCGCGCTGACCGCATCGGGTGCAAACCGACGAAATCGATGATCACCTCGATGCTGGGTGCGCAATCCTCGGTACTGGGATCATCGGACTCGGTACTGGGATCATCGGACAGAGTCAGGGCGTGCGCACAGGTCAGCACATGTCGGGTGCCCAGCAGGATACCGGCACCTAGCACGGCGCCAAGAGCGTCGCAGACGCGCACCAGCCATCTGCGCTGATCGGGCAGGGCACCCGGAGAACCCCGGTGGCCTATTGTCACACCGTGCAACAATACGCTGCCGATCTACCGTGAACCTGCGAATTACGGCGGAACCTCCACAGGAGGTTGTCGCTGTGCCTTAGGGTCGCTGTGCCTTAGGGTGGGCCGGGTGAGTTTCGTACTGCTGCCCGCGGTGGATGTCGCCGGTGGCCGGACCGTACGCCTGACGCAGGGCGACACCGGCACGGAGACGTGTTATGGCGACCCCCTTGAGTCTGCACTGGCCTGGCAGGCTGAGGGGGCTGAGTGGATCCACCTGGTCGACCTCGACGCGGCATTCGGCCGGGGCTCCAACACCGAGCTGCTGGCCGAGATCGTCGGCAGGCTGGATATCGCGGTGGAGCTCTCCGGGGGTATCCGGGACGACGTGTCGTTGCGGCGCGCGCTGGCTACCGGATGTGCCCGGGTGAACCTGGGTACCTCCGTGGTGGAGGATCCGGCGTGGTGCCGGGCGGTGATCGCCGAGTATGGCGAGCGGATCGCGGTGGGGCTCGACGTCCGGATCATCGATGGGCAGCACATCCTCGCCGCCCGCGGCTGGACCGCCTCCGGCGGGGACCTCTGGGAGGTGTTCGAACGCCTGGAGGCTGATGGCTGCCCGCGCTACGTGGTCACCGACGTCACCAAGGACGGCACGCTGCGCGGCCCGAACCTGGATCTGCTGCGCGCGGTGTGCGCCCGAACGCAGGCTCCAGTGATCGCCTCCGGTGGGGTCTCCGGGGCCGGTGACGTGGCCGCGCTGGCCGCGCTCGCCCCGCTCGGTGTGGAAGGCGCGGTCATCGGCAAGGCGCTCTACACCGGGGCGCTTACCCTGCCCGCCGCGCTGGCTGCCGCCCGCTGAGCCGCCACCTAGGCTGTGGGGATGGCCGTTGCCGTGCGCGTGATCCCGTGCCTGGACGTCGACGCTGGCCGGGTGGTCAAAGGGGTGAACTTCGCCGCGCTGCGCGATGCCGGCGATCCCGTCGAGCTGGCCAGCGCCTATGACGCGCAGGGCGCCGACGAGCTGACCTTTCTGGACGTCACGGCCTCCGCGGCGGACCGGGCCACGACCTATGACGTGGTGCGCCGCACGGCGGAATGCGTCTTCATCCCGCTCACCGTCGGCGGGGGGATCCGTGAGGTGTCCGACGTGGACCGCCTGCTGCGGGCCGGTGCGGACAAGGTGAGCATCAACACCGCCGCGGTGGCCCGTCCCGAGCTGCTGCGCGAGGCCAGCCACCGCTTCGGCGCGCAGTGCATCGTGCTCTCGGTGGATGCCCGGCGGGTGCCGGCCGGGCATCCACCCACGCCCTCCGGTTTCGAGGTGACCACGCACGGCGGGCGGCGCGGCACCGGGATCGACGCGGTGGCCTGGGCGGCCCGTGGCCAGCACCTGGGCGTCGGGGAGATCCTGCTCAACTCGATGGACGCCGACGGCACCAAGACGGGCTTCGACCTCGAAATGATCTCCGCCGTGCGGGCGGTCGTCACGGTTCCGGTGATCGCCAGCGGGGGCGCGGGTGAGATCGGGCATTTCCCGCCCGCGGTGGCGGCCGGCGCCGACGCGGTGCTGGCCGCCAGCGTCTTTCACTTCGGGCAGTTGCGGATCAGCGAGGTCAAGGAGGGCCTGCGCCGAGCCGGGGTGACGGTCCGGTGAGCGGGCTGGACCCGGCGATCGCCGGCCAGCTCACCCGCAACGCCGAGGGGCTGGTGTGCGCCGTGGTGCAGCGGCGTGGCACGGGCGAGGTGTTGATGGTGGCCTGGATGGACGACGAGGCGCTGCGCCGCACGCTGAGCACCGGCAGGGCCACCTACTGGTCCCGCAGCAGGCAGACTTACTGGGTCAAGGGGGAGACCTCCGGGCACACCCAGCACGTGCACGAGGTACGGCTGGACTGCGACGGTGACGCCCTGCTGCTCGTCGTCGACCAGGTCGGCCCGGCTTGCCACACGGGGGTAGTGACCTGTTTTAGCAGGTCACTACCCGTGAGTGGCAATGAGGGCTAGAACACTGTTACGCACTCACGGGTGCCGCAGGCACAATGGGTCCCATGGTCAGCATCTCCGAAGCGGGTGGTGGGCAGCTGCAGCCGGACCGGGAGCGGTTTCGCGCCCTGGCGACTGACCGCCGGGTGATCCCGGTGACCCGGAGGCTGCTCGCCGATGGCGAGACCCCGCTGGGGGTGTACCGCAAGCTTGCCCAAAGCGGGCCCGGCACCTTCCTGCTCGAATCAGCGGAGAATGGTTCGTCCTGGTCACGCTGGTCCTTTGTGGGGGTGCACAGCGCCGCCACGCTCACCGAGTCCGGTGGCCGGCCGCTCTGGCGCGGGACGCCGCCGGTCGGGCTTCCCGGGGTGGCGGGGTCGTGGGCAGGCACCGCGCTGGAGGCGTTGCGGCAGACTGTGACGGCCCTGCACACCGAGCCGCTGCCCGGCTTACCCCCGTTCACCGGCGGGATGGTCGGCTACCTCGGCTACGACGCGGTCCGGAGGCTGGAGCGGCTGCCGGAACTGGCGGTGGACGACCTCAAAGTGCCCGAGCTGGTGATGCTGCTGGCCACCGACCTCGCCGCGCTGGACCACCATGAGGGCACCGTCACGCTGATCGCCAACGCGATCAATTGGGACGACTCCCCGGACCGGGTGGACGAGGCCTACGACGACGCGGTGGCCCGCTTGGACGCGATGGTCGCGAAGCTGGGCACGCCGGCACCGGGCAGCGCGGCCGTGTTCAGCCGGCCGGCACCGGAGTTTGTGCGCCGCCACAGCCCGCAGCAGTACCATGCCGCGGTCGAGGCAGCCAAAGAGGCGATCCGCGCGGGCGAGGCCTTCCAGGTGGTGGTCTCGCAGCGCTTTGAGATCACCACCGAGGCCGATCCGTTGGATATCTACCGAGTGTTGCGCACCACCAACCCCAGCCCCTACATGTACCTGCTCCACCTGGAGGAGTTCAGCATCGTGGGCTGCAGCCCGGAGTCTCTGGTGACGGTGCGGGGCGGGAAGGTCACCATGCACCCGATCGCCGGCACCCGCCCCCGCGGCGCCGACCCGGACGAGGACTGCTGGCTAGAGAAGGACCTGATAGCCGACGAGAAGGAGCGCGCCGAGCACCTCATGCTGGTCGACCTCGGGCGCAACGACGTCGGCCGGGTGTGCCGCCCCGGCTCGGTGCACGTCACCGACTTCTTCCGGGTCGAACGCTACAGCCACGTCATGCACCTGGTGTCCACCGTCACCGGGGAGCTAGCGCCGGGATACACCGCATTCGACGCGGTGGCCGCCTGCTTTCCCGCCGGGACGCTGTCCGGCGCGCCCAAGCCGCGGGCGATGGAGCTCATCGAGGAACTCGAGCCCACCCGGCGGGGGGTGTACGGGGGAGTGGTCGGATACCTGGACTTCGCCGGAGACGCCGACACCGCGATCGCCATCCGCACCGCGATGGTCCGCAACGGGGTGGCCTACGTGCAGGCCGGCGCGGGCATCGTCGCCGACTCCGACCCAGTGGCTGAGGACGCCGAGTGCCTGAACAAGGCGGGCGCGGTGCTGGCCGCGATCGCCGCGGCAGGCACGTTGCGGCTGGCTACCGGCGAGCCCGCCGGGTCGCTGCGTGGCTGAGCGCGCTCCGGCACGCAGGGCGCTCGCGGCCACCATCGTGCTGCTGATCGTGGCCGCGGCGATGCTCAGCGCCGCGGCGGCGCTCGGCTGGGCCCAGCTTGATCTGCAGGTGCCGCTGCGTGGGGTCGTCCAGGTACGCCTCAAGGGATCTGCCGTGCTGCCTGCGCTGGTCCCGTTGGCCCTGTTTGCGCTGGCCGCGGTGGCTGCGGCGCTGGCCACGCCGGGGCGGGTGCGCTGGCTGCTCGGTGTGGTGCTGCTGGCCGCGGCGGTGCCACCGGGCGTTGCGGGGCTGCGGGCGGCGGGCGGGCATTGGCTCACCGGGGTCGCGAGCTCTGCCCTCGAGCTGTCCGCCCGATCGGTCCCCGTCGGGATGGCCACGGTGCTGTGGGCGGGGCCGGCGTTGGCCGTGGGCGGTGCGGGGATGCTTGCCGCGGCCGGCCTCACGCTGGGGCTGCGGGGGCACCGGATGCCGCGGCTCGCTCGCCGTTATCAGGCGCCGACGGGCCGCCCGAGGGGCACCCACCCTCAGCTGCCCCCGGAGAAGGGGTTCTGGGAACGGATGGACGCCGGGGAGGACCCTACCGCCTCGGGATACCCCCGGTGACCGGGCACCGGACGCCTCGGAGCTAGCATCGATACCCGGCTGCGCACCGGGGCGGAAGGGGAGAGGCTTGAGTGTCCTTGAGGCGATCCTCGAAGGTGTCAGAACCGACCTCGCGGCCCGTGAAGCCGCTGTCGATTTCACCGAGATCAAGAGGCGCGCTACCCGGGTGCCCGTACCCCGGGATGCGCTGACCGCGCTGCGCGGCCCCGGGATCGGCGTCATCGCGGAGGTGAAGCGCCGCAGTCCGTCCCGGGGGACCCTGGCGGACATCCCGGACCCGGCCGCGCTTGCCGCAGACTACGCCGAGGCCGGCGCTCGCATGATCAGTGTGCTGACCGAGGGCCGGCGCTTCGGCGGCTCGTTGCGGGACCTGGATGCGGTCCGCGCTGCGGTGGAGCTCCCGGTGCTGCGCAAGGACTTTATCGTCAGCCCCTACCAGGTGCACGAGGCACGGGCGCACGGCGCGGACGTGGTGCTGCTGATCGTCGCCGCCCTGGAGCAGAACGCGCTGGTGGCGCTGGTCGACCGGGTGGAGTCACTGGGGATGGTCGCGCTGGTCGAGGTGCACACCGCCGAGGAAGCCGACCGGGCGCTGGAAGCTGGTGCCACCCTGATCGGGGTCAACGCCCGTGACCTGCATACGTTGACGGTGCATCCGGACGTCTTCAGCAAGATCGCCCCAGGGCTGCCGGGGGATGTGCTGCGGGTCGCCGAGTCCGGGGTGCGCGGGCCGGCGGATCTGCTGGCCTACGCTGGCGCGGGCGCCGACGCGGTGCTCGTCGGCGAGGGGCTGGTGACCAGCGGCGATCCCAAGGCAGCCGTCATCCAGCTGGTCACCGCCGGGTCGCACCCAGCCTGCCCCAAGCCGGCGCGGTAGGCGACCCCGTGAGTAGCACAGTGCGTACCCAGCCCGTTGCGTCCGCCACGGCCCAGCCTGATTCTCACGGTCGCTTCGGGTGTTACGGCGGCCGGTTCGTGCCCGAGGCGCTCATCGCGGCCCTCGACGAGCTCACCGCCGCCTATACCGACGCCCGCTGCGACCCGGAGTTCACCGCCCGGCTGAACGGCCTGCTCGCCGACTACACCGGCCGGCCCTCGCCGCTCACCGAGGCGCCCAGGCTGTCCGAGCATGCCGGCGGGGCGCAGATCGTGCTCAAGCGGGAAGATCTCAACCACACCGGGTCCCACAAGATCAACAATGTGCTGGGTCAGGTGCTGCTCACCCAGCGGATGGGCAAACCCCGAGTGATCGCGGAGACCGGAGCGGGCCAGCACGGCGTTGCCACCGCGACCGGGTGCGCACTGCTCGGGCTGCAGTGCGTGGTCTACATGGGTGAGGTGGACACCCAGCGCCAAGCGCTCAACGTCGCCCGGATGCGGCTGCTCGGGGCCGAGGTGGTGCCGGTAAAGACCGGCTCGCGCACCCTCAAGGACGCCATCAACGAGGCCCTGCGGGACTGGGTGACCAATGTGGACACCACGCACTACCTGCTCGGCACGGTTGCCGGGCCGCATCCCTTCCCGGTGATGGTGCGCGACTTCCACCGGGTCATCGGGTTGGAGGCCCGGGAACAGATGCTGGCCCGCTACGGCCGGTTGCCCGACGCGGTCGTCGCATGCGTGGGTGGTGGCTCCAACGCGATCGGCATCTTCCACCCGTTCCTCGACGACCCGGGGGTGCGCCTGGTCGGCTTCGAGGCCGCTGGCGAGGGGATGGACACCGGCCGGCACGCCGCGACGCTATCCGCCGGGCAGCCCGGGATGTTGCACGGGGCCCTGTCTTACCTGCTGCAGGACTCCGACGGGCAGACCGTGGAGACGCACTCCATCTCAGCGGGGTTGGATTACCCTGGGGTGGGGCCCGAGCATTCCTGGCTCAAGGACACCGGACGGGCCCAGTATCGGCCGATCACCGACGCGCAGGCGATGGACGCCTTCCGGCTGCTGTCCCGCACTGAGGGGATCATCCCGGCGATCGAGTCGGCGCACGCGGTAGCCGGGGCACTCCAGCTGGGAACCGAACTGGGACCCGGGGCCCTCGTGCTGGTCAACCTCTCCGGCCGGGGGGACAAAGACGTGGACACCGCGGTGAGGTGGTTCGATCTGCTCGGGGAACAGCCGTGACCGCCCGGCTCGCACCGCTGTTTGCCGCCTGCGGTGCGCAGCATCGGGCCGCGTTGATCGGCTACCTGCCCGCCGGCTACCCGACGGTGGCCGGCTCGGTCTCGCTGCTGCGCGCCATGCTGGACGGCGGCTGCGACCTGGTGGAAGTCGGGGTGCCGTACTCCGACCCGGTGCTAGACGGGCCGACCATCCAGGCCGCCGCCGATGCCGCCCTGCGCGGCGGGGTCCGGCTGCGTGATGTGCTGTCGGTGGTGGAGTCGATCACTGGTGCTGGCGGGCGGGCTGTGGTGATGACCTACTGGAACCCGGTGCACCACTACGGCGTGGACGCCTTCGCCCGGGACCTCGCCGCAGCCGGGGGACTGGGCGTCATCACCCCTGACCTGATTCCCGACGAGGCACACGACTGGCTGGCCGCGGCGCAGACCCACGACCTGGACCGGATCTTCCTCGTGGCCCCCTCGTCCACCGAGGCGCGCCTAGCGATGACCGCGGCGGCGACCCGCGGCTTCCTCTACGCGAGCTCCGTCATGGGCGTGACCGGTGCCCGGGACGTGGTGAGCAGTGCCGCCTCGGAACTGGTCGCTCGGGCACGCAAGCACGCCCCGGAACTGCCGGTGGGCGTCGGGCTCGGGGTGCGCGATGGCATGCAGGCCGCCGAGGTGGCGGCGTTCGCCGACGCGGTGATCGTCGGCTCGGCCTTCGTCACCGTCGCTGCGCGGGACGGCGAGCCCGCAGTCCGCGCGCTGGCCGCCGACCTCGCCACCGGTGTCCGCCGTAGCGCCCCCCAACCCGCTCTCTGACCACCTCCCACCGGTGGGGTCGGTGGGATATACCGTGTCGCCGTGCCCATCGCGACTTTTCTCGCCAGCATCCCCAGCCCGGATCGGGGAGTCTGGTATCTGGGGCCGGTGCCGATCCGCGCCTACGCTCTGTGCATCATCACCGGGATCGTCGTGGCGATCCTGTGGGCAGAACGTCGCTGGCAAGCCAGGGGCGGCAACGCCGGGGCAGTCACCGACATCGCGGTGTTCGCGGTGCCCTTTGGGCTGGTAGGCGGCCGGCTCTACCACGTGGCCACGGACTGGGAGAAGTACTTCGGACCCCATGGGGACCCGATCGGCGCGCTGCAGATCTGGCATGGCGGGCTCGGCATCTGGGGGGCGGTTGCGCTCGGGGGCCTGGGAGCCTGGATCGGCTGCCGGCGCCAGGGCATCCCGCTGCCCGCGATGGCCGACGCGGTTGCGCCAGCGATCGTCGTGGCGCAGGCGATCGGCCGGGTGGGCAATTACTTCAACCAGGAGCTCTACGGCGGCCCCACCTCGTTGCCCTGGGGATTGCAGATTCGTGACCGGGTGAACCCGGTCACCGGTGCGCCCGATCCCCTCAATGGAATCGCCCAGGGTCCCCCGCTGGAGGTCGTCCAGCCAACCTTCCTCTACGAACTGCTCTGGGACCTGGGTGTCGCGGCGCTCGTCGTGTGGGCGGACCGGCGTTTCCGGCTGGGTCACGGGCGGGCCTTCGCCCTTTACGTCGCCGGGTACACCGCGGGTCGATTCTGGATCGAGCTGATGCGGGTTGATCAAGCCACGATGGTCTTCGGGCTGCGCATCAACGTGATCACGTCAGCCGTGGTGTTCCTGGGCGCGGTGCTCTACCTGACGCTGGCGCCCCGCGGCCGGGAGGACCCGGCAACACTCGCGGCGCGCCAGCAGGTGGAGATCGCCTCCTAGCCACGGCCGGGAGATGGACACTCGTCGGAAACCTCCCAGCAACCGCGCCGATCTCGCTGCACCGCTACTCTGCCCGTTATGAGTAGACGCGCGAAGATCGTCTGTACGATTGGTCCGGTCACCGCGACCCCGGAGAGGATCCGGGGGCTGGTCCGTGCTGGCATGGACGTTGCCCGCCTCAACTTCAGCCACGGCACCCACGATGAGCACGCACGGGTCTTCTCGATGGTCCGGCAGGCCAGCGACGAGGCCGGCAGAGCGGTGGGGATCCTTGCCGACCTCCAGGGGCCCAAGATCCGGCTGGGACGATTCGCGGCCGGACCGGTGGAGTGGCGCACCGGGGACGTGGTGCGGGTGACCGTCGAGGACGTCATCGGTACTCACGACCGGGTCTCCACCACCTATGCCGGGCTCGCCGAGGACGCCCGCGAAGGCGATCGGCTGCTCGTCGACGACGGCAAGGTCGCTCTGGTGGTGCGCAAGACCGAAGGCACCGACGTGGTGTGCGAAGTCCTCGAGGGTGGTCCGGTCAGCGACCACAAGGGCCTGTCCCTGCCGGGGATGAGCGTCTCGGTGCCGGCGCTGTCCGACAAGGACATCGCCGATCTGGAGTTTGCCCTGCAACTGCGGGTGGACCTGGTGGCGCTGTCGTTCGTCCGCTCCCCGGTCGACATCGATTTGATGCACCGGGTGATGGACAAGGTGCCCGGTGGTCGGCTGCCGGTGATCGCCAAGCTGGAGAAGCCCGAGGCGGTGGACAACCTTGAGGCGATCGTGCTGGCCTTTGACGGGGTGATGGTGGCCCGGGGAGATCTCGGGGTCGAGCTGCCGTTGGAAAACGTGCCGCTGGTGCAGAAGCGCGCTATCCAGGTCGCTAGAGAGAACGCCAAACCGATCATCGTGGCCACTCAGATGCTCGACTCCATGATCGGCAATGCCCGGCCGACCAGGGCAGAGGCGTCGGACGTGGCCAACGCGGTGCTTGACGGCGCCGACGCGGTGATGCTCTCCGGGGAGACCAGCGTCGGTCGCTACCCCATCGAGTCGGTGGAAACGATGAGCCGCATCGTGGAGGCTGTTGAAGTAGGCTCGCCGGCCGTCCCACCGCTCAACCACGTGCCCCGGACGAAACGGGGCGTGCTGTCCTACGCGGCTCGTGACATCGGGGAGCGGCTGGAGGCTAAGGCGTTGGCGGCGTTTACCCAGTCCGGTGACACCGTCCGCAGGCTGGCCCGGCTGCACACCTACCTGCCGCTGCTGGCCTTCACCCCAGAGCCCCCGGTGCGCAACCAGCTCGCGCTGACCTGGGGCACCGAGACCTTCCTGGTACCCCGGGTCGAGACCACCGATGCGATGGTCCGGCAGGTGGACCATGCGATGCTCTCGATCGGGCGTTACCAACCAGGTGACCTGGTGGTGATCGTGGCGGGATCACCACCGGCCACGGAGGGCTCCACCAACCTCGTCCGGGTACACCGCCTGGGTGAGGACGACCTTGGTTGAGCCGGCGCCCGGGATGACCGTCGCCGGCGCAGGCTCGTAGGAGGGGGCGCCAGGAGGAGCGGGGCAGGGTGGCGGCGTCGGACGATTCGGGCATATGTTAGTTGTATGAAGCAAACAAAAATATTGTTCTCGGGTAGAAAATCGGGGTCGGTGGCCAGGACACCGACCCCAGCTGCGGCGGCCCGAGCACAGCGGCGGCAGGCTCGAGCCGCCGCTGACATGGCCAGCCCGCACTACAAGTGGATCGTGCTATCGAACACGACGTTGGGTGTGTTGATGGCGACGATCGACGCCTCGATCGTGCTGATCGCGTTGCCGGACATCTTCCGCGGCGTCGGCGTCGATCCGCTGACACTGGGCAACACCAGCCTGCTGCTGTGGTTGATCATGGGTTATATGGTGGTCACCGCGGTGTTGGTGGTCAGCTTCGGTCGGCTAGGCGACATGTTCGGCCGGGTGAAGACGTATAACGCAGGATTCGCGGTGTTCAGCCTGTTCTCCGTGCTGCTGTCGGTGACCTGGATGCACGGCACCGCGGGGGTGCTGTGGATGATCATTATGCGGGTGTTTCAGGGTGTCGGCGGCGCGATGCTGATGGCCAACTCCAACGCGATCATCACTGACGCCTTCCCGGTGAACCAGCGTGGGCTGGCGTTGGGTCTCAACCAGGTCGCCGCGATCGCCGGTTCGTTCCTCGGCCTGGTCATCGGTGGGGTGCTCGGCCCGATCGACTGGCGGTGGGTGTTTCTGGTGTCCGTGCCGGTCGGGCTGTTCGGCACTGTGTGGGCTTACCTGAAACTGCACGACACCGGGATCCGGCAGCCGGCGCAGCCGGACTGGTGGGGCAACCTCACCTTCGCGGCCGGCTTGATCGCGGTGCTCGTCGGCATCACCTATGGCATCCAACCCTCTCAGGGGCACACCATGGGGTGGACCAGCCCGTTGGTGTTGGCCCTCATGGGCGGCGGCGCGCTGCTGTTGGTGATCTTCTGCGTGGTGGAGACGAAGGTCGCCGAACCGATGTTCCGGCTGGGACTGTTCCGGATTCGCTCGTTCACCGCGGGCAACCTGGCCAGCCTGCTCGCGTCGTTGGGACGCGGCGGCCTGATGTTCACCTTGATCATCTGGCTGCAGGGGATCTGGCTGCCCCGGCATGGCTATAGCTTCGCCTCCACCCCGTTGTGGGCGGGCATTTACATGCTGCCCCTTACGGCGGGGTTCCTCATCGTGGGGCCGGTGTCGGGCGCCTTGTCCGACCGGTTCGGGGCACGCGCGTTTTCCACCGGTGGCATGGTCATCGCCGCAGGCAGTTTCGTGTGCCTGACGTTGCTCCCCGTGAACTTCACCTACTGGGAGTTCGCTCTGGTGCTGCTGCTCAACGGCGTCGGGATGGGTCTGTTCGCCTCGCCCAACCGGGCCAGCATCATGAACAGCGTGCCCTCCAACCGTCGCGGGGCCGGCGCCGGGATGAGCACCACGTTCCAGAACTCGGCCATGGTGCTCTCGATCGGGATATTCTTCAGTCTAATGATCTTCGGGCTGGGTCAGTCCCTGCCGCACACGATGTTCAACGGGCTGATCGCCCAGGGTGTACCGGCCGCAGACGCGACGCGGGTGGCCGCACTGCCGCCGGTATCAGTCCTGTTCGCCTCGTTGCTCGGCTACAACCCCGTGAGAACCCTGCTCGGGCCGGCTGCACTGCACCAGCTATCCGCCGGGCATGCCGCTTACCTGACTGGCCGTGGCTTCTTTCCGGCACTGGTCTCGGGGCCGTTCTCAAACGGCTTGACCGTCGTATTCGGTTTCGCCATGGCCGCCTGCTTGGTAGCCGCGATCGCGTCCTTGCTGCGGGGCGGGAAATATGTGTACGTCGAACCTCGACCGCAGCCGGTCGATCCCGAGCTCGACGCCTTGACCTGTCAATACTGAAAAGAGGAACTGAATGAACCAGCACGCGCAATGGGACATCATCACCGGAGTCGGCATCACCGCACTCGGGGTGGCCGCCGCCCGGGCGCTCGAAACCCACCGGCAAGAGGGCCTCGTCACCGACCCGTACGCGGAAGCGTTCGTGCGCGCGGCAGGAGCCCCGGTGCCGATGCCCACCCGCCCGGACGCCAATGAGGATCCTGAGATCCCCTGGGGGCGGATGGCCACCTACATCGGCGTACGGTCCCGTTTCTTCGACGAGTTCTTCGCCGACGCTTCCGCCGCCGGGGTAGATCAGGTTGTGTTGTTCGCCGCCGGGCTGGACACCCGAGCCTTCCGGCTGGATTGGCGGCCAGGAACCACGGTGTATGAGCTGGATGCGCCCAAGGTGCTGCAGTTCAAGGACCAGGTCCTGACCGAGCAGGGCGCGCAAACCCGCTGCCACCGCCGCACCGTGGCAGTCGATCTCCGCGAGGATTGGCCGGCGGCGCTGCGGCAGTCCGGCTTCGACGTGCGGTGTCCGACGGCGTGGCTGGCTGAAGGGCTGCTGCCATTCCTGCCCGACGACGCCAAAGACAGTCTTTTCACGCGGATGCACGAACTCTCCGCGGCAGGCAGCCAGATCGCTGTGGAACATATCGACGGTGATTTCGCGGCCTTGCGGCGCGATCCCAGATTCCAGAAGCTGAGAGATCGATTCGGGTTTGACCCGAGCGCGCTCTGGCCGGCCAATCAGCACTACGATCCGGTGGGGTGGTTGGCCGACCACGGGTGGGTGGTCTCCGCGGTCCGGGCGACCGTAGTCGCGCAACAATACCAGCGGCCATTGGACAACATGATTCTCGAGCCGATGGGGTCCAGCCTGCTGATCACCGCCCAAGCCGGCGCGGGGTGAAAGCCGAGAGGAGCACCGCCGCAGGGCGGTCCCTCCGGTGGCGTAGCGGGCTGATCAGGGGACCATGATGACCGGACAGCAGGCGTGGCGTGCTAGCCACACTGGCACCGAGCCGGTGATGCGATGCAGCCAATGTTCGGGCTTACCGAGGACGATCGCGTCGGCCTGGGTTTGACGGGCCAGCTCAGCCAGCTGCCGAGCGGTATCGCCCGTGCGGCCGACCAGCTGCACCGTCAAACCGGTGGGGTCGATGGTTTCGGCGAGTTCGGTATGCAGCCAGTCCAGCAACTCAGCAGGATCCTCGGCGGGCAGCGGCCACGCGGAGTCGAAGGCATAGCAGGCGGGGGTGGGGCGGACGTGGGCGAGCACCAACGGCCGCGCCATGCGACGGGCCATGCCAGCAGCGTAGGCCAGGGCATGCTGGCTGGGCGTGGACCCGTCATACCCGACCACAATGGGATGAATAACCCGCTCAGAGGCGACCGGACCGTACGAGCGCGGGGCGGAAGTCGCGTCATACATGGCCGTCTCCGACAGGATGGTACGTACCCGCCCCTGAAGTTCGGCGGGTCTTAGGCTCATGCTAGCGGTCCGGGACCGAGCCGCTACTCCAAGCACACTTCTGGATGAGGGCGCCGCGGGAGGTAGTCACGACTTCATCCGATGGTCAGGAGTCTTGCGGATGGGCGTCGGTCCCGACGTCGAGCAGCTCATCGGTGTGGAGGGCCGGCTTGCTGCTGTCCGTGGCGGTGGCAGATGGTGCCGCGGCCGACAGCGGGGGGAGGGAGTCGGCCGGTGGGGCGGGGGCGGGCCCAGAGCGCAGCAACAGCGCCCCTAACACGCCCAGGACGCTCAGTCCGGCGGCGATGAGGAACACGTCGTCGATCGCGCCGACGAATGCCAGGTTTTGGGTCTGGTTGTAGAGGCTCCACACGCTGAGCCACTCCGGAGTTGCTGGCGTGCCGACGTGCGGGATGGGGGTGGTGGCGGGCAGCAGCGCGGCGCGCCCAGCGTACTGCTGGGCCTCCTGGATGGTCAGGATGGCGGTGAGGATGGACACTCCGAGCGCACCCGAGACGCGCTGCACGACGTTGTTGAGCGCGCTGGCGGCGTTCGTGCGGCTCGGTGGGATGACCGCGACTCCCCCGGTGAGGATGGGCATGAAGGCGCTTCCCAGGCCGAACCCTACCAGCATCATCAGCCACATGACGTGCTCGCGAGAGGCGTTGAGGGTGAGCGTGTGCAGCAGGTAGGTGCTGACGGCCAGGATCGCCAAGCCGATGGTCGCTGGCCAGCGGGGTCCGATGCGGTCATAGACCCGCCCGGTGATGGGCATCAGCACCGCCATCACCAGCGCCTGGGGCAGCACGGTGAGCCCGGCGGGGAATGCGCCCCATCCTTGGGCCCGCTGCAGGAACTGCGGGATGTAGAACAGCACCCCGTACATCGCGGTCACCAACACCGTGATCAACAGCAGCGAGTTGGTAAACGGCCAGTAGCGGAATATGTGGATATCCAGTAACGGGTCGGTGACCTCGAGCTCGATCACCACGAACAACGCCAGGCTCAGCATGCTGTAGACGAGCAGACCCAGGATCCGGTAGGAGCTCCAGCCCCAGGTCTCGCCCTCCGAGGTCGCCAGCAGCAGCGCGAAGAGCCCACCGCCCACGGTGAGGAAACCCAGGATGTCGAACCGCTGTCTGGCTACCCGGGGAAATCGGGGCAGCACTAGTGCTGCGGCTACCGTGCCCAGGATCCCGATGGGCACGTTGATGTAGAAGATCAGCCGCCAGCTCACGTACTCGACCAGATACCCGCCCAGGACTGGGCCAATCCCGGGGGCGAACACGATCCCCAACCCGTAGAGGCCCATCGCGGCCCCGAGCCGCTCCCGTGGCACGATCCGGAGCAAGACGGACAGCGTGACTACCGGGAGGATGCCGCCCGGGATCGCCTGGATGATCCGGAAGACCACGAGGGTGTTCAGATTCGGGGCGAGCCCGCACAGCGCCGACCCCGCCGAGAAAGCCACCAGCGCCAGGTTGTACAGCTCCTTCAACCCGAAGCGGTCCCCCAGCCACGCGGTGCTCGGCACGATCACGCCCAGCATCAGGGTGTAGCCCGTGACGACCCACTGCACCTGATCGATGGTTCCCCCGAAATCGTTCTGGATGGCGGGGATGGCCACGTTGACGATGCTGGTGTCCAGGACCGACATGAACATCCCGATGACCAGCACGATCAGCGGCAGCCCCCAGCCCGCCTGGGTGCCCCCGCCCGAGACCACCCCGCGAGCGGGCCGAGTGGCCGCCCCGTCAGGGGAGGTCGCCCCCGGTCCCGTGCGGGCCGTTGTCACCGGATCGTCAGCCGATCAAGGTAGCCCAGTATAATTTTGTTTGCTGCACGCAACTAACATAAACCGGGTCGCAGCTCGGCGCCACCCCCGCGTCAGCGGCACACTGATCGTGGGTGCACCTCGCCCTCAGTCGTGTCGCCGGTGACCTAATCGGCGATCACTTGCGTGCGCAGTGCGCCAGCTGCATGAACATGCGTTCGCGCAACATCCGCAGATCGAGATGTTGTGCCGTTCCCTCCCGTAAGAGTCGCGACCGCAACCTCGTCCACGCCGGCCGTTGAAGACGACGATCTTGCTGATCCCGAAAGCCGCCCGTCTCCGGATGCTGTGCCACACGGGATCCGCTTGCGGTGATCACCTCGCCGGTCGCTCTCGGTCGCCCGCCGTACAGGGCGACGACACAGCGACGCGCCGTGGCGTTCGCGACCTGCGTGCCATAGTCGCGACGGACAAGATGCAGGCACATGTCGATTCCGGCGGCCGCTCCGGCTGAAGTCAGTACCCCTCCGTTGTCGACGAACAACACGCTGGGATCCACGTGGATATCGGGGAAGCGGCGCGCGAACTCGTCGCACAACCCCCAGTGCGTGGTCGCGCTCAGCCCGTTCAGCAGGCCTGCGGCAGCGAGCACGAACGCTGAGGTGCACAGGCTGAGCACCCGCGTCGTCGGACGGATCCGTGCGAGGGGGCGAGTTCCGCAGGGAGACCGCCCGGTTCCGGCAACGGGCGGGTGTGGTCCTGCGTGGCGATGATCACGATGTCTGCGCGCGTGAGCTCAAACTCGTCATGCTTGACCACGACCGTGAAGTGGCGTGTTCCCTGATGCACCGAGGATGTTAAGACCATGTCAACGATCCATGAGTCGTCTCCGCGCAAGTCCTATACAACCGCATCCATCACGCGCCAGGCCGCAGCCGACCTGCTCGACGCCGCTCGCGCCGTCGGGCAAGGGCTCGGCTTCGAGCCGGCGACGGCGATAGTCGACGTCGGCGGCCACCTGGTGGCCTTCGAGCGCGGAGACGCGACCCCGTTCCTCGCCGGGACGATCGCCATCGACAAGGCGTGGACGGCCGCGTCGTACCGCGTGTCCTCGAGTTACTGGAACGACTACGTCCAGGACCCCGCCGTCTCGGCCCTGCAGAACTCACCACGCGTGATGCCGGTCGGAGGCGGCTACGCGATCGTCGATGAGGACCATGTCGTCGGTGCCATCGGCATATCAGGCGGGACACTTGCGCAGGACGAGCGCGCTGCTTTAGCAGCGATCGAGCAACTTGGTTTCACGACGACAGACGCCTCTCGGTCCTCCCAGGACGATTGAGTTTGAGGGGTAACGGCAGTGCGGCTCGCGCGCTGGTGTGCGGGGCAACCGAGTTGTATCCGCGCCCGGGTGAGCGCCCAGGGCGGGGACTTCTTCGACGCCCTACCTGCCGCGGACATCTACGTCCTGTCCTGGATTCTGCACGACTGGGACGACGCCGCCAGCGCACGCATCCTCTCCGGCATCGCCGCCGCCACGGCACCGGCCACCCACCTGGTGATCATCGAGATGATCACCCCACCCGGGGACGAGCCAACCAAGCTCGTTTCCGACGCCGTTGCGCAGGTAGTCCTGACCGACGGCCGAGTGTGACGACGGACCCGCGCCACGAGCCCGACTTGTTCTGGGCGTTGCGCGGTGGCGGCGGCAACTTCGGCGTCGTCAGGTTGGTGACCTTCCTCGCGGTGACGTTCTCATCGAGGGGAAACGGATCGCCGCTGTCGGTCCGGAACTGGTGCACGCGGCGCCGGACGAGGCGATGGGCGCGACCGGCTGCATTGTCGTTCCCGGGTTCGTCGACACCCACCGGCACATGTGGCAAGGAGTGGTCCGTGGTTACGCGCCACAGGACACCCTGGAGGACTATTTCAGCCGCGTTCTCTTGCGGATCGGCCCGGAGCTGAGTCCAGAAGAGCTCGCCATCGGCGAGGCTCTGAGCGCTCGGGCCGCCCTCGACGCCGGTATCACGACCGTTCAGGACACCTCCGACATTCACGAGTCCCCCGAGCGGACCGACGCGATCGTGGCCGCCCTGCGGGAGTCGGGGCTGCGGGCGGTGTTCGCTTATGGCCTGAGTCGACCCTACGTGTCCCGGTGGGGCAGCGCGTTCCCCGACGACGTGCGCCGCGTTCGCGCGGAGCTGCTACCCGACGACGACGCGCTGGTCACGATGGCACTCGAGACTCAGAAAGGCGGACGACGAGGCGGAGCGGCATAACGCCGCGCTGGCCCGTGAGCTTGACGTCCGTACCGCACACCACGTCCGCGCCTCGATCCCACCGAGTCGGTTGCGTGACCTCGGGGCGTTGTTACCGGGGACGACATTCATCCACGGCAACGGTCTGGACGCCACTGAGCTTGCGGTGATCGCCGACGCGGAAGGCTCATTGTCGATCGCCCCCGTCGTCGAGATGGCGATGGGCCTCGGGTTCCCGATGATCACCGAGGCGCTCGCCGTGCCGGGTCTGCCGGTCACCCTCAGCGTCGACGTCGAGGTGACCAGCCCCACGGACATGTTCTCCCAGATGCGGGCCACTTATCTGGCCGCGCGCTTGAACTCGACCTCCACCGGACCGACGGTCCGCGACATCCCGTCAGGAAGTCAATCCGCGCCCCCGGCCAGGTCCGTTGGCCGGGGGCGCCGCGTGTGGTGTGCTGGATCAGCAGGTCAGCGATTTGATCATGTTCAGGAACACGCTGGCCGCGTCCTTGCTGACCACCAGCGTGGGCCGCTCGTCGTCGGGAAGCGCGGCCTGCTTGGTGTCGCGGTAGCCGACCATGCCGTCGGCCCACCCGGTCTCCACGCACGCCGAGTTGTCGGCGGTGTACGTGGACGTGCGCCAGTTGTCGATCACTGGATTTCCTTTCTCACCGTGGCGATGAGCGCCCGCGACCGCTTCGGGCTGAGCGCCAGGTGACGAAGATGGTTCATCACCTTCGTATAGTCCTCCACGGCGTCGGGAGCATCGTAGTAGTAGGCGACTCGCCGCGTCTCCTCATACGCCACCCGCCAGTCATCCTCGAACCGGAGCAGGTAGAACGTGCCCTTGAGCGCGGGATGCACCGCAACGTCACGAGGGATCACCTGGAAGTTGATGTTGAGGCGTTGGGTCATCTGCAGCAAGTGATCAAGCTGGCCGGCCATCACGGCGGTGCCACCAATCGGCCGGCGCAGCACCTGCTCCTCGGCGACGCACCAGAGTTCGGCCGAGCTGGCCTCGCGGGTGATGGCGGACTGCCGGCGCAGTCGCAGCGCCACGCTGGCCTCGATGTTGACGCCGAGAGTGATCGAGGCATGGTAGGTGATCAGCTCGCGGGCGTAGGCTTCGGTCTGCAACAACCCGGTGATCAGCAGGGGTTCGAAGACCTCGATCCCGGCGGCGACCGCCTCCAGGCCGATGAACAGCTCGAAATCGTTCATCGATGACGAGGACTCGATGTCCTGCTGCACCGTGCCTTGCTGGTCCGGCTTGAGCCTCGCCACGGCCAGCAGCTCCAGCATCATCGGCACCCGGTCGGGCCGGCCGAAGAAGTCCATGAGGATCTCCAGCGCGGGCCGGGACGGGAGGTTCTTCCCGCTGACCAGGTGGGTGAACCCGACGCGAGAGACGCCCAGTCGTTCACCGGCCTGCGCGTGGGTCTTCCCGGCCTGCTCGCACAGCCGGTCCAGCTCGTACCGGAGCACTCGGCGAGCGACCTGGGGGCCAAAGGTCACCTGCACGTCATCGTCCCTCTCCAGGAATTCGCACTGATCGTTACCTGTTCCTTGTAGACAAGGTGCTAGAAGCTACGATACTCTGACCGTAACACGTTCCCTGTCTTAGTGGCGGAACGCGTTCCAGGCGAGACCGGTAAGTGTGCCAGAGGCAGGAGGAGGTCCCGAGTGGGAGCCGGACGACCACGCCGAGCGGTGCCGCGCCGGTGCAGTGACGTCGGCTCCGGCACCGGGCGGCCCTCCACCTATCCCCATGGTTGAGGAGAGACGCACTGTGAGTGTACGTAGCATGCTGACAACAGGCCCCGACGTTCAGGTGGACGATCCGGTGCGGGGCGATATGGCGCTGTTCGCGAACGCTGCCGTGGATGACGAGGTGGAGATCGCTTTGCACGCGTCGAAGCTGCCGGATGCCGAGACCGTCTCGATCTTCTTCGGTGACGAGCGGCTCATCCTGGAGTTCTATGACGTGGAGAGCCTGGAACGGCTGCGGGATCTCGCGGACGAGGGCGCGCGGCGGCTGCGGGCGGCGATCGAGGCGAACGCCTAAGCGGACGCCGCCAAGCGCAAGCTGAGTTCATGATTGACTGGATACGCTCTGCTCTGGCCGGATCACGTCCGCGTCCCAGTAATAAGCGAGAGCGTAGGGCACAGAACATCCGCAACCCTTGCTAGAAGTACTGCGGAGGGCATGGACCGACCTCGCTAATTTGTCTTATCCAGACAACGAGAAGTCTTGATCGGTGAGCGCCGGGGTCGGGACCGTTGATGGCCCGCGCCGGTCTCGTCGTGCGCGAGACGACCAAGCCCCGGCTCCTTTAGGCCCACGTGCCGCTGTCGCGGCCCCGTCGTAGCAACCGTTTCGCGGTCTTGTCGATGGTGTAGGCGTGGCGCCGCACGAACCGGTCAGCCTCGCCACGCATCCCCTCCCACGTGTAGATCGTCCCCCGCGCCACTGCCTCGAACCGCGCCCGGTCGGAACTAGCGCCATGCGCGGTCATCTGTTCCGCCTGTCGGCGGCGGTAACCGCGGTCCATGAGGTAGCGGACCTCCCCGGCCTGCCCAGCGCGCAACGCCACCAGGTGGTCCTCCAGCGCACGGCCGTGGGAACCGGCATCGACGAACCCGGTGCGACCGCCCCCGTCGGCGTGTACCTCGATCCCCAGCAGCGTGAAGCCGCGTTTATGCGCTGCGCGAGCATGCGACGCCTCATGGTACGCAGTCGCCCCCAGGTCGATCTCACCAGCAGGCCGGCGTTTGCTTTCCCCAGACATCCACTCAAACCAACCCATCGCCCACTCCTCCTCCCTGGAGGCAACCACTCCTTACCCCCGACGTCTGGGACGGCTCCCGATGCCGCGGTGTGACCAACCAGCGCAGCAAAACATCACCGGAGACAACGCAATGGTGCACCTCACCACCCCGGACCACAGCCTGCGCCTGCCCGGAACGCCTTACGGATTATCGGCACCGTGCCGCACTCCCTGATAACCTCCGGGACTTTATCGCGTACAAGTTTATCATGACGTCGCGATAGCCAGCCCTGTCGTCCGAGGCGGCGGTCACGATGGCATCCGCGAGGCCCTGAGGGTTGTCCTAGTGCTGGCCTACCAGGGCGGCCAGCACGTCGTGGGGCGTTTGGTCGTGGACACCATCGGAGGTCAGCAGCACGAGGTCACCGGGCGGAATCGCGATCTCATAGACCGTGGCCACGACCGCCCGGCTGAGCGTGGTGCGGATCCAGTTTGAGCTTCGCCAGCCTGCCACCCGGATGCCCAGAACCACGCTTGGTCATCAGGGACCTCGGTCACCATTACTCTGTCACCTCCGGTGTGGGTACTTCGCGGCATGTCGGGACTTCCGGTAGCTCACCCCATGACCAATGTGGGTGGTCAGCCCCAGCTTGCTGTTCCACGTCCACAGGCCAAGATGCACCGAGGTCGATGTCCAGCCTGATTTCGAAAAATTCAACCAGACTATGCCCGGTATTATATGCAGACGTTCACGGACAATGAAAGGCATCGCGAGTCCTCCCTTTCCCTGGAGACACTCATGGTCCCACTGTAACAGATAAGCCCCCCTCATTGCGTGCCACGTTCCAGCGCCGCTGACGCTTCTTAGCGGGCCGTTTCTCACACTCATCAGTCATCGTGCACACAGGTCGCTTTTGAGTTGGTCTTACTACCCGATGGATCTTGTCACCGGGACCGCTCTCACTGGTCAGCGAAAGATCAAGGATGGTGCACCAGCGGTACTCGCCGAACTCGGGCATCCTCAGCGATATTTCACCGATCGAGTGACGGCGCGACTGCCTACCAGCGAAGAGTTGGAGGCCCTACGGCTTCCAGTGGACGTTCCGGTGCTACGACAGTTTCGGGTCATTCACTCGGACACGCGCCCAGTGGAGGCTGTGATCCTTATTAAGGGTACGCACAAGTATGAGGCGGTCTACCACGAGACCGTGGCGGCGCTGCCTGACCCCCATGGCCATGTGCGTCGACCGACGAACTCAAACAGCGCTACTCGACCCGCGTCCGATACGCCCGGTTTTTGGCAAGCGGGGCGCCCCGATAACTCCCCGCCGGGGTGAAGCTGAGCCAAACAACCGAACGAAGTTCGGGGGTCCGAGAAGTCTAACCCCTCCCGCAGTGCTCCCCTGGCATAGGGCGCGTACCAGTGCCCCTTAACGCGTCGAGGCCCCTCGGGCGCGCTGCAGGGCATGGGGTTGAGCCCGGCTACCCGGGCCGATCTTCTTAACCTCCCCTGATGTTGCAACCGCCCGCTATGGCCGTGAACCGGGGACAAGGCGCCCTCAAGGTCACGTCCTGATCGTGACGTCGGCCAACTCCACCCGCTGCCCGTCCGGTGCGATGGTGAACTGCCAGCGGTCGGCTCCTGGGCTGCCCGCTTCGAGCCACCAGCGGCAGGTCGCTTCCACCTCATCCCACAGTCGCCGCGGCCCCGACTGCAATACCGGGAACTCGTCCTCCTCAGCATTGGGGCTGGTATGGGTTAGCTTGGCTCGCGAGCCCCAGGGGTCCACCAGCCACAGCACACCCACCGGCTCGTTGGGTTCCCAGGGCCAGTACCGCCACTGACAGCCAGGAACCCGCTGACCAATAGCAACTTGCGCACCATGCGGCCTCGTGACGTTGGAGGGGTGCAACGTGGTGACCCTCTCCTCAGCGCGCTCCGGATCCCCTACACCATTGCTCATGGTGGGTTTGACGGCGCACCGGGCAGTGCTATCGTCGGCTACCGTTAACACCACAAGTCCCTCGGTGTAGGTATTCGCCCAGGGCAGCACAATCCGCCCGCCCGGTCGAGTCTGTGCCACCCAGGCATACGGAACTTGGTTGCAGGCCGCGGTGACGATCACACGGTCGTACGGGGCACCCGGAGGGTATCCGAACGCACCTTCACCGGTCACCACCTTCACCGCCCCGAACCTCGTGTCCGACAAGGCCACGGAGAATACCCTCTGAACTGCGATGATGTGTGCCCCCGGTGGGAGTCGAACCCACACTGGACGGGTTTTGAGTCCGCTGCCTCTGCCGGTTGGGCTACGGGGGCGAGTTGTTGGCGGGATCACTGTACGGGTTGAGTGAACATGACCCCACCCCGATCCTGACATCGCTATCGTTCGAGTTCGAGGGGTAGCCGCGAGGAGACGGGGGTCTGAAGGTGAATCCGCAGGCCGGCGCGAACGCGGTGCCTACCGGACCGGACTCCTCGGCGAGCGGGCACCGGGTGCTTGTCGCCGAGGACGAAGCGCTGATCCGGCTGGACCTCGTTGAGCTGCTCGCCGAGGAGGGCTACGTCGTGGTCGGAGAGGCGGCTGACGGTGAGCAGGCCGTCGAGCAGGCCGAGACCCTGCGCCCCGATCTGGTGATCATGGACGTGAAGATGCCGAAGATGGACGGCATCGACGCGGCGTCGATCATAGCGGAGCGGCGTCTCGCGCCAGTGCTGATCCTCACCGCGTTCAGCCAGCGTGATCTGGTGGAACGCGCCCGCGATGCCGGCGCGATGGCCTATCTGGTGAAGCCGTTTGGTCGCAAAGACCTGATGCCTGCCCTGGAGCTTGCCGTATCGCGGTTCCGCGAGCTGATTGCCCTGGAGAACGAGGTGGCAGGGCTCACCGACCGGCTGGAGACCCGCAAGACGGTGGAGCGCGCCAAGGGACTGCTGATGACTCGCCGTGGACTCACCGAACCCGAGGCGTTCCGCTGGATCCAACGCAGCGCGATGGACCGCCGGACCACGATGAAAGCGGTGGCCCAGGCCGTCCTGGAAAGCCTGTCCTGAGCAGCCACCACCCGCTGGAGGTCACCCTGGAGGATGGTGGCGCAGCAGGCAGGTCAGCCGCGCGGTGCAGGTCGGGCGCCGCTGCTCGTCACTGATCCGGATCTCGAAGGTCGCCACCGCGCGGCTGCGGTGCAGCGGCGTGCACACGCCGGTGACTTCTCCCTCGGTCACCGCCCGGTGGTGCGAGCAGGACAGCTCCATCCCCAGGGGAACCTTGTCGGGCATGCCCCAGCGCCAGGCGGCGATCGAGCCCAGGGTCTCGGCCAGCACCGCGTTCGCCCCACCGTGGAGCAGCCCGAACTTCTGGCGGTTGTGCGCCACCGGCATGGTCCCCACGACCCGCTCTGGGTCCCACTCGGTGATCTTGATGCCCATCCGGTCGATGAGCTGCTCATCCATCCAGCGGGCTATCAGTTCGGTGGTGGCCGGATCGACCTCGAAGGGGACGCCGGACGTGGTCATGCACAACCTCCAGTGAGACGGCCCAGTGAGACGGCAGAGCCTCCCCACTGTAGGTGCTGACGCATCCGGCTGTCGGTGCCGCGGCCTAGACTCGCAGACCGTGACGGTTTCCCCCCCGCGGTTGCTCCTGCTGGATGGTCACTCGCTGGCCTACCGGGCGTTCTTCGCGTTGCCTGTCGAGAATTTCCGCACCATGACGGGGCAGACTACTAATGCGGTGTACGGCTTCACCTCGATGCTGATCAACCTGCTCCGCGACGAGCAGCCCAGCCACCTCGCCGTAGCGTTCGACGTCTCCCGCAAGACCTTCCGCGCGGAGACCTACGCACCGTACAAGGCCAATCGCAGTACCACACCCGATGAGTTTCGCGGCCAGGTGTCGCTGATCCAGGACGTGCTCGCCACCCTGGGGATCCCCGTGCTCACCAAAGAGAACTACGAAGCCGACGACCTCATCGCGACCGTGGTGGCCCGGGCTGAGCCGGAGGGCTTCCAGGTGCTGGTCTGCACCGGGGACCGGGACGCGTTCCAGCTGGTCAGTAACCACGTGACGGTGCTCTATCCGCGCAAGGGGGTCTCGGATCTCATCCGGTTCACTCCGGAGGTGCTCGCCGAACGCTACGGCCTGACGCCGCAGCAATACCCGGACTACGCGGCGCTGCGCGGCGACCCTTCCGACAATTTGCCCGGCATCCCAGGGGTGGGCGACAAAACCGCCGCGAAGTGGGTGCGGGAGTTCGGCTCGCTGGACGCTCTCATCGATCGGGTGGACGAGGTCAAGGGCAAAGCCGGCGACGCGCTCCGCGAGAACCTCGCCTCGGTACTGCTCAACCGCCAGCTCACTGAGCTGGTCCGGGATGTCGATCTCCCCGAGCAACCCGCCGAGCTGGTGCTCAAACCGTGGGACCGCGACGCGGTGCACCGGCTGTTCGACCAGATGGAGTTCCGAGTGTTGCGGGACCGGCTGTTCGCCACGTTGAACACCCTGGAGCCCGACGCCGACGAAGGCTTCGACGTGCGCGGCGGGATGATCGAGGCGGGTGGCGTGGCTAGCTGGCTGGACGCGCACGCCCGGGATGGGCGTCGGACCGGGCTCGCCTTCCGCGGTAGCTGGGCGCGCGGCGCCGCAGACCTGGACAGCCTCGCCCTGCTCGCCCCCGACGGCGAAGGCGGCTACCTCGACCCGCGCGCGCTCACCCCCGACGACGAGCGGGCGTTGGCGCAGTGGCTGGCCGACCCGAGTGCACCCAAGGCCACCCACGACGCCAAGCCACTGCTGCACGCGCTGCGGGCACGCGGCGTGGAGTTGGCCGGGCTGACCAGCGACACCGCGCTGGCCGCCTACCTGGTCCGGCCCGGCCAGCGATCGTTCGACCTCGCCGACCTGGTACTGCGTTACCTGCACAAGGAGTTGCGGGTGGAAAGCGGGGAGGTCGCCCAACCGAGCCTGTTCGAGGACGAGGACACCGCCGCCCGGATCGCCGACGAGATCCTGCGGGCCCGCGCCGTGGCCGAGCTGGCCACCGTGTTGGACGCCGAACTGGACCGGATAACGGGTCAGTCCCTGCTCACGGAGCTTGAGCTGCCGCTGCTCGCCGTGCTGGCCGACCTGGAGTCAGCCGGTATCGCCGTGGACGGTGACGTGCTGGCCGACCTGGAAGCCAGCTTCTCGGCCGCGGTAAAGCAGGCTGAGCAGGACTGCTTCACCGTGATCGGCCGCGAGGTGAACCTGGGCTCGCCCAAGCAGCTGCAGGGGGTGCTGTTCGACGAGCTGCACATGCCCAAGACCAAACGCATCAAAACCGGATACACCACCGACGCCGACGCGTTGCAGACACTCTACGAATCCACCGAACACCCGTTCCTCGCGCACCTGCTGGCACACCGCGACGCGACCCGCCTCAAGACCACGGTGGACGGGCTGATCAAGGCCATCGCCGACGACGGGCGCATCCACACCACCTTCAACCAGACCATCGCCGCGACGGGTCGGCTGTCCTCTACCGAGCCGAACCTGCAGAACATCCACGTCCGCACCGAGTCCGGGCGGCGGATCCGGCAGGCCTTCGTGGTCGGCCCCGGCTATTCAGAACTGATGACGGCGGACTACAGCCAGATCGAGATGCGGATCATGGCGCACCTGTCCCAGGACACCGCGCTGATCGAGGCGTTCACCTCGGGGCATGACTTTCATGCCGCCACCGCGGCGCGGGTGTTCGCGGTGGAGCCGACCGCAGTCAGCGGCGAGCAACGAGCCAAGATCAAAGCGATGAACTACGGCCTGGCCTATGGCCTGTCGGTGTTCGGGCTCGCCGGGCAGCTGCGGATCTCCACCGAGGAGGCTCGCGAGCTGATGACGGACTACTTCGCCCGATTCGGCGGTGTCCGCGACTACTTGCATGCGATCGTGGAGAAAGCCCGGATGGACGGCTACACCGCCACCATCATGGGGCGCCGGCGCTACCTGCCCGATCTGGGCAGCGACAACCGGCAGCGCCGCGAGATGGCCGAGCGGATGGCGCTCAACGCGCCGATCCAGGGTAGCGCCGCGGACATCATCAAGGTCGCGATGCTGGGGGTCGCCCGGGCGGTGCGCGCCCAGGGGTTGCGTTCCCGGATGTTGCTGCAGGTGCACGACGAACTGGTGCTGGAGGTCGCCGAGGGCGAGCGGGCCGCTCTGGAGGCACTGGTGCGCCGCGAGATGGCCTCGGCCTACGTCCTGGACGTTCCCCTCGAGGTCTCGGTGGGAGTCGGCCGTAGCTGGCACGACGCTGCGCACTGAGCCGGCTCGGGATGGCCGCTCTCAGCGGCACCGGCAGCAGAAGATCGCGGTCCCGGGGAACAGCGCGCCGCGCAGCGGGCTCCATTGCCCCCACTCCCGGTGCAGATCGGGTGGCCACTCCGGTTCGACCAGGTCCTCCAACACCAATCCGGCAGCGACGATCTCCCTGACCCGGTCGCCCAGGGTGCGATGATGCTCCACGTACGTGGGATTGCCCAGGCGGTCCACCTCGACATACGGGGTACGGTCGAAATACGACTGGGTCGCCGCCAAGCCGGCTTCCCCGGGATCGTCGGGGAAGATCCAGCGCATCGGGTGGGTCACGGCGAAGACCCACCGACCGCCAGGGCGCAGCACCCGGGCGACCTCTCGCATCACCGCGGCCGAGTCCGCGACGAACGGCACCGCGCCGAACGCCGAACAGGCGAGGTCGAAGCTGTCTGCGGCGAAGGGCAACCGGGCGGCGTCAGCCTGCACCAGAGGCACCGAGATCCCGGTCTCGCGCGCTGCGCGCACCGCATGCCGCAGCATTCCCGCCGACAGGTCCAGGCCGATCACCCGTGCTCCCTGGGTGGCCAACCAACGCGCGCACGGCGCCGACCCGCAACCGACCTCGAGCACGACCCGGCCCGCCAGCTCACCCAGCAGGCCGGCGTCCGACTCGCGAAGCCCCTCCGGGCACCAGAGGAAATCCGCCGAACCGAGGTACTCACTGTGTGCCGCGAGGTAGTCCTGCGCATCAGCATCCCACCAGCGGCGGTTAGCGGCTGTTGTTTCCGCGTCGTTGACCAGCCGGTTCACTACACCGGCAGTGCCCAGCACCGCCTCAGCACGGCGGTGATCGCCTAGCCGGACCGTCCGGTCATCGGCCTGCCCTGGTTGCGGCGCGCCGGTCACTGCGTCCATCATTGGGCCCATCATGGGGGCAGTGTCTCACCAAGAACCAGGCAAGCGCCGGGAGTCGAGTTTGCTGCTCCGACTCCCGCCTGGGTAGGATCGAATTGCGCTGTGGTTTCCTGCTGCCCAGGTTGTCCGGCCCAGTGTCAGGCTGGCTCTGGGTCAGTCTGGCTCGGGGGCGAGAGCACCGGGTGAGGTTGATCTAGCACTGAGGTTGATCTAGCACAGGGGAAGTTCAGCGCGCCGGCACGAACTGAACAACCCCGCCCACTCGACCCTATCCCTTCGGAGCACTTCACCGCATGTCCACCGATACCACCACCGTCCCGACCACACAGCAGGTCGCGATCAACGACGTCGGGACGGCGGAGGACTTCCTCGCCGCCATCGACAAGACCATCAAGTACTTCAATGATGGCGATATCGTCGAAGGCACCATCGTCAAGGTCGACCGCGACGAAGTGCTGCTCGACATCGGCTACAAGACTGAGGGCGTCATCCCGTCCCGAGAGCTGTCCATTAAGCACGACGTCGACCCCGCCGACGTCGTGGCAGTCGGCGACCAGGTCGAGGCCCTCGTTCTCCAGAAGGAGGACAAGGAAGGCCGGCTGATTCTCTCCAAGAAACGCGCCCAGTATGAGCGCGCCTGGGGGAATATTGAGACCCTCAAGGAGAACGAGGAGCCGGTGCGCGGCACCGTCATCGAGGTAGTGAAGGGCGGTCTGATCCTCGACATCGGGCTGCGCGGTTTCCTGCCTGCCTCCCTGGTCGAGATGCGGCGGGTGCGCGACCTGCAGCCTTACGTGGGTCGCGAGCTTGAGGCCAAGATCATCGAGTTGGACAAGAACCGCAATAACGTGGTGCTCTCCCGGCGCGCTTGGCTGGAGCAGACCCAGTCCGAGGTGCGCAGCGAGTTCCTCCACCAGCTGGCCAAGGGTCAGGTCCGCAAGGGTCAGGTCTCCTCGATCGTAAACTTCGGTGCCTTCGTGGACCTCGGTGGCGTGGACGGTTTGGTGCATGTCTCCGAGCTGTCCTGGAAGCACATCGACCACCCCGGCGAGGTCGTCGAGGTCGGCCAGGAAGTCACCGTCGAGGTGCTCGACGTTGACCTGGAGCGCGAGCGGGTGTCGCTGTCGCTGAAGGCAACTCAGGAAGACCCCTGGCGGCAGTTTGCTCGAACCCACCAGATCGGGCAGATCGTGCCCGGCAAGGTGACCAAACTAGTGCCATTCGGGGCGTTTGTCCGGGTCGATGAGGGCATCGAGGGTTTGGTGCACATCTCGGAGCTGTCCGCGCGGCACGTCGAGATTCCCGAGCAGGTCGTACAAGTCGGTGACGACGTGATGGTCAAGGTCATCGACATCGACCTGGACCGCCGGCGGATCTCGTTGTCCCTCAAGCAGGCCAACGAGGGACTGTCGCCGGAGATGGAGTTCGACCCGACGCAGTACGGCATGACCGCCGAGTACGACAGCGAGGGCAACTACATCTACCCCGAGGGTTTCGATCCGGAGACCAACGACTGGCTGGAGGGCTACGACAAACAGCGTCAGGAGTGGGAGCGCGCCTACGCCGAGGCTCAGGTCCGTTTCGAGCAGCACCGTAGGCAGGTCGTCAAGGCCACCGAGGCCGAGTCGCAGACGACGGAGGAGCAGAACTACTCCTCGGACACCGCCGAGCCGCCCGCTTCCAGTAGCAGCGCCAGTGAGGGCTCGCTCGCCAGCGAGGAGCAGTTGGCGGCGCTACGGGAGAAGCTCTCCGGCGGCGTGTAGGCAAGCGTCACCATCGCCCGATGCTGCGGGTGGGGCTGACCGGAGGGATCGGGTCCGGTAAGTCGATGGTCGCCGCCCGGCTTGCACAATGCGGGGCGTGGATCATCGACTCGGACCGGATCGCCCGCGAGGTCCTGAAGCCCGGTACGGCAGCGCTGCGTGCCCTGGCCGAGGAGTTCAGCGAGGAGATCCTCGCCGAGGACGGGGCGCTGGACCGTGCGGCGCTCGCGGCGCGGGTCTTCCACGACGCCGACGCTCGCGGCCGGCTCAACGCCCTCGTACACCCGCTGGTCGCCGCCCGCTCCGCCGAGTTGATCGCGACCGCACCACCCGAGGCCATCGTGGTGCAGGACATCCCGCTGCTGGTCGAGGCTGGGATGACGGCCGGATTCCCGTTGGTCATCGTGGTGCACGCGGACGCTGCGGTACGGTTGCGCCGGCTGGTCGAGCAGCGCGGCATGGTGTCCTCCGCCGCTGCGGCGCGGATCGCGGCGCAGGCCACCGACGAGCAGCGCCGCACCGCTGCGGACGTGTGGTTGGACAACAGTGGCTGTCGGGAGGACACTCTCGTCGCCGTCGAACGGCTATGGGCGCAGCGGCTGGTGCCCTTCGAGAGCAACCTCCGTGCGGGCCGACGGGCACCGCGGAGTGCGGTCCCGGTGCTCGCCCCGCCCGATGACAGTTGGCCGCAGCAAGCGCAGCGGGTGATCACCCGTGTCGAGAAGGTGGCGGCCGGGCGGGCCTTGCGCATCGATCACATCGGCTCGACAGCGGTCCCTGGTCTGGACGCGAAAGACGTGTTGGACATGCAAGTGGTCGTCGCCGACCTCACGGTGGCCCAGCGTCTAGCAGCGGACCTCAGCGCGGTAGGGCTGGTCACGCTGGCGGGTCGCTTGGACCACGCCCGGGATGGCACTACCCGCGACAAGGGGTACGCGACCAACGCCGATCCTGCTCGGGACGTCAACTGCCACGTCCGGCCCCTCGACTCCCCGTTCTGGCGGGAAACCCTGCTGCTGCGGGACTGGCTGCGTACCCATCCCGCCGGTGTTCGGGAGTACACCGAGCTCAAGCACCGGCTGGCGGCGCAGCAGTGGGACAGCATCGATGCCTACGCCACCGCGAAGACCCCGTTCCTGCGCAGCGCGCTGGATCGGGCCGAACAGTGGGCGCTACGCTCCGGCTGGTTTCCGGCCTGAGATAGCGCTCGACCCTACGCGAAGCTCCCACTGTCAGGGTTCCGGCCTACTCTGGAGTGCCATGACCGATGTCACCGCCTCCCAGCGCGACCTACTTCCCCGCTCCACGTTCCGCCCGCTCGGAACGATTTCCCGAGCGCAGGGCCAGTTCCAGATGGTCAGCGACTACGCCCCCGCCGGTGACCAACCAGCCGCGATCGATGAGCTCCAGCGCCGGGTCACCGCCGGTGAGCGTGACGTCGTGCTGCTGGGCGCCACCGGAACGGGCAAGTCGGCCACCACGGCCTGGCTGATCGAGCGGGTGCAGCGCCCGACGCTGGTGATGGCACCGAACAAGACCCTCGCCGCACAGCTCGCCCATGAGCTGCGGGACTACTTCCCGAACAACGCAGTGGAGTATTTCGTCTCCTATTACGACTACTACCAACCCGAGGCGTACGTCCCCCAGACCGACACCTACATCGAGAAAGACTCCTCCATCAACGACGACGTGGAGCGGTTGCGGCACTCCGCCACGATGTCGCTGCTCACCCGGCGGGACGTGGTCGTCGTCGCCTCGGTGTCGTGCATCTACGGGCTCGGCACCCCTCAGGAATATCTGAACCAGTCGATCCATGTGCCCCTTGGCGGGGAGATCGGGCGCGATGCGCTGCTGCGGGCACTGGTCGACATCCACTACACCCGAAACGACCTTGCCTTCGCCCGCGGGACGTTCCGGGTCCGCGGTGACACCGTGGAGGTTATCCCGGCTTATGAGGAGCTCGCGGTCCGCATCGACTTCTTCGGTGACGAGGTCGAGTCGCTCTACTTCCTGCACCCGCTCACCGGAGAGGTGGTGCGGGAGGTGTCCGAGCTGCGGATCTTCCCGGCAACGCACTACGTCGCCGGACCGGAGCGGATGGAGCGCGCGATCACGGGCATCGAGTCTGAGCTGGCAGATCGGCTGGCTGTGCTGGAGAAACAGGGCAAGCTGCTGGAGGCGCAACGGCTGCGGATGCGGACCCAGTACGACGTGGAGATGATGCGCCAGGTCGGATTCTGCTCGGGCATCGAGAACTACTCGCGGCATATCGACGGGCGCACGGCCGGCTCGGCACCGGCCACCCTGCTGGACTACTTCCCCGAGGACTTCCTGCTGGTCATCGACGAGTCACACGTCACGGTGCCGCAGATCGGCGGGATGTACGAGGGTGATGCCTCCCGCAAACGCACCCTGGTGGAGCACGGTTTCCGGCTGCCCTCCGCGCTGGACAACCGGCCCCTGAACTGGGAAGAGTTCCAGGACCGGATTGGTCAGACGGTGTATCTGTCGGCGACCCCGGGGCCCTATGAGATGACCCAGACCGGTGGCGAGTTCGTCGAGCAGGTCATCCGACCCACCGGCCTGGTGGACCCGGAGGTCGTGGTGAAGCCGACCCAGGGCCAGATCGATGACCTCCTGCACGAAGTGCGGATCCGCGCCGAGCGCGACGAACGGGTGCTGATCACGACGTTGACCAAGAAGATGGCCGAGGACCTCACCGACTACCTGCTTGAGCTTGGCATCCGGGTCCGCTACCTGCATTCCGAGGTGGACACGCTCCGTCGGGTGGAGCTGCTCCGGCAGTTGCGGCTGGGCGAGTTCGATGTGCTGGTCGGGATCAACCTGCTCCGCGAAGGTCTGGACCTGCCCGAGGTGTCACTGGTGTCGATCTTGGACGCAGACAAGGAAGGTTTCCTGCGCAGCGAGACCTCGTTGATCCAGACCATCGGCCGGGCCGCCCGCAATGTGTCCGGTCAGGTGCACATGTACGCCGACACGGTCACCGACTCGATGCGCCGCGCCATCGACGAGACCAACCGGCGACGAGCCAAGCAGATCGCCTACAACACCGAACGCGGAGTGGACCCGCAGCCACTCCGCAAGAAGATCAACGATATTCTCGAGCGGGTATACGCCGAGGCCAACGACATCTCGGACCCGGTGGTGACGCAGGTCGGAGGATCCGGCCGCAATGCCTCCCGGGGCAAACGCGCCGCTGGTGAGCCGGGGAGGGCCCGGGGTAGCGCTGGCGTGCTGGTGGAGGGTCGAGACACCGCGTCGATGCCTCGCGCCGAGCTCGCGGACCTGGTGCAACAGCTCACTGACCAGATGATGAGTGCGGCTCGGGACCTGCAGTTTGAGCTGGCCGCCCGGCTCCGGGACGAGATCGCCGAACTCAAGAAGGAACTTCGGGGCATGGACGTCGCTGGCCTGCGCTAGCTCGGTGACCTCGGAGTGCCCCGCGAGGCGTCAGCATGACTGATCTTAGAGGGTGACGAACTCCAGACCACGGCCTTTGAGCATCGGCAGCACAAGGCGCAACGACGCGATGGTTTGGGCTCGGTTGCCGCCGCCGTCGTGGCACAGCAGAATGTCGCCCGGCCGCGCGGCGAGAAGCCTCCTGATGATCAGCGTGGTACCCGGCCGCGCCCAGTCCCGGGGGTCGATGTCCCAGCCCAGGGGCACCATCCGCAGGTCCGCGACGGTGGAGAGCACCACCGTTGACCAGTCCCCGCCGGGCGCTCGAAACAGTTGTGGGGCGACCCCGCCAGCCTCAACAATGGCCAACTGGGCGTCGGTGATCTGCTGACGGATCGCCGCGGGGGTACGGCGGTTGAAGGGCTGCGGATGGGTCATGCTGTGGTTGCAGACGCTGTGGCCCTCGGCGAGAATTCGTTTCACCAGGGCGGGGTGGGCCCGTGCCTGTATCCCGATCAGGGAGAAGGTCGCCTGGATCCCGTTGTCACGCAGCAGGTCGAGGGTTGGCGGCGTCCACAGCGGGTGCGGTCCGTCGTCGATGGTCAATGCGATGGCGTCATGCGCCACTTCGGGCCGGACGTCTCGGACCCGGCGCGCCGGCCGGACTGTCCCAGCGTGCGGGACCGCTGAATCACCGGGGCGCGCTCCGGGCGGAGCAGCGAGGGCGTGTCCCGGGAAGCCGACGGCCATCCCCCCGGCGAGCGTCACAGCCCTGGTGGCCCACCCGAGTACCCGGCGTCGAGAGACCTTCCGTGCTTGCCGCACCAACCCGTCTCCCACTCGTTGATCCCGTCTCCCACTTGTTGATCTCTGTGGCAGCCGTCAGCACAGCATATCGGCTGCCCACCAGCGGAGCGGGACGGTCATCCCATCTGGTCAACGGTCAACGGGTGACGGCTCGGCGTGACCCAAGCACAATGGGGCTTCCAGTACCTGTGAGGCCGGAGGTGGCCCGTGTCCTCCCCAGCAGACCTGCTCACGTCTCGCTTCGGTGACGGCCTGGCAACCGGCCCCGACCTGGCTGCGGCCGCGGAATCCGCCGTCGCGCAGGCCCTCGTTCCGCTCCGCGGGCAACGCCCCGACCTGCTGTGCGTGTTCGTCTGCGGCGACGATCCGGCGATGGCGGAGTCGGCGGGTATTCGCGGCATGGAGGTGGCCGGGGCACGGACGGCCGTGGGCTGCAGCGCCGGTGGTGTGATCGGTGCTGGCCGGGGGGTGGAGGAGGGACCCGCGGTCAGCGCGTTCGCCGCCTGCCTGCCCGGGGTCAGGTGCACCCCGATGCGCCTGGAACTGGTGCACACCCTCGACGGGGCTGCCATCACCGGAATGCCAGACCGGCGCGAGGATGACGCCGTCGCGGTGCTCCTTGCCGACCCCTTCACCTTCCCCGTCGCGGAGTTCGTGCGGCGTTCCCACGATGACCTCAACGGTCTGCCGCTGATCGGAGGCATGGCTAGCCCTCCCCGGGGCAGGAGGTCAGCGTGGCTGTTTCTGGATGGTCACAGCGTCCCGGCCGGTGCGGTAGGGGTGGTGCTCGGCGGTCCCGTGGTGGCCCGCCCGGTGGTCAGCCAAGGTTGTGTTCCCTTCGGCCCATCGATGACCGTCACCAAGGCGGAGGGCAATGTGCTGCTGGAACTGGCCGGAATGCCCGCGCTGGCCAAGCTCGAGCAGATCGTCGCTGAACTGCCGGCCGAGGATCGGCCAGCCGCCGTGCGTGGGTTGCAGATCGGCATCGCCATGGACGAGTACGCCGAGGAGCACGAGCGTGGCGATTTCTTGATTCGCGGCGTCGTGGGTGCCGACCAACAGCGAGGCGCGATCGCCATCGGGGACGTCGTGGAGGTGGGCCGGACCGTTCGCTTCCAGGTGCGTGACTCCTCCGCCGCCGACGAGGACCTCAGGGAGCTGTTCACCCGATTCCGTGCGCAGGGCGGTCCGGTGGGCGGTGCGCTGCTGTTTTCGTGCAACGGCCGCGGCCGGGTCATGTTCCCCAGCGCTGATCACGACGTGCTGGCGGTGCGCGCTGGCCTTGATATCACCGGTGTGGCCGGATTCTTCGCCGCCGGTGAGATCGGCCCCGTGGCAGGCCGAAACCACCTGCATGGGTTCACCGCGTCAATCTTGGTGTTCGGCACCGGCGAGGCGTGAGAGGCGGGGAAGACGCCATGTTCTATGTCGTGGGATTTGAGCGGGTCGGCGTGGTGATGGGCGACCTGTATTTTATCGATCCCGACCCGTTGCCGGGTCAGGAGGGCGCTGAGCGCGGTGTGCGCCTGGAGGTGCGGCTGCTGGAGTCGGGTGAGCTGACGGGTTCGATCTACTCGGCTCGGCCGATCGTGGTGGACCGGCCGGTCTGGAGGGTTGATCTGCTGGAGTCGGTGGCGAGCCTGCCGGGCAGCTTGGACCGCGCTCACCACCACCCGGCCTTCCAGGGATGGGAGCCGGGCCCGCGCCACTTCGTGGACGCTCTGGCGGAGGCGCCGCTCGCCTGGGTGGCCGCCCAACTGTCCGATCTCGACGCCCTCCTTCACCGCAGCGGCATGGCCGCCACCGACGTCGGTGCTGGCGACGCCGAAGCGCTCCGGCAGGCCGTTCCCGAGATCGTCACTGCGCTGCAGCGGCTGCTCGATCGGGTGAAGGCGGAGCAGCTGGCGCTTGCGCCGGACGAACAGGAGCTGGACAGCGCCCGCATCGGTTGGCTGTGAGCGCGCCGACACCCTGAGAAGCGATCGGTACCGGCCAGTGGTGCCGGTGCGGGTGATACGGCAGACTTGTCCGCGAGTGGAGGGGAGTATTCCTTCGCGGCGGCATCGTCAACACGGCCTTCCTGCAGCGCGGGATGTGCCCGGTGCCGTCGGCCGGTCTGCCGGTGGAAGAGACCTTCGGTGCTCGACGTATCAGTCTGCCCGGAGGTTCTCGGAATGGATGTGCCTGCGTGGGTGTGGTTCGCCACGGTGGGCGGTCTCGCTGTCCTGTTCGCCCTCGAACTGGTCATTGTCGAGCGCACACCGCACGAAATGGGTCTGGCCGAAGCGGCCCGGTGGGTGGTGTTCTCCCTCGCCTGCGCGGCGGTGTTCGGGCTGGGTGTCTGGCGCTTCGCTGGCGGCGATTTCGCCGTTAAGTACTTCGCTGGGTACCTCACTGAGTACTCCCTGTCGGTGGACAACCTGTTCCTCTTCGTGGTCATCATGACTGCTTTCAGGGTGCCCACGATCCGGCAACACCGGGTACTGGCGGTCGGCGTTGCGCTCGCGCTGGTCATGCGGGGCGGGTTCATCGCGGCGGGTGCGACCCTGATCTCGCATTTCAGCTGGGTGTTCTACTTCTTCGGGGTGTTGCTGGTCTACCTGGGCGCCCGGCAGCTCTGCCAGCGGAGACAGAACGTGCAGCTCCGGGAGAACATCGTGTTGCGCGCGTTCCGGAAGCTGACCCCCGGGGCCAGCAAGCGGCAGTTCACCCCGATCATCGTGGTGATGATCGCGATCGGTTCCGTCGATGTCGTCTTCGCCCTGGACTCCATCCCTGCGATCTTTGGGCTCACCCACGAACCCTTCCTCGTCTTCACCGCCAACGCCTTTGCGCTGATGGGGTTGCGACAGATTTATTTCATTATTGGCAGGCTGCTCACCAGGCTCGTTTACCTGTCCGTGGGCCTGGGTGTAATCCTCAGTTTTATCGGTGTTAAACTGGTGCTTGATGCGTTGCACGAGAACGCGCTTCCCTTTCTCAACGAGGGCCGGCCGCTGCACTCGGTGCCGACGGTGGGCAGCAAGCTCTCGCTCGGCGTGATCGTCGGCGTGCTGCTGGTGACGACCGTGGCCAGCGTGCTCAGGACGCGCCGGCATCGTCGCGGTAGCCAGCCGGCACGCCAGGAGATAATCAGCCCGAAGTAGTCAGTTTCCTGACCGGTAACCGGGTCAGGTGACGGAGGATAGGGTGGTGAGTACTCACCCGGACGCCTCCGCCGGCAACCAGAGCGGGTACCCGCATCGCTGGCGAGCCCTCGCCGTCACCCAGATGGCGGGCTTCATGAGCCTGCTGGACGTCAGCATCGTCAACGTCGCGTTGCCCTCCATTGCGCGCAGCATGGCTGCCTCGGTGACGCAGGTGCAGTGGGTGGTGTCTGGCTACGCGCTCACCTTCGGGCTGGTGCTGGTGGCCGGCGGGCGGCTGGGCGACGCCCTGGGCCGGCGGCGGATGTTCCTCATCGCGCTAAGCGCGTTCGTCGTGACCAGCGCGCTCTGCGGGGTGGCGCCCACGGCGGAGCTGTTGGTCGCGACCCGGCTGCTGCAGGGAATCGCCGCGGGGATGCTCACCCCCCAGAACTCGGGCCTGATCCAAGTGCTGTTCCATGGCGCGGAGCGGGGCAAGGCCTTTGGCATCTTCGGTGCCACGGTCGGGTTGTCCACGGCGGTCGGACCAGTACTCGGTGGTCTCATCCTCACCGTGGCGGGGGAGCAGGAGGGCTGGCGGTGGGTCTTCTACGTCAACGTCCCGATTGGCCTGGTCGCCCTGGTGGCGGTGTGGCGCTTGGTCCCACCCCCGTCGCGCCGCACCGCGCCGGGGGCATCACACGTGGCATCGCACATTGACGTGGTGGGCGCGCTGCTGCTCGGCGCGGCCGTGCTCTGCCTGATGCTGCCGCTGGTGCAGCTCGATACCGGTGGGCTGCGCCGGCTGTGGTGGCTCTTCGGGTTGGTGCCGGTACTGGTTGCGCTCTTCCTCCGCTGGGAGCGGCGGATGGTGCGGCGCGATCGGGCGCCGTTGCTGGACACCCGGCTGATCTCTGCCACGCCCGGCTACCCGGCGGGGGCCGCCTTGGCGTTGGTGTACTTCATCGGCTACAGCGGGATCTGGCTGGTGTTCGCGCTGTATTTCCAGCGCGGCCTGGGCTACACGCCGTTGCAGTCTGGGCTCGCGGTGACGCCCTTCGCGCTCGGCTCGGCGGTGTCGGCTGCCCTAGCCGGCCGGCTGGTGATCAGGTATGGCCGCTGGGTGACCGTGGGGGGGCTCAGCGGTGTCGCGGTCGGGTTGGCGGCTACCGCCGTGGTGCTCGACGCCCTCCCTGCGGGCTGGGCAGGGCGGGTAGCGGCATTGCCCCTGCTCGTCGCGGGCGTCGGCAGTGGCGCGGTGATCTCGCCGAACGTCACGCTGACCCTGGAGTGCGTGCCACCCTCGATGGGAGGGGCGGCGGCTGGCGCGCTGCAGACCGGGCAGCGGATCGGATCCGCGATCGGGACGGCGACGCTGGCGGCGGTATTTTACAGTGTGCTGGCGCACAGCGGCCGCTACCAGAACGCCATTGCCGCAGCCCTGCTCCTCGGGACCGGGTTCGTGTGCTTAGCGCTGCTCGTGGCCGGGGTGGAACTGCGAGTGCTCCGGCGCCGGCAGTCACCGGCGGAACTGGACGCGGCCAGCGTGGCGGAGGCCGACGTACACCGGGCCTGACTGGATGGTCCTGTCGCGAAATGTCACGGTTGCCGTGCTCCCGTTCCCCGGATAGCGGCGTCCAGGGCTGCGCGCAGCGGGGCGATCGGGGCACAGTGGCCGGTCATCAGCTCAACCTGCGCGAGGGCCTGGTGCAACAGCACGGCCAGGCCGCTGATGACCCGGCAACCCGCGCCGATCGCGCAGGAGGCCAGGGCCGTGGGCCACGGCGCATAGACCACGTCGAGCACCACCGGCCGGGTCATCCACGGCGCAGCACCCCACCGCTCGCTCAGCACGTCGGCGCCGCCAGGAGGCAGGGTGGAGATGACGACGTCAGCCTCGGGCGGTCCCACATCGGGTAGCCCGCCGGAGATCAGCGGCTGGACACCGAGCCGGTCGGCTGCCGCACTGAGGCTGATTGTTCTCGCCGGATCCCGCACGAGTACTCTTGGCGCACGTTCCCCCAGCTCGCGCAGTGCGGCGAGCGCAGCTTGGGCGGTGCCGCCGGCCCCGAGGATCACTGCGGCGCTCACGTGCTCGACCCCCGCTTCGGACAGCGCAGCACGGATACCGGCCACGTCGGTGTTCTCGGCTCGACGGGGTTCACCAGGCTCGCCGAGCACCAGGGTGTTCGCCGCGCCAACCGCGCTGGCCAGCGGGGAGATCTCATCGGCCACGGTCAGCGCCACCCGTTTGAGGGGCATCGTCAGCGACAGGCCGGCCCACTCCGGACCGAGCCGCTCGACGAAGGTGGGCAGATCCGCCTCGCCGCAGTCGAACGCCTCGTAGCACCAACCGGTCAGACCCAGCGCCGCGTAGGCTGCGCGGTGCAGCGTGGGCGACAAGGAATGCCGGATCGGAGAACCCAGCACCGCCGCTCGCCGCCTCGTCGGCTCACCACCCGCCATCGACTGCTCTTCTTATGCTGGACACCTGTTGTTTACCACCGAGTTAGTATCAGGCCAGTATCGGAGAAAGAGGCAACTGCACTCGTCTACGGTACTTGCACGAGGCGTTTCCAATCTGTTATTGAGGCCTGACGGGGTAGTCCGTGTCTGCGGTCAGTCGCTGTTTGGCATCCGGTGCCATCGACACCGCTAGGAGGGTGACCATGGAGAAGCCTAGCTGGGGGTTGGGTGACCTGGACATCGAGCAGCCCAGTCCCGCTCGGGTGTATGACTGCTACCTCGGCGGCTGCCACAACTTCGTCGCGGATCGGCGGGTGGCCCGTCGGGCGGTGGACCTGTGGCCAGAACTGCCCTTGATCATGCAGGCCAACCGGGCGTTCCTGCGCCGCTCGGTGCGCTACCTGGTCCGGCAGGGCATCACCCAGTTCCTGGACATCGGCTCCGGCATCCCCACCGAGGGAAACGTGCACGAAGTCGCCCAGGTCGCTTCACCCCTGTCCCGAGTTCTCTACGTGGATATCGATCCCGTGGCTGTCGCGCACAGCCGGGCCTTGCTGGCCAGAAACCCGCTTGCCGACATCGTCCAGGCTGATCTGCGCGACATGGAGGCGATCTTCGATAACCCACGGGCACGGCGACTGCTCGACCTGGACCAGCCGATCGGGGTGCTCATGGTGGCAATGCTGCATTTCGTGCCGGACGAAGCGGATCCGGCGCACATCGTCGCTCAGTACCGCAAGACGATGGTACCCGGAAGCTACCTTGTTGTCTCGCACGCCTCTCACGAAGGCCGCCCTGATCAGGCCGGGCCGCACACCGAACTCTACCGGCGTGCCGGCGCACCGTTGAGGATGCGCTCGCGGCTGGAGATCGAGGCATTGCTCGACGGGTTCGATCTGGTGCCCCCCGGAGTGGTGTTCCTGCCGCTATGGCGTCCGGACTCGCCAGCCGACGTCGATGATCACCCTGAGCGGTTCACTGGCTTTGCGGTGATGGGCCGGCGAGAATGACCTATGGTGAGCAGGAGGAGTTTGCTCGGCGGTGGGCCGAGGCGATCGTCGGCACCAGCTATGTGCCGATCGGGCGCCGGGTGCTCACCAAACACCTTCTCGGGCTCACCCGGCGGCTTGTCGAGGCGGCGCTGGCGGTCGAGTTCGTCCCGGCGCTCGGGCGCCAGATCGGCGTCGATATGGTGGCGGCGCATTTCACCGGCACCGAGACGCTCAGAGAGACCCTTGCACTGATCGCCGAGGAGTTGCCGGGGCTGCTGGGTTCAGCTCCCCCCGGAGTCGACGCTGCCGGTCGGGTTGCTCAGCTGGTCGCCAGCATGGCCGCCGGCTACGCCGGTGCGTTGCGCGAGCGCAGCCTTGATGAGCAAGACGCGATCTATCGGGCGGGGCTGCGGGCGCGCAGGCAGGCCGAACAGGCACTGGCGGCGAGCGAGGCGAAGTTTCGCGCGATGTTCACCGAGGCGGCAATCGGGATCGGGATCGCTGACCTGGACGGCAACATCACTGACGCTAATCCGGAGCTGCAGCGAATGTTCGGCTACACCCTCGAGGAGTTCACCCAGCTCAACGTCGTCCGCTCGATGATCCACCCCGACGACGCCCCCAGTGTGTGGGAAACCTACGGAGAGCTGGTCCGCGGTGAGCGGGACCACTTCCGCATGGAGAAGCGGTATTACCGTTCCGATGGCAGTGAGATCTGGACCCAGCTGACCGTGTCGCTGGTGCGCGACGAGGCCGGAGCGCCCGCTTATCAGGTGGCACTGCTGCAGGACATCTCCGAACGGCATCGCCTGCAGGAGAAGTTGGAGTACCAGGCCTACCACGACCCGCTGACGGCGCTGGCCAACCGGCAGATGGTCACCGAAAGGCTGGGAAAGATATTCGCCGCGCCGGCAGGTCAGCGCCGGGTAGGGCTGTGCTTTCTGGACCTGGACGGGTTCAAGGTGGTCAATGACAGCCTGGGCCACGACGTCGGCGATCAGCTGCTGAAAACCGTGGCCTCGCGGCTCACCCGCTGCTGCGGGGAGGAGCATCTGGTGGGCCGGATGGGCGGTGACGAATTCGTGATCGTCGTTGAGGACACCGGTGGCAAGGCGGATGTGGCCGCCTTGGCCGATGAGGTCCTGGCCGCGGTGGTCGAGCCGGTCCGAGTCGGCGATCACGAACTGAGCGTGACGACGAGCATCGGCGTCGTCGAGCAGGCGGTGGCCGAGACCAACCCGGAGGACCTTCTCCAAGCCGCCGACATCACCATGTACCAGGCGAAGCACAACGGTAAGGCTCGCTGCGTGATGTACGACCGGAACCGTAACGACAGCGAGGTGAGGCGTTTCACGCTGTCCGCCACGATGCTGGCTGCGGTGGAGCGCGGTGAGTTCTTCGTCGAGTACCAGCCGCTGGCCGCCCTGGCGGATCGCGCACTGCTCGGTGTGGAGGCGCTGGTGCGGTGGCGTCACCCGAGGTTCGGCGTGCTCGGACCCGAACGGTTCGTCGGCCTCGCCGCAGAGAGCGGGTCCATCGTGCAGCTCGGGCATTGGGTGCTCGCCCGAGCATGCCAGCAGGCTCGGGTCTGGCGGGACGCCTTCGGTGATGCTGCACCATTCGTCAGCGTCAACCTCGCGCCTCGACAGCTCCACGAGCCCACTCTGGTGACCGACATCGGGAAGATCCTGGATGACAACCAGCTCCACCCCTCCAGCCTGCATCTCGAGCTCACCGAACAGGCTCTGATAGGCGACGAGACGGGTCCGCTCACGGTGCTGACCAAGCTGCACCGCCTGGGTGTGCGAATCGCGCTCGACGACTTCGGCACCGGCTATTGGAACCTTCCTGACCTGCGTCGACTGCCCTTGCATGAACTCAAGCTGGCGGGCTCGTTCGCGGTGGGTTTGCAATCTCCATGCCCTGTTGTGGACCAGCGGATCGTGGCGGCGCTGGTGGACCTGGCGCACGCCCTGGAGCTGACGGTCACCGCGGAGGGCATCGAGACGCCGGCCCAGCTTGAGCACTTCCGCGAGGTAGGGTGCGATGTTGGTCAGGGGTCGTTGTTCGCCCCACCCAGCGCTGCCGAGCAGATTGATGCCCTGTTCCGGGCCGCTAGCCCGCTGTGCGGCATCAGGCGGGAAGATATTAGCCGGGAGGACATCAGCCGGGAGGCGTTATGACGGCGGTTGATACCGCGGTTGCGCTGCTGCGTCTCGTGGTGGGGCTCACCATGGTCGCGCATGGCTACAACCACTTGTGGGGCGGCGGCGGGCTGGCTGGCACCACTCGCTGGTTCGGCTCGCTGGGTCTGCGGCCGCCAAAGTTGCACGCCGTGCTGTCCGGTGCGGGGGAGCTTGCCGCCGGAGCGGCACTGGCGATCGGGTTACTCACCCCGCTGGCAGCGGCGTTCGTCCTCGGCGCCATGGTGATCGCCGGGGTCACCGCGCACCGCCGGAACGGGTTCTTCGTCTTCCGAGATGGCTATGAGTACGTCCTGCTGATCGGTGTGGTGTGTGCGGTGATCGGGCTGCTCGGGCCGGGTAGCGCCTCGGTGGACCGGCTCCTGGGGGTGGACGTGGCGGGTGCGGTGGGCGTGGCCATCGTGGTCGGGCTCGGCCTCCTCGGTGCCGCGGTGCTGTTGGCCGCGACGTGGCGGCCTACCCGGTCACTGAGCGCCTGACCAAGGGCGCTGGCGCGGCAGGCGCAACCGATCGGGCTCCCAGACGTCTCCTTGATGGTTACCGAGAAATTACCGGCTCAATGGTCGCGTAGCGTTGACTGTTGTGCGCGCTGCGTGTTCACTCACTCAGTGTGTCTGGACGTGTCGGGCAAGGGGAGGATGGATGACTCGACGGAGTGCGCTGAGCGGTTTGCTGGTGGGCGGACTGGTGATGGCGGGTTCGTGGATGGCCATGCCAGCCAGTGCCGAGCCGGTGCCTGTCGCGCTGTCGCCGTCGTTGGCAGGGCAGTTACTCTCGGCGGACTCTCAGGCGGGGTCTCAGGCAGGGTCTGATCGGACGCTGGTGATGGTGCATGGTGTGACGCTGGCGGATGCGCAGCGAGCCGTTACCGCGACGGGGATGCGACAGGTCACCAGGTTTAGCAAGATCGGGGTGGTTGTCGCGCGGGGGACCAAGCAGCAGATTGAGGCGGCCCGTACCCAACCCGGGGTGACGTATCTGGAGGGTGATCAACCCCTGGCGGTGCACGCGGCGAGCTCTGAGGTGGTTACTCGCTCCACGTCGTTAGTGGCGACTCGTGGGCTGGAGGCCCGGCACAGTCTGGTGGGAGCGAATGGTGCGGCGTTGGATGGAAGTGGCGTCAGTATCGCGGTGATCGATTCCGGAATCGATCCCTCGCATCCCGCGTTTGCTGGTGGCAAGGTGGTGCGCAGCCTGAAGGGTGTGTGCCTGGATGAGTCCAACACGGATACCCGGTGCCTGTTGGATATGCCTACCGGTGTTGACACCGATACGCTGTCGTTGGGCGGTCATGGCACTCATGTGTCGAGCATCGCCGCGGGCCGCAGTGTCACCTTGAACGATGGCAGCACGGTATCTGGTGCCGCGCCTGCGGCCAAGATTGTGTCGATTTCTACTGGCGCTGCTGTTGTTATCTTGAGTGCGGATACGGCGTTGAACTGGGTGTTGGAGCACCATGCCGCCCCGTGTGGGCCAGCGGTGTCGGCTGCGGTGTGCCCGCCGATCAGGGTGGTGAACAACTCCTATGGTCCGGAAGGTGGGGGGCAGTTCGATCCGAACTCGGCGGCCGTCAAGCTGCAACGCCAGCTTGTTCGCGAGGGCGTGGTCGTGGTGTGGGCTGCGGGGAACGCCGGCGGGGATGGGTCGAAGAGTCTGACTAATCCGCCGGCCCAGGACCCCACCGGTGGGATCATCTCGGTGGCCTCCTACAATGACCAGGGCACCGGCACCCGCAATGGGCCAGTGTCTGCCTTTTCCTCGCGTGGTGCGAAGAAGCAGCCGTCCACCTGGCCGGACATTTCCGCTCCGGGGCAGAACATCGTCGGTGCGTGCCGAGCTTACTTGCTAGTCTGCTCCACTGGGCTCAAGCCGCAGAACGGACCTGGAATCCTTGACGTGGGTAGTTACAACACGCTGAGCGGCACCTCCATGGCCGCGCCGCAGATCGCCGGGATTGTGGCGTTGCTCTTCCAAGCCGACCCCACGGCGACGCCAGCCGAGATCGAGAATGCGTTGAAATCGACCGCCGTACGTTATCCTTACGGCGCGCCTTACCAGCGGGTGGGTGGATACTGGACATCGTTCGATAAGGGCGCCGGGTTGGTCGACACGGTAGCTGCCGCCAAAGCGCTGGGGGCCCATGCCCACTAACCTTCGCCAGGAGCGGGTCGGCGGCGGTGTCGGGATTTTTTGGCGCGACACACGGTGGCCACTGGCACGCCAGCGGCCACCCGGGCACAATGTGTAACGGTGCACTCAGGTGATCACGAGGACGTAGGGGAAGACGCTTCTCGTCGATCAGCGGAGGCACCTCATGAGCACCAGTGGGATGATCTATGTCCACTCGTCGCCGTCTGCGGTCTGTCCGCATGTCGAGTGGGCGGTAGCAGGTGTGCTGCAGACCAGGGTGGACCTCCAGTGGACCGCGCAGGCTGCGGCCCCTGGCCAGTTGCGGGCTGAGGCCGACTGGGCTGGCGAACCGGGTACTGCGGCGGCGTTGGTCAGTGCGCTGCGGGCATGGCCGATGCTGCGTTTTGAGGTCACCGAGGAACCCAGCCCTGGACTGGATGGTGAGCGGTTCTGTTTCGTGCCCGGGCTCGGTTTGTGGCACGCCCGCACCAGCGCCAACGGGGACATCGTGGTCGGTGAAGACCAGTTACGGGCGCTGGCCGCCACTGCCCGGGACGCGGAGTCCTTTGCCCACCGGCTCGACCAGCTCCTCGGTGCGACCTGGGACGACGCGCTGGAACCTTTCCGTCGCGCCGCCGACGGCGCCCCGGTGACCTGGTTGCACCGCGTAGGCTGACGGCTCGTGATGGCCCCGGTGGCGCTGCATGTCGTCCGACGCAGTTGGGCTCCCCTCGTGGTGCTCACTCTGGTGCTCGCCAGCGCGGTGGGGGCCGGACTGCTGCTGCGCGGCCGGCAACCCCTCCTGCCGGTCGCCGGAGCCGCCCGGCTGGGCTCGACCAGCAACCGTGCCACACCGAGACCATCGGAGCCAGGGCCGGCCACCGTCGTGCTCGTCGAGGATGTCGCGCTGCATCCAGACGCCGATCGGATCCGGAAACTGCTGCAACAGTATTTTGACGCGATCAACACCGGGGACTACCCGCTCTGGCGCCGCTCCGTCATCCCGCAGTGGGCGCGAGACCTCGGAGAACGCGCCTGGCACGGCCAGTACCGATCTACTCTGGACGGCAGCATCGTGGTGCACCGGCTGGAGCCCCGAGCCGGCGGTGGGCTCCTCGCTCTGACGTCGTTCACCAGCCTGCAGAACCCTGCTGACGCACCGCCTGAGCTGCCGGTGAGGTGCCTGCGGTGGTGGGTGTCCTATCCCGTGATCGGCCCACTTATAGATCAAGGCGACCAGCTCCGGCTGGGTCCCAGCTCGACGAACGTGAACCTGCGGGCGGCCTGCTGAGGGATCTCTCTCCAGGAAGGATCCCTCTCCAGGAGGGATCTACAGAGGGATATTGCCGTGCGCGCCGCGGCCAGCGGGGGCCGCAGCCAGTGCTTGCGCCAGGCGTAGCCGGGTCTGCGCCGGTTTGATCACCTCGTCCACCACCCCGATCGCCACGGCGCGATCGACCCCGCCGACGAGCTGCTCGTGGTGCTCAGCAAGTTTGGCGTGCAGCGCTTCACGTTCGTCCTCGGCCGCCGCGGCCAACGCTTTGCGGTGCAGGATGCCCACGGCGGCCTTGGCGCCCATCACGGCGACCTGGGCGTCGGGCCAGGCGAAGACCCGAGTCGCGCCCAGCGACCGGGAGTTCATGGCGATATAGGCACCGCCGAAGGCCTTGCGAGTCACCAGGGTGACTCGGGGAACGATCGCTTCGGCGAAGGCGTGCAGCAGCTTCGCGCCGCGACGCACCACGCCGTCCCACTCCTGGCCGACGCCGGGAAGATAGCCGGGCACATCGACCAGGACCAGCAGGGGTACCCCGACTGCGTCGCACATCCGCACGAAGCGTGACGCCTTCTCCGCCGACACCGAGTCCAGACAACCTCCCAGCCGCAGTGGGTTGTTCGCGATCACCCCGATGGTTCGGCCGGCGAACCGGCCCAGCCCTACCACAATGTTGGGAGCCCACTTGGGCTGCAGCTCAACGAACCCACCGGTGGGATCGGGCTGCTCAGAGCCGGGCTCATCCAGGACGGCGCGCAGCAACGGGCGCACGTCGTAGGCGCGTTGAGGCTCCGCGGGCAGGTATTCAGACAAGTCCACCTCTTCCCGAACCGAGTGCAGGTCGAACATTCCAGGAGAAGCGAACAGACTGGCGAGATGACGGGCCCGCAGCAACGCGTCGGGCTCGGAAGAGGCGAGGACATGCGCCACGCCGGATTTCTTGCTGTGCGCGCTGGGACCGCCCAGCGCCTCCATGTCGATCTGCTCGCCGGTGACGCTGCGAACCACGTCCGGACCGGTGACGAACACCCGGCCCTCCGGCGCCATGATCACGATGTCGGTGAGCGCAGGGCCGTAGGCAGCTCCACCCGCGGCGGCACCGAGCACCACGGAGATCTGGGGCACTCGCCCGGAGGCCCGGACCATGGCGGCGAACACCTGGCCGACGGCGTCAAGAGCCTCCACACCCTCGGCCAGCCGAGCCCCTCCGGAGTGCCACAACCCGATCACCGGGGTCCGGTCCCGGACCGCGGCGTCGATGGCCTCCACGATGTGCCGGCACCCCTCCGAACCCATCGCACCGCCCATGGTGGTAGCGTCGGTGCAGTAGGCGATCACCTTGGCCCCGTCGATACGGCCCCGCGCGGCGAACGCTCCGCTGCTGTCACGGGGCCGCAGCGGGAGCAACGTGTCCGGGTCGAACAAGCACTCCAGGCGCAGTTGCGGGTCTCGCGGATCCGTTGCCCCGCCACGACGGGACCGGCCATCCGCGGCTTGAGTCCCATCCGCGGCAGGAGTCTCCTCTGTGGTAGGAGTCTCCTCTGTGGTAGGAGTCTCTGCGCGGGCACAATGAGCCAGGGCTGTCATGGGTGATCTCCTTGGGGTGGAGTGCCTTACCGGCGGCCGATCAAGCCGAGGTGAAGGCGACTGCGACGTTGTGCCCGCCGAACCCGAACGAGTCGTTGACGGCGGCGCGCAACCTCACTTCACGGGCGGAGCCGGTCACGACGTCGAGCTGGACACCCGGGTCGAGGTTCTCCAAGTTCAACGTCGGAGGCACGACCCCGTCCCGCAGGGCCAGCACGCAGGCCAGGCCTTCGACCGCGCCCGCGGCCCCGATCAGGTGGCCTAATGCCCCTTTGGGCGCGGTGACCACCACATGGTCACCGATGGCGGCCCGGATCGCGACCGCCTCCGCGACGTCGCCCACCGGGGTGGCGGTGGCGTGCGCGTTCACGTGCCCGACGTCGGCTTTGTCCAGCCCAGCGGTGCGCAGCGCAGCCGAGATCGCTCGGCTGGCCCCGACGCCGTCTGGTTGGGGGGCGGTGATGTGGTGGCCGTCGGAGCTGGTGCCCACCCCGGCCAGCCGAGCGTACCGGGTGGCCTTCCGGGCTGCGGCGAACTCCTCCCGTTCGAGGACCATCACCCCCGCACCCTCGCCGAGGACAAACCCGTCCCGCGCGGTATCGAAGGGGCGGGAGGCCCGTTCGGGCTCGTCGTTGCGGGTGCTCATGGTCCGCATCTGGGCGAACCCGGCCAACGTGATGGGGACGATGCACGCCTCGGCCCCGCCAGCGACCACCACGTCGACCTCCCCGGCCCGCAGCATCCGCCAAGCGATGGCCAGTGCCTCGGCACCGGAGGCGCAGGCAGCGACGGGGGCATGCACGCCGCCCCGGGCCTGGAGGTCCAGACCGACATGCGCGGCCGGGCCGTTGGGCATGAGCATCGGGATGGTCAGTGGCGAGACCTTGCGGGTGCCTACGGTCTCGAGCAGGTCGTCCTGCCCGAGCAGGGTCAGGGCACCGCCGATACCGGTGCCGATCACGACTGCCAGCCGCTCTGGCTCCACGTCCGGTGCGCCCGCGTGCTGCCAGGCCTCTCGTGCGGCGATGATGGCGACCTGCTCGCAACGGTCCCAGCGGCGGGCCTGCACCCGCGGGAGTGAGTCAGCCGGATCGACCGACAGCTGCGCGGCGATCCGCACAGGTAGGTCGAAGCGGTCAACCCAGTCCTCGGTCAGCGCGACGATCCCGCTCTTGCCAGCGCGCAGGGCCTCCCACGTCGAGGTAGCATCCCCGCCGAGCGGGGTGGTGGCGCCTAGCCCAGTGACAACAACCTCAGTGCTCATCACGCCTCCGCGGGGTGAAGTACGTCGGCGTCATGTGGTCTTGGCGACGTAGTCCACCGCGTCACCCACGGTCTTGAGGTTGGCCAGCACATCGTCAGGCACCTTGACGCCGAAGTGGTCTTCCACCTGCACGGCGATCTCCACCATGGACAGAGAATCAATGTCCAACTCGTCCACGAAGGACTTTTCCGGGGTGATCTCGTTCTCCTCGATGCCCGCCACCTCGTGCACAATCTTGGCGAGGCCGCGGAGAATCTCCTCGTTCGTCACTGGCATGGGTCCCTTCTGTCGGTCACCGGTGATCGGGGTCGAGCCCGCGTCGCGAGGCATTGTCCCGATGCGAGGCAGGGGTTGGGCCGCGGCTGTCACGGCAGGACCACCGCCTGGCCCGCGTAGGACAGTCCAGCACCGAACCCCACCAGCAGCGCGAGGTCCCCTGAGCCGACTCTGCCTTCGGCTCGCATGTGGTCCAGCGCGAGTGGTATCGACGCCGAGGACGTGTTGCCCGAGCGCACGATATCGTCGGCCACCACCATGTCGTCGCGAGCTCCGGCTGCCCGCATGCGCTTGGCGATGGCCTCAATGATGCGCAAGTTGGCCTGGTGCGGCACCAGCACATCGACGTCCGCCGCCGTGAGCCCGGCCAGCGCCAACGCCCGCAGCGCCACCGGGGCGATCTCCGTGATCGCCCATCGGTACACCTCCTGGCCCTCCTGGCGGATAAAGGAGTGGCGGTTGGCCACCACGATGGTGTCCACTAGGTCGCCTGCGCTGCCAGCGGCAATCGGGCCGATTCCGGGCCGCTCGTCGGGATCGGCTGGGCCGACCACCACCGCGCCCGCGCCGTCGGCGAAGATGATGCACGTGGAGCGGTCGGTGGGGTCTACCCAGTCGGACAGCTTCTCCGCACCGATCACCAGCACGTGCCGCGCGGAGCCGGCGCGGATCATGTCGGATGCGGTGCCCAGGCCGTAGCAGAAGCCGGCGCAGGCGGCGTTGATATCGAAGGCGTGGGCGCCGCGCACCCCAATCCGCTCCGCGGTCTGCCCGGCCGCGTTGGGGATGGGTGAGGGCATGGTGCAGGTTGCGACCAGCACGGCGTCGATCTCGGCGGGGGCGAGCCCGGCGTCGGCAAGCGCTTTGGCGCCCGCATCGACTGCCATGTCCACCACTGACTCGTCTTCGCGGGCCAAGTGCCGTTCGACGATGCCGACCCGCTCGCGGATCCACTCGTCGGTGGTCTGCACTCCGCGGGCGGCGATGTCAGCGTTGGTCACGATGTGCTGGGGTTGCCTGCTGCCTAAGCCAAGGATGCGTGCGCCAGCGATCGGGGGGAGCTGCCGGAGGCGGGGGCTCATACCAGTGTTCCTGATTGGTCCGTTTCCGTTTCGGAGTGGGCTTGGGAATGGGCGCAGATCAGGTCGGCGACCTTGTCGAGATCCTCGGGAGCCTTCAGCGCCAGCGTGGCCGTGCCCTTGAGGCCTCGTTTGACCAGGGCGGAGAGCGTACCAGCGGGCGGGAGCTCGACTGTTGCGGTGACGGCCAAGGCGCGCAGCGTTGCCATGCAGCGGTCCCAGCGGACCGGCTTGGTCAGCTGCGCGACCAGCCGGCGCAGCATCTCTGCGCCCTCGGTCACCACGTGGCCCTCGGCGTTGGACAGCAGCGGGCGCGCCGGGTCCTTGGCGGTGAGCTGGGCGGCGTACCGCGCCAGTGCGTGCTCGGCTGGGGCCATGAACCGGGTGTGGAACGCCCCAGCCACTTGCAGCGCCACCACCCGGGCGGGGGCAGGCTGGCGTGCCGCCAGTGCCGCCAGCGCCTCGGTAGGGCCCGCGGCGACGATCTGCCCGGCGCCGTTGTGGTTGGCCGCCTCCAGCCCCAGCTCGGCCAGCACCGCCGTGATCTCCTCAGGCTCGCCCCCGAGCACCGCGGACATCCCGGTCGGCTCCCGCGCGCACGCAGCGGCCATTTCCTGGCCCCGGACGGCGGCCAGCGCGACGGCTTCGTCAGCGGTGAGCACCCCCACCACGGCTGCCGCGGTGAGCTCACCGACCGAGTGCCCGGCGACCGGGGCCTCGGCTGGCAGGTCCACCCGCCGTGCCAGCTCCTCAGCGGCCAGCAGCGACAGCGCCACGGTCAGCGGCTGAGTCACCGCGGTGTCTCTGATCTGCTCAGCATCCGCCGTCGTACCGAGCCACTGAAGATCAAGCCCGGTGGCCTCCGACCACGCCGCGACCCGCTCGGGCGCACCGTCCAGCGCCAGCCAGGGGGCGAGCATGCCGGGGGACTGGGCACCTTGTCCGGGTGCGAGCAGCGCGATCATCCCGTTCACTGAACACCCTGCCCGGCCGTGGCCGTGATGCTGTCGCTCACGAAGTCCACCGACGCATCCTTGTCAGATACCTACAAATCTCCCCTTGTCATCACCACAGGCCGCGGGAGCGGGCCAGCCGCCCGACCGCCAGGCCCACTTGCAGCACGAGCCCATCCCGGGGGTCGCCGGGCACTCGCCCGGTGATGTCGGCGATCCGGCGTAACCGGTAGCGGACCGTGTTGGGGTGCACGAACAACTGCCGGGCGCAGGCCTCCAGGACTCCACCGGCAGAGAAGAAGGCGTCCAGCGTCTCGACCAGCCCACCGCTGGCCGCTGTCAGCGGACGCATCACCTGATCGACCAGCAGGCGTTCGGCCTCCGGGTCCCCGGCCAACGCGCGCTCGGGAAGGAGCTCGGCGGCCGGTACCGGGCGCGGTGCGGTTGGCCAGGCCGCCACCGCGCGCAGCCCGGATAGGGCGTCGGCAGCGCTGCGGTGCGCTTCGGCCAGCGACGGGACCGTCGGCCCGACGACGACCGGGCCCTCTCCGAAAGCATCGATCATCCACCGATGGTTTTCCGGGAGGTCGAGGCTGCCGCTGGCGACCAGCACCAGGCGGGATCCCTGCACACCGACCAGCACCCCGCCCCCGCTGCGAACGGCGATGCCCCGAATGTCGGCGAGGAGTTCCGGGGGCTCGTCCGGTGGGGGATTGCCCACGAGCACCGTCGCTGGGGCGGTGGGCTCCAACCCCAGCGCCGCCGCGCGGGACAGCAGCGACTCCTCGCCGTCACCGCGCATGATGCCGTCCACCACCAGCGCTTCCAGCCGTGCGTCCCAGGCTCCGCGGGCCTCAGCGGCGCCGGCGTAGGTGCTGGCGGCGGTGAAGGCGACCTCGCGGCTATAGCGCAGTGAGGCCTCGGTGAGCACGGCGCGCTCGGCGTCGTCAGCGGCGAGTTCGGGCAGTTGCTGCTCGAACACCAGGGTGGCGACCCGGATCAGTTCGACGGTCTGGCGCAGGCTGACCCAGTGGGTCAGATCGCGCGGAGCGGTGCGAAACGCGTCGATGGTGCGCCTGATCGAATGCTGTGGATCTTTGAGCCACTCGACGAAGTTCGCCACGCTGGCCTGGGTGATCAGCAGGACCCCGGCCCGCTGGTCGGCCGACAACCGGCGGAACCAGGGGTAACGCCGCTCCATCTCGGCCACGCTGGCCGTGGCGAGCCCACCGGAGGCCAGTGCCAGCCTGCGCAATGTGCTGGCCGGCAGCGTGTGGGTGCCCGCCTCGACGGTCATGGGGCCAGCATCGCATGGCGCCGGGGAATCGCTGCGCGCGATAGTGTGTGCCACCGAGCAGGGAGGATCCCCTCACGCGACCCCGGGGTCGGAGGTCTGCGGACCGGCGGCTTGCGGGTCGTCGATGCGGTAGTTGCGGGCCGCCTGGACGACGATCTGCTGGTCCACCTCGCCGCGGCGGGCCAGCCCGGCCAGCGCGGCGACCGTGATCGACTCGGCGTCGACGAGGAAATGTCGCCGCGCCGCCGGGCGGGTGTCGGAGAAACCGAAGCCGTCCGTGCCCAGGGTGATCAGGTCGATGGGTACCCACGGGCGGATGAGGTCGGGCACCGCGCGCATCCAGTCCGACACCGCGACCAGCGGTCCCGCCGCGTCCTGCAACACCCGGGTCACGTGCGGCACCCGGGGCTCGGCCTCGGGGTGCAGCAGATTGTGCCGGCTGACCTCCACAGCCTCGCGGCGCAGCTCCGTCCACGACGTCGCCGACCACACATCGGCCTGCACGCCCCATTCCTGGGCGAGCATCTCCTGGGCGCGCAGTGCCCACGGCAGCGCCACTCCCGAGGCAGCCAACTGCACCGCAGGTTTCCCGGGACCCGGTGCTGGTGCCGGGGCGTACCGGTACAGGCCGCGGAGCAGGGCCTCGACGTCGAGGTCCGCGGGTTCTTCCGGCTGGCGGTAGGGCTCGTTGTAGAGGGTGAGGTAGTAGAAGACGTTCGGATCGCGGGTAGCGTCCTCCCCGTACATCCGGCGTAGCCCGTCGCGGACGATATGGGCGATCTCGAAGCCCCACGCCGGGTCGTAGGCCACCACCGCGGGGTTGGCCGCGGCGAGCAGCAACGAGTGCCCGTCGTTGTGCTGTAAACCCTCGCCGACCAGCGTGGTGCGCCCGGCGGTGGCGCCGAGCAGGAACCCGCGGGCCATCTGGTCGCCGGCCGCCCACAGGCCGTCGCCGGTGCGCTGGAAACCGAACATCGAGTAGAAGATGTAGACCGGGATTAGCGGCTCGTTGTGCGTGGCGTAGGAGGTGCCCGCCGCGGTGAACGACGCGGCGGAGCCCGCCTCGTTGATGCCCTCATGCAGGATCTGGCCGTGCTCGCTCTCCCGGTAGGCCAGCATCAGCTCGGCGTCCACCGAGGTGTAGAGCTGGCCGTGCGGGTTGTAGATCTTCTGTGCGGGGAACATCGAGTCCATGCCGAACGTGCGCGCCTCGTCCGGAATGATCGGCACGAATCGTGGCCCGATCTCCGGATCCTTGACGAGCTCGCGGAGCAACCGGACAAACGCCATCGTGGTGGCGACCTCCTGCTTACCCGACCCACGGCGCAGCACGGTGTAGACCTTGTCGCCGGGCAGCACCAGGGCCTTGGACTTGGTCCGTCGCTCAGGCAGGAACCCTCCCAGCGCCCGGCGGCGCTCGCATATGTACTGGATCTCCGGCGCGTCGGGCCCCGGGTGATAGTAGGGCGGCAGGGTGGGGTTCTCCTCCAGCTGCGCGTCGGAAAGGGGGATGCGTTGGACGTCGCGAAAGTGCTTGAGATCTTCCAGGGTGAGTTTTTTCATCTGGTGGGTGGCGTTGCGGCCCTCGAAGTGGGGGCCCAGGCCGTAGCCTTTGATGGTCTTGGCCAGGATCACCGTGGGCTGGCCATGATGCTGGGTGGCGGCTTGGTAGGCGGCGTAGACCTTGCGGTAGTCGTGCCCCCCGCGCTTGAGGTTCCAGATGTCGGTGTCGGACAGGTTTTTGACGAGTTCTTTGGTGCGCGGGTCACGGCCGAAGAAGTGCTCCCGCACGTAGCCACCGTCGTTGGCCTTGTAGGTCTGGTAGTCGCCGTCGGCCGTGATGTTCATCAAGTTCACCAGCGCGCCCTGCCGGTCGGCGAAGAGCAGGCCATCCCACTCGCGACCCCAGATCACCTTGATGACATTCCAGCCGGCGCCGCGGAAGAAAGACTCCAGCTCCTGGATAATCTTGCCATTGCCCCGGACCGGCCCATCGAGGCGCTGCAGGTTGCAGTTCACCACAAAGGTGAGATTGTCCAACCCCTCAATGGCCGCGACCTGAATCTCGCCACGGGACTCCGGCTCGTCCATCTCACCGTCACCGAGAAAGGCCCACACGTGCTGGTCTGAGGTGTCCTTGAGGCCACGGGCCTGCAGGTAGCGGTTGAGCCGGGCCTGGAAGATCGCGTTGATCGGACCCAGCCCCATCGAGACGGTGGGGAACTCCCAGAAGTCTGGCATCAGCCGCGGGTGGGGGTAGGACGGCAGGCCGCCACCCGGGCCGGCGTGGGAGAACTCCTGGCGGAACCCATCGAGCTGGGCAGCCGACAGCCGGCCCTCCAGAAACGCCCGAGCGTAGATACCGGGGGACGCATGGCCCTGGATGAAAATCTGGTCTCCGCCGCCGGGATGGTCCTTGCCCCGGAAGAAGTGGTTGAAGCCCACCTCGTAGAGCGCGGCTGAGGAGGCGTAGGTGGAAATGTGCCCGCCGACGCCCACCCCGGGACGCTGGGCCCGATGCACCATCATCGCCGCGTTCCACCGGATCCAGGCGCGGTAGCGTCGCTCGGTGTGCTCGTCACCGGGGAACCATGGCTCGTTTTCGGTAGGGATGGTGTTGACGTAGTCCGTGCTGGTCAACGCGGGCACGCCGACGCCGGTCTCGCGAGCCCGTTCGAGCAGTCGCAGCATCAGATACCGCGCCCGCTGCTTGCCCCCGGACAGCACCGCCGAGTCGAAGGCTTCCAACCACTCCGCGGTCTCGTCCGGGTCAATGTCCGGCAGGTGTGCCGCCATCCCGTCGCGGATCACCCGCACTCGAGCCGGTCGGTGATCTTTCTGCATGGCCAAGGGATCTCCTCGCCTGGAAACTGTCATGGCAGGCCGGCCTGCGGCAGCGTCGGGCCGGCTCCTGTCGACATCGTGCCCCATGCTTGGCGACGCTCGCGATTGGCGCCACCGTTTTCCCCAGGTTATCCCGCTGGGCAGCCCTGGATCGGCGTGTCCCGCTGCTGGCAGTTGCGCTCCCACCGGACTGCAGTGTTCGCTGGGACGCTATCGAGTAATAGATCGCCGGGCGGCTGCCGCCGGGCTCGATGTTGTGGAGGGGTGAACACCGTGGTCGCCGCTGCGGCGGGAGACACCGGCAAACTCGGCGTCGCCGAGAGGCTCGGGATCGAACCAGACATGGTCGTACAGGAACTCGGCTGGGACTACGACGTCGACGACGAAGTGCGTGCGGGAATCGAGGAGGTGATCGGCGCTGACCTGGTCGATGAGGACTCCGACGAGATCGTCGATGTGGTGCTGCTGTGGTGGCGCGACCAGGACGGCGATCTTGTGGACGCTCTCGTCGACGCCCGGACGCCGTTGGCTGAGAATGGAGTGATCTGGGTGTTCACACCCAAGACCGGGCGGGACGGCCATGTCGAGCCCTCGGACATCGCCGAGGCGGCCCCTACCGTCGGTCTAGCGCAGACGTCCACCATTAGTGTGAGCGACGACTGGGCGGCCACCAGGCTGGCCACGCCGAAGGCGGCCAAGTCCAAACGCTGAACCGCCGGATGGGAGGGTTGAGCAGATGCCGCTGGAGATCGGGGACCAGGCCCCGGACTTCACCTTGAGGGATCAGAACGATCAGGAGTGGACGCTGTCGGGGTTCCGCGGCAAGACCAACGTGCTGGTGGTGTTCTACCCGCTTGCCTTCAGCCCGGTCTGCACCGGTGAGTTCTGCCAGGTCCGCGACGACCTCGCGGAGTTCCAGAACTCCGAGGTGCAGGTGCTGGCGGTGTCCGTGGACTCGGGGTACACGCTCAAGGCCTGGTCAGAGCAGCAGGGCTACCGCTTTCCCCTGCTGTCCGACTTCTGGCCACACGGCAAGGTCGCGCAGGATTACGGGGTGTTTAACGGCGCGGCTGGCATCGCTAACCGGGGCACCTTCCTGGTAGACACTGACGGCGTGATTCGCTTCGCCGAGATGAAGCAGCCCCACGAAGCTCGTGACCAGACCGCCTGGAAGCAGGCCCTGACCGCGCTGCCAGGCTGACCACCGGCCGCCCGGGTTGCCCCGGCCCGGACGGGGGGCGCATAGCTCAGCGGAAGAGCGCTCGCCTTACAAGCGAGAGGTCGCAGGTTCGACCCCTGCTGCGCCCACCAGGTAGGACTACCTTGTGCAAGATCGGTAAGTAGGCCAAATGTAGCAACAGTGCGGTAACGACTGGGGAGTCTTCAGCTAAAGAGCAAGCTGACTACAATGTGACGAAAATCATGCAACCGTACGTGGGGGTAGCCAGCGCGAGTACGGACTCCGTCAAGGTGCAGGTCCCTTCTTCGTCCGCTGAGCACCAGCCTGATCCGTCTTCGGCGCACACGGCCGACCCACCGTGAACTGAACCTCAGACACATCCACCATCAACCTCATGATCCACTCCTCCTAGGATAATTCCTCCTAAGATAAACTAGTTACGCTCACACCACGCCGGGACCGGATCACATGGCTAACATGATCAACCGTGAGGAGCCGCCTTACCTCCAGGTCGCGCGGCACTACCGCCAACGCATCGAGCGCGGCGACCGCCGGCCTAGCCAGCTCCTACCATCTGTCCGCGCCATGGCACTCAAAGTCCTCCAAGCTGAGGGTCTCGTACAGTCAACCTCCGGTGCGGGCACCGTGGTCGCCCAGCCCGCACCCACCTCCGACCAAGCGACAGCCCTCAATATCGGTGTCGGTGACCCAGTACTCATCGAACGACACTGGTGGTCCGACGAAAACGGACTCGTGCTCGATTACTCTGAAAGTGTTGAACTCAGAGAAAGGTGACGCGCGTGTCGGTACACGATCAGTAACCCCACGCCCTAAAAAATTCTCACATGGAAGACCCCGAGGGGAACAATATGGACGAGAATGGTAAAAACCGACAGGAACTACTGCGGCGGATTGAAGTGCAACGGGTGAACATAGGAAATTTCATACGACGAGTCCGGCCGCGTAGCGTTCGATTGGCGAATACTAGCATAATCGGTAGTGCTATTGCGGCGGTTCTTACCGCCGGCCCCGCGTTCGGAGGACTATCGTTTGCTGGAGCAGTCCAACACGCACTCTCGTTATCGAGTTCTTCTACTGTGTGGCGAGTCCTCTGTCTCGTCGCCATGCTTGTGTCGCTTGTAGCGACCATTTCTGTGCAACTAGGAAAATCGCAAGATATGGCGGCGCAGCTTCGCGCGGCAGAGGCTTGTGATACAGAGCTGGAAGGGCTGCAAACTCTTCTGGAGCTTCAGCACTTGCCAGTCCGAAATGCTGCCGAACTATATCGGAACTATATAGCGAAGATACCATTTGTCAGGATCGAGTCGGTGGCTTCCGAGCTTCAACAAGGTTAGTGTGAGGATTTTCCCTGCGGTTTCGAGCGCGCCGGGCGGCTCGCGCGTGACACGAGAAAGAAAGGCATGGGCTGAGCCCGGCTGTCGGCCGGGCGTTGGTGCGGTGGTCACCTCTAACGATCACGCTCGCCGCTGGGCAGGTTGCAGGTTCGACTCCTGCTGCGCCCACTAAAATCCCCTCTGAACTGCGGCGACGGCTAGGTCATGGGTTCGAGGTCGACGCCGGTCTGTTCGTGGCGGGCGTAGTGGGCAGGGTCGGCAGTGAGCAGGGGCCATCTGCGTTGCTGAGCGCAGGCGATGGCGTGCGCGTCGGCCTGGGGACCGCCAAGCTGGCCAACAGTGCGAGCACGTGCTTGATCAAGGTCGTCGACGACTGTGACCGGAAGGTTCAGCACGACGTCGAGCACGGGTTGCTGCTCGTCGGTAAGTTCCGTCCACGTTGCCGCTACCGCAGTCGAGGGCACAATCAGGACGATCGACTCCTCAACCGCCGTCCAGACTGCCGCAGCAGCATAGAGTGAGGTGCCGCGCGCGAACGCGATCAGTGCGGAGGCGTCGAGAACCCGGCCGTCGATCACGTCTGGTCGGATGGCGCTGGCAGGCCCCAGGCCCGGCGGACCGTCGCCCGCGCCGCTAACGGCGGGGGGCTACCCGTCGCACCGCCGCGCCCCGTTGGTGGGCACCAGCTGTGGTGCGGCAAGTAGCCGCACGGTTGATAGATCACGGTTCTCGGCAACTTGCTTGAAGTGAGATCGTTACCGGCACAGTGACGTGGTGGCTGCAGATACCGCCGTCTGGTTGACCGAGAGGTGATCACTGGTGGGTCCCCTGGATCGCGCGCTGTTCGAGGGCGACGAGATGCGTGCTGTGCTGGCCGCCCGGGACATCGGCACGGTGTACCGCCACCTGCGGCGCCTGGGGGTGAGCCAGCGCCACATCGCGCAGCTGACCGGTCAGTCCCAGTCGGAGGTCAGCGAGATCATGGTCAGGGGCCGTCAGGTCAGCAACGTGTGGGTGATCGAGCGCATCGCCGACGGACTCGGCGTACCCCGGGCGTGGCTGGGCGTCAGCTACGGTGAGGAGCCAGCGGAGGCACCGCCGGCCGAGGAAGAGGTGGACGAGGCCGTGAAACGCCGCGCCCTCATCGCGACCGCCTCGACGGCAGCCGTGGGCCAGGCGGTGGGTCTGGGTAAAACGGTCAAGCTGGCCCTGCCCAGCAGGCAGGTGCTGCCCTCGCGACTGGGAATCTCCGATGTGCACGTCCTGCGCGCCCTGACCGAGTCGCTGCGCGGGGTGGCCCGGCACTACGGTGGGCAGGCTGGCGTGTTCGGTGCCACGGCCAGGGAGTACACGCCGTGGCTGGAGGTGCCCGCGCGCGAGGCGGTCAAGGCACAGTTTGCTGCCGCGCTGGTCGAGCTGTACACCGAGGCGGGGTGGTACTGCTACGACGATGGGCTGGACGGGACCGGTTTCTTCACCGAAGCGCTGTCTTTGGCCGATCAGTTCGGGGACAGCTACGGGGTCGCCAACGCCACCTGGCAGGCCGGGTTGACCCTGGTCTGGATCGGGCATCCCAACGAGGCGCTGAAGCTATTTCAGTTCGGGCAGCTGCGGCTTGGCGGGTTCCCGCTCGGCAGGCCCGCCTCGGCACTCCCACGTGCTGATGATCCCCGGCTGCCGACCCTCGCTGCGCGGCTGAGCCGGCTTTCCGCGACCGCGTGGGCCCTCATGAAGGCCCCCGAGCAGGCCACCCGGTGTCTTGCTGAGGCGAATGAGGGGTGGGAGCCGCGCGATGCCTTCGAGCACGCGGGGGGTGATTTGACCACGGCAGGGGTTCAGCTGAATCTGGGCCAGCTGGAGGCCGCCGAGCGCTCCGCCGCCAACGCGGTCCGCGGCTACCGCGAGGGCCACTACCGCCCGGGCCGCACCGTCGCCGAGCTGCTGCTCGCTGAGGTGCACGTGCGGGCCGGGGAACCCCAGGGGCTGAGTTTGGCTCACCAGGCCATCGAGGTGGTCAGCACCCTGCGCTCCGCCGCCCTCCGCCGGGAGCGACTGGTGCCCCTGGCCGCTGCGCTGGCAGCCCGCCCGGGCACCGACGCCCGTGACCTAGCCCGCAAGGCCCGGCAGGTCGCCACGACCCGCGTCTGATGGTTCCACGACCCGGACGGTGTTGTCGGGTTCGTCGAGCCAGATCCACTGCTGCCCCTCCCAGCTGTGCAAACCGAACCGATCGAGGCGCGGTTCGCCTTGGTCGTGCCACCAGTCGTAGGCGGCCTCGACCTCGTCCCACAGCTTGCGCGGCCCTAATTGGCGCACCATGAACGGGGCCGGGTCGTTGAGGTTGGCGTCCAGTTGCGCCCACGACCTGGTTGCTCCGTCGTCCAGCTCCAGGGTGTGGTGGAGTGTGCCGCGGGCGTCCCGCTCGACCACCAGGCAGCAGGACGCCAGCCGCGCACCGATGGCGAACGTGCCTTTCTCCGGGTTCAGCATTCGGTCCAGATCGCTCCCGCGGCAGGCGGTGGCGGTGATCTGGGCGCGCTCGATGTCACGGTCACTGGGCCGCCAGCCATACCGGGCGCGGCGCTGGCTGCGCAGACGCATAAAGGCCACATCGCCAGAGAACCTGCCGGTGGCCACACCGCCCTCGGCCAAGGTGAGGGTCAGCAGGACCCCGTTGGACCAATCCGTACCCCACGGCGTCACCAGCCGTCCTGTGGGCCGGAGCTGGTCGAGCCAGGCGCGGGGCACGACCTCGCGGATGGATGCAGTGGAGATCACCCGGTCGTACGGAGCCCCCGCCGAGTACCCGACCAGGCCGTCTCCGGTGATCACCAGCGGGTCGTATCCGGCGTGAGCGAGCGCGCGTCGGGCGTGCTGCGCCAGGCGTGGATCCACTTCGATGGTGACCACCCGGCCGTGCTCGCCGACACAGCGTGAGAGCAGCGCGGCGTTCCACCCGGTCCCGGTACCGATTTCCAGCACGGACTGCCTGGGACGGGCGTCCAGGGCGTTCAGCATCTCCGCAACGATGCTCGGCTGGCTAGCCGAGCTGGACGCAAAGCTACCCCTTTGGCCAGGCTGCACGTCACCGAGATTGACCTGCGTGATGACGGGCGCATCCGCAGACACCACAGCGTGCCAGCCATCCGGGTCAGTGTGCTTGGACAACGCCACGAGCGCGTCACCACAGCTATCGTCTAGCCAGATGGTGTCGGGAATGAACGCTGCGCGCGGCACCTCCACGACCAAAGCGACCCAGGAAGAATTCGCATCGATGACGGTCACTGGTCGTTCTTATCGCCTCTGTCTTCTTTCCGGTGTTTACCGCTGCCGGACTCGTTCACTCTTTCAGTCCCCGGCTGCCACTGGTATACGAGCCCACACCCAGCGCCGGCCCTTCGATGAAGTCAAGGCCGCTCGCCCGATCACGTCGGCGGTGACCGACGCGAGGACCACCACCCCGAACGACTCGGTGGCGAAGTCCCGCAGGATCAGCTCAAGAGCGAAGAACACCCCCGCAAGGGGGGCGTTGAACGTGGCCGAGATGCCGCCGGCCGCGCCGCAGGCAACCAGCAACCGGAGCCGGGTATCGGAGATCCGCAGCGCCTGCCCGATGCTCGACCCCAGCGCCGAGCCGATCTGCACGATCGGTCCTTCCCGACCGACGGATCCACCTGAGCCGATACACAACGCCGACGCCAACGACTTCACGACCGCCACCTGCGGACCGATCCGCCCGCCCCGCTCCGCGATGGCCAGCATCACCTCCGGCACCCCGTGCCCACGGGCCTCCTTCGCGTACCGGTCCACGATCGGCCCATACACCAGCCCCCGAGCGCGGGGACCAGGATTACGAAAAATATGCCCAAGCCAGGAAAATGCGGGCTGGCGACGCGGCCTGCGGCGCTGTAGTCCGCCTGCCCAGTGAACGCTTCGGTGAAGCCAAGGATCAGGTACCGGAACACCACCGCACCGGCACCCGCGCCAGCCCCGACCAGCAGCGCCAACGGCACCAGACCCGGGGCCGATCCGCGCAACCAGTCATAGCTGCGGCGCCACGCATCGCCCGGTAGCCGGACCGAGGGCGCCCGGGCGAGGCGAGCACCGGCGTGGCGCCAGCTGCCCGACCACCGTTTCACCGAGCCCAGCCTATTGGGCCTAGCGACGACACAAGGCTGCTGACGGAGTGGCTTATCCGACCAGACCGGCGGCGAGGGTGTTGCCGTCGGCGGCGTCGATGACGAGGAAGCCACCGGTGTGGCGGTCCGTGGCATAGGAGTCCACCGCCAGCGGCTGGGCGAGCCGGATCCGCGCAACGCCGATCTCGTTGAGCTCCAGCGCGGCCGGTGGCGCGGTATGCCGCAGGGTGCGCAGGTCCAGCCGCCCGGTCAGCTCGGTGACGACCGCCCGGACGGTGCGAGTGCCGTGTTTGACCAGCACCCGCGCGCCGGCGCGCAGCGGGTGGTCGGCCAGCCAGCACAGGTCCGCGTCGAGCTCGGTGACCACCCGTGGTGCCTGCTCCGGGCGGGCCAGCACCTCGCCCCGCCCGACGTCGATCTCGTCGCTCAGCAGCACGGTGACCGATTGCCCGGCGGCGGCGCACGACATCGGACCGTCGGGGGTGTCGATGCCCACCACGGTGGAACGGCCCCCGGAAGGCAAGGCGATGACCTCGTGGCCGACTTCCAGCACTCCGGAGGCGACCCGGCCGGCGAGGCCACGGTAGTCGGGGTGCTCGGCGGTGCGCGGTCGCAGCACCAGCTGCACCGGAAAGCGCATCGGCTCGGCCACCGCCGCCCGCCCGGTGGGCACCGCCTCCAAGTGCTCCAGCAGCGTCGGACCCCGATACCACTGGGTGCGCCGGCTGGCAACCGCGACGTTATCGCCGTGCAGCGCGGACACCGGCACAGCCACCAGATCCGGCACGCCTAGCGCGCCTGCCGCCGCCGCGAACTCCGACTCGATGCGACGAAACGTCGGCTCGTCGAAGTTCACCAGGTCCATCTTGTTCACCGCGAGCACCAGATGCGGTACCCGCAGGAACGCCATGACGGCGAGGTGGCGCCGGGTCTGCTCGACTAGACCCTGGCGCGCGTCGACCAGGATCACGGCGAGCTCGGCGGTGGAGGCCCCGCAGACCGTGTTGCGGGTGTACTGCACATGCCCCGGGCAGTCGGCCAGCACGAACTTGCGGGTGGGCGTGGCGAAGTAGCGGTAGGCCGCGTCGATGGTGATGCCCTGCTCCCGCTCCGCGCGCAGCCCGTCGGTGAACAGGGCCAGGTCCGGTAAGTCGCCACCGCGAGCGCGGGTGGCTTGTTCCACCGCGGCAAGCTGATCAGTCATGATCGACTGGGTGTCGTGCAGCAACCGCCCGACCAACGTGGACTTGCCGTCGTCGACCGAACCTGCGGTGGTCAGCCGCAGCAAGCTGGTCATCAGAAGTAGCCCTCGCGTTTGCGGTCCTCCATCGCGGCCTCCGACAACCGGTCGTCGGCTCGAGTGGCGCCGCGCTCGGTGATCCGGCTGGCGGCCACCTCGGCGAGCACCTCCTCCAAGGTCGCGGCCGTGGACTCCACCGCGCCGGTGCAGGAGGTATCCCCAACGGTGCGATACCGCACCGACTTGAGGACTACCCGCTCGCCCCTGCGCGGGCCGCCCCAGGTGCCAGCGGTCAACCACATCCCGTCCCGGGCGAACACTTCCCGCTGATGCGCGTAGTAGATGCTGGGGACCGGGATATCGCGGCGGGCGATGTAGCGCCAGACGTCCAGTTCGGTCCAGTTGGACAGGGGGAAGACCCGGACATGCTCCCCGGCGCTGTGCCGGCCGTTGTAGAGGTTCCACAGCTCCGGACGTTGTCGGCGAGGATCCCAACCGCCGAAGGCGTCGCGCAGGCTGACGATGCGTTCCTTGGCTCGCGCCCGATCCTCGTCGCGGCGGGCGCCGCCGAGGACGGCATCGAAGCGGTGCTCGTTGATGGTGTCCAGCAGAGGGACGGTCTGCAGCGGGTTGCGGGTGCCGTCGGGGCGCTCAGTCAGCCGACCGTCGTCGATCCAGTCCTGCACCGCCGCCACGTGCAGCCGCAGCCCCAGCTCGAGGACCCGACGGTCCCGGTAGGAGATCACCTCAGGGAAGTTGTGCCCGGTGTCCACGTGCAGCAGCGGCAACGGCAGCGGAGCCGGGTACACCGCGCACAGCGCCAGATGCAGCAGCACCGCGGAGTCCTTGCCGCCGGAGAACAGCAGTACCGGCCGCTCGAACTCAGCAATCACCTCGCGGATGATGTGCACCGCCTCGGACTCCAACGCTGCCAGGTGATCAGCCTCTACGGCAGCGGATCTCGCCGGTGCCGTCATGATCGCCGTCATCGCAAAGTCTCCTCGTCGGCTCGGGCCACCCAGCGCGCGAAGGGCTCGCCCGGTGCACGTTGCCGGGCGTAACGGCGAAGGACCCGCTCCACGTAGTCCGCCAGCTCAGCAGAGGTCACCTTGTGCCCGCGCAGCTTGCGGCCGAACCCGCTGTCCCGTCCAAGCCCGCCGCCCAGGTGCACCTGGAAGCCCTCGACCTGGTTGCCCTGCGCGTCGGTGACCAGTTGGCCCTTGAGCCCGATGTCGGCGACCTGGATCCGGGCACAGGAGTTCGGGCAGCCGTTGAGGTGCACCGAGATCGGGGTCTGCAGGGTGGGCTGGATGTCGGCGAGGCGCTGCTCCAGCTCGGCGACCAGCGTGATCGCCCGGTTCTTGGTCTCCACGATGGCCAGCTTGCAGAACTCGATGCCGGTGCAGGCCATCACGGATCGTCGCCACGGGCTCGGGTCAGCGTACAACCCGAGCCGGCCCAGCTCGGCGAGCAGGCTGTCCACCTCGGACTCGGTGACGTCGGGCACGACGAGCTTCTGGTAGGGGGTCAGCCGAACCCGGGCGGAACCGGCCCGCTCCACGGCCTTAGCCACATCAAGCAGCGTGCTGCCGGAGACCCGACCGGCCACCGGGGCAACCCCGATGTAGCACTTGCCATCGTGCTGGCGGTGCACGCCGATGTGGTCGATCGGCGCGGGCGGTGGCTGCGGCGCGGGACCGTCGAGGAGGCTGTAGTGCAGGTACTCGGTCTCCAGCACCTCGCGGAACCGCTCCACACCCCAGTCGGCGACGAGGAACTTGATCCGGGCGCGGTGGCGCAGCCGCCGGTAGCCGTAGTCGCGGAACAGTGCCGTCACCGCGGCCCAGACCTCGGGCACCTCCTCGCGCCGCACCCAGGCGCCCAGCCGACGGGCGATCTTCGGGTTGGTGGACAGGCCGCCGCCGACCCACACATCGAAGCCTGGACCGTGCTTGGGATGCACCACCCCGACGAAGGAGATGTCGTTGACCTCGTGCGCGACGTCCTGCAGACCGGAAATCGAGGTCTTGTACTTGCGGGGCAGGTTGGAGAACTCGGGACTGCCGAGGTAGCGCCGCTTGATTTCCTCGATCGCTGGGGTGCCGTCGATGATCTCGTCGGCGGCGATACCCGCGACCGGGGAACCCAGGACGACTCGGGGGCAGTCCCCGCAGGCCTCGGTGGTGGACAGCCCGACGGCCTCCAGTTGTTCCCAGATCGCGGGCACGTCCTCGATCCGGATCCAGTGGTACTGGATGTTCTGCCGGTCGGTGATGTCGGCGGTGTCGCGGGCGTAGAGCCGGGAGGTCTCGCCGATCACCCGCAGTTGCTCAGTACTCAGCGCGCCGCCATCGATGCGCACCCGCATCATGAAGTAGGAGTCCTCCAGTTCCTCGGGCTCCAGCGTGCCGGTGCGGCCGCCGTCGATGCCGGGCCGGCGCTGGGTGTACAGCCCCCACCAGCGGAACCGGCCGCGCAGGTCGGCTGGGTCGATCGACTCGAAGCCCCGCCGGGAGTAGATCGTCTCGATCCGATGCCGGACGTTGAGCCCGTCGTCGTCCTTTTTGGTCCGTTCATTGGAGTTGAGCGGCTCGCGATGGCCCAGGGCCCACTGGCCCTCGCCACGGCGGGCCTTGGTCGGGGACGCTGGGCGGGTCGGTGCAGGCATCCTGGTGCCTCCGTCAGGGGAGCAGCGGCGTCCGGGCCAGGGCCGTGACCGGGGGTATTCCGCAGCCCGGTTCCGGCGCACCCGGCACCGGCTAGGGGCAGTCGGGCTAGGCGTCAGCTCATCCGGCGGCACAGCGCGCTGGAAACCCGGACATAGTCGATGTGCCGGCGAGCCACCAGCACGAGTCCGAGCGCGGCCACCTCACCAGAGTGCCACCCCGCTGCGGTCCCGCACAATGCTGAGATGACTGCCCCGCCGCCGGCAACCCTGCCCGCTGCTGCCCTCCGGGAGTTGCGCCAGGCGCCCTTCGGGGTGTACGTGCACGTGCCGTTTTGCGCCACCCGCTGCGGTTACTGCGACTTCAACACCTATACCCCGGGAGAGCTGGGCTCCTCGTCGTCGCCCTCCAGCTGGCTGGACGCGGTGCGCCAGGAACTGGATCTCGCCACCCAGGTACTCGGCACGCCGGTGCCGGCGGACACGGTGTTCGTCGGTGGCGGCACCCCGTCCCTGCTCGGTGCCGCTGGTCTGGCTGCGGTCCTGGATGCCATTCGCGCCTCGCTGGGTCTGGCCCAGGGCGCTGAGGTGACCACCGAGGCCAACCCCGAGTCCACCTCGCCGGAGTTCTTCGCCGGGATCGCCGCGGCCGGCTACACCCGGGTCTCCCTGGGGATGCAAAGCGCCGCGCCGCACGTGCTGGCCGTGCTGGACCGGGTGCACACCCCGGGCCGGCCGGTGGCCGCCGCGGCGCAGGCCCGCGCCGCCGGGATCGAGCGGGTCAGCCTGGATCTGATCTACGGTACGCCGGGGGAGACCGACGATGACCTGGCCGCTTCCCTGGACGCGGTGCGCAGTGCCGGGGTTGACCACGTCTCGGCCTACGCCCTGCTCGTCGAGCCGGGGACCGCGCTGGCGCGCCGGGTAACCCGCGGTGAGCTGCCCGCCCCAGACGACGACGTGCTCGCCCAGCGCTACGAGCACCTCGACACGGTGTTGTCCGCAGCGGGCCTGCGCTGGTATGAGGTGTCCAACTGGGCACTGTCGGCCGAGTCCCGGTGCCGGCACAACCTCGGCTATTGGACCGGTGGGAACTGGTGGGGCGCCGGGCCGGGGGCGCATTCTCACGTCGGCGGGGTGCGCTGGTGGAACAGCAAGCATCCGGCCCGCTACGCCGCCGCGTTGCGGGCCGGAGATTCACCGGTGGCCGGCCGGGAGGTGCTCAGCCGCACCGAGCGCTACACCGAGCGCGTGATGCTCGGCCTGCGGTTGGCCGAGGGGCTACCGCGGGGCATCCTCGACGCGCCAGGCAAGGCTGCCGCCGAGGTCGCGCTCGCCGATGGTCTGCTCACCGCCACCCCCGGCGAGCGGCTGGTGCTCACCCGCCGCGGCCGTCTCCTCGCCGATACCGTGGTCCGCAACCTGCTCGTCAGCTGACCCAACAGATGGCCCTTGCGCCGACCAAGATCGCCACTGGTATATTTTCTGGTATGTTTTCACTCCGTGATCAGTCGGCGGTGATGGCCGGTCTTGTGACAAGTTCCTCAAAGACCTCGCTTGGTTGATTCGTGGGGCGCGCGAGGACCTCGCTGAATTTCGGGAGTGGCGACCAAACTGGTTCCCTCTTATGAACGAGCGGTGCCTTGCCAACCTTATCCACGACCGCGTCTGGGCTCGGTTGGTTACAGCTGTCGATGGCAACCCGGAAATTGAGACGATTGATCGCGAGCCGGTTCGGGAGATTTGGATTTCGCAGACCTACCGACTTCGGATCAAGCGGCACCACCCGCACGAGGAGATTAGTACATACCCGACAGCTGCGGCGCTGGAGTTCTGGACGCAGGGATCGCAGCTGCCGAACCTTGAGGAGATCACGTTAGGAGCGGGCTATCGGTGGCTGGCCGAGGAGCGTCGGGTTGGTCCGGCCGTGATCTCATACCGGGACGGCAAAGACAACCCCGTCTGGGCCGTTGAGCTCGATGAGCCCTATGAGGGCGCAGGCGCCATAGTCTGGCGACCGATCACCCGACCTGACCTTCCTGACATCGACCTCTTCGATGCGACCCGTATCGACAAGCGCGACGACGGGGGCGCGTCATCATGATCGGACCAGGTGAAGTCCTCCTCGTGGCTCGAAAAGCTCAAGGCCTCACTCGGGACGACGTTTGCGGTCAGCTCGGCATCACGCAGGCGGCGCTCTCACGATATGAGAACGATCAACGAGTGCCTGATGGCGAAACACTCGCTAGTTTCGCAAAGATCTACGGTGTCACTGTCAGCTTTCTGCGGTACGGGCAGCGCATGCAGGGCGCCTTGGCGATTGATTCGCATATGCGGAGACAGAAAACCGCGAAAGCCGCGCTCTGGCGGCGGCTTGAAGCCCGCCTGAATATGCATCGCCTGCACGCCTCGCTGTTGTTTGAGGAGGTGTCGCTTCAGTCGACAAACATCATCCCGACCTTCGACCCGGAAGAGACGGAGCCCGCTACGGCAGCGCTCCTTACGCGCGCGCAGTGGAAGATGCCTATCGGGCCTGTCTTGCATCTCATTCGATGGCTTGAGGCCGCAGGATGCGTCATCATCGAGGAAGACTTCGGAACGACACGAGTTGATGGACTGTCCCAGTGGGTCGGAGACCACCCGATCATCCTGACCAATAGTGGGCTTGGCGCGGATAGGAAGCGCCTGACCCTCGCGCACGAGCTGGGCCATCTTTGTCTACACAGCTCTACCGCGACTGCCGACGTGGAAGGGGAGGCAAACGCGTTTGCCGCCGAGTTCCTCATGCCTGAGCATGTTATCCGACCGGAGCTACGCAACCTCAGCCTCGGGAAGCTCATTGACTTGAAACGTGAGTGGGGGGTTTCCATGCAAGCTATTTTCGAGCGCGCTTATTGTCTTGGACTCGTCAAGTCGTGTGATCGCATGGACTTCTATAGGTCGCTTAGTTCGCGAGGATGGAAAGTTCGTGAGCCGGCCAGTGATGAACTGCCGATTGAACACCCTGAACTGGCGCAAAGAATTGGTGTCAGGATGCGCGAGCGAGGATTGAGCGATGACGAGATAGCGCGCATGGCTGGGTTCGCGCCGGGCACGCAGGCTAATCCGTTTCTTATTCAACCCAAGCGGCTTCGTGCAGTGTGAAGGCTCGGCGCTCAGCCCGCCGAATGCGGGAAGTGAAGGAGATCTAAGTCCAGGATCCGCACGTGCAGGGTGGTGCGCTGCTGCAGGGCGGCGCGCAGGGCGCGGTGCAGGCCATTCTCTAAGAACAGCTCGCCGCACCACCGCACCGCGTGCGGGAACAGGTCGCCGAAGGGTGTGGGGTCCTCGGAGAGCAGCCGATCTAGCTCCACCAGTGTCGCGGTGGTGACCAAGTCCGCGAGGAGCACCTGCTGGGGCGGGATCTGCGCCCAGTCCTTCAGGGAAAACCCGTGCTCGGGGTAGGGGCGGCCCTGCCGGACTTCCTTGAAGATCACAGCTGGCGCTCATCTCCGTATCCCGCTCAAGGTGAGCGGCCAGCGTATCGGGCGCATCGGCGGTCCCGACGCCTGCGCCCGGGGCGCACTAGACTCGATGTACAGGCCTCTAACCAGTGCCAGGGACCCGCCCAGGGAGGTGACGTGAACGCAGAGGACCGCCGGTTTGAGGTGCTGCGCGCCATCGTCACGGACTACGTGGCTACCCACGAGCCGGTCGCGTCCCGTTCGCTGGTGGAGCGGCACCACTTCGGGGTGTCCAGCGCGACGATTCGCAACGACATGGTGGCACTGGAGGAGGATGGCTACATCGCCCAGCCGCACACCAGCGCTGGTCGGATACCCACCGACAAGGGTTACCGGCTGTTCGTCGACCGGCTCTCGGAAGTGAAGCCGCTGTCGGCGGCCGAGCGCCGCGCGGTGCAGACCTTCCTGCGCGGCGCGGTCGACCTCGACGACGTGTTGCGCCGCAGCGTGCGGCTGCTGGCCCAGCTCACCCGGCAGGTGGCGGTGATCCAGTACCCTACCCTGAGCCGGTCCACGGTGCGTCACCTTGAGGTGCTCGCGGTGACCCCGGCCCGGTTGATGCTGGTCCTCATCACCGACTCAGGCCGGGTGGACCAGCGCCTGCTTGACCTGGGCGACGTCATCACCGAGGAGCAGGTGGCGCAACTGCGGACGCTGCTCAACCAAGCGCTGACGGGCTGCCGGCTGGCGGAGGCCTCCGTGGCAGTGGCTGATCTTCCCGAGCAGGCTCCCTTGGAGCTGCGGGATGCGATGACCCGGGCCTCGACCGTGTTGATCGAGACATTGGTGGAGCATCCCGAGGAACGGCTGTTGCTCGGCGGCACGGCCAACCTCACGCGCAACGCCACCGACTTCCCGGGTTCGTTACGCCAAGTGCTTGAGGCGTTGGAAGAGCAGGTGGTGGTGCTTAAACTGCTGGCTGCAGCGTGTGACCCGGGCACTATCACGGTGCGGATCGGTGAGGAGAACGAGGCTGAAGAGATGCGCAACACGTCGTTGGTCTCGATCGGCTACACCTCGCACGGCATGGTGCTCGGGGGAATGGGCGTGGTCGGGCCGACCAGGATGGACTACCCGGGCACCATCGCCGCCGTGCGCGCGGTGGCCCGATACGTGGGGGAGATCCTGACCACCCGTTAAGCGGGGTTGGGCTCACCGATATGTACGACGAGTACCGTGGCGAGGGCCGCGGCAGGAGGACGCCAGCGTGGCCAGGGATTACTACGCAATCCTGGGGGTGCCCCGGGATGCCAGCGCGGAGCAGATCAAGCGTGCCTACCGCAAGCTGGCGCGTGAACTGCACCCCGACGTCAACCCCGATGCCGCGGCACAACAGCGTTTTCAGGACGTTACTGCCGCCTACGAGGTGCTGACCGACCCGCAGAAGCGCCAGATCGTTGACCTGGGGGGGGATCCGCTAGAGCCCGGCGCGGGCCGCGGCGCGGCGGGAGACCCCTTCGGCGGGTTCGGCTTCGGCGACATCATGGACGCCTTCTTCGGTCCGGGTGGCGGGCCCGGCCGGCGGGGACCGCGCAGCCGGGTGCAGAGCGGTTCGGACGCCCTGATCCGGCTGCAGCTCACCCTCGAGGAGTGCGCGAGCGGTGCCTCCCGGGAGCTCACCGTGGACACCGCTGTGCTCTGCAACGAGTGCAACGGCTCCGGTTGCGCGCCCGGTACCCGGCCGCAGACCTGCGACACCTGTGGTGGTGCCGGCGAGGTGCAGAACGTGCAGCGCACCTTCCTCGGCCAGGTGATGACCGCACGGCCGTGTCCGGTGTGCCGGGGCTTCGGTGAGGTCATCCCGGACCCCTGCCGCCAGTGCTCGGGGGACGGACGGATCCGGGCCCGCCGCAACGTCACCGCGAAGGTACCTGCCGGGGTGGGTGACGGGATGCGGGTGCGGCTGGCCGGCCAGGGCGAGGTAGGCCCTGGTGGTGGACCAGCGGGTGATCTCTACGTCGAGGTGCAGGAGGTGCCGCACGAGACGTTCACCCGGGACGGTGCCGACCTGCACTGCACCGTGCGGGTTCCCATGACGGCCGCCGCGCTGGGCACTACTGTCATGCTGGAGACCCTGGATGGCACCCAGGAGGTCCGGGTCGAGCCGGGAACCCAGTGCGCGACCGTGCTGACCCTGCGCGGGCGGGGGATGCCGCGGCTGCGCAGCACCGGCCGTGCCGAGGGGCGGGGCGACCTGTTCGTCCATCTTGACGTCGTGACGCCGACTCGGCTGGATCCCCGGCAGATCGAACTGCTGCGCGAGCTCGCTGTTCTGCGCGGGGAGGAGCAGGCCGAGCTCACGGCCAACGGCCGGGCCGGTGGTTTGTTCTCCCGGTTGCGGGATTCCTTAGGCGGACGCTGACGGGCCCGATGATGGGCACTGATGTGAGGACCGCGATGAGCAGTCTGCCGGTGTTTCTTGCGGAGCGGCTGCCTGCCGAAGGTGCCGAGACAATGCTGGCTGGCCCGGAGGGCCACCACGCCGCGACCGTGCGACGGTTGCGGCCCGGCGAGCGTCTGATGCTCACTAACGGCTGCGGTGAGCTCGCCCTGTGTGAGGTGCTCGAGACTGGTCGGGATCGGCTGCGGCTGCACGCGCTGCGCCGGACGATCGAGCCAGCTCCGGCATTGCGAGTGACGTTGGCCCAGGCGCTGGTCAAGGGCTGGCGGGGGGAGCTGGCGGTGGAACTGGCCACCGAGGCCGGGGTGGATGCGGTGCTGCCCTGGCGGGCTGACCGCTGCGTGGCCCGTTGGGATTCCGGGCCGCGCGGGGCGAAAGCGCTGTCCCGGTGGCGGCAGAGGGCTCGGGAAGCGGCCAAGCAGTCCCGCCGAGGATGGTTCCCCGAGGTGGCCGAGCCAGTGGGCACTCCCGGGCTCGGGCAGCGCGCTGCCGCCGCGGCGGGGTGCCTGGTGCTGGACGAGAGCGCGACCGATCCGCTGCCTTCGGTTCCGTTGCCCACCGCGGGGGAGCTCCTGCTGGTGGTCGGACCCGAGGGTGGCATCACCGAAGCCGAACTGGCCACGCTCACCGCTGCGGGAGGCCACCCAGTGCTCCTGGGACCGGGGGTCTTGCGTTCTTCGAGTGCCGGAGTGGTTGCTCTCGGTGCAATAAATGCCCTCTCTCAACGGTGGTCTTTACTCCATTTGAGTGAAAAATAGCCTCCTATGGCTGAAAGTGCGTTACCTTAAGTAGGTAACACCGATGAAGACCTCTGATGGAGTTACAGATTTGGTTCTGGTCCATCAGCCCAGAGACCCCGCCGGGCACCTCCCCCCTCGGTCCGGCGGCGCCGCGCCCCGGCGGGACAGCCCCCAGTTCCGCCGCGGCGCGGCATCCCATCCTGGTGGGCCGGGCGGTCGAAACACCAAGTTCTCCCGCCCCGCGGGCTCGGGTGTCCGGCTAGCATCAATTCTGCTGGTTGCCCCGAGATGCGCGAGCGCGCAGAAAGCAGGACCCACGCCCACGTGACCCCTACCCCAGTGGCGGGCGCCTCCCGATCCGGTCTGGAGACGACGCAGCCCGAACCGGTCCAGTCGAAGATTGTGATCCCAGATTCCGCCGTACTGGCCCTGCTGGGATCCCGCGACGAGAACCTCCGGATAACCGAGGACCTGCTGGCCGCCGATGTACACGTGCGGGGCAATGAGGTCACCCTCTCCGGCACCCCGGCGGACGTCGCCTTTGCCGAGCGGGCCTTTGGCGAGTTAGTCACCCTGGCCCGCCTCGGCCAGCCGCTTGGCCCGGACGCAGTCCGGGAAACCCTGGTGATGCTCGCCCAAGGGAACCCGGAATCGCCCGCTGAGGTGCTCAGCCTGGACATTCTTTCCCGACGCGGTCGCACGATCCGACCCAAGACGCTGAACCAGAAGCGTTACGTCGATGCCATCGACCGCCACACGATCGTGTTCGGCATCGGACCTGCCGGTACCGGCAAGACCTACCTGGCGATGGCCAAGGCGGTGCAGGCGCTGCAGGCCAAGCGGGTCAACCGGATCATTCTCACCAGGCCAGCGGTCGAGGCCGGGGAACGGCTAGGCTTTCTGCCGGGAACCCTGTACGAGAAGATCGATCCCTATCTGCGCCCGCTCTACGACGCGCTGCACGACATGTTCGACCCCGAGGCGATCCCCAAGCTGATGGCCGCCGGGACCATCGAGGTCGCCCCGCTGGCCTATATGCGCGGCCGTACCCTCAACGAGGCCTTCATCATCCTCGACGAGGCACAGAACACCACCCAGGAGCAGATGAAGATGTTCCTCACCCGGCTCGGCTTCGGCTCCAAGGTCGTGGTCACCGGTGACGTCACCCAAGTTGACCTGCCGAACGGCCAGGCCTCCGGGCTGCGGATCGTGCAGCACATCCTCGATGGGGTGGACGATGTGCACTTCGCCCCGCTGTCCAGTGCCGACGTGGTCCGTCACCGGCTGGTCACCGATATCGTGGACGCCTATGCGCGGTGGGAGGCCGGGCAGGAGACCACCACTGCCCGGCCGGTCCCCAACCGTGCCGACCGCCGCCGGAGGCGGTGAGGCGCTAGTGGGTGTCGAGATCCGTAATGAGTCTGGTACCACCGTCGCTGAGGTATCCATCGCGGCGGTGGCGCGCTTTGCGATGGATCGGATGGGTGTCAGCCCGCTGGTCGAGCTGTCGGTGCTGTTGGTTAGTAGCGGGGTGATGGCCGATCTGCACGAACGCTGGATGGATCTGCTGGGGCCTACCGATGTGATGGCTTTCCCGATGGAGGACACGGACGAGGATGGTGTGCTGGCCGGTGGCAAGCCGGACAGCCCGTTCGGTGGTCCTGCGCTGCTCGGCGACATCGTGCTCTGCCCCGAGGTGGCGCGGGAACAAGCCGCCGTGGCGGGTCATTCCGTGCTCGAGGAGTTGCACCTGCTCACCGTGCACGGCGTGTTGCACCTGCTGGGGTACGACCACGCCGAGCCTGCCGAGGAGCGCGAGATGTTCACCTTGCAGGACCGGATCCTCGAGGAGTTCCGGCGCGCCGAGGGGGCCAGCGCCCGCCGGATCGCCCAGCGCGACGCAGATACCCGGCTGCTGAGAGTGGTTGGTCTGGACGGGCCGGAGGAGCCCGGCCCGTCGGGATAGCTCACCGGTCTCTTCCTGTGCTGACGTCCTCAGTTTTGCTGCTCGTGCTGGTCGCCAGCCTGGTGGTGGCCGCGGGTGGTTTCGCTGCGGCTGAGGCCGCGCTGAGCACGGTGTCGAGTGCCCGGGTGCAGGCGCTGGTGCGCTCCGGCCGGTTTGGCGCCGGGGCGCTGGCGCGCGTCGTCGCCGACCGGCCCCGACATCTCAACCTGCTGCTGTTGCTGCGGCTGAGCTGCGAGCTGACCGCTACGGTGATGCTCACCGTCGTGGCAGTGCGGGCGTTGTCGCCCACCTGGCTGGCGGTCCTGCTCGCCGGGTTGGGGATGGTGGTGGTGACCTATGTGGTCGTCGGAGTGGGCCCGCGCACCATCGGGCGCCAGCACCCCTACCGCGTCGGCCTCCTGGTGGCGGGAGCGGTCCGGGTGCTGGGCCGGCTCCTGGGCCCGCTGTCGCGGCTCCTCATCGTCGTGGGCAATGCGATCACGCCCGGCCGGGGTTTCCCGGAGGGGCCGTTCAGCTCCGAGGTTGAGCTCCGGGAGCTGGTGGATATGGCGGGGCAGCGCGGCGTGGTCGCCCCCGGCGAGGCCGAGATGATCCATTCCGTGTTCGAGCTCGGTGACACCGTGGCCCGCGAGGTGATGGCGCCCCGCACCGAGATCGTCTGGATTGAGCAGGGTAAGTCGGTGCGCCAGGCAGTGGCGCTGTGCCTGCGTTCCGGATTTTCCCGGATCCCGGTGATCGCCGACAGCGTCGATGACATCGTCGGCGTCGTGCACCTCAAGGACCTGGTGGCGGCCGAACAGCAGGGCGGCCCGGTCGGTGAGGTGATGCGGCCCGCGACGTTCATCCCTGACTCCAAGCCGCTGACCGGGCTGCTCAAGGAGATGCAGCTCTCGCACAACCACATGGCCGTCGTCGTCGACGAGTACGGGGGCACCGCCGGCCTGCTGACGATCGAGGACATCCTCGAGGAGATCGTCGGTGAGATCACCGACGAGTCCGATACCGAGGTGGCCCCGCCGATCGAGCGCCTCGGGGACGGTACGGTACGGGTGGTCAGCAGGCTGCCGGTGGTCGACCTGGGTGCGCTGTTCGGGGTGGATCTCACCGACACTGACGTGGAGACCGTCGGGGGGTTGCTGGCCCGGCGGTTGGGTCGGGTGCCGGTGCCCGGTGCCGTGGCCGAGGTGGCCGGCTTGCGACTGTGCGCCGAGGGCGGCAACGATCGTCGCGGGCGCCTGCGGATCACCACCGTCACCGCACGCCGGATCGACGCCCAGCCGGATCCCCCTCCCGCCCACCAGGAAGCGAGCGACACCCGTGCCTGAGACCATCCACCTCGACGCTGAGGACGCCAAGATCGTGACGCTGGCGCGCTCGGCGCAAGCCCGCGCCGGCGCCCAGGAGGGTGCCGCAGTGCGGGATACCGAGGGGCGCACCTACACCGGGGCCACGGTGTCGCTGCCCTCGCTGACGCTGACCGCGCTGCAGGCGGCGGTGGCTGCGGCGGTGGCCAGCGGGGCAAGGGACGTGGAGGCGGCCGCGGTGGCGTCTGGGCCGAACTCGGTGGAGGCCGCCTCGGTGGACGCCGCCTCGCTGGCCGCGCTCCGCGAGCTGGGGCCCACCGCCCTGGTGCTGGTGGCCGATCAGCGCGGCACCGTCCGCGACGTCCTACGCGCGGCGAGGTAAAAAACAAAACGTGGGTCAGGACATGGGTCAGGACACCGAAGGGCCGTTCCGGGCGGGCTTCGCCTGCCTGGTGGGCAGGCCTAACGTCGGCAAGTCAACGTTGACCAACACGCTGGTGGGTCAGAAGGTGGCGATCACCTCCAGCCGGCCTCAGACCACCCGGCACACCATCCGGGGAATCGTGCACCGGCCAGGCGGGCAGCTCGTGCTGGTGGACACCCCCGGCCTGCACCGGCCCCGCACGCTGCTCGGTCAGCGGCTCAACCGTGCGGTACGCGCGACCTGGTCTGAGGTGGACACGATCGGCTTCTGCGTTCCCGCCGACGCCGCAATCGGGCCTGGGGACCGGTTTATCGCCGGGGAGCTGGCCGCACTGGCCCGGCGGACCCCGGTGTTCGGCATCGTGACCAAGACCGACCTGGTGAGCCCCCAGCGGGTGGCCGAACAACTCGCTGGGCTGGCTGACCTGGCGCGCGTAGCCGGCTTCGGTGAGTTCGCCGAGCTGGTGCCGGTGTCGGCGGTCGATGGCTTCCAGGTGGAGCTGCTCACGGACCTGCTGCTGGCTCGGATGCCCGAGTCGCCACCGCTGTACCCCAGCGGGGAGCTCACCGACGAACCGGAGCACACCCTGGTCGCTGAGTTGGTCCGGGAGGCGGCCCTGGAGGGCGTGCGCGATGAGCTGCCGCATTCGCTGGCCGTCGTGGTGGAGGAGATGACCCCGCGACCGGGGCGAGCTGATCTGGTGGATGTCTACGCGAACCTCTACGTCGAGCGCGACAGTCAGAAAGCGATCGTGATCGGACGTGGCGGGGCGCGGCTCAAGGAGGTCGGCAGCCGCGCCCGGGCGCACATCGAGGCCTTGCTGGGCAGCTCGGTGTACCTGGATCTGCATGTGAAGGTCGCCAAAGACTGGCAGCGCGATCCCAAGCAGCTGCGTCGGCTAGGTTTTTAGCAGACTCGGTACGCTCTGCCGTATGAGTAGCGTGAGCGCTTGACGATCTCTCTAGACGCGCCCGTAGCGGCCAGGGTCCGCCAGCGCGGCGCTCGTACCACCGAGGGGCCGTCCACCCCTACAAACCAGTCCTGCCCCGACCCGGCCAATCGCTCCAGCGCTTGATCATCTCTGCGGACCCGTTCAAGTAAGACTTGAAGGTCACGGCTGGGCGATCGTCGCCAGCCCAGACGAGCAGCAGGCCCTCGACAACGCTCTGCGCGCGGCTCTTGATCTCTGAACCCCCTGCCTGCCTCTCCAGTTTGTTTCGCTCTCGGAACCGTGCAAAAACAACCTAGAAGGGCGACCTAAGAGGAAGGCGCCGTTGAGATTCACAGTCCCAGTTGGTGTATCTGTGCCGGCGCTGGGTCCTCTTAAAGAAGTCATTCCTGGGGGCTGAAGTCGGGTAAGGCGGCGGTTGTGGACGTTATGGTCGTTTTCAGGTCGTTCCCGCTGTGTGTCGGCCGTGCGGCGGCACTCGCAGTGGGAGCTAGCCGGAGCACTCGCAGCGTCGCGAACTCATCGCCTCAAAGACAGCAAGCAGGTCACCCGGTTCTCGAGGTCAAGGGACACGCTCGGCCAGCGTACACAGCGGATAGCGTCATTTTCTACTTCTACCAGACGTCATCGGCTACCGGGTCGTAGAGGTGGCCGCATCCGACCGCACCACGCTAGTCCGTGACACTGGACAGGGGACTCCGCTGTGGGCCCCCGCCCGCTCCCGGGATGACGCGTCGTCGCCAGCAGTGCCGCATCAGGAGGTGGCGGGAAGGCAGAGCGCCGACGTGGTGATCGTCGGGGCTGGCCTGACCGGGCTCGCCACTGCCCAGCGACTGGTCGATGCTAGTCCCGGCCGTGACATCGTGGTGGTGGATGCCGGCGTTCCGGGCGCGGGTGCGAGTGGCCGGGGAACCGGGCTACTGGGCCCACGGGTTGGTCCGGCGATCGAACGGTTGCGCCTGCGCTTCGGGGACAGCACGGCAGTTCGGATGCATCAGGCCAGCGTGGAGGCAGTACGCCGAGTCATCGGCCTGGTCGAGCGCCTCGGCATAGACTGCGAGCTGCGGCCAGGCGAGCAGTTCGTGGTGGCCCGCTCTGTTCGTGCTGCTGCGACTCTCCGGGCTCGCGGGCAGGCCTACCGAGAACTCGGCTTGGACGTTTCTGAGCGTTCGGCGGCGGAGATACGTCAGCTCGTCGACGTGCCGAATCAGGGTGGCCTGGCGTACCCAACGGCAGCCACGCTTAACCCATCCGCTGTGGTCTGGGGCCTAGCTCAGTCGCTGGCCGCCAGCGGCGTCCGCCGTTACGACAACAGTCCCGTGGTGATGCTCGATCAGGAAGGCGGCCTGCCGGTCCTGCGGTTCCCTGCCGGGTCGGTCCGCACTCGCACGGTGGTGTTTGCGGTCAATGGCTACTCCGATCGCCTCCGACTGGGCGTGGGCGCAGTGCTGCCGATCGAGGTGCATGCCCTGGCGACGGCCGCACTGCCCGAATCTACCCGCCGAACGCTGGGCTGGAATCACGGCGCCGCAGTCCTCGACGCCGAGCCGCTTGCCCCGTATTTCCGGCTCACTGGCGACGGTCGGCTAGTGCTCGGCGGTGGCGACGCGATCTACCCGGTTGGGCTGTCGTCGTCACAGTTGCTCGCGCGCCGCACCAAGGTGTGGGACTGGCTGGAGCGCCGGCTGCACAACCTGCATCCGGACTTGATCGACGTACCCGTCGAGCACCGCTGGGCCGGCCGCATCGGCCTGACCCTGGATGGCCTGCCCGTGGTCGGCCGGGTGGCGGGTCGCCAGGACGTCTGGTTCGTCGGCGGGTGCTGTGGCCACGGCCTGGCGATGTCCGTGTTCAACGCGCAGGCGGTGGCCGATGCGGTACTTGGTGGGTCGCTACCGCAACTGCCCTGGTTCCGCGAGCGGGCGCCCTGGCTGCCGCCCGGTCCGCCCATCCGCCTGCTGCTGCGCCGCTACGTCGCCGCACTGAACCGCCGTGCTCGTCAGGAGACCGAGCGTGCCGAGCGTCGAAACGCCGAGGGCCGGCCCCGCGCCCACCAGGGGAGGAACCCAGCCGACCGTGCCGCGAGGAGTCGGCCCGAGGTGCTTTGAGAGAAGGAAAAGAGAAGAATGGTTGAGTCACTGCTGCTTAAGCCGCTGGAACTGATCGAGAACAACTTCCGCCGACCGTCCGGGTTCGCGGGCGGTCTCGTCGGCCACTTGATGGCCATCCAGCATCGGACCCTTACCGAGTGGGCGATCGAGCAGATGAGGATCCAGCTCGGCGATCACGTCCTGGACGTCGGCTGTGGCGGCGGTATGGCTATTAAGCTGATGGCAGCCAAAGCGAGTCACGGGCTCGTCGCTGGTGTCGACTACTCGCCAGAGATGATTGTGCAGGCCAGCGGGCGCAACGCCGCCGCGGTCGCCCGCGGTCGGGTGCAGGTCAAGCTGGGGAACGCGATGGAGCTGCCATTCAGTGACGACAGCTTCGACGTTGTCTCCGCCATCGAGACGCTGTACTTCTGGCCCGACTACATGCAGGGTCTCACCGAAGCTCACCGCGTGCTGCGGCCGGGTGGCCGGGTGGCGATCACTTTAGAGATGAGCAGGGAGGCCGCGGCCAACCCGACCCTGGTGCAGAAGTACTTTGGCCGGCGGTTCACCGAGCGATCCGAGCGAGCCGGACTGCACATCCTCTCGGGCGCCGAACTCACCGCGATGCTGACCGAAGCCGGTTTCCGGGAAGCACGTTTCGTCTCCGAGCCGAGCAAGTCTCTTGGCTGGGTATGCGCGTTGGCGACAAAACCATGAACACCGCGTCGAGAGAGACTATGGCCAAAGCCAGGAGCCAGCGGCGTGCTGCCCAGGTCGCGGTGCCGGAGCAGCTAGCGCCCGCGGCCACCGGCCTGCCGGTGCTGGGCAACGTCCTGGACTTCAGGCGAGACATTCTCCGTGCCTTGCGGCTCGGTTGGGACATGCACGGCGATCTCGTGCGACACCGGCTCGGGCCGGTTACCGTGTACGGCGTGTCCAGCCCGGCGCTGGCCGGTGAGGTGCTCACCAACAGCACCGTGTTCGGCAAGCTCGGCCCGGACAACCCGCTGCGGCTAGTGCTCGGGGACGGCCTGCTCACCAGCTCTGACCACGAGAGCTGGATGCGCAACCGGCGGATGATGCAGCCGATTTACACCAAGCAGAGCATTTCCTCAATGTATGACACGATGGTCGCCTGTGCCGAGGAGATGCTCAAGCAGTTGCACAGCGCGCGCTGCTACGGCGATGCGTTGGACATGCACAAGGTGATGATGCGGGTGACGCTCGACATCGTTGGCCGGTGCATGTTCAGTACGCACGTGCAGGACTCAATCGACTCGATAAGCCCAGACGCGATAGACATCGCCGTCAACTACGCGTTCAGCCGGCTGCAGAACCCGTTCAGCCCACCACTGTCCTGGCCGACGCCCGCGAACCGCCGGTTTCGCAACGTGATGAAGGATGTGGACGAGCTAATGTTCCGGCTGATTCGGGAACGCCGGCGCAGTGGCGAGCACCGGCAGGATCTGCTGGATATGCTGTTGTCCATGCGCGACGCCGACACTGGTGTCGGCATGACGGACAAAGAGTTGCGGGACGAGGTCATCACCACCTTCGCCGCCGGTCACGAGACTACGGCGATCACTCTTACGTGGACGCTATACCTGCTTTCCCGTCACCCCCAGGTCCTGCGCCGGCTGGAGGCCGAGGTGGATCAGGTCCTCGGCGGGCGGCTGCCCACCCTCGAGGACATGCAGCGCATGCCCTACTCGTTGCAAGTGTTCGAGGAGTCGATGCGGCTGTACCCGTCGGCGCCGATTGTCCCCAGGCTGACTACTACGGACACCAGTCTGGGGGGTTTCCGAGTCCCGGCCGGTTCGCGGGTCCTGGTGAATCTATACAACATCGGACGGCACGGACGGCACTGGCCCGATCCAGAGCGGTTCGATCCGGATCGTTTTTCCGTCGAGGCCAAAAAACAACACCACCGATACGCCTACATCCCATTCGGCGCCGGGCCGCACCTGTGCATCGGCAAGCACTTCGCCCTCATGGAGGCCCAGCTTCTGTTGATTGCCCTGGTACAGCACTACGAGTTCCGGCATGTTCCCACCCACCGGGTGGTAGATGTCGCGTCCATCACCCTCCGCCCTCGATACGGCATGCTTATGACCATTCATGAACGGCGACGGGATGTTGCTGGATCCTTCGAATAGCACACCGAATGGCACACCGAAAAGGAAAGTAAATGGACGTCAACTTCGCCAAGATAGACTGGGATCGACTGAACTGGACGCAGTGCGTTCCGGGCCAGCGGCAAGGCCATTACGAGAGCTTTTACCAGCGGGCCAACCATCCGACTCGTCCGTTGGCGTTCTGGATCAGGTATACAACCTTCAGCCCGAATGACCGGCCAGAGGCTGCGATCGGCGAGCTCTGGGCGATCTTCTTCGATGGCGAGACCGGCGAGCACGTCGTTGCCAAGGAGGAACACCCGATCGCCGAGTGTGACTTCGCCACCCGAGCGTTCTCGGCGCGGGTGAAAGACAGTGTTCTGGGACCAGGAAGCCTCAAGGGACAAGCGTCCAGTTTCGGCAACACCATCGGCTGGAACCTGACGTACTCCGGTGATCAGCAGCCGCTGTTCTTGCTACCGCACAAGCTGTACTCGGGGAATTTCCCGAAAGCCAAGAGCCTGGTCCGTCTGCCGCTGGCAAACTATGACGGGTCGCTGACGGTGAAAGGCCGGGACATTGATGTGACCAACTGGCTTGGCAGCCAGAACCATAACTGGGGCATACGGCACACCGACTACTATGCCTTTGGTCAAGTGGCAGGATTCGACGACGATCCAGACTCCTTCCTGGAGATCATCACCGCGAAGATCAAGGTCGCTGGCCCCGTCAAAACCCCGTTCCTGACCATGCTTGTACTCCGCCACGGCGGGCGGGAGTATGCGCTGACCTCTATACTAGACGCTGTGGCCAAAACCCAGGGCAGATTCCACTACTTTCATTGGGAGTTCAGCGCCGACGCTGACGAAGTGAAGCTCGATGGCCAGATCAACGCCACCCCGGATGCGTTTGTCGGGCTTAACTACTACAACCCGCCTGGTGGCATCAAGCACTGCCTCAACACTAAGATTGGGTCTTGTGAGCTGACATTCCTGGACAAGGAGACCGGCCAGCGACACGTGCTGCGGACCAAGCACCGGGCACTGTTCGAGATTTTAACCGACGACCGCACGCACGGTATCTCCATACGCGCCTGAGATGGAACTCCCTCGTAGGCATGACGGCCGCAGCAACCGCCGTCTGAGCACCGATGCCGTGCATGGTGTGTAGAGCATGCAATAGCAAGAGATGCAGGCGCCGTGGCGATCGTCCGAGACGATCGCCACGGCGCAGCAGATCAGGTCGATGCGGCCGAACAGTGTGATGCCAGGAACGTTCAATGGTGGCTTGGCCCAGCACGACGGTCGGCAAGTACGTCCTGACGTTGTCCACCAACCACGATCACCTTCTCATTGAGGTCGAGAAGTTGTTGTATCAGGCGCTCGCTGCCACACCTCATTCTCGGTGTGCCTTCTCGGGTTAGGGCCGGGCAGGAGCTATGGAAGAGGAGTGGGGATGCATAGGCAGCTGAGCGCCTTCCCAGTCACTGGGACTACGGCGAGTGCACTGGGCCGCACTGTCCTTCTCACCGGCGGCGCGGGTGTGGTGGGGCATGCCTTGGTCTCTCGACTGTACGGGGTGGATGTGG
>JAFATA010000069.1 GCA_019244165.1 Pseudonocardiales bacterium | reverse complement strand
GCCACCACGCCCTGCGCACCCCGGAACCCGCCACCCGAGGCGACACTCGGGCCCCCAGCCTGCCCACCACCCGAAAACAACCACCAAAAGATCAACAAACGAGACTGAAGATCACCTCACGCCGCTACTCGCGGAATCGGGTCAGAGCTGCCACTCAACAGGTTCGGTATGCTCGGCGCTTGCGGTCATCTGGCCCGGCCATTTGCGGTATAGGAGTCCGACCTCGTGATGGAAGTACCCGGGCGCGATGACACTTGCTGCGACGAGCATGCCAGTGTCCTCGGAGCCCGGAACGGCCATCCAGCCCCCAATAGCAGTCAGGAGTTCACGCCTAATACAGATCGTAGTCGGATGCACGGGCAGTCGATAATTGTGACTGCACCAGTGATCGAACACGAATCCTGGCTCGATTCTCCCGCTTGGCGGATCGTTGAAGCCGACAGTTGAGCCGTCAGGCAACAGGTCCAAGACCCGCGACGTCGTCCATTGCACGTCGCTATCTGGCGCAGCGAGGACCGCGATATCGCGGCGAAGAACGCCAGGCGTGAGGATATCGTCCTGGTCCAAGTGCTTGATCAGTGATCCTTCCGCCCATGCTAGGCCAAGGTTTCGGGTGATGGCTACCCCCGCATGTCTACCAGTCCCGAATTTGATCCGATCGTCGTTCGGGAGGATCTCTTTTGCCTTGTGCGTGCGCCCGTCTTCCTGAACGACCCATTCCCAATCCCAGCCTGGCGACATCTCTTGATTCCGTAGCGAGTCGTATGCTGCGCTCAGCTGGTCAGCGACTGGGCTAAAAACCGGCGTGATGATGGACAGTATCATTCGGCGTCCCATCGACCCAGCTTCGTAGTGTAGACGATTTCCGTTCGGTCCCCCGACATAATCACTTCCGAGACTTCTACAACCTTGTCGTTGATATCGATCGAAGTCTTCCATAGCACAAGCACAGACACGCCGGACTCAATTCCCAATGCCGTGGACTCCTCCAGAAGAGGCGTCGCTGGCAGTGAGCACGACCACGCGGGAATGCGGGTCGGCTAGCAGCGGCAGGTCCGGGGTGAGGGTCAGCCGGCGGCTCACGACGATGGCCAGCGGGTCGGGCGCCAGTCCGCGGGCGACCCGGCGCTGCCGGCGCTGCGGGTCGCGGACCAGGCCGCCACGACGAACCCGTCGAAGCATTCCGGGAACGACAGGTAGCACACCAGGCCCAACCCTTGCGGGAACAACTCGCCACCTGGATCGACTCCATCGCCTCTCACCTCGCTGACGCCCACCTCACCATGCCCGAGGACGTCACCGACCGGGCCGCCGAAATCTGGGAACCTTTACTGGCCATCGCTGATGGCCGCAGGCGAACACTTCGTCCTCCAAGCAGGACCAGACACCACCTCACTCGGCATCCGACTCTTGGCCGACCTACGGGACATCTTCACCCACGCTGCCACGGGGGGTCTGCGCACCACCGACATTCTCACCACCCTCAACAACCTCGATGAATCACCCTGGGGTGACCTGGAGGGCAAACCCCTCGACGCCCGGCGCCTGGCGAAAGAACTCGCCCGCTACAACGTCAAACCCAAACCCTTCAAGGTCAAAGGCGAGTCCGTGAAGGGCTACCAAACTACCGGATCTCACGGGCTCGCCGACGCCTGGGACCGCTACCTCCCACCCCAGGACCCCCAGGACCCCACCGCCATCGGTAACCCCGTGACCAGGCCGGTTACCGCAGTTACCGCAGTTACCGCACTCAGCCGCCCATCCCGGAGGACCCCGACCGTGAGCACCCACGTCGCCCAGTCCACCCCCCTACGTGCCAGCCGCGTCCCACACACCCGACTCACCATCGCCGACGTCTGTGCTGACCTCGGCGTCTCCCGTTCCACCTTCTACGAATAGCGCGCCAAAGGACGCGCACCCCGCTGCATCAAACTCCCCAACGGTGACATCCGCATCAACCGCACCGAATACGAACGCTGGCTGACTACCCTGGAGAAGGTCGCTTAATGACCACCACATACGACGTGCGTGTGTGGAAAACCGGGGAAGTCAGGGGTGCTCGCGGTACAAGCTACAGGGTTCGATGGGTTGTCGCCGGAACCCCGTACAAGAAGCCTTTCCGCACTAGCGCCCTCGCCGAAAGCTTCCGCTCTGTAATTGTGACGGAACAGCGCAAGGGCGAAGCATTCTTGATCGAGACTGGGTTACCTGTCTCGATCGCGCGAGCGGAGAACGAGGCAAGTTGGTTTGAGTTCTCATGCCGCTACATAGATAGTAAGTGGCACTCACTTGCGGGGAACTCTCGCCGCACTACGGCGCAGGCACTCACGACCGCTATGCTCGCACTTCTCTCGACTGAGCGAGGGAAGCCTGAGACGCCCGAACTCCGCAGAACGCTTGTTTCGTGGGCTTTCAACACCCGCGCACGCGCTGGCACGTCGTTGCCGGACGAAACGATCCGTCCGGCACTCGACTGGCTTTCCCACAGTACTCGCCCTGTTGGTGACCTCTCAGACGCGGGGGTTACTCGCCGCTTACTGGATTCGTTGACGACGACACACGATGGGCAACGCGCCTCGGCGGCCACGGTGCAGCGCAGGCGAGGGGTCATCGTCAACGCCTTGCATTACGCCGTCGAGTGGGGGCTGCTGCCGCACAACCCCGTCGCCTCCCTCTCTTGGAAAGCACCGAGGACAAGTAGGGCATTAGACAAGCGTGTGGTCGTGAATCCGATACAAGCACGGAGACTCCTCGCTGCCGTCCACGAGCACGGGGGACCGAGTGGTAGCTCACTGGTCGCATTTTTTGGAGTGATGTACTACTCGGCACTGCGACCAGGCGAGGCACTGAACCTCCGTAAGTCCAACCTTCTGATACCCGCGGAGGGCTGGGGTGAGTTGATATTCGAAGAGTCTTGCCCCTCAGTGGGATCCGCATGGTCGGACGGTGGCACGCGCCGAGAGACACGGCAGCTTAAACATAGGGCTAAAGGCGAAACCCGCTCATCACCCTGCCCCCCAGAACTAACGCACCTCCTCCGCCAGCACCTTACACGACATGGCACAGACGCTGAGGGGCGCTTGTTCCGGGGTATTCGTGGTGGTCGTCCGTTGGAGGAGAGCACGTACCACCGCGTGTGGCGGAAGGCCAGGGAGAACGCGCTAAGCGCGGCGGAGTTCAATTCCCCACTCGCCCGGCGACCGTACGACCTGCGCCACGCGGCGGTGTCCACCTGGCTCAACGCAGGCGTACCAGCCACACAGGTCGCAGAGTGGGCTGAGCACAGTGTCGCGGTCCTGCTCCAGATCTACGCCAAGTGCCTCGCAGGACAAGAGGAAGTAACCCGGACGCGGATCGACGTGACCCTCCGGGAAGCCTAGCCCCATCGAAACTTGGGCGCGTATAGGGCGTGGACACCCGTAAAGCACCGGACACCCCCGGACGGCACCGGACTGGCATCAGTCGGCCTCTGACCTCGTTCCCGCAGGTCAGAGGCCGACTGTGCGGGTCATAGAGGGGTGCCCCCGGTGGGAGTCGAACCCACACTGGGATCCTTTTAAGGGACCTGCCTCTGCCGGTTGGGCTACGGGGGCGTGCGCCTAGAGTATCCGCGCCCACCGGAAGCGGATCACGAAGCGGCGTTGGCGCGGGCAAAGTCGGCCTTCGGGTCGTTGATCTGCCCTAGCGACACCACCTCACGGCGGAACAGCAGGGCAGTCGTCCAGTCGGCCACAATGCGAACCTTGCGGTTGAACGTCGGCATCCGGCTCAGGTGGTAGGTGCGGTGCATGAGCCACGCCACGATGCCCCTGAGCCTGATCCCGTAGACCTCGGCGACCCCACGATAGCGGCCCAGGCTTGCCACCGACCCCGCGTACCGGTGCCGGTAGTGCCGCAGCGGCTGGCCGCACAGGTAGGCGATCACGTTGTCGGCAAGCACCCTGGCCTGCCGGACGGCGTGCTGGGCCGACGGGCTACAGGTGGCGTTCGGGTCAGCCGAGCTCAGGTCGGGCACGGCCGCGCAGTCCCCCGCGGAAAAAACGTCCGGGCACCCCACCACCTGCAGGGCCGCCGTGCAGCGCAGCCGCTTGCGGTCATCCAGCGGCAGGTCGGTGTGCTGCAACACCGGGTTGGGCCGCACCCCAGCGGTCCAGACGATGGTGTCGGCGTCGAGCTCGGTGCCCTCATCGAGAACCACGTGACCGTTCTCCATCGTCCTGACCCGGGTGTTCAGGAAGATCTCGATACCGCGCTCGGCTAACCGCTTCGCGGTGTAGCGGCCCATTCTCGGGCTGACCTCGGGCATGATCCGGCCAGTGGCCTCGACGAGCACCCAGCGCATATCCGACGGCTCGATGCTCTGGTAGTAGCGGCAGGCGTAGCGGGCCATGTCCTCCAGCTCGCCGAGCACCTCGATTCCCGCGTATCCCCCGCCGATCACCACGAAGCTCAACAGCTTGCGGCGTAGCGACACCTCGATCGTGGCGTCGGCGGCTTCCAGCCGGGACAGCACGTGGTTGCGCAGGTAAATCGCCTCACCAATGGTCTTGAACGCGATACCGTGCTCGGCGAGCCCGGGAATAGGCAACGTGCGGGCGATGGAACCGGGTGCCATCACCAGCACGTCGTAGCTGTGCTGCTCGATCTCCCCGGCGCAGTTCTCGATGGTGGCCACCCGGTGAGCGTGGTCAACCCCGGTGAGACGGCCGGCCACGATGTGGCAGCACCGGAGCACCCGGCGCAGCGGCACGACCACGTGGCGCGGCTCGATCGAACCAGCCGCGGCCTCGGGCAGGAAGGGCTGGTAGGTCATTTGCGGCTGCGGATCCACCACGGTGACCACCGCCGCGCCCTCCGGTAGCTTCGACTGCAGCCCTAGCGCGGTGTACATCCCTACATGGCCACCGCCAACGATGAGGATGCGCGGCGGGTCCCCCGGGGTAGAACCCATATCAGCAGTATCCCTCGATCCCGGCCCGTTCGGCCGCGCGGCGCAGCACCTCAACTAGCATCACTGGGGTGAGCCGGCCGGTGAAGGTGTTCTGCTGGCTGACGTGGTAGCAGCCGAGCAGGTGCAGCCCGTCGAGGGCAACCTCGACACCGTGCCCGAAACGGGGCCGCGGCGCCGGCACCGCCCAGCCGGCGACGCTCAGCGCAGGCAGCAGTGCCTGCCAACCGAAGGCGCCGAGCACGACCACCGCGCGCAGCGTCGGGCGCAGCAGGCGGAGCTCGCGGATCAGCCAGGGCCGGCAGGCATCGCGCTCGGCGGGGGTGGGCTTGTTGGCCGGGGGTGCGCACCGGACCGGAGCCGTGATCCGGGTTCGGTGCAGCGTCAGCCCGTCACCACGGTGCGTGGCTACCGGTCGATTCGCCAGGCCGACCGTGTGCAACGCAGCGTAGAGCACATCGCCGGAGCGGTCTCCGGTGAACATCCGGCCGGTCCGGTTGGCGCCGTGGGCGGCGGGCGCGAGCCCGACGATGGCCAGCGCGGCATCAGGCGGGCCGAACCCCGGGACCGGACGTCCCCAGTAGGTCGCCTCGCGGTAGGCGGCGCGCTTGTCCGCCGCAACCTTCTCCCGCCAGGCGACCAGGCGCGGGCAGGCCCGGCATCGGGTTATCTCCTCATCCAACGCCTGGAGATCAGACGGCGCCTGCAGGTCGGACAGATTAGACACGGTATCCATCAGGCGAGGCCCAGCGCGATGCCGTCGAGGATATCGTGCTCGCTGACCACGAGTTCGGTTATGTCGGCCCGGGCAGCCAGCTCGTCGGCGAGTACCCGCACGATGAGCGCACCACCGGCGATGACGTCCACCCGGCCGGGGTGGATGGCGGGATTGCCGGCCCGCTGTTGATGCGTCGAGGCCAGCAGATACCCCGTGGTGTCGCGAAGGCGCGCCAGCGACAGCCGGGACAGGTGGACGCGCCCGGGGTCATAAGCGGGCAACTGCTGAGCGATGGCGGACAGCGTGGTCACGGTGCCGGCCACCCCGATCCAGGTGCGGGCCTTGCCCACCGGCACCTCGGCGAAAGCCTCCTGCAGGGTCTGGGTGGCGAACTGCTCAGCGGCGCTGACCTCCTCGGGCGTTGCAGGGTCGGAGCGCAGGTGCCGCTCGGTGATCCGGACACATCCGATGTTCACCGACCGCGCCGCCGTGACGTCTGCTCTGGTGCCATCCCAGTCCCCGAGCACCACCTCAGTGGACCCGCCACCCACATCGACGACCACGAACGGACCGTCAGCGGGGTCCAGGTCGCTCACCGCGCCGGTGAACGACAGCCGGGCCTCCTCATCCCCGGTGATCACCTCGGCATCGCTGCCCAGGGTCTGGCGGACCATGGTGAAAAAGTCGTCCCGGTTGGCGGCGTCGCGGGTCGCTGAGGTGGCCACCATCCGGGCCCGCTGCACACCGGCGCGGGCCGCGAGGGCGGTGTAGTCGGCCAGCGCGACCCGGGTGCGCTCCACGGCGTCAGGAGCCAACCGACCCGTGGCGTCGACGTCCTGGCCGAGCCGGACGATGCGCGTCTCCCGGTGCACATCGACCAGCGTGTCAGCCCGCAGATCGGCGATGAGCAGGCGGATCGAGTTGGTCCCGCAATCGATCGCCGCCACCCTGACCATGCCCGCCTCCGATCAACCCGCTGAATACGGAATACAGCGCCCCGTGCTCCACCACTCGCCGATCTCGGCGAGCACCTCGTCGCCAAACGGGTTCACCCCGGGCCCGCGGGCCAGCGCGTGCGCGACGTGAACGTGCAGGCATTTCACCCGGCCCGGCATCCCGCCGGCGCTGATCCGGGTCCCCAGCGGGTGCACCGCGTCCCGCTGCGCCAGGTAAGACTCGTGCGCGGCCCGGTAGGCCTGCGCGAGCTCAGGATCTCTCGCGAGCCGATCGGTCATCTCCCGCATCGCGCCACCAGATTCGATCCGCGCCACCAGGGCGGTCAGCTTGCGGCAGGTCAGGTAGTACAGCGTGGGAAAGGGGGTGCCGTCGGGCAGCCGGGGATGGGTCTGCACCACGCTGGGCAGTCCACAGGCGCAGCGGTGCGCGACCGACCGCAGCGCCCGCGGCGGGCGGCCCATCTGCGCCGCGACGGCCTGCCAGTCGGCACGACTCACCTCGGGGTGCTTCCCCGTCTCACCCACTGTTACCATCTTACCCATTGTTGATCGACTTCCAGAGCTGGCCGTACCACGGTTGCCCGGCGGACTGGACGCCGCCGGTACCGAGGGCGACGGTCGTACCAGGGGGCACCTGCACCAGGTAGGGCGCCTGCCCTGGGCGCACGTAGCGCAACCGCTCCCGGGCTTGGGTCTCGATATGTTCTGGATCGGCCAGCAGGCTGCGGCGGCGCACCAGCTCTGCGATCTTGTCAACCAGCATGCGCTGCTGAGCGTACACCGCTGCCAGCTCGGCGCGCTGTCCCAGGTAATTGCGCACCGGCACGGCCACGCTCAGGGTCAGCACACAGACCAGCGCAGCGAGCAACATCACCCGCCGTGGGGAGGTGAGGCCCATCGCGTGGCCAATCCGCACCCCCAGCGGAACTCTGTTCGGGCCGGTATCGCCCATTGACCCTAGCTTCCCGGCGCGAACCGGGCGAACGCCAGATCCCCGGCGTAGCGAGCCGCGTCCCCGAGAGTCTCTTCAATACGCAGCAGCTGGTTGTACTTGGCCACCCGCTCCGACCGGGCCGGGGCACCCGCCTTGATCTGCCCACAGCCGATCGCCACCGCCAGGTCAGCGATCGTGGTGTCCTCGGTCTCGCCGGAACGGTGGCTGATCATGCAGTGGTACCCGTGGGACTGGGCGAGCGCCACGGCATCCAGCGTCTCCGACAGCGTGCCGATCTGGTTGACCTTCACCAGCAGCGCGTTGGCTACCCGGCGGGTGATGCCCTCCTCCAAGCGCTCCGGGTTGGTCACAAAAATATCATCACCGACGATCTGCACCCGATCACCGAGTTCGGCGGTGAGCCGCGCCCAGCCATCCCAGTCGTCCTCGGCCAGCGGGTCCTCGAGGGACACCAACGGGTAAGCGTTGAGCAGCTCGGCGTAGTAGGCGATCATCTGTTCGGCGTTGCGGGTGCTGCGCTCGAAGGTGTAGACGCCGTCGGCGAAGAACCCGGTGGCGGCCACGTCCAGCGCCAGCGCGATGTCCTCACCCAGGGTGTGCCCCGCCTTGCCCACCGCGGTGGCGATCAGGTCCAGTGCATCGGTGTTCGCCGCAAGATCGGGCGCGAAACCGCCCTCGTCTCCCAGCCCGGTGGGCAGTCCCGAGGTCTTGAGCACCGACTTCAGCGCATGGTAGACCTCGGCGCCCCAGCGCAACGCTTCCCGAAACGAGTCCGCGCCAACCGGGGCGATCATGAATTCCTGGATGTCGACTCCGGTATCGGCATGTGCACCACCGTTGAGGATGTTGAACATGGGCACCGGCAGCACGTGCGCGTTCGCGCCACCCACGTATCGGAACAACTCCAGGCCGCTGGACTCGGCAGCCGCCTTGGCCACCGCCAGCGAGACCCCGAGAATCGCGTTGACGCCCAGCCGGGACTTGTCGGGAGTGCCGTCCAGGTCCACCAGCTTCTGGTCCACGATTCGCTGTTCGATCGCCTCCACGCCGATCAGCTCGGGCCCGATCTCATCCAGCACCGCCGTCACCGCGCATTCCACGCCCTTGCCCAGGTAACGCTGGGGATCACCGTCGCGTAGCTCCACCGCCTCGTGGCGCCCGGTGGAGGCCCCGGAGGGCACCGCGGCACGGGCCACCGTGCCGTCATCGAGGGCAATCTCAACCTCGACAGTGGGGTTGCCGCGCGAGTCCACGATCTCGCGGGCTCCGACCTCCTCGATGACGGCCACAGATACGCTCCTTATCTCAGATCAAGGTGGATGGATCAGGGGTGGGTGGATCAGGGTGGGTGGACACAGCCTAATCCCGCTTCAGCGCACGCAGGCTCGTGCAACGACACGGGTCCGCGTACCGTTGGTGTGATAATGACAACCACCGACCGTCCCCCGGATGTCGTCGAGCAGTTCCGGCTCGCTGAGTCGCTGGTCTCCAGACGGCGCCCGCTGGAAGCCCTCCGCGAGTTGGCCCCGGTGCTGGACGCTGAGCCCAACGCGCCTAGCGTGCAGTTGCTGGCTGGGCGAGCCTACCTGCAGTCCGCCCAGCTGAACCGCGCCGAGGAAGCGTTCCTCCGGGTACTTGAGCACAACCCTTCCGACCATTACGCGCGCTTCGCGCTGGGTCGCACGTTGCAGCGACAGAGCCGGCTGGAGGAGGCTCGCGGGCAGCTGGCGATGGCGGTAGCCATGAACCCCACCCCGGCCTACCAGGAAGCGCTCAACGAAGTACGGATGCGGATAGCCGGCAGGTAAAAAAGGCTCAGGTCTAAAAAAGGCTCAGGTCACCGCCTTGGCACTGTGGGCGTAGCGCTGCGCGAAACCGTAGACCTCTTGGGCGTAGCCGAGGGACTCATTGTAGGTGAGGATTGCGCGCAGCCAGCCGTCACCAGAACTCAGGTCCCGGTTGTCCGCGCACAGGTACTGCGCCGCTGCCAGGGAAGCATCATCGATGTTCTGTGGGTCGGTGATCCCGTCACCATTGCCGTCGGCCCGCCACTTGGCCCAGGTGGAGGGGAGAAACTGGAAAGGCCCCACGGCGTGATCCCAGATTTTGTCGCCATCAAGCAGACCGTTGTCGGTGTCCGCGACAGCCTTGACGCCCGGCGCGCCGTTCAACGGGATCCCGATGATCGGCGCCGATGGCCGACCGTCAGGTTCGAGAGTCCGGCCTTGGAAACCGCCGTGCTTGGACTCGACGGCGGCGATGGCGGCCAGGGTCACCCAGGTAATGTGGCAGTGCGGGTGCGTAGCGGCCATCACGGCGTGGGCGTTCGCGTAGGCTTCCAGTGCCCGCTGCGGGATGTCCGTGACGCGGGACATCCGGGTGGCCCAATCGGCGAACGCCAGCTGCGGCGCAGCCGGCTTCTGTGCCTTCCGCGCCGGTGCTGGCGGAATCTGCACGGGGATCGTGACCGTGTGGTGCACCGCCTGCGGAGCGCCGAGGGTCGGTGCCACCGGCTGTGCGGCCGGCTCCGGGACGTCGGGCAATGCCGCAGGCGCGGCCATTACCGCTGCCGTGGGAGCGGCGAGCCCGCGGTCGGGCAATGGAGCGGCTACCGAACCCAGACCTGCCAGGACCAGACCCGCGCTGGCCAGCGCGCCGCCGGACAGCATCCCCCGCAGCAGGTAATGCGACGCTCGGGGTAGCCCTCGACGAAGCCGCTCACCGCTGGACTGCCCGCCTCGCCCGGTTCGCGCACCGGCTCGCTCGTCGCCGCTCATATGAGAGATCAACGACGATCACGCTACAGAGATACGCCTGTCACCGTGCCGGCCAGTGCTCCCGCCACTGCTGCGGGGTGAGCGCTTCGGGGTCCAGCCCGGCGGTCCGAGCGGAGCGTTCCGCAGCCCGTACGTCCTCGGCGAAACGCCGGGCGACGGAGCGCAACGCGGCCTCGGGGTCCTCGCCGGCCAGCGCCGCGGCGGCCGAGAGGGCGAACAACGAAGCGCCAGTACCACCGTCGGCTCCGGGCAACAGGTCCACGGGAAGCGCCGCCTTGCCCGCTCGGGACGCCAGCTTGGCCGCCAGCGCCACGGCCGGCTGGGCCAGCGCAACGCCATCGACGCTCGACTCGCGGCGTTTCTCGGTGCGTTTGAGCTGCTCCCAGCGGATCTCCTGCTCGGCGGCGGTGCGCACCTGCTCGCCGCCCGCGAAGACGTGCGGGTGTCTGTCGACCAGCTTGGCCACCAGCCCGGTGGCCACCGCATCGACGTCAAAGCCCCCCGGCTTCTCCTGGGCGAGCCGGGCATGGAAGAGCACCTGCAGCAGCACGTCACCGAGCTCCTCGCGCAGCGCAGCGGTGTCGCCCTCTTCCAGCGCCTGGTACAGCTCGTAGGTCTCCTCGATGAGGTAGGGCATCAGGGAGTGGTGGGTCTGCTTGGCGTCCCAGGGGCAGCCACCCGGGGACCGCAACCGGTCCAGCACCGCGGCCGCATCCAGCACCGCAGCCCCGGTGGGTTCCGGGGTCCTCAACACGGTGGCACCGGCAGCCACCCAGCGGGCCGCCGCACCGGTGCCGGGGTCGAAGGTGAGCAGTAACCCCTGCACGGCCTCGCCGGCCGGATGCGCCCCGCACAGCTGCGCCCACTGGGCCGGTACGTCGGTGTCGGCGTAGAGGGCTGCCTCCTCCCGCAGCGGGCGGGCCGCCGCCGCCGGAAGCACCGGACCGAGCCGGTGAGACAGCACCACGACAACCGGGGCCACGACAACCGGGGCCACCTCAACCGGGGTCACGCGAGGGGGGCGGAGCGTAACGGTGCGAGGAAGCCGCCGGTCTCGTTCTCGTCGGGGACCACCTGCACTCTCACCGGATCCCACACGCCGTAGCGGGGCGAGGGCCGTACTCCCAGCTCCTGTCCCACCCGGGCCAGCTGGCGCAGACCGATGGCTTCCAGCACAGCGGGGTCAATCTGGTCGAGCTGCGGCGCGTGCTCGGATGCCCGGGCTCCCCGGTCGGTCCGGTTCTTGACCACCATGATCACCCACGGTGTGGTGTCTGCGAGCTGGAAAGCCACCACCGTGCCCGCCGGGACGCCGAACGCCGGGGTGGTGGCGAAGATCGGGTCGTCCGCGGCGACGATCCGCTTGTCGAGCTCGGCCTGCTTACCAGCTCGCACGTCAGCACCGATGGACTGCCGGGCCCGCTTGGACCCGGCCCGGGAAAGCTCCTCCACGCGCTGCTGCGCGGCGGTTCGGGTGTCGGCGGTGGTGTAGTCGACGGTGACCGCGCTGTTGCGCACCTCGGCGCGGCCCAGAGCAACCATGAGCAGCTTGTCCCGGGCCCGCTCCCGGTAGCCGTTGGCGTCGAAGATCGTCCCCTTGGACGCGACCTCGGCGCCGCCGAGCTCCATGATCAGCCGGTTCACCCGAGCCTGGTTGACCCCCAGGCCGGCGCGGTGCGCGGCGACATCGAGCAGCTGGTGCCTGATCTGCACTGTGACGATCTTGCGCGACACGTCGCCGAGCTGGTGGCTCGCCTCCAGCTCGGCGCGGACCTGCGGCCCCTCCTTGGTCAGCACCCTCGCCAGCTGGCTGTGCACCTGTTCCAGCGGGATCTCGGTACCGTCGACAAACGCGGCGGCGCCGAGCTGGCTAGGACCAAGGCCGCAACCGCCGACCAGCAGTCCCGCCGCGGCGATCCCGGCAACGGCAGACAGGACGCTTCGCACAGCAGCTACCCTCTCATGCCCGCTGGGCTGGTCTCCGAACGCCGCGGTGCGCCCAACACGGCGGTGAGCAGCGTGGTGCACCAGTCGAGCAGCTCCCGGTCGCGCAGCGGCGGGGCGCCGATCCCTCCGGAACCCTCGCTGGGCCTGGGCACGGACAAGGTTTGGCCCGCGGCCCGGTACCCCGCCTGAGGGTAGAGCCGGTTCAGGCGCACCACCTGGGAGTCTCGCAGCGTCACCGGCGCGAACCGCAGCTTGGACCCCTGCAGGGTGACCTCCGCCACGCCGTGCGTCCGGCACATCTGACGGAAGCGCGCGACCTCCAGCAGGGTCACCACCGGAGGCGGCAGGGCACCATAGCGATCGCGCAACTCATCGGTGATGGCGACCAGTGCCTCGGTGTCCATCGCCTCGGCGATCTTGCGGTAGGCCTCCAGCCGCAGCCGCTCACCGGGGACATAGTCGTGCGGCAGGTGCGCGTCCACCGGCAGCTCAACCCGCACCGGCGCGGGTTCGGGCGCATCATCGCCGCTGCTGGCCCCGGCCGCGCGCCGGAACGCCTCGACGGCCTCGCCGACCAGCCGGATGTACAGGTCGAAACCGACCCCCGCGATGTGCCCGGACTGCTCGCCGCCCAGGATGTTGCCCGCGCCGCGGATCTCCAGGTCCTTCATCGCGACGGCAAGCCCCGAGCCGAGTTCGGCGTGCTGCGCGATGGTGGACAACCGGTCGTGCGCCTGTTCGCTCAGCGGTGTCTCGGGGGGGTAGAAGAAGTAGGCGTAACCCCGCTCCCGACCGCGCCCCACCCGCCCGCGTAGCTGGTGCGCCTGGGCCAAGCCGAGCAGATCACCGCGTTCCACGATCAGCGTGTTGGCGTTGGAGATATCCAGCCCTGCCTCGATGATCGTGGTGCATACCAGCACGTCGTACTCGCGCTGCCAGAACCCAGCGACGGTGCGCTCCAGGGCGTCCTCGTTCATCTGCCCGTGCGCCACCGCCACCCGGGCCTCAGACACCAGCTCGCGGATCCTCCGAGCCGCCTTCTCGATCGAGGCCACCCGGTTGTGTACGTAGAAGACCTGCCCGTCGCGCAGCAGCTCGCGGCGAACCGCGGCGGCGACCTGCTTGTCGTCGTAGGTCCCGACGTAGGTCAGCACCGGGTGACGCTCCTCGGGCGGGGTGAGGATGGTCGACATCTCACGGATGCCGGCCAGGCTCATCTCCAGGGTCCGTGGGATGGGGGTGGCTGACATGGTGAGCACGTCGACGGCCGTGCGCAGGGCCTTGATGTGCTCCTTGTGCTCGACGCCGAAGCGCTGCTCCTCGTCCACCACCACCAGGCCAAGATCCTTCCAGCGCACCCCCGGCTGCAACAGCCGGTGCGTGCCGATCACGATGTCCACCGAGCCCTCGGCGAGCCCGCGCAACACATCCGACGCCTCCCCGGAATGAGTGAACCGGGACAGCCCGCGCACGGTCACCGGGTAGGAGTGCATTCGGTCGGAGAAGGTCTGCAGGTGCTGCTGGGCGAGCAGGGTGGTGGGCACCAGCACGGCCACCTGCTTGCCGTCCTGCACGGCCTTGAAGGCGGCCCGCACGGCGATCTCGGTCTTGCCGTAGCCGACGTCGCCGCAGACCACCCGATCCATCGGGATACCGCGGCGCATGTCCGCCTTGACCTCGTTGATCGCGGCCAGCTGGTCGGGTGTCTCGGTGTAGGGGAAAGCGTCTTCCAGCTCGGCCTGCCAGGGGGTGTCCGGGCCGAACGCGTGCCCCGGGGAGGACTGCCGGGCGGCGTAGAGCTGCACCAGCTCAGCGGCGATCTCCTTGACCGCCTTGCGAGCCCGGCTCTTGGTCTTGGCCCAGTCCGACCCGCCCAGCTTGTTCAGCGTCGGCAGCTCGCCCCCGACGTAGCGGGTCACCTGGTCGAGCTGGTCGGTGGGGATGTACAGCCGGTCTGCTGGTTGGCCTCGCTTGCTGGGCGCGTACTCCACCAGCAGGTACTCCCGGGTCGCGGACCCCGCAGCACCCCCCACGGTGCGCTCCACCATCTCCAGGAACCGGCCGATGCCATGCTGCTCGTGCACCACGTAATCGCCGCTGCGCAGCGCCAGCGGGTCCACCGCGTTGCGGCGGCGGACCGGCATCTTGGACATGTCCCGGCTGCCGGTGCCCCCGCGGGCGCCCGTGATGTCCGTCTCGGTGAGCACCGCCAGCCCGAGCGCGGGGACCGTGAAGCCGTCCTCCAGAGTGCCGCGGACCACCGTGACAGTGCCCGCGGCGGGAGGCTGGGGCAAGCCCTGCGCGGCGTGCACCGCCGGCACCTCGGCGTCGCGCAACTGCTCGCAGGCGCGCGCCGCGGTGCCGGAGCCGGGCACCACCAGGACCGCCGCTCCGCCGGTGGCGGTGTGCGCGCGCAGGTCAGCGAAGGCGCGGGCCACATCGCCGTGGTAGGACTGGGCGGAACGGATCTGCAGCCGCAGCGGGCCGGGGTCCTCGCTGGTCAGCGGGCTCAGCGTCCACCACGCCAGGCCGCTGGCCCGGGCGTGCTCGGCGACCTCCCCCAGGTCGCGGTAAGCCGAGGCGGACAGGTCCAGCACCGCGATGTCGACCGGAGCAGCACCGCCGCCCGCAGCGACCATCCAGGACGCCTCCAGGAACTCCTCCCCGGTGCGCACCAGGTCGCCAGCTCGGGTTCGGATCCGCTCCGGGTCGGCGAGCAGCACGTGGGTGCCCGCCGGCATCACGTCGGTGAGCAGCTGCAGCCGCGTCACACCGGCCTCCCCCCGGGCGAGCACCGGGATGAGCGACTCCATGCCCTCAGCCGGGACGCCGGAGGCGACCTTCTCCAGCAGCTGCGCCACCGGCCCGGTGTCGACCTGCCCCGCGAGCCGCGCCGCAGCGGCCCGCACCCCGTCAGTGAGCAGAAGCTCCCGGCACGGCGGGGCGTACAGCTCCTCAGCGGGCGCCAGGGTGCGCTGGTCCGCGACCGCGAACGAGCGGATCTCGGAGACCTCATCGCCCCAGAACTCCACCCGCAGCGGATGGTCGGCGGTGGGTGGGAAGACATCGACGATGCCGCCGCGGACGGCGAACTCACCGCGCCGATCGACCATGTCGACCCGGGTGTAGGCCAACTTCGCCAGCCGAGCCAGCACACCGTCAAAATCGTGCACCTGCCCCACGCGCAGCCGCACCGGGGCGATCTCGCCCAGGCCCGCGAGCATCGGCTGGATCAGCGAGCGCACGCCGGTGACCACCACCTGCAGGGGAGCCGATTCCTCGGGATGGGCCAGCCGGCGGAACACCGCCAGCCGCCGCCCCACGGTGTCCGCCCGGGGGGAGAGCCGCTCGTGCGGCAGCGTCTCCCAGGAAGGCAGCTCAGCGACCACCTCGGTGCCCAGCACGTCGGCCAGCTCAGCGGTCAGCTCACCGGCTTCCCGATCAGTGGCGGTGATGGCCAGCACCGGATGCCCTGCGCGGGCCAGCGCAGCCACGACCAGCGGTCGGGTCGCTGGCGGCCCGTGCATCTGCAGCTCAGGGTAACCCGCCCGGCCGAGAAGCTCCCGCAGCGAAGGTTCCGGCAGGACCGCCTCGAGCAGGCCGGACAAGTGAGCGGATGTGGTCGGTAGCGCAGTCGCTACAGGCACCGTGGTGGACCTTTCAGGTGCAGACATGATCGACGCAGAACAGGCCCCTGTCCAGGAGGTGGCCGGCGCACGGGGGCCGTCGCACCAGGATACCGACCGGCCTCGTGCTCGACCGCCCAGGGTTGGTAGCGCCGTGCGGGCAGCGGCGAGGAGGTTGGTAGTCCTTGAAGAGCATAGTACGTGTCGTGTTCAGCGATCTCGGTAATCAATTTACCAGGGCGCGCTGTATGCTAGAGGAAGCCAATCGCTTATCCGTTCTTCGAAATGTAACGGCCGAAACACAACGGCGAGGTGGGGATATTGGCGACCGCTGAGATACGGACAGATTCTCACCGATCCGGTCGATCTGACATGACCAGCATCGTGCTCGGCGATGACCACACGGTGTTCGTGGAATCACTGGTCTCGGTACTAGTTAGGCAGGGGTTCCGAGTATCAGCGGTCGCCCGAAGCCTCACCGGAACGATCGAGGCGATCCGCCATCATCGGCCCGATATCTGCCTCATGGGTCGGCGTTTCTCCGATGGCGACGGGCTTACCGCGATCTGCCGCATTATCGCGGTAAGCCCGGAGACCCGGATACTGATCCTCGCGGCCGACGGTGATCCCGACGCGATGCGCCAGGCCATCCGGTTGGGGGCCGCCGGCTACGTGCCCAAGACGTGGGGCGTCCGCAAGCTGGTCCACACGCTGGAGCGGGTCATCGGTGGTGCGGTCGTGCAAGAGGCACCCCGGGCGACCAGCATACGGTCCGACCTCTCCGAAGCACATCGGCTCGCTGCCCACCTGACAGCCCGCGAGCGAGAATGCCTCTCCTTGCTCGTCGAGGGGCTCGATACCCCGGCGATGACGTTGCGGCTCGGCGTCTCGACGACCACCGTGCGGTCTCACGTACAGGCTTTGCTGACCAAACTCGGAGTGCACTCCCGGCTCGAGGCTGCCGCCTATGCGGTGCGCTACGACCTCGTCGACCATGACCAGCACGGCCCGGAGGGTCGCACGAGGACGGGATAGTCGTGAGTGAGACGACGATGCGGCAGTGTCCGCTTCTGGGCCCGCGTCAGGGCCCGCGTCAGGGCCCGCGTCAGGGCCCGCGTCAGGGCCCGCGTCAGGGCCCGCGTCAGGGCCCGCGTCAGGGCCCGCGTCAGGGCCCGCGTCAGGGCCCGCGT